>CACZHP010000004.1:97598-97989 GCA_902780935.1 uncultured Bacteroidia bacterium | reverse complement strand
CTTGAAAGCTCCGGATGTCCTGCTGCGGGGAGAGATAATGACAAAGATCAATTCCGCGAATAATGAAGAAATGAGCAATGCTGGCAGCGGTATCTGCTTTGTGATGGCTTATCCGGGTGCCGACCTGCAGGCCAGGCAGAGCGACATCCTGGATTGGTGTGAAGAGAATTTCTGGGTGTACAAAAGCCAGTACGACAAGGTCAGGATTATTCCGCTCAGAGATATGTATTTTCTCGAAGAAGGGACCCGGGACGGAACGGAGACCATCCAGTTTGGTAACCGCAGCTTCGTAAACCTGCTGCTGGCCATGTGCATACTGCTCCTGGCGTTTGCCGTGCTGAACTATATCAACATGACGACGGCCCTGACGGGTTTCCGGGCAAAGGAGATG
>CACZHP010000004.1:0-97552 GCA_902780935.1 uncultured Bacteroidia bacterium | reverse complement strand
GCCGAGAGTACGCTTATTTGCGGCATCTCGATGCTACTGGCCATCCTGCTGGCCGAAGCGCTCTCCCCAGCGGTCTCCCGCATGTTGGAATATCAAGTGCCCATCTTCAAAGCTATTACGCCTGTCAATGTGCTGCTGGTACTGGGCTTCATCGTTGTGCTAGGGGTCCTGTCCGGCATTGTGCCAGCACTGCTGATTCAAAAGGCGCAGCCCATCGAGATTGTGCGCGGCACGCTCCGGTTCAAGACCAAGACGGTTTATAGCAAGGTCATCATCGTGATTCAGAACGTTGTGGCCGTGGTGATGCTGGTTAGCGCCCTGACCATGGCTCTCCAGATCCGCCATATGATATCGGCCGACCTGGGATATAATACCAAGGACATCCTGGTGGTGGACAATGCCTTCGGCCAGTACCAAGGACATCCTGGTGGTGGACAATGCCTTCGGCCAGACCGGGCAGATCCGGCCGCTGCTGGACCGCCTTCGTGCTGAACCCTGCGTGGAAGAAGTAGGGCAAGGCGACGGCATTCCGCTGGGCGGAACAAATAACTGGACCATGGAACTGCCGGACGGGCGCTGGGTGTCATTCCAGCAAATACAGGGCGATGATAAATACTTCGATATCCTTGGTCTAAAAGTGAAGCAGGACAACCATCAGCGTGCCTGGTGGCTCAATGAGTACGCCTTCAAGCAGATTGGCATAGAGGAAACGGCCACGGAATTCCAGTCGGCCAAGAATGGAACCCGTCAGATTGGCGGTATTTATTACGATTTCAAGATCCGTCCCCTGGAGGCCGACCAGAGCGCCGCACTTATCGACCAGGCCGCTGCCAAGAAGCGGGTGGAAGCCGTGGCCGGAGAAGTGTTCCCGGGCAGGCTCTTTGAGGGTCAGTACATCGAGGAGATGATTGCGGATGGTTTCAAGGACGAAAGCCGGGTGCTCAAGATTGTCCTCATCTTCACACTGCTGTCCGTGCTGGTATCGGCCCTCGGCCTCTTTGCAATGAGCTCCTACTATATGCAGCAGGAGATTCGCAGCGTGTCAGTGAAAAAGGTTTTTGGCGCTGAATACTCCGGCGTGCTGAAGGAACTGGTGCTGTCGTTCATGAAGATGGTGGGAATCGCCTTCGTCATCGGCGTGCCCATTGCCTGGTTCATCATGAACCGCTGGCTCTCCGGCTACGGCCACCGCATCGGCCTCCACTGGTGGATCTTCGTCCTTGCGGGACTGGTTGTCGCCCTCATCGCAGCGGCCAGCGTGCTCTACCAGAGCATCAAGACCGCCCGGACGAACCCTGCGGAGGCGTTGAAGAAAGAATAGATCCTTCGCTTCGCTCAGGATTACAGGGTGGTCGCTCAGGATGACATTCCCTTGTCATTCTGAACGGAGCGCAGCGAAGTGAAGAATCTGAAAAAATATTGATAATCGAAGCAGCATTTCGTACTTTTGTGCGTTTTATAAGAAAACGAAAGCAATGAAGATTTTGAGGACTGTGATTTGTGCGGCGCTGCTGGTGGCAGGACTGTGCGGGTGTGAGAAGAATCTGATTCCTGATATTAACCTGGCAGATAATCTGGAAGGAAGTTGGGAGAAAGTGTACCCGGAAGGGGTGCAGGATGCAGGGCTAGTGATATGGGATTTCAAAGCGGGCGACGCGGATCCTCAAACGTGGATTCTAAGCATCTATGTCTCAGATGTGTTTACCGGTGATTCGGAGGCGAAATATATCTATGCGCAACACCAGAACGGCTATCCCGGAGTCGGCAGTTCCACCCCGGAAATTTACCTCTTTGAGTTGGACCACGATTTTATGCAAGAGGACAGGAAAGCGGCCTACACGCCCGCCGCGCGTTATTATGTCAAGGAATGCAGCAAGGACAAGCTGGTGCTCTCCCGTGAAGAGGTGAATGTGGACGGGCCGAACCTGATTGAAGGCGACGTGACATTCCGGAGGATGGGACTATATACATACTAAGTAGCACCACAAGGCATCATTCCCGGGAAGGTGAATGTTGAGTTGGGCAGCCTTGAAGAATCTTATCGCATGGAAACAAACTGGTCCAGGTATCGGTTAAAGGCGGCAAGTTCGGAAAGGTCACGGTCCTCAAAGGCTTTACAGTAGAGTTCCCTGAATCGGCAGAGTTCTTTCCACATAGCCCCCCTTGATGTGACGGACTCATTCTGACGGCCATATTTGATCGTCAAATCGAAAAGTTCCTGAAAACGGGAAAACGCGCTTATCGCGCGGCTTTCTTTTCCTGCCTCACTCTTTATGGCTTCTCGGACCTCTGGGTTAGAAACGTCCCGAGAAGGGTTACCCTGCCTAGCGCTCAAGATCGGCATGCAATTCGGCATCAATGGCCAAAATGTGGCGTTTCACATCCGCGACACCTTTAATCATATCACCGAACGTGTTCTGCGCCAACTCTTTGAGTACCTGACGGGTAATAGGCTGCCTAAGGATTTGCATAACTGAATGTTTTGACAAAGATACTAATTAATGTAGAATGAGGGGATTATTGTGTATCTTTGAGTCAGCAATTCTAATACTCGATCGTCATGATGAAAAAGATATTGGTTATCCTTTCCGCACTGGCTCTTTTGTGCGGTTGTTCTCCGAAATTGTACAATAACATCAAAGCGGATTCAGTCCCGGCAAGCCATCCGGACTATGCAGTGATCTACTTCTATCGCCCAGGAGGTTTTGTACAGACTCCGTACACTGTCCATCTTGGCGATCAGCCGGTTTTCCGTTCGAAGAACAAGGCAAAGGCGGCCGTGAAAGTTGAGACTCCCGGCGAGTATGAGATCTGGGCTGAGACAGAGTCCCGCGAGTCCATTGTCCTGAAAGTCGAGCCTGGTCAGGAATATTACGTCAAGACCATCACTAAGTTCGGCGTGGCTCTTTGGCGCCCGCTCATTGAATTGATGGCTCCCCAAGCCGGCAAAGCCGATTGGGACGCCATACGTTAGAGATTCTTTTTCAGCCGGCCGCTCTTCCTGAGGGCCTCGTTTATGATCCATTGAAGCTGACCGTTGGTGCTGCGGAACTCGTCCGCAGCCCAACGTTCCAGCGCCTCCATTGTCTCAGGATCGATCCTGAGCACGAAGCTCTTGACAGCTTCTTTTTCTTTGGCCATATTAATATAGGCTTCCTGAGTTCACGACAGGCTGGGCCGGCTCGTCTCCGCAGAGAACCACAAGCAAGTTGCTGACCATGGCGGCCTTGCGCTCCTCGTCGAGATCGACCACTCCCTCATCCTTGAGCTTGTCGAGAGCCATCTTGACCATGCTGACGGCACCGTCAACTATCTTCTCGCGGGCGGCGATGATGGCGTCGGCCTGCTGGCGGCGAAGCATCACCGCGGCGATCTCAGGAGCGTAGGCGAGGTAGTTGATACGAGCCTCTGTGACGTGGATTCCAGCCATTGAGAGACGGTCGTTCAGGGTCTTGACAAGACGCTCGTTGATTTCTTCCGCATTGGAGCGAAGTGTCAGCTCGTCGGCGGAGTCGGGATTGTCGTAGGCATAGCATCCGGCGACTTGGCGCAGGGCGGCGTCACTCTGGACACGTACGAAATTCTCGAAAGCCTGCGACAGGGAGCGGACAACTCCTCCTCGGGCGGTTGTTGTCACCACTGGAGCGAGCGACTGGCTATCTATCTCAAATAGAGCCTTGTAAGTGTCTTCCAGCTTCCAGACCAGGACCATTCCGATAAGAACAGGATTTCCGGCTTTGTCGTTGACCTTGATAGGCTCGGGGTTGAGGTTTCGGGCCCTCAAGGTGACACTCTTTTTGCTGAGCAGGGGATTTACCCAGTAGAAACCAGTGTCGAAGAAGGTGCCGCTGTATTTTCCGAAGAACACCAGGACCTTGGCCTCATTCGGCTCAAGTTTGATGAAACCGTTCATGCCGACTCCAAAGCAAAGCATAAGGAGACCTCCAGCAATGGCCCAGTAGGCATTTGTGTCAGCCAATACGAAGCAATAGATTGCGAGAGCAAACACTATAAGAGCGAGAAGCAGAGCGAGGAAACCGTTGATGGTCAATCCTTTGTAGGTGTATTCCTTACTTTCCATGGTGATTTAATTTAATATCATTTTGATATCGCAAAGATACAATAAAAAATTATCGTTCCAAATAAATTCGATAAAATTTTTACTATATTGCGGAAAATATGACCGACATGGAAAGAATCACTTACGATGTGACGCTCTTGGAAGATACCACGGAAGGCGGGATCAGGAAGACCTTTTTCCGCACCTGTCCCGTTGTCTGCTCGGAAGCGATATACATAGAGACTGAAGGGGACATCATCCGCAAAGTCCAGTACACCAAAGGTTGCAATGGCAACACACAGGGCGTGGCGGCTTTATGCGTTGGCCGCAAAGTTCAGGACGTGATCGCCCTTCTTGACGGCATTGACTGCAAGGGGCGTGGCACAAGCTGCCCCGACCAGCTTTCCAGGGCGCTGAAACAGCTCTGATTCTTAATTATTTCACTTCAAGAACCACCACCGAGGCGGGGGGCAGGGTGACCTTGACGGTCTTGCCGGATGTCTTGAAATCCTTGAACTTGGCGGGGGCCACTACGCTCTTCCCTTCGAAGTCGTTGTAGGATTTCACAGCCTCGATTCCTTTCCCTTTGCCGACAAGGATCTCTCCGGAGACCTTTGATGGCTTCAGGGCGTCAAACTCAAGCTCGACAGTCTTGGACTCATTGACGGACGGATTCGCCAGGGAGACATGGATAGCATCTGACTTTGAGGCGCTTACGCTCATAGTCGGGTACAATCTTCCAGATGTTGAGGCCAGGGAATCTGTCTGGAAGGTGACAGGCACGCTGGCAGCGTCCTGATGGACATTGAACATCCTGAAAACGTGGTAGGTAGGGGTAAGCACGATCTCTGATCCCTTTGTGAGGATCATGGCCTGCAGGACGTTGACCATCTGGGCGATATTGGCCATCTTGAGGCGGTCAGTGTGCTTATTGAATATATTCAGTGTCAGGGCGGCGACGATAGCGTCCCTCATGGAATTCTGCTGGAAAAGATGGCCGGGATTGGTCCCAGGCTCCACATCGTACCACGTGCCCCACTCATCCAGGAGCAGGTCGATCCTGTGGTTGGGATCGTAGAGATCCATGATCGCCTCATGGTTCTTGATGACCTCGTCGATCTCGACGGCCTTGGCGATGACGTTGTAGTAGTCCTCGTCGGTGAACTTGGTGGCCGATCCCTTCTTGCCCCAATCGACGGTATAATAGTGGAGGGACAGTCCCGAGATGTCTCCCCGAACCTTCTGCATCAGCACTTTAGTCCAATTGTAGTCGTAATCGGAGGCCCCGCTGGCGACCTTGTACAGGCGGTTGCCGTCGTAGTTCCGGCAGTAGATGGCGTACCTCTTGTACTGGTCCGAATAGAACTCAGGGGTCATGTTTCCTCCGCAGCCCCAGCTCTCATTCCCAACTCCGAGATATTTAACTTTCCAGGGTTCCTTTCTGCCGTTCTTGGCTCTCAACTCGGCCATTGTCCCGCCTTTCGCGGTCATATATTCAACCCATTTCGCCAGCTCCTCGACACTCCCGGAACCAACGTTCCCTGAGATATATGGCTCAATCCCGAGCATCTCGCAGAAGTTGAGGAACTCATGTGTGCCAAATGAGTTGTCCTCGACAGTGCCGCCCCAGTTGGAGTTGATCATCTTTGGCCTGTCGGCCTTCGGCCCGATTCCGTCCCTCCAGTGATACTCATCGGCGAAGCAGCCGCCCGGCCAGCGCAGCACAGGGACTTTCAGTTCCCGGATCGCCTCGACAAGGTCTTTGCGGTAGCCGTTGATGTTCGGGATGGGGGAGTCCTCGCCCACCCAGATGCCATCGTAAATGCACCTTCCAAGGTGCTCGGCGAATTGGCCGTAAATCTCCTTCGGGATCACAGGTTGATCGGTGGCGTTCTCGTGGACAGAGACTTTCACTTGCCCGAAAAGGGTGGAGCCGACAATGGCGGCCAGGAATGTGGTCAGAGCTCTTTTCATATCGATTGGCTAATAGTATTTCTTCTCTTGCCGGTAAAGGGCTATAAATATGAATATCAGCACCGTGAATGCCCAGAGGGAGGAGCCTCCGTAGCTCAGCAACGGCAGCGGGATGCCGATCACCGGCATCAGGCCGATGGTCATCCCGATATTGATGAAAAGGTGCATGAATATGCATGAAGCCACGCAGTACCCGTAAATCCGGGTGAAAGCCTCCCTGCTTTTTTCCGCGTCAACGACAATCCTCCAGATCATGAACACATATAGCAGGATCACGATAAGGCATCCGATGAATCCCCATTCCTCCCCGACGGTGCAGAAGATAAAGTCGGTGCTCTGCTCGGGGACAAAGCCGAAAGTAGTCTGCGTCCCGTTTAGGAATCCCTTGCCTTTAAAACCTCCTGAGCCTATGGCTATCATGCTCTGGTTGACATTGTAGCCCACGCCGGACGGATCCTCTTTCATACCCAGCAGCACCTCTATTCTCTTGCGCTGGTGATCCTGGAGTATATTGTTGAATATGAAGTCCGTGGAGAAGATCAGGGCTATTCCCGCGATTAGTCCGAGGGCGGAAAGGGAAAGATGGGGCTTCCTTTCCCTGTAGCCTTTTACTATGAGCAGGATGATAGCGGTCGCGCAGACCCCAAGGAGAATGTACATGGGTTTGATCCCGGCGAGAAAGCTCTCCGGGGGCACTGTCTTGCCGAAAACCAGGGGCAGAAGGCTCATCAGGATCAGGACCCCCAGATTGATCCAGAAGAGATGACCGATCTGTCCGGAGCCGATCGCGCCCGCCAGCGCTATCAGGCCCAGCAAGGTCAGCAGAGAAACATATGGCGAGGCGGTGAGAGTGAGGATGAACAGCAGGATGGCGGCTATGATGCTGAATATCCACCATCCGGAGAAGCCCTCCCGGTACATCACGAAGAGGAATCCCACGTACACAAGAGCCGATCCGGTCTCGCTTTCGGCAAGGATCACCAGCATCGGGACACCGATAATCAAGGCGGTCATCATGAAATCCTTGAACCTGGTGACCCGGTAGTTTGTCTGGCTCATCAATGTCGCCAGCAGCAACGAAGTCGTGATTTTGGATATCTCTGCGGGCTGGAACTTCACCGGGCCGAACTCGAACCAGGAGTGGGATCCCTTGACATCCTTAGACACGAATATGACCACTACCAGCAAGACCAGCACGAACAAGTACAATGGCAAGGCGGAACTTTCCCAGAATCTGGGATTTATGGCAAACAGGATCAGCACTGCAAGCGCCAGCGCGGTAAGGATCCACACGAACTGTTTTCCGCTGCGAACGCTGAAGTCGAAGATGCTGGACGGCTCCGAGGAATGGATCGAGGCATAGATGTTGACCCAGCCGATAAAGATCAGGAGCAGGTAGGAGATTACCAGCTTCCAGTCAATCGACTGCTTGACGCCTCTGTCGGAAAAGTTCCCCATGTCCCGGCCTTAATTATACGTTTTGACTCTAGACATGAGGTCTCCCTGCATGATCCTGTTCTCGAGATCCGGCCTGGATATCTCCCCGTTGAGGTATTTCTCGATAAGCAGGGAGGCGATAGGGGCAGCCCAGGTGGCTCCGAACCCCGCATTTTCCACATAAGCCGCCACAGCTATCTTTGGGTCATCCTTGGGGGCGAAGCAGATGAACACCGAGTTGTCGGCTCCCCTCGGGTTCTGCGCGGTTCCGGTCTTGCCGCAGATGTCCAGGCCCTTCACCTCGGCGACCCATGCCGTACATCCGGTTCCAGGGCCGTTGTTGACCGCTCTCCACATTCCGTTGATCACTTTTTTGAAGTTGGTCGTGTCAACCATGGTGTACTGGCGCTCATTGTACTTGGGGTCTATCTCAACCCCTTCGGACGCTTTGACAATATGTGGGATCTTGTACCAACCCCGGTTCGCCATGATGGCGGCGAGATTGGCGATCTGCAAGGGCGTGACTCCAACCTCGCCCTGACCGATAGAGATGGATATGATGGTCGTGAATTTCCAACCGCCTTTGCCGTAACGCTTGTTGTAAAGCTTTGAGGTAGGGAGGGTTCCACCAAGTTCCGCAGGGAAGTCGCTCCCCAGTTTGTGCCCGAACCCGAAGCTCTGGACATATTCGTTCCACTTGTCAAGAGCTTCGTCGATGTTCTTGTATTTCTTGTTTTCCAGAATACTCCTGAGGACGTAGCAGAAGAAACCGTTGCAGGACATCATGATAGCCTCTTCGAGTCTCAAGGGGGACCAGTGGTTGTGGCATCCGAGCTTGTGGCTCCCGAAGTGATATCCCTGGTAGCAGGGGTAAGCCATGTCCATGTTGAGAACACCCTCCTGAAGGCCGATGAGGCCGTTCACGAGCTTGAATACCGAGCCGGGGGGATAAGGAGCTTGGACAGCCCTGTTGAACATGGGCTTGTGGGGATCCTTGATGATCTCGTTGTAGTGCTGGCTGATGTCCGCGAGCATGCTGACATCGACTCCAGGGCTTGATACCAAGGACAGAATCTCCCCGGTTTTAGGCTCGATCGCGACAAGGCTTCCGACCTTGTTCTTCATCAGTTCCTGGCCATATTGCTGCAGGTCTGCGTCTATCGTTGTGACGATGTCATGCCCCGGAACCGCTTCCTTGTCCATCTCCCCGTCCTTGTACGGCCGCTCAATCTGGTTGCGTGAATTGCGGAGGTAGATGTGATACCCCTTCTCCCCGCGGAGATCCTTCTCTCTGGCCGCCTCGATGCCGGTCTTCCCGGCGTAATCCCCGGGGCGGTACTCTCCCGGATGGGACTCGATGTATTTCTGATCCACCTCAGAGACATATCCCAGAAGGTTGCCGCCGGCATTGACGGGATAGTCCCTTATGCTCCTGACCTGCCCCCTGAATCCCGGAAAATTGTACTGGATCTCGGCAAACTTCATGTAAGTCTCCGGCTTGATCTGCTTAAGCATCACCATGCTCTGGTAGCCTATCTTCTTTCTGTTTCTGGAGTATTCGGCCATCTTTTCCCTGATGAACTCCGGAGTGGTCTCAAGGACTGAGGCGAGCAGCAGCGTGTCGAACGGGGCGACTTCCCTTGGAGTGACAAGGATGTCGTAAGTGACTTTGTTGCTGACAATTATCTTCCCGTTGCGATCATAGATAATCCCCCTTGTCGGGTAGATTATATCGTACACCATCGAGTTGTTCGACGCGTTGATCTTGTACTCGTCGTCGATTATCTGGATATAGAACAGCTTTCCGAGCAGGATGGCGGCTACCACAATCAGCCCGGCGAGAAGGAACTTGCTCCTGTTGTTACCTTCTGTCGTCATAGCTCAGGAGGTTGACTATCAAGGCGGACACAAGGTAGCTGGCGAGCAGGGATATTCCCAGTTTGGAGGCCATGAACCATAAAGGCCTGGTGCCGGCGCAGTCGGCCGTGATGTAGATTGCCAGAAAGAGAGTTGTCACGAGGATCACCGCGAAGGACACCCTTGTGAACCCATATTTCCTTGCGGAGATATTCTCCTTATGCTCAAAAGGTTCCGAGCCGAAAATCATGTTGATGAGTCCCTTCCTGACGAAAGCGACAGGAATCAGGGACAGGGCGTTGAGTCCGAGGGCTCCCTCGGCGAAAAAGTCGACGGCCAGTCCGGTGGCGAAAGCTATGGCCATCGCCCATGGAGTGTCCACTTTCGTGGGGATGCAGAGCACCATCATCGGGAGAATCGTCACCATGCAGAGCGTGGTGAAATGGAAATAGTTGGTCAGCAGCATCTGGGCGACCACCATCAGGATGTATGTGACCGTGAAAGTGCTCCTCATCGCTTGCCCTCCTTGACTTTGCTGTCCATGCCTTCGATCTCCTCGATCTCGCGGATCCTCGTGTTCTCGATGATGGTGACATATTTCAGGGCGCTGTGGTCCTGGAACAACTTGACCCTGATCTCGTTGGTCGCTCCGTTGATAACCTTCGCCTCCCCGGCCACGCCCAAGGGGATGTCCGGAGGGAAGATCGCGGAATAACCGCTCGTGTACACGGTGTCTCCCGGATCGTACTTGAACTGGAGGGGAATCTCCCGGAGGACTCCCTCGTCAGTCCTCATCCCGTCCCAAGCCAGGGGACCCACGGCTCCGGAGGTGTCGATCCTGGCGCTGATGTTGAGCTCTTTGTTCAGGAAGGAGATGGCGAAGGAATAGTGCTTGCTGACCGCGTCCACTATCCCGATGACACCTTTCGAGGTGACGATTCCGGAGTTCTCGACCACACCGTCCTCGCTGCCCTTGTCGAGAATGAGGTAGTTGTGCTGGGAATTGGTTCCGGACTTGATGATGGTGGCGGGGATATACTTGAACCCGTTGTCCCTCAACACCGGAAGTGACGAAGGATCAGATTCTTTAGCTGCCAGCTGGTAGCTTCTCAAAGATTCCCGCAGGCTCTCGTTCTCAAGGGCGAGCTCATCGTTCTGCCTCTTGAGGGAGAAATAATTCCTCACAGACTGCGAGGCTCCCCATGTCTTCGCCATGAAGCCATGTGAGATCCTGGCTATCCAGAGTTTCTGAAGGGTGCTGTTGTTGGAGAGCATGAGCAAAGCGGCGGCTTCCAGCAGGATGAAAACCGCGAGGTTGATGATTCTGCTTGCCAGTGGTCTCTCCTTGGGCATTATCTCATCAGGAATGAGTAGTTCGATGTCTTCTTGAGAGCTATGCAGGTGCCTCTCGCCACGGCCCTAAGCGGATCCTCGGCGACGTGGAACTGGATATTGACCTTCTCCGTGAACCTCTTGGCGAGCCCCCTGAGGAGCGCTCCTCCTCCGGAGAGGAAGATGCCGTTCTCCACGATGTCGGAGTAAAGCTCCGGCGGAGTGAGCTCCAGCACATGGAGGATTGAAGCCTCAAGCTTGGCCACACTCTTGTCAAGGCAGTGGGCAATCTCCTGGTAGGTGATCGTAGCCTCCACCGGGTGGGCGGTCATCAGGTTAGGTCCGTTCACTACGAAAGGCTCCGGCTCCTCATCAAGGTCCGGAATCACGGCACCGACCGCTATCTTGATCTTCTCCGCGGTAGTCTCGCCAATCTTGATGTTGTGCTGCTGGCGCATGTAGTATTGGATGTCCGTGTTGAACACGTCTCCGGCGGTCTGGATGCTCTCCTGCTCGACGATACCGCCGAGGGAGATGACGGCAATCTCGGCGGTACCGCCACCGATGTCAACCACCATGTTGCCCTTAGGCGCCTCCACGTCAAGACCGATTCCGAGGGCCGCTGCCATCGGCTCATAGATCAGGTACACGTCTCTTCCTCCGGCGTGCTCGCAGGAGTCGCGCACGGCTCTGATCTCGACCTGGGTACTGCCGGAAGGTATTCCGACCACGATCTTGAGGTTGGGGGAGAAGAGGGATTTCTTCTTGTTGTTGACCTGCTTGATGAATCCCTTGATCATCATCTCGGCCGCGTTGAAATCGGCGATCACGCCGTTGCGCAGAGGGCGGATGGTCTTGATCCCGGGGTTGGTGTGCTCATGCATCAGCTTGGCCTGCTGGCCGATGGCGATGCATTTCTGGGTATTGTTGTCTATAGCTACAATGCTAGGCTCGTCAAGCACCTTCTGGTCATTGCGGAAAATGACGGTGTTGGCGGTGCCGAGATCCATTGCTATTTCTTGCGTCAAAAACGAAAATGCCATATAAAACCAAGTAAAAATTACAACTTGTAAATATACAAAAAAAGTTATATTCGCGAGGATAATTATGGCCAAGGGAAACAAAATATTGATAGTGATGGCTGCTGGAAGCGGCTCCCGAATGGGTTCCGCTACGCCCAAGCAGTTTCTGGATCTGGGAGGAAAGCCGGTTTTGAGAAGGACCATAGAGTCCTTTATTGCCGCGGAGCCTGACATCAGGGTGGTCACGGTCCTGCCGAAGGACCATATCTCATTCTGGAAGGAATATTGCCTGTCGGCTGATTTCAACTATCCCCAGCTTCTTGTGCAGGGCGGATTCACCCGTTTCCATTCAGTCCGAAACGCCCTGGAGAAGGTCCCGGACGGGGCGGTCGTGGCTATCCATGACGGCGTCCGTCCCCTCGTGTCGGCCGGCCTGATCAGAAAGATGTTCGAGATGATGTCCGCCAGAAAATGTCGGGCGCTTATCCCCGTACTTCCCTCAATTGACACTCTGAGACTGCTGGACAAGCGAATGGACGGCTCGGGAGCTGAAGTTCTCACCGCCGCCGCACAGGATTTGGACCGATCCCGGGTCTATAGGGTCCAGACCCCTCAGATGTTCGTGTCTGAGGACATAAAGGCGGCGTATTCCCAGGCTTTTGACACTTCTTTCACGGACGACGCCTCTGTCGCCGCCAAAAAAGGAATACCTCTCTCTTTTTGCGAGGGAGAAAGATATAATTTCAAATTGACTTCTCCGGAGGACCTTGAGATGGCGAGAATGATTATTTCTTCTTCTCCTCGGTAGTCTGGTAGCTGGTGCTCTTATAATCTTTTACCCAAACCTGCCTTTCGATAGCCTGGTCAAGGGAGATCATCGTGTCGGTGGACTGGACGAACGGGATGTTCTGCATCGTGTTCAGAAGCACTTCCATGAGGTGGTCATTGTCAAAGCAATATACCTTGACAAGGAGGGCGGCGCTGCCGGTCACGAAGTGGCATTCCACGATCTCGGGAATCTTTTTGAGGTTGGCGACAACCTCCGGATACTTGTTGGCTTCCGACAGTGTCACGCTGATGAAAGCGCAGACGTTCAGTCCAAGGGCTTGCGGCTTGACGAGAAGCCTGGATCCGGTGATGACACCGTTAGCTTCCAAACGTTTGACTCTCTGGTGGATAGCCGCACCTGAGACGCCGCATTCGCGGGCGATCTCCAAGAATGGCATCCTGGCGTTCTTGACCAGGAAAGACAAGATTTTCTGATCGATTTGGTCAATGTGATAAGTTGCCATCGCTTTCAATTTATAACTTATTGATGGCAAAAATATGAAAATAATTTAAAAAATCAAGCTTTTTTGAAGCGTCTGTGACCCTTGGCCGTCGGTTTTGATTTTTCAATTATCTCCTTGCACATCTCTTCCGTGAGAGTGGAAGCGTCGGTCCCTTTCGGAATCCTGTAATTGGAACTCCCGACTTTTATGTACGGACCATATCTCCCGTCGATCACCTGTATGCCCGATTCCTTGAAATCGGCGATCAGGGGGTTGGCCTCGGCCTTGCCTGACGCGGCCTCGATCAGGGACACGCACTCCTCAAGGCTGATTTTCACGGGATCCTTCCCCTTCGGAAGGGAGACATTCTTGTCCTTGTATTTGAGATAAGGTCCGAAACGACCTTTCATGGCTATGATATCGCTCCCTTCATATTCACCTACGGTTCTGGGAAGCTCGAAAAGCTTCAGCGCCTCGGCGAGGGTTATGTTCTCGATAAGCTGCCCTTTGGCCAGTGATGCGAACTGGGCCGATTCCCCCTCTCCCTTTTGGATGAACGGGCCGTATTTCCCGAACTTCGCAGTGACCGTGTTGCCTTCAGGATCGACTCCAATCTCGCGTGAGACCCTGCTGTAGTTGCCGTCGTGAAGGACTTCCTCGACCTTTTTGTGGAAGGGGGAATAGAACTCACTGATCACCTTGTTCCATTTCTGCTCGCCTCCGGCAATCTGGTCGAAATCCTTCTCGACGTTGGCGGTGAAATCGTAGTCCATGATGTCCGTGAAATTCTTCTCGAGATAGTCAGTCACGATCATTCCGATCTCCTGGGGCAGAAGCTTTCCTCTTTCCGCGCCCACTGTCTCGGTCTTTTGAATGTCTGATATTGAGAAGTCTTTGAGAATCAAATCAGTGACAGGCATTTTAACCCCTTCCTTGTCTCCCTGGACGATGTAGCCTCTTCCTGAAATCAGGGTACCGATCGTCGATTGGTAGGTCGAAGGGCGCCCGATGCCGAGCTCCTCCAGTTTCTTCACGAGGGTAGGCTGTGAATATCTCGGGGGAGCCGCAGTGAATTTGCATTCGGCCTTTATCTCGCGCCTTTCCATCACCGTACCCTCCTTAAGGTCCGGAAGAATCGTCTCTCCTTCCGGATCTTCCTGGTCGTCAGTGCCTTCCATGTAGAGCTTCAGGAAGCCGTCAAAGAGGACCTGGGTGGCCTGGACGCTGAATTTCTCCTCCCTCTTGTCAGAGGAGAGCTTCATCAAAGTGTTCAGCACCTTCGCGTCCGCCATCTGCGAGGCGACAGTCCGTTTCCAGATCAGCTCGTACAGTTTCTTCTCCTGTGCGGTCCCCTCTATCGAGGTGTTCTCTATGAATGTGGGGCGGATGGCCTCATGGGCTTCCTGGGCACCCCTGCTATGGGTCCTGAACTGCCTGGTTTTCTGGTATTCCGCACCGAAGTGCTCGATAATATATTTCTTAGATGTCCCGAGCGCGAGTGTCGAGAGGTTGGTCGAATCGGTTCTCATGTAGGTGATGAGACCTCTCTCATAGAGAGCCTGGGCCACCCTCATCGTGACGCTCACCGGGAAGCGGAGCTTGCGTCCCGCCTCCTGCTGCAATGTGGATGTGGTGAACGGGGGAGCGGGATACCTCGCGGCCTCTTTCTTCTCCACGCTGGAGACTCTGAATTCCGCTCCGATGCAATCCTCAAGGAAACGGCGGGCCTCATCGATACCACGGAACCTGGTGTCCAGCAGCGCCTTGACCTTCATGGAGGCGGGCTGTCCCTCGGGGTGGAAGAGACCTTCAATCCTATAATATGGCTCATTCTTGAAGGCCATGATCTCCTTTTCCCTCTCCACCACGAGCCTCAAGGCCACGGACTGGACGCGTCCGGCAGAGAGCCTCGGCTGGATCTTTCTCCAGAGAACAGGAGAAAGTTCGAAGCCGACGAGCCTGTCCAGAACCCTTCTGGCCTGCTGGGCGTTGACCAGATTCATGTCTATGTCCCTGGGGTTCTTTACGGCGTTTAGGATGGCGTCCTTGGTGATCTCGTGGAAAACTATCCTGCGAGTATTTTCTTTCTTTAGTCCAAGTGTCTCAAACAGGTGCCATGAGATGGCCTCTCCCTCGCGGTCCTCATCGGATGCGAGCCAGACAGTGGTGACCGCCTCGGCCGCTCTTTTCAGATCTGCCACCACCCTCTTCTTGTCCGCCGGGATGACGTATTCCGGGGCGAACCCCTTCTCGACATCCACACTCAATTTGTTGTCCTGAAGATCCCTGATATGCCCGAAGCTGGATTTGACCAAGTAATCCTTTCCCAAGAAGTTCTGGATGGTATGGGCCTTCGTCGGAGACTCCACAATAACTAGATTCTCTGCCATAGTCATTTAATTTGCAAGTTGTTCATAGAATGTTTGAAGTTTCGTTCCGCAAAGTAAAGCACAAACCGGGCAATTTTCCAAATTTTGTTATAAATTTGTCTTTATTATGACCGAAGAGACAAGAAAGAAAATAACCAAGTGGTTCTGGATCCTCATCACGCTTCCGGTACTGTTCATCATATTCATGGTCCTTCTCGTGTGGATGTTCGCCGACATTCCTTCTTTCAAGGAGTTGGAGAACCCCGACAGCAAGCTTGCCACCCAAGTCATCGCGGAGGACGGGGAGATACTCGCTACCTTCCACATAGAGAACAGGACGTTCGTGACCTATGAGGAGCTCTCACCCAACATCGTCCACGCCGCCGTCGCTACTGAGGATGCCCGCTTCTATAAGCATTCAGGCATAGATTTCAAGGGATTGGCCAGGGTGTTTTTCAAGACGCTTCTCCTGCGTGACTCAAGCCAGGGAGGAGGCAGCACCATCACCCAGCAGCTTGCCAAGACCCTTTATCCGAGGAAAGAGCTTGGAAAGAAGGTCCCCGGAATCTATCACATGAAAATGGTGTGGACCAAACTCAAGGAGTGGATCACCGCCGTCAAGCTCGAGAGGGACTACACCAAGGACGAGATCATGACCATGTATCTCAACTCCATTTTCTTCGGCAGCAGTGCTTACGGAATCCGTTCTGCTTCAGAGACTTTCTTCGGGAAGCTTCCGTCTGAGCTGACCGTTGAGGAGAGCGCCATGCTTGTGGGGATGGTCAACAAGCCCACCAGATACAACCCGGCCATCAATCCGGACAAGGCCTTGCTCAGGAGGAATTTCGTCATCGGGCAGATGGAGAAGGCTGGATATATCACCAAAGCCTCCCGCGATTCCATCCGAGCCATACCGATAACCCTCAATTACGAGATCCAGGACCATAATTCAGGTCGCGCGCCGTATTTCAGGGATATGATCAGGCGTGTCATGACGGCCCAGAAGCCCAAGAGGGGTGATTACAAGGTACGCGAAGATTATGTTGCCGACTCGCTCGCATGGGCAGACGACCAGCTTTACGGCTGGCTTGAGAAGACCCACAAGGCGGATGGCTCCAAATACGACCTCGACCGGGATGGCCTGAGGATCTACACGACCATCAACTTCAAGATGCAGAAATATGCAGAGGAGGCTGTCGCAGAGCATATCAAGGCTCTTCAGGCGGACTTCATGAAAGACTTGAAGCGCAAGACCAATGCCCCTTTCTCCAACGACATAGACGAAGCTACCAGGAACCGCCTCATGAACCAGGCCCGCCGCTGGAGCGACCGTTGGCGGATGCTGAAGAAAAGCGGCAAGTCCGATTCCCAGATCCTGAAGACCTTCTCCGACCCTGTCAAGATGAGGGTGTTCGCGTACAACAAGAAGGGATATGTGGACACGACCATGACCCCCGACGATTCTATCCGCTACTACAAGTCGATGCTCAGGACCGCTTTCGTCGCCATGGAGCCCGGGACAGGCCATGTGAAGGCCTATGTCGGAGGACCGAATTACAGGTATTTCAAATACGACAATGTCCGCCAGGGCAAGCGCCAGGTCGGATCGACCATCAAGCCTTTCCTCTACACGCTCGCGATGCAGGAGGGCATGACCCCCTGCGACAAGGTCGTGGACCTGCCTCAGACTTTTGAGATTCCCGGCGGCAACACATGGACGCCCCGAAGCACCGACAGCGAGAAGTGGATAGGCAAGACTGTCACCCTGAAATGGGGTCTGACCAATAGTTCGAACAATATTTCCGCCTACCTGATGAAGCAGTTCGGCCCCGAAGCCATGGCGGACATGATGCGAAGGATGGGCATCCAGAGCCATATAGATGAGGTCCCGGCCCTTTGTGTAGGTCCCGCAGACATCACCCTCTGGGAGATGGTCGCGGCCTACAACACCTTCCCTTCGAAGGGGGTGTATGTCGCTCCATTGTATGTCACGAGGATAGAAGACAGCCAAGGGAACGTCATCAGCGAGTTCACCGGCCGGAAGAAAGAGGCAATTGGCGAGAACACGGCCTTCCTGATGGTGAACCTGATGGAGGGTGTCGTCCAGGGCGGTACGGCCAGCAGGCTCCGCTACCGCTATAACCTTATGGGAGAGATAGCCGGTAAGACCGGCACGACAAACGACAACTCGGACGGATGGTTCATCGGTTACACCCCCACCCTTGTCGCCGGTGTGTGGACAGGGGCCGAGGACAGGCAGATCCATTTCCAGTCCGGATCCCTCGGCCAGGGAGCCAACATGTCGCTCCCCACTTGGGGTATATTCATGAAGAAGGTCCTGGCAGACGGTACTCTGGGAGTCTCCGCCAACGACAGGTTCATAGCCCCGGCCGGAGTGGTCGACGGGCTCGGCTGCACCGGAAGTGATGACGAGGTGTCCGATGAGCAGTCCAAGATTGAGGATTATTATTTTGAATAATAACGATATGGGCAAATACAAGAGAATCGCTGTGATTTACGGTAGTGACTCCTCCGAGTGGGAGGTGTCGTGCCGGAGCGGAGAGTTCGTCGCCTCGCGGATCGACGGGACGGAATATGACGTTTATGAGATCTTCGCCCGTTTCGGGAAGTGGCAGCTCGTCGCCATGAAAAAACGCGACGCCATGAGGGTGCCCTTCCCTGAAGGCTCAAGGCCGGAGGTGGACAAGAGTGATTTCTCCATCAAGGTCTATGGCGAGAAGATCAAGTTCGACTATGCCTACATAGTCCAGCACGGGACTCCTGGGGAGAATGGCCTGATGCAGGGATATCTTGAGATGCTTGGAGTGCCGTTCAGCAGCTGCGGGGCCTTCGTGTCCGCCATCGCATTCGACAAGTTCGCCTGCAAGAGCTACCTGCGGGACGTGGATTTCATCAAATGCTCACCGGACATATTCGTCCGCTCCGGGATGGACCTGGACGAGGTTGTCCGTAAAGCTGAGGCCACGCTGAGGTTCCCTGTATTTGTGAAACCGACGGACGCCGGCTCCAGTTTCGGTATCACTAAAGTCATGCGTCCTGAAGACTTGAAAGAAGCTATCAGCTTCGCTTTCTCCGAAGGTCCTACCGTGATAGTCGAGCAAGGAATAAAGGGCCGCGAGTTCACATGCGCCGCTTATTCCGACTCCGAGGGTGTCAAAGCCCTTCCCATCATCGAGATTGTCACGAACAACGACTATTTTGACTACGACGCCAAATACAACGGCAACAGCCAGGAGATATGCCCTGCGCCGGTCGAAGAGTCCTTCAGCGCTCATGTCCAGGAGGTTACCAAGAAGATATATACCCATCTTGGCTGCAAGGGAGTGGTCAGGATGGACTACATCAACGGAGAGGACGGCCTGTATTTCCTTGAGGTGAATACCATCCCCGGAATGACCAGCGCCTCCCTTGTACCCAAGATGGTGAGAACAGCGGGGATTGACATCACCGACTTCCTTTCCGGGATAATTGAGAATTCCTGATGCTCCTCGGGGATTTCCTTAAGGAGGGAATCTCCCGCCTCGAGCCCCTCTATCCGACTCCGGAGGCGAGGGATATCATTTTGTCGCTGTGCGAGAGCCGCCTTGGCATAGGTAGGTACACTTATGCCACCGATCCTCAATACTCAATCGGGCAGGAGTCTTTGGCTGTCCTTTCAGAGGACCTGGACAGGCTTGCCGCCGCCGAGCCCTTGCAATATGTGCTGGGTTTCAGTGATTTCCATGGACACCGTTTCAAGGTCACCCCGGATGTGCTTATCCCTCGGCCTGAGACGGAAATACTTTGTGATGAGGCGATTAAGATAGCTCATAATCACGGCCCCGCTCCAAAGGTGCTTGATCTTTGCACCGGTTCCGGCTGCATAGCCTGGACTATGGCCTTGGAGGTTCCTGGTGCTTTGGTTTACGGGATTGATGTCTCCCCAAAAGCCCTTTCGGTCGCCTCCGGGCAGGATCTTTCCCCTGCCTGTCATGGCTGGCTTGACCAGCCATCTCCATCCTTCCTCCAGGCTGACATCCTTCAGGCTCCGCCTCATTTCCCCTGCGGCCAGTTCGACCTCATTCTCTCCAACCCACCCTACGTGATGGACAGCCAGAAAAAGGAAATGCGCCCCAATGTTTTGGAATATGAGCCATCGATAGCCCTATTCGTTCCTGATGAGGACCCTTTGGTATTTTATCGCGCTGTCGCCCGGTGGTCTCAGGCCCTTCTTGCTCCCGGAGGAACCGGAATCGCGGAGATCAACGAGTTGTTCGGAGATGAGGTCAGGGATCTTTTCCTTTCCTCCGGGTTCCCGCAGGTCTCCATACTCAAGGATTTTTCTAAAAAAAACCGCTTTGTGAAATTCGCAAAATAGGCTTCTGGCATGCTTCAGAGGCCTTTTTTGACAATTAGCCGTTGAATATTTTGTTCAACGGATCTTTTTTCGTCACTTCGCGTCATGGAATTATTAACTATTAAAAACTTATTCACAATGAAAAATTTCATCACAAAGAAAAGGTCGCCGCTTCCATTGCCGCTGGCGCTTTTGTCTGCGGCCATGCTTTCTCTCCAGGCCTGCGACGAGACTTCCCAACCTCTTATCTCTCCAGAGGCTCCTTCCCCGACAATGGAACTTACCCCTAACTCGGTGGCGAGGACTCTTTCCGGAATCCCTTTCTCCCTCGCCCAGGTCCGTGAGGTCTGGGACGGGGTCAACGCCTCATCTGCCAATGGCTATGACGAGGAATACACTTTCGAGGACATGTTCTCCTCTCCTGGAAGCGGAGTTGGTGACAAACTGCTCAGCACCAGGGCCTCCCACGGGTATTCCGCACCGTTCCATGAGCTGATTTCCTCTCATCTTGCTGGATCTGCCACCACCAGGTCCTCGGAATCAGGCCTCGACCTTTCCTCTTCCGGACTCCGCATTTACTGGCCATATTCCGAAGACTGGGATCAGGTTTCGATGCCAGCAATCACTTTCTGCCCCGAAGTGGCTCTTGAGTCCAATGTGGCCTTTCTGCGTGAGGAACTTCCTGGAGGCCAATGGATTGTAAAGCAGCTTCTGGTAGATGAGGCTTATGCCAGGGAGCATCCAGTCTGGGTCATCGGCTGGAGCGATGATGCTGGGGCCATGACTCCCCAGATGCTGGAAAAGCTTCGTCCGGAGGAAGTCTGCACTCGCACGGCCACAAATTTCAAAACGTTGAAACTCAAGGAATTCAAGGCTCATGTGCAATACGACCCCTGGCTGTCAGGAGGAGCGGAGTTCTTCATCAAGTGCGGATCCCTGAAAGCTTTCACGGCCACAGTCGCTTCCGACCTGTCGAAGTACACGCCAGAGATCACGGACCTGATGATCAAGGTGAAGAGAAAACAGGTTATGACTTCGTTGAGGTACAACACGGTCCTGGTTCCAGAGTGGTCGCCGCAGCTTTCGGAGTGTGTTTTCCTTATTCATGAGGATGATGGGGGAAAATCCACCACTTGGAAGGCAAGCGGTGAGGTCAAGATCAAGTCCAAGGCCTATGGATTCTCGGTCGAGCTTCCATACCACCGCAACGACGACATCGTCTGGCGTGGCAAACTCTCCTCCAACTACTTCGAAAAGAACAACGGAGTAGCGAACCGCTATGGTGACGTGTCTATCACCTTCGTCTTCAATTGATCGTCTCACTATTCGTAAGGTGCTGATTTGAAGATTCTTCACTCCGTTCAGAATGTCTTGCTGAGCGGAGCGAAGCATCTTTTTAGTCTTATACAATTTGCGGGTATTAAAAATAACACTTATATTTGTATGCCAGAAGTTTTCAGATTATTTGGTTTCACCTACTTCTTTTTTAGTAGGGAGCATAAACCGATTCACGTCCATATTGAAGGTGCTGAAGGTTATGCGGTGTATGAGTTGGAAGGGGAAGATTTCGTTCAGAGGTATTCCAGAGGGATTAAAGCGGGTGATTTGAGGAGGATTGAGAATGTTTTGAAAGAGAATAAGGACATGATAACGGAGACCTGGGAGGCTTATTTTAAAAGAAGGTAAAATATGAAAATAGAGAGAATTTGGTTTGACGACAGTTCCCTTTACGGTGAGGATTCCGATGGCAAGATTTACAAGCAGTCTTTACTTTGGTATCCCGAGTTGGCGGAAGCATCTCAGGATCAAAGGCTGGATTTCAAGACAGGTTTTGAGGGATTCCATTGGCCTTCCCTTGGGGTTGACATCAGTTACGAGAGTTTTGAATATGAAGACGCCATTCCAACACCGCTGCAAGCCTTTTTCTTGACCCATAAGGAGATTAACATTTCAGCCTTCGGAAAGTTTGCGTGTATAAATCCAACCCTTATCAGGGACTATGTCAACGGGTTTAAGCGGCCTTCTCCCAAACGCATCCTTGAAATCCAGAATGCCATCAGGAATCTTGGCATCATCTATTCCAAGGTTGATTTTCAAGTAACTGGCACTGAATAACTTCTGGTGGTTATAATTCGCTCCGGCGGTCTTGTTCTACAGAGACCCACCGGAGTTTTTTCTTTTAAACATATTGAAAGTATGAACTTTCTAACATGATTGATAATAGTCAACCATTCAATTCTTCTTATTATGTGAAATAGTATTATTAATGAAAAAGGTTAACTCGCAGTTGGTAAATGGTCGAATGGCCATCTTTTCTATCTCCTGTCTAATCTGTTTTACTGTCAATCGGTTTTCTTCTAACGCTTTACGCCCTTGGTTTGTTATTAGTGTCTCGCAACTGTCATCAATATGAATATCATGAAGGTTGCAATAATACAAGGTGAAATCAATAATTGTTTTTTCATTAATACCTTTTATTCCATCTAAAATATTTGAACAAATGTCCATCACTTCGAGATCAGTTTCGCATCGTTGCAAGATTTTATCCAGATGATACTCTTCTCGCTTTAACGCTTCAAAAGCAGAATTATTGATATGTGGGAAGGCAAGCCGACAAATCCCATTTCGTTGTATTTCTTCTTGAATAGAGACCAGTTGTCTCCTGTCTTTTGTGTTGAACGACTTAATTAGATTACGAATAACGATCTTTTCCATATGTCGCTATTTTCATGATATTACATTAGATTATCTGTTACTTGGGAATAGATACTAACAAGTTGCTGTTAATGCGAGCAAGTCGGCCCACATCATCTTCCTTTAATAATAGGCTCGACCCTGATTATGCTCCCGAAGCGCCAGCAATGAGGCAAAGAATGCATATAGCTCCGGTTCCTCCCAATATCCAATAGATAGCTTTCTTTTGTTTTTTTGAAGCAGGAACCCAGACCTCCTTAGTTTGATTTGTTTGAACTTTATAACATATGCTATCATCACCAATGAAGAAATTAGCGTAGGAAGTGAAGGTTTGAGTCAGTACAGCCGGGTTGTATGTCCCTGCGATCGGATTCACATTATCTGCCACCGCATTTGACTTCTGAACGGAATTCTCGTATATAAGAATAGTTCCACCAGCTCCATCACTAGTCTGGCGAGTAGGAGGTCCCCATCTTTGAACGATATAATTATGATTTTGGCCTACATACTGGTTAGTATATTCGCTAACTCTTGAAACTGTTTGATATGTCCCACAAGAAGCGAGACACATTAGCGCCGTA
The DNA here is from genome assembly GCA_902780935.1 of uncultured Bacteroidia bacterium. Taxonomy (GTDB): domain Bacteria; phylum Bacteroidota; class Bacteroidia; order Bacteroidales; family UBA932; genus Cryptobacteroides. The sequence continues at coordinate 74,598 of CACZHP010000004.1, read as the reverse complement.
ATAATGGCGGAAAGGTTGATAAAATGTTTCATATAATTGATTATTAAAGGATTACTGTTCACATTTAATATAGAATACATACGGTTTTATCATTGCAACTTGATCCGGTAAACTTTTCGTTGAAACTTGATTATTTGAAGGGAACAATTTGCTTGAAGCAAAACTTTCGACTAGATTATTTAGGTAAGAAGTCTTGATAGCGTAACTAACGTTTTCTGCTCCTTTGTGTTTTGCATTTACAATTCCGATAATCTCTCCCTTCTGATTAAAAAGAGGGCCTCCGCTATTGCCTGGTTGTATAGGAACTGATATCTGGTATGTAGACACATCTCCTTGAAATCCAGAAAGGGAACTTATGATGCCATTCGTCAATTTTATCTCATCGCCCATAGTGGAAGTCATTGGAAAGCCGAGGGCAAAGCAAGATTCCCCGACTTTTGAAGAGGTGATTTTTATAGTATAAGGAATACTCCACTTGACCTTGTTGTTTGAGGAGTCTATCTTTATGATAGCTAAATCATTGGTCTTATCAACGGTGACCACAGATGCTGCAAATTGTTCGTGATTTGAGTCTATTACTCGTTCAACAACAATGGATTTCGCTCCATCGACTACATGAAAATTGGTTACAATATAGCCGTCATTTAAGGCAAATCCGCTTCCAGTCCATTTGCTTCCGATTGCAGAAGGATCTGGAAATACTTTTTTGAAAGCGCCTTCGTCTCCATCTACTAATGTTCTCATCTCGTATCCATTGAATGCAACATACGATTCATTGAATCTTTGCTTTGTTGCTGAATACCAGTATCCTGAGTAAATTCCCGGATCGGATGTAGGAGATATATTACCTTTCAGATCACCCGGATGCCACCATGACCAGTTGGATGAATGCCCAAGATATACTAGTTTATAGCCATTACCTGAAGATACGCATCCTAGGCGATAGCCATTGTTTATTCCCTCATAGATACCACAAATGCCGTCATTTGCTTTCTCAACCATTTGACGGATAGATAATTCAGATAACCCAGTCTTTTCCACAGGGTCTGGGTTCTTTATTGTATAGTTCATAAAAGAATACCCATGGTATTCGGGATACTTGTCAATCAGGCTAAAGTCTGTAAGTCCATACGCTGGCCTCCCTTCAAATACTAAAGTATAGTGGTATTTTTCTCCTTTTTTCACATTAGACCATCCCCAGTTGTCATCTGGCTCGCATGAATGATAACTCTGCCCATCTGATGATAGTGATCCTAAATATCGGAGCTTATATGGACCGGATTGAACATATGTAAAGCCAGATGTGAAGTAGGTCATCCTATGTCGGTTCCTAGTAGGAATTAGTTCAATCGTGACAAATGTATAATTCTCTGTTAAGCGTACAGAATAAAGGGCGGCTGTTTCATCATCTGAATAGATTCTCTTGCTCCCGTTAAAATACGTGGTTACATCCTGTGCTGAACACAATAATACATTCGTACTCAGGAAAGCTGTCAATAACAGAGTCTTAATAATACTCATATCAGAATAATAGGCTATGATAGGAGTGGAGTTACATCAAAGCAAGTTTAGCTTCCAACTCTTTGGCATATTTAACAATAAAGCGTTTATAATCACTAAAATGTAGCGTGATTTCAAAATTGGGGACTTGGGATTCTTCATCATAAGGGTAATCATAATCCCTGATATGTACGAACTCAATTGTATCCTCATTACAGTCTACAATATCAAACTTCCCATGCGCTAAAGAATTTCTAAAATGATCAGCTATTTCTTTGATGCTCCTACTCTTTTTTCCCCCTTTGATCATACGAGGATCGATTCCCCATTCTTCATATGATAATTCTCCATCAATTTCAATTGCGTTATTCTTTTTCCCCGCTTGTTGAGGAATAATCAACAACCCAAGACTACAGTTCAAAACCAGGGTCTTCTCGTACTTGATGTCCGAAAGCTCGGAGAGGAGTTCACTGGTCCTTGAAACAATATCTAGTTTGTGTTTATATGCACTCATGATGATTAAGAATGGTTCAATTAATATATTCGGGTACTATATTCGGATGGTTGGGGAAAAGCATCTTCTAGACTGTCCCCGATTTGCCAGTCTTTGATAGATTTTTTCGATTTACTCGATCTTTCTAGGACGAGCAGTTTATCTATCCATGCCTCTGGCCCATCCGTTACAACACCTGAGGCCATATAAGTGGCGTGTGGATGGAGTACTGTCATAATCTCAAAAGGTTCAGGCTTTTCATCGACAGACAACTGCACTTCCCAATTATCACATTTGCTACAGGAAAGAGAAATAACCGTTATTGTATATGTCATCTTGATCCTTTATACCTCATCCGCTCCTAGATGAGTAATACAAACAAAAGAAAGTGTGGAGCATTCCGTTTATCTGGATAGAGGCTCTAGCAAAGCCTTGGACAAATAAACAATACCCCACACCTGTATGGTAAGGCGCTGTGATGTAGCGCAATAAGCCATACAAGGTGATGAGTGTACCGCTTACCCTCGTCCTTAAGAAAGTTGCTAGATTTCTATCCAAGGATAAAAGCGAAAACACTTTCATCTAAATATCTCTGCCTGATGATTAGGGATACTCCTAAGTCACCAGTAAAACAAAAGTATAAAAAGTTTTTCTATTAGCAAAGAAAGAGAATAGGCTCTTATAGAGTAATAGGTCGCTCTAATACAAGGTGTATCTGAATTGTTATACTGCCTAATGTCACTGAGCGAACAGATAGTTGGGAGGACAGTCTCTACTTATCATATAACAGAAAGGACTGAGAGACCAGTAGCCTTGCGACTTTTTTCCTGATATCGGTCTAAAGCCTTTCTAAATATGATAATTCAGCATAATGACTTAACCAAACAGATCCTGAACGGAAGCAGATGCCGGATTATTCATGCTTTCTTGACTGTCATCTCGCAGTGGGCGCAGTCGAAGCCGAGGCGGTAGCGCTTGCCATTATTGACGAGGTATAGCGGTCCGGAGACCGAAGAATCTTTCGGGCATAGCCCCAGCTCATGCCTGACGCAATACTTTGTCCGCATCTGTTCGGCCCCATTTCTGTGCGTCAACTCAAAAGCGTCCTCGATGTCCTTGGCTCCAAGGCGGCGGAGTGTCTCACGGGCGATGCCGTTGGAGATATTTGATTTATAATCAATTGTTTCTGGTAAAGGGGCAGATTCTTCGGCCTTCGGCCTCAGAATGACATTGTCTGTCACCCTGAGCGAAGCGAAGGGTCTATTTTTGCAAGACGACAGATCCAGCCTCTGTGCGATCTCTCTTCGGATCCCGTTGATCGCCGAAGCCGGCATGAAGGGCAGTCTCCCGTCAGAACCACTTGAATCTAAGCCAGATAGAGTGAATGAATATATCCCCGAGACCTTCTCAATCTGACTTTTGAACATCGCCTCCATTCTCTCGACATTATTCGCCTCCTGGCCCCCGGCATCCATCTCAAACTCCACCCTCCTTCCATCCTCACTTTCCGCTTTAACCAAAACGATCATTGCCGGGAGCGCCTCCGGGCTAAGGCCGTACTCAGCCGCAGCGCAGCGAGAATGGACGCGGCCGGGCCCGGATGGCGTCCCGGCCATTGTTGATTTGAAAGACAGTGAGGCTATGACGGGAATGCGCCGGACGGGAAGGTTGGCCTCGATCTCTTTCTCGAATGCGACGCTGAGATTCCTTCGCAGCCTCGCCCCGACATAGAGTCCCGGAACCTCCTTGCAAATAATCCGGTTCCCATCGCAGACATCTCCCCTGAAGCCCCTGATTTCGCCTCCGCCCTTCGGCACAAAAGTAAAGCCATCTCCGTTACGCAGCGTCGTCGCCGGATTGTCCAACTTTATAACAATCTCCGAAAATGGCGCCGGACTGCCGCTCGAGCACGGCCGCGTCCATTCTCGCTTCGCCCTTCGACTTCGCTCAGGGCTTGCTGCGGCTGAGTACGGCCTAAGCTCGACGGCAGCTCCGGCTTGCGTCCTTATGCCGGCGACTGTTCCTATATCTTCTCCGACGGACTTCGGAGCGTCCATGGAAGACCATTTGCCGCGCTTACCATCGAGGAACAGCTCCGTGTAACCACGGTTGAAAGTTTTCCTCAAGTCGGGCATGAAGCCCCCCTCGACCTTGCCAAACGAGGCCCTGCGGTATTTGTCAGGATGCCTTGCTATCAACTCGTCCAGGGCAAGTGAATATGCCCTGACCGTATTCCTCACATAAGAGATATTCTTAAGGCGTCCCTCAATCTTAAAGGAACACACCCCCGCCTCGGCGAGGTCTGAAAGCCGTTCGATCAGGTTGAAATCTTTGAGTGAAAGCAGCGCCTTGTCTTTGACGAGGACCTTTCTGGAAGCGTCTTCCAAATCATAAAGGGACCTGCATGCTTGTACGCAGGCTCCCCGGTTTGCGCTTCTCCCTGCCACGGCCTCGGACATGTAGCACTGTCCGCTGTAGCACACGCATAGCGCCCCATGGACAAAGAACTCGATCTCGCAACTGACGGCTTCCCGTATAGCCCTGATCTGATCAAGGGAAAGCTGTCTCTCAAGGACAATCCGGCTTGCCCCGAGGCTCTCATAGAACCGGGCCTGCTCCGGTGTGCGGATGGCGCACTGGGTGGAGGCGTGCGCCTCCATGTCATTCTGAGCGGAGCGAAGAATCTCAAACACAGCCAGATCCTGGGCGATCACAGCATCCACCCCAGCCTCAGCTGCCTCCGCTAAGATTCCCCGAGCCTCGGGAATCTCCGAATCGTAAAGTATTGTATTGAGCGTTAGGAATATCCGGACCCCGAACTTATGGGCATATTCGCAAAGCCGACGGATGTCCTCCATCGAATTCCCGGCATCCTGCCGCGCTCCGAACGCTGGCCCAGCGATATATACCGCATCGGCACCGCAGTCGATGGCCGCGATGCCGATGTCAGCGTTTCTCGCAGGAGCGAGAAGTTCGAGATCAGTCATTATTTGAGGGCAGCGATCTGCTGCTTGGCCTGGGCACCGAACTTGGCGTCGTTCTCGACCTTCTTGTAGAACTCGAGAGCCTTGGCCTTGTTGCCAGACTGCTGGTAAAGGGCAGCCACTGTGAATGCGATTCCGTTGGCGTTGGAAGCGGTCGGTTTGAGCTCAAGATACTTCTCGAAGTTCTTAATGGCATCGTTGTTCTTTTTCAGTTTTTGAGCAGCTTGGCCGGCAAAATAGTATGCGTTGGCATTCTCGGCAAAAGAGTTGGCTTTTTCGGCAGCCTTGATCGCATCAGCGTATTTCTGAGCCTTGAGAGCGACTTGTGCATCCTGCGTATAGATTGAAGAAATTTGCTGATTAGCAATTTTCTCCTCTCCATTCCAGGCCGCATGCTGGAAAGCCTTGATGGCCTCATCGTCCTTGCCGAGCTTCTTCAAAGCGGCGCCAAGGCGAAGGGCGGTCTTGCTGGCGGTCGTGTCCATAGCGTAAGCCTTGGAATAGCAATCTACGGCTGTGGCGTAGTCCTTATCAGCCCCTTCCTCAGCGAAGTTACCCTTCCTGATCAGAATGTCGGGCTTAAGGCTGTTCGCCTTGGCAGCGACTTCCTCGTTGCCATATTCTTCAGAAATCTTGGCGACTTCCTCGACTTTGGCGAAAGCCTCGTCGAACTTATTCTCCTTAATCAGATCTTTGGCGATTTCAAGCGCCACGCCGGGGATAGCGGTTTTGCAATTAGCGACAAGATCGTTTGCCTCCTCGCCAATCTCTGTTCCCATTGCGAGAGCTTTCTGGAAGCAATCCAAAGCCTCGGTCCATTTTTCCATAGTGATTGCTGTGGCTCCATTGTTGTAGAGTTCAGTAGCCTGAGCCATGTCCTGAGCGGAAGCTATTCCGGCAGCCATGACCAAGGAAGCGATAGCGAGAACAATTTTTTTCATCTTCTTCAATGTATTTAAGTTCAACTTTTATACACGGCGAACGGAGACAAATGTAGTAAAAAAATTACGTCAATCGCACATTATTGATTAATTTTGCGCAAGGAGGCACTTAAAATGCGGCGTTTTTTCACATATGTCCTTTGTTCTGTGTTGGTTGGTTTTTCAATAAACATGCCAGCGCAAAAATTACCATCCTTGCAGAAGGACGCCTCTATCACCAAGGGGGATCTCCCGAATGGCATCTCATATTATCTGGTTACTAATTCCACGATGAAGGGAGTCGCCGATTTTGCCTTGGTCCGCAAGGGAATGACCGACACTCTCGCCGCCAGGGCCGAGCTCGCCTCGCTGCCTCACTTCAATAAGACGATACCTTATAAGTTCTTGTCCCGCAAGGGTATAGGTTGTCGACCTGAAGGATATATCTCCTATCAGGACGATGCCACCCTTTTCCGTTTCGACAACGTTCCGATGTTCGATGTCGCTGCGGCGGACACTACGCTCCTCATGATGTTCGACATCATCGGCACACAGCCCCGTCCCCATGCGGTGATAGTTTCAGGAGACATAAAGCCAGCGGAGATAATCGAGAAAATGAAGGTCTTCTCCTTGATGGTGCCTTCGAGGGTCACCTCTTATACTAGTCCTGCCTACACATGGAATCCCACCGATGAGGCGTCGCTCTCCTTCAGCCCTTCAGGAAAATCCTCTGTGGAGGTGGCTTTCCGCTCCCCGAGGACTCCACAGGACCAGATGAACACCATTCAGCCTTTCATCTCCAAACTGTTCTCGATGGAGCTTGCGGATGTTGTCCGCAACCGGTTGGACGAGGCTCTTTTCTCAAGGGGGATCCCTGTGTCCGGAATATCGGTAAACTATTCCGGTAGCTCTGATTCTTCCGGTGACGATCGATTTATTGTGAGGGCTGAAATGCCTGAGTCTCAGCTTATTCCTGTCACGATGGCGATTTCTTCCACGTTAGCTGAAATCGGTTCGAAAGGTATCGTCGAGGATGAGTATAGGACTGTCCGCGAGGATGCTTTGAGGATCCTTTCCGGTAACGGGACGAATGACGAGATGATTCGCCTGTGCGTTTCCAATTATCTTTTCGGGTCGGATCTGGCCCTGCCCGCGACCAAGGCCAAGTATTTCTCTTCCAGGAATATGTCCATGGCGGCTGAGCTTGGGCTTTTCAACAATTATGTCTCTGCTCTCCTCGGTGATACGGCTAATGCCGAGGTCAAATGGACCGGAAGCGAGGCGGAGTACGACGAGTGGGTCTATGAGATGATGTTCAAGTCCACTTGGAATGGGGTAGCCATGCTCGAGAAGCCCACATACAAGTGGAGAGTGTCCGCCAAAGACACGACCGAACTTGCTTCCGACAGAAGCAAGACCAAACTCAAGTCTGTCTCCACTGAGCCTGTCTCCGGAGGCGAAATGTGGACCTTTGCCAATGGCATGAGGGTGATTTACAAGAAGATGGCCACTGGAGGGCGGTTCGCTTACTCGATGATGATCAAGGGAGGCTTCTCCACTGTCAGGGATCTTCCCAGGGGAGAAGGGGCGTTCTTCTCAGATATGATGGCTCACCACAAAATCGCCGGTTTTCATGCGGGAGATTTTGAGAAGTTGCTGAAAGCCAACGGGGTGGACGTTGAGACAAAGGTGTCAGTCTCAGACCTCAGGATCTTTGGTACGGCACCTTCCAGCCGTTATGCCCTTGTGATGAAGGCCCTGCTTTCTGTGGCCAACAGCCGCAAGGCGGACTATTCGGATTTTGAAAAATTCAGGAGCCTTGAAGCCGCCCGTCTGAGGCCTGCCACTCTTGACAGCCTGATGTATCATGACAATAATTATACGGAGGTCAAGACTCCCTCGGGGCTCACGTCTTCCACGTTGTCCGACGCCGAGGCCTTCTTTTCACGGGAGTTTCTCCGTTGCGGAGACGGAGTGATCGTCATCGTCGGGGATCTTTCTTCCGAAATCCTTCAGAAATATCTCGCCAAGTCGATGGGTGGATTCAGGGTCAGCAAGACCGTATCCCCCAGGGCGACGGCCCAGTTTAATATGAGGACCGGTACGACTACATATAACGCCGAGGGGACTCCAGCGGGCTTCAGCATCGGAATGGCTGCCTCATATCCCTTCTCCACAGAAAGTTACATGGCTTTCAAGATTGCCGGGCTGTCCCTTTTGAGACGGCTTTCCGGAGTGATGGCAGAAATGGGGTTCCATGTGGATCTGGATGACCGTTTCCACACCTTCCCCCGAGAAGTGGCCGATCTGAGATTCAACTTCACTCCGGTTCCTTCCTATGGACTTCCTGAAGGCATCGAAAGTGGGGAGGCCAATCTCAACAAGGCGGTCGAAGTGGCGGGCAAAACCATCGGGGCTGTACTCTCTGAACCTATCGCCGCACCGGAGCTAGCGTCTTGCAAGGCGTTGCTGGCGAATGAATATTCTACGTCGCTCTCGGATCCGTCAAAGTATGCTGACGCCATCCTGATGAGGTATTCTTCAGGGAAGGATGTGCTCACGGGTTATAACGAGAAGATCAACGGAGTCTCAGCGGATAAGGTTAAGGAAATTCTCGGAGCCTTGTCCGAGGGAATGAGGATTGAGTATGTCGTACGGCCGCAAGAGTGATTTCGGGACGATAATCCAGATCGGGGACATCCTGGTTTCCGAAGAGGTGGTGACGGAGTTCTTCGCCTGTGATTATCCTGTCTGCAAAGGAATATGCTGTGTCATCGGGGACAGCGGAGCTCCCCTGGAGGAGGAAGAACTCGATGACCTTGAGAGGGAATATCCTGTATATTCGTCACTTATGCGCCCTCAGGGGCGTTCCCAGGTGGACAAGGACGGGTTTTTCATAATTGACAGGGATGGAGATATAGTCACCCCTGTGGTCGATGGGACCGGCGAATGCGCCTTTACCACTTTTGGAGAGGATGGCAGCTGTTTTTGCTCGATCGAAAAGTGCTTCTTCTCAGGCACATGCTCTTTCCGTAAGCCCCGTTCCTGCTGGCTCTATCCGATCAGGGTCGAGAAACTGTCCAACGGAGGGCAGGCGTTGAACCTGCATCGCTGGAATCTCTGCGATGACGCTTTCAAAAAAGGGAAATGCGAAGGAATCCGTGTTTACGAATTCCTCCGCGATCCGCTGATAAGCATCTACGGTAAAGATTTCTACGAGGCTCTCCAGGCGGCTGCCAAAGTGATTAACGGCTAGGCCTCCTCCTCTTCTTCACCTTCCTGAAATTCTTCATCTTCAGGAACTTCCGTAGGAGTGTTGATCAACTCCATTGCGGCTTCATAGTCGCTGGCGTTGACCTTCACATCAATATTCCCGACTCCGTTGAGCATTGCCGTGGAGTCCGCTCCGAACACCGCCGCCGGAATTCCGTTCTCGTTCAGCATTCCGGCTACCATCTGAGCGCTGATGGCGTCGTTTACCGTGATTACGGTCTTGAACTCTTCTTCCCTTTTCATGATATACATTTATTTGGAATAGTTGTCATCGCTCTCGTTTCTGAATGTGTATTCAAGTCCGCTGATCAGTCGGACAATCACCTTTCTGAGTCCCTCAACCACGAATCCTCCGGGCTCTTTGATAAATGTCACCCTGTCCTCCCACATTTTAACTGCCCTTCCCAAAGACGACCTAAGCCTGAAAGTCATGATTTCCCCTTCTTCGGTCTCTAGGACATAATCCTTTGATTCCATGAATTTTACGACCTTGTCTCTCACTTCGGAATACTCTCCGGGCACGATCGCCTCTTGCCGGCGGAAGCCGGTCATCGGATAGACAAGGGAGACGACAGCGAAAAGTATAGCTATCTGCCATACTGATTTCCATCCGTCCCTGAACATGACTTGCGGGTCGGGATCCACCAGCCCCAGGGCGGCCATAATAGCCATTGTGATGGTGAGGATAACCGCGAAATAGACGAAGTATTTTATGGCTCTGATTAGGTATCTCATAATTAGCTCGATTTTTGCGATATGCACAAATATACGAAAAAGAAATACTTTTCGTATTTTTGTAAGTTGAACCAAGAATTCGATATTATGGCAGAAATTGACCCTATCATGGAGCGCCGCCAGCGCGAGGAACAGGAACAGAAAAACAAAAGCCTGAAGAACATCATGTGGGCGCTTGTCGCCGTAGCCGCTTTGATGGCCGCAGGTCTCGCTTACATTTGGACTTCCAAGTCTTCCCTTGTCAGGGACCTTAACGCCGAGAAGGAAGATCTCACTCAGCAGATGATTGCCTTGAAAGGCGACTACGACAGCCTTTCTTCCGAATATGAGTCCGTCAACAGCCAGCTGGATTCTTCCCGCGAGGAGGTCAACCAGTTGATTGAGAGGATAAAGAAGACAGAGGCAACCAACCGCGCCAAGATGCGTCAGTACGAGAAAGAGCTTGGTACGCTCAGGAGCATCATGCGCAACTATATCGTCCAGATCGACTCCCTCAACACGCTCAACCATAAGCTCACCGCTGATGCGGCCGCCGCCCGTAAGGAAGCCGCTTCCAGCAGGGCTGAGAACGCCGAGCTGAAGGGACAGGTCGAGAGCCTTTCCGGTCAGGTCGCCGCTGGCTCCGTCATCAAGTCCAGGGGCCTTTCCGTCAATGCGTACAACGCTTCCGACAAGGTCACGGACCGTAGCAGCAGGGTTGTCAGGTTGCTTGCTTCATTGAGCCTGGTTGAGAATGACCTTGCTCCGAAGGGTCCGGTGAGGGTTTATCTCCGCGTCAAGGATCCGGAGGGCATCCTTCTCACGAACAGTGTCCAGACTTCCTTCAATTATAATGGCCAGACCTTGGTCGCCTCCGCTTCCCGTGAGGTTGACTATCAGGGCAAGGAGGTTGACCTGAGCATCTATCTCAACGACATCCCGTCCTATCAGGCCGGCATCTACACGATTGAGGCTTACACGACGCAGGCTTTCCTCGGCAAGACCGAGCTCCTGCTCCGTTAAAGCGTGATTTATCTCCACGTTCCTTTCTGTGAGAGCCGCTGTACCTACTGCGGCTTCTACTCGAATGTCATTCCGGGCAATGCGAAGAATCTTTGTCACGAGGCTTATGCCGATGCGGTTTGCGCTGAAGTGGCCGCACGTCGTGACGAGATGGCCCAGACGCAGGGAGTCAATACCTTATACATTGGCGGAGGCACCCCATCGGTGCTTCCGCTTGATGTTTTGTCCCGAATAGTTCGCACCATTGAAAGCCTTCTTCCTCCGTCAGAAGCAATTGTCCATCCGTCCGGAAGGGGTATGCCAGCCGAACCTGTGGCCGCCCGTGGCCTCATGAACGGGTGGCTCGCCGAAGGCGAGACGGGACGGAGCGCGAAGCGCGGAGGGTTCGGCGGCATAGCCCCTTCCGGTAAGGATATGCCACAGTGGTCGGAGTTCACGGTCGAGGTGAATCCCGAGGACATAGTCCGGAAAGGGGAGGAATATGTCAAGGGGCTCTTGGCTTTGGGGGTGAACCGGATCAGCATGGGGGTGCAGTCTTTTGATGACGGGATCCTGAGGTGGATGAACCGCCGGCACGATTCGACCTCAGCCCAAGAAGCTTTCCGGATTCTGCGTCGTTGCGGTGTGGGGAATATCAGCATAGACTTGATATTCGGCCTCCCGCAGCTTTCCAAGACGCTTTGGGCAGAGACGATTGATAAGGCCTTGGCGTTGGGACCAGAGCATATTTCCGCATACCAATTGTCTATTGAAGAGGGCAGCGCCCTGGAGAAGCTGATCGCCAAAAGCAACTTCACCGAGGCTACTGAAGACCAATGCCGGGAGCAGTATGACCTGCTTTGCGCAAGACTTGGTGAGGCTGGCTACCATCACTATGAAGTCTCCAATTTTTCTCTTCCCGGTTATGAGGCTGTCCATAACAGCGCCTACTGGAGGCGGGTCCCCTATGTGGGTCTTGGCCCTGGAGCTCATTCATTATCAGCTGGTTCCGTGAGGTCTTGGAATAGTAAGGACATTCATGCGTATTCCAGGGAAGAGGAAATCCTCTCCCCGGAAGACATCCAGGTCGAGCGGATCATGCTCCCATTAAGGACCGACGCCGGTCTTCCGGAGTCTGAGCTGCGCTCCCTCGCGGGAGACGCTCCCGTTGACCGGCTTCTTTCAGAAGGGGCCTTGGAAATATTTTATCCTGAGCGAAGCGAAGGATCTGTCCGCATCCCGGAGGATCACTTCTTCGTCTCCGACGACATCATCCGCGACCTCATTTGACTATCGCTCCAGCGACGATATTGGCGACCTGGGCCCTCATACGTGCCAGGCTGCCTTTGTCTTCGGGGTGGACCCTGTTGGTGAGAATTATCAGGGCGGTCTTGGTCTTCATGTCGATCACAATCGAGGTGCCGGTATAACCGGTGTGCCAGATGCTGGTCTCAGGGTCGAAGATGTCACCCCGGGTTCCTGGATTCCAGCCGTCCTTGTCCCATCCGAGGGCGCGGCCGACGGCTGGGTCGTTCTGGATCGGGGCCTTGCACATCAGGTCAATGGTAAGCGGGCCGAGAATACGGGCTTCTTGTGCGGCTCCCGGCAGGGCTCCGCCGTTCATTATCGCCGCGCATATTACCGACAAGTCCTCAGCGTTCGAGAACACTCCTGCATTTCCGGAGTTGCCGCCCATTATCCTGCGTGCGATGGGGTCATGCACCTCTCCCAAAAGAGGTTTTCCATCTTTTTGCACCTCCGTCGGGGCTATATTATCCTTGACGGAAGGCAGGTAATAGGTGTGCTTCAGTCCCAAGGGAGTGAATATATGCTCCCGGGCGTAGTCGCAAAGCCTCTCGCCGGTCACCCTCTCAAGAATCCTCTGGAGCGTTATGAAGTTAAGGCAGCTGTAGAGGCACTGGGTTCCGGGGCGGAAATTCCGTCCAGAGCGGGTGGCCAGATAGTTTTCGAACTCGTCCGGAGTGTTCTCCCCGAATTCGGAGACATAAGCTTCGACATCAGCGTACGCATCCAGGCCGGAAGAGTGGGTCAGAAGGTCCCGGATGATGATGTCCACAGTCTCCCCTGTCTTTGGATCTGTCCAGGGTTTGAATCCGGGAATATACATGTCCACCCTATCCGTCAGCCGGACGAACCCGTTCTCTATCAACTGCATAATAGACAGAGTTGTCCCGACGCATTTGCTCAGGGATGCCAGGTCGAACATGGTCTCGACCGTCATCGGCTCAACTTCCGGAACAAGGGACTTGTTGCCATAGGCCTTAAGGTAAGCGATCTTGTCTCCACGCACCACCGACACAACCGCCCCCGGTATAGTCTTCTCGGCGATCGCCTCCTCAATCACCCTGTCCACCTGCGAAAGCTTGGCTTCGTCTATTAAAGGAGTCTGCCCGTAGGCGACAAAGGCAGCCAGTAGAGCGGCCCATATTAATGATAATCTTCTCATTAGAAAACTAATGTGGCGGAGATAGGATAATGATCTGAGATGAATTTCCGCTCCATGTAGGGCTTGGTGATGGTCTCATAGACCGGGCAAGAGCTGAAGCCCTTGTACCAGATGAAATCGATGATACTGTTCGGATTGGCCTTTCCCCAACCATTGAAAGTCTGGTGGTGGTCAGTCTTCGCGGCCTCCTCGCGGGCATTCTTCATCATTTTCTTCATGTCGTCGAACTCGGGACGGTCATAAGTCATGTTGAAATCGCCGGTGACAACCATCGGAAGACCCTTCGGGTTGATGTTGTCGATCCTGTCGACGATGAGTTTCATGCCGTTCTTGCGAGCCTCCCATCCCACATGGTCGAGATGGGTGTTGACGTAATAATACTTCTTGCCGCTGGCCTTGTCTTTCAGAAGAGCCCAGGTCGCCGTGCGGAAGCAGGCGGCGTCCCATCCCATGGAAGGCTTATCGGGAGTCTCTGAAAGCCAGAAGGTTCCCCATTTCAGAAGCTTCGTGGTCTTCTTGTTGTAGAAGATCGACATGTGCTCTCCCTCGTGCTTGCCGTCCTCGCGGCCCACTCCGACACTCTTGTAGTCCTCGCAATATTCCTCAAGGTACTTGACCTGGAAGTCATAGGCCTCCTGAAGTCCGAAGATGTCGGGTTTCTGGTCATTGATCATCATGGCAGAGGCAGGGTAGCGATATTCCCAGGAGTTTGTACCGTCCTTCGCCACTCCGAGACGGATATTGTAGGATATTACTTTTATGTCCGAGCTTTTTTTCCTCGCGGACATGCCGGCGGGCAGGATCATGAGCACCGCCATCAAAAGAAGGAGAGTTCTTTTCATCACAGATAGATTATCAATACCACAAATTTAACAAAATGTGCTAATTTTGTGATATCCGCTTATAAAAATGAATACCTATGGCTGAGGAATCTTTCAAGGAATATGGTAAAGAGGAGGCGATATCGCTGCTTTATGAGGGTTCTGGCTTCGTCAGGGCCGAGAATCCGTCGTTTGAACCGTCGCCCGGTAGCGAGGTCATCTCTTCCTGCCGTTTGTTTGTGGAAGGCATTGATTTTGACCTCATTTATTTTCCGCTGAAGCATCTGGGCTATAAATGCGTCTGCGCCGCTGCTGGGGAGATATACGCTTCGATGGCCCATCCTCGGACGCTGATGTTGAGGCTCGGAGTGTCGTCCAAGCTGGATTTCAGCCATATTCGCGAGCTATGGTCAGGAGCGGTCGCCGCGGCCCGGGAGCATGGTTTCAAAACTGTTGACCTCGATCTTGTTCCGTCTCCAAATGGGCTGACGATTAGCGTCTCTGCCGGTGGCGAGAGGCTCAAGTTGACCAAGGGGCGTACTGTCAAAGCGAGAAGCAAGGATCTGGTCTGCGTGTCCGGCAGCCTTGGGGCGGCTTATCTCGGCCAGCAGGTCCTCGAGAGAGAGAAAAGGAACTTTGACAAAATGGAAGACGACAAAGTCCAGCCTGATCTCGAGAAATATAAGATGTTGATAGGTAGCTATTTGAAGCCGGAGATTCCGGCAGCAGCCGTGTCCCGCCTTGAGGACTCCGGCATCTATCCTTCCCATGGCTACCTCGTGTCCCATGGACTTTCAGACACGCTTAAGAGGCTTGTCCGAGACTCCGGGCTAGGGGTGAAAGTCTATGCGGACAAGATCCCGTTCGAAGGCAACAGTTTCGCCTTCGGCAAAGAAATGGACATCGACCCGATCTCAGCCGCTATGAATGGGGGCGATGATTTCAGGTTGCTTTTCACGATCCCGATTCTCTCTGCGGAGAAGTTCCGCAGGGATTTCCAGACCTTCGAAATCATCGGCCATCTGGCCCAGCCGGAGGTCGGGGCGGTGCTTGTCACTCCCGACGGCGTGGAACTCCCTGTCAAGGCCCAGGGCTGGAACAACGAGTAGCGCGTGATTTGAAAACAGCTATGGTGAAAACAAGAGGAAAGAGACTGCTTGTCTTCCTTTTAGTGATGACCTCCTGCTCCACGGGGCTTGACACCCAGATGGCCGCGGTGCTGGATCAGGTCGAGGGCGAACTTGGTTACGTTAATACCCTCGGTGCGTCCGATGTGGCGAAGATGGCCGGCTGGTTCGTCAGGCGTGGGGATGACAGTCAGAAGGCCAGGGCGCTTTATTGCCTGGGAAGGACTCAGTACAACGACCATAATTATTCCTCCGCCATTATCTCCTACACCAAAGCTCTCGAGTATGCTGAGAAAGCCAGGGATCCCCTCAGGGAGGGGTTGATCTGTCTGGATATGTCCAGAACCAGCGGAGTGTCAGGCAATTCAGCTGATGAGATCCTTTATCTTGCGAGGGCTTCCGAGGCTTTCAAGGCCTCCGGAGCGAAAGAGAAAAGCCAGGAGACTCTCCTTGAGATAGGCAGAGTACAGGCTTCCCAGGGACAGTTCGGGACCGCTGAGGAAATATTCAAAAGCGTCCTGTTTGATTCCCACGAGATGAGGGATACCCTTCTGGAAATTAGGTCGTTGGAAGCATATGCGTCTCTTGCTGTCAGTAAAGATCAGCCGGATCCGTCTCTTGCGATCGACATGCTGGGAAGGGCCGCCAACGAGCTTCATTATCCCTTGTCTCCTGAAGATAAAGGAATATTGGCCTATTCATATTCCCTTTCGGGGAACCAGAAGGAAGCCTTGAGGTGGCTATCAGAGGCTAAGGCGGCTATAGAGACTGAAGATGATGCCGCGGACATCGACTTTCGGGAATATCAAATCGCTTCCCGCTCCGGTGATGCCGCAAGGGCTTTGCAGGCCCTGGAAAGAGTCACTGAATATGGCAACAAGTCTCAAGCCTCATCTCTTCAGGAGGCCGTCTCGGCCAGTCAACGGGAGTATATTCAGGGTCAGGCGGACATCCAGGCGGAGAAACTACAGGCCGCGAGGCTCCGGCTATTGCTGCTTGCCCTGACTGCCCTGCTGGCCGCCGGAGCGCTTATCGGGGTTTATTATTATTATCGTTCGAAGCAGGAAAGGATTCTGGCAGAGGAGATTGCGGAGAGGGAAAGGTACATGTCGATAGCGGAGGATTTGCAGAGGCGGTTGGCGGATCAGGATGACAGGAATGTTCAGGGACCGGGATTCGAGGCGCTGGAAAGGCTTTGCGAGCAATATTATATCTATGAAGGCACTGACAACCTCCAGCCGCGGATCCTGAAAGAAGTGAAATCCATCGTGGAGGGCCTGAGAAGTGACAGGAAAGTCCGCAAGAATCTTGAGGACATGCTGGATAGCCGGAAGGATGGTGTGATGACAAAGCTTCGCTCCGAATTTCCTTCTTGGAAAGAAGAGGATTTCCAGATTTATGCCTTCACTGCCGCCGGCTTTTCGAGCACCACGATTTCGGCTCTGATGGAAAAAGAGAAAAGCGTGATCTACAACCGGGTGTGGAGGCTAAAAGGCAGGATATCCAACTCGGCTTCCGAGCAGAAAGATTACTTCCTGAATTGTCTGGATAATTAGCGATACCGATATGAGAAAATCGTCTCTTTCTTTAATTATTTGTCTGTCAATTATTTCTGTCTTTGCTTCCGCTCAAGGGAAGATAAAGGTCGCCTGCATCGGTGACAGCATAACCTATGGGGCCGCCATAGAGGACAGGGAGAAGTATTCATATCCCTCCCAACTCCAGGTTCTGTTGGGGGACGGATACGAGGTCGGCAATTTCGGCAAGAACGGGGCGACCCTCATCAAACGTTCTTTCAGGCCATATTTCGATCAAGAGGAATATCGAAAGGCGATGGTTTTCGCCGGAGACATTTGCGTCATACATCTCGGGGTCAACGACACCGATCCTCGCTCCTGGCCGAACTATAGGGACGATTTCGTGGGCGATTATCTGGCTTTGATAGATTCCTGCAAGAAAGCGAATCCCAAGGCCAGGATAATGATCGCTTTGTTGAGTCCGCTCGCCGATCGGCACCATCGTTTCATGTCGGGGACTAAACAATGGCACGAGGATATTCAGAAAGCCATTAAGGTCGTGGCGGAAACCGCTGGTTGTGAGCTTATTGACTTCCACACTCCGCTTTATCCCTATCCATGGCATATTCCTGATGCGATCCATCCGGATGAGGTCGGCTACGGGATGCTGGCGAAGACCGTTTATTCTGCGGTGACTGGTGATTACGGCGGACTTGCCGTTTCGGAACTTTTTAGCGACAATATGGTTCTCCAACGCCGTAAGCCGCTCATAATCAGTGGAACGGCGAACTCTGGAGACAAGGTGACAGTAAAGCTCGGGAAGAAATCCCTTAAGGCTGTGACTGGGACAGACGGGAAATGGTCTGTGGAGTTTCCTCCGATGGAAGCGGCCTCCGGACTAAAAATGACAATCTCCACCAAAGATAAGGCTTTTGAATATTCAAACGTGGCTGTGGGGGAGGTTTGGCTTTGCTCGGGCCAGTCGAACATGCGGTTCAGGCTGTCAGAGGCCATGGGTGGATCCGCCGCAGCGGCTTCGTCAGATGATCCTGATCTCCGCTTTTTCGACCAGGATTGTTATTGGCCGACAAATGATGTCACCTGGCCTGAATCCGCCATAGATTCTGTCAAGAACTTGATTTATCTTCGTCCGACGACTTGGAAAGTCGCTTCTCCTGAGACTTCTTCCAGGATGTCCGCGGTTGGCTATTGGTTCGCCAAGAGCCTGAGGGATAGTCTTAAAGTTCCAGTCGGGATCATTCACAACGCTGTCGGCGGGGCTACCGCCGAGTCATGGGTTGACAGGAATACTCTTGAGTGGAAATTCCCGGTGATCCTGCGGGACTGGATCCACAACGATTTCATCCAGGGATGGGCCCGGGAAAGGGCGGCCAAGAACATATCCTACAAGCAGGGTGATAAATTCGCCCGTCATCCCTACGAGCCTTGCTATCTATTTGAATCAGCGATACTTCCGCTGGGCCATCCGGCCATCGCCGGAGTCCTGTGGTACCAAGGTGAGTCAAATGCCCATAACTTTGAGGCTCATGAATATCTTTTCCCCTTGTTGGTCGATAGTTGGCGGGGCTGGTTTGCCGATCCTGACATGCCTTTCTACTATGTCCAGCTTTCGAGCCTTAACCGTCCTTCCTGGCCATGGTTCAGGGACAGCCAGAGGAGGCTGCTTGAAAGCCGGCCGAACCTCGGGATGGTGGTGACAAGTGACCTCGGGGACCCTTCCGATGTGCATTACAAAGAAAAGAAGCCGGTTGGGGAGAGGCTGGCGAGGCAGGCTCTGCACAACGAATATGGTTTTGACATAGTGCCATCAGGTCCAATGTTCAAGTCTGCGACGGCAAAGGCTCCCGCCACCTCCCTGTCGCTTCGCGACCCTATCCGGGCAAATGGTCGGCGGTCGGAACCTTTGCCGTCGCCTTCCTCCGTTCAGGAAGTGGTAGTGACCTTTGAATACGGTGATGGCCTGAAAGCTTCAAGCGGTACGGAAGTCGTTGGTTTTGAACTTGCGGGGAAAGATATGCTCTATCATAAAGCAACCTGCCACCTTGAGGGTGACAGGGTTGTCTTATCTTCTCCTGAGGTGAAGAATCCGGTCTATGTCCGCTACGCCTGGGAGCCATACACCAGGGCCAACCTTGTGAACTCCGCCGGCCTCCCCGCCTCGACCTTCCTCGGCCAGGTCGAATGATCACATCTTCTTCCCTTTGACGACCACCTCCTTGGGCATTTCGGACTCGATGTAGACACTTTCTTTCAGAGGCTTGTAGGTATCTGATTTCTTTTTTTTGAGGGTTACAACGATAACGCCTCTTCCCTCAGGATCAATTTGTTTTATCATCTCGCTTCTACCCTTTTCAATGTTTTTACTGTTTTTAATGACTTCAATAGCGACAATATCCATCGCGTTGACTTTATCAAATTCATCCCTGCTTACGACTTTCTCGTCCACGACATAGATCGGGTCGTTATATTCTTTGGCGGAAGGATCGACCTCTGATGTCGTGATCACGTGGGTACGGACAGTTGTGCCGCCTTCAGTCGAAGTCTCAATCTTGTATGATTCCACCTTGAGGCCCTCCAGTTGGGAACCGTCGAATACCTCTTGAATCTCTTTCCCGTTGATGACGTACTTGTCGGTCGTTTGCTGTGCGGAGAGGGTGGCTGCTCCGAGCAAAATGGCGCAAATTGTTGTGAATAAAGTGGTTCTCATAATTGACGATATTATTTAATGATCTTAATCTTCAATGTTGACGGCGACAAGTGACAGGTTGCCTGTACCTTCTTCTATTGTCATAATGTAGGAACACTCACTGCCGTCCTTCAGTTTTGCGGTCAGAATCGCCCTGGATCCCTTGGGAATTGCTGTTATGGATGTGATGTCATCTGGCTTCAAGTTCATCAGTTGGTCGATTCCTTCCGCGATCTCCACAGGGCTGATGTGTTTTTCCTGAGGAATTCTCGAGTTTAGGATGAAGAACAATGCCACCGCGGCGGCCACGGCAGCTATGCCGGCGGCCCAGCGGAAGATATTCGTTTTCAATAGGATTGCGTTAGGGGAGGCTATTCTGTCGAACTCTTTTGCACCCTCGTCTGAGAGAAGCCACTCTCCAGCGGTGGCGGTGACCATCGCGGCTAAGGCTTTCTCATCCTCTTCGGGTTGGTGATCCGAATAGTAAATGGCCAACGTCCTCTCCTCTTCCACGGAGGTCTCCGCGGAGAGGTATTTTTCGGCGAGAGCCTTTCTAATATTCTTGTCATCCAGGTTCATAGCAATTCTTTTATTTGCTCAAGCATTTGTTTTCTCGCTGTCGAGATCAGCACCTTCACGCTCTCTTTCGGCCGACCGGTGGTCTCGGCTATCTCGTCCAGACTCATACCGAAGTCATTGCGGAGGATAATGCACTCTTGCCTGGCGGGAGTCAGGCGGTGGTATAAACTTTCTTTAATACGCTGATTATCCGCTGCTTCCACAAAGTCAGCCGCAGTCTCTCCACCGGGCTTGTCCGCCGTTTCCAGGCGAATGGCATCCTTTTGACTTTTCCTGTAACGCGAGACGCAAAGGTTTTTTGTGATCTTTATGGCAAGCGCTTTGGGGTTATTGACCGGGTAGCCTCGCTCGGATAGTTCCCATAGCCTCACAAGGGCGTCCTGGACAATGTCCTCAGCCTCGACCGGCTGCCCGCCGCCGAGGTTGATTCTCCCGGCGACCGAGATCAACTTTCCCCGCACCTTGCCGGAAAATATATCGAACTCTTCCCTTGTCATTATCAGCGTCTCTACCAATAAGCCGCAAAACCCTTCTTAAAGTTAACGGATTTTTCGGGATATTTGATTATATTTGAAGGTCAACGGTTTACAATATGAAAAAAGACATCAGATGGGTAGTCACGAGGATTGACGGGAAGATCGCTTCCGTCAGCGCCGATTTCAGGCATCTTCCGAGAATAGCCGCTCAGGTGAGCCGCCTGCCTGACGGGGCTGTTAATGAGATTGTCGTCAGCAAGGTCGGAATGGACGAGATCGCGGACCTGTCCGCCACGACAAAGTGGGAGGACCTCAGGCTTTTCGGGACTCCTTTCCAGCTCAATGTCTGGCGCCGCCTGTATTCTTTGACCCATCACGATGATGGCACTCCGATTCTTCCGGAGGAGGGGATTAAGCTGCTAAGCTACAGCCAGTTGGCCGACCTTTGCGAGAATCCCAAGGGAGTCCGGGCCGTGGCCCATGCCGTGGCCTGCAACCCGGTCGCCTACATAATCCCTTGCCATCTGATTGTCCCGAAAGAAGCAATCGACAAGATACTCGCGATTAGGGAAGTGGCTCAGGGAACGATATTTAAAGGCACCGACCTCTACCTTTTGAATTCGATAGAGGTCGGCGAGTATGAATATGGTTCCGATCTTAAGCGCCGCGTCATCGAGCGCCAGCTCTACAGCCGTTAGATCAGCAAGGCTAGGCATAGCCACATGTAGAAACAGATGATTATCAATTACTTGTAAAATATCGTTTGGCAGGCCTACCCAAACGACAGGGAGCCTGCCACAACGGTTATTGGTAGATAATTGGTAATCAACTTATTACAGAATCGTACTATGGCAGCACCCCCGCAGCAGGGCGTGTTGTTGCCGCCGAAGGACTCAGAATGTCCAGTCTGCGGAGATCTTAACCGATAAAGGGCGGATACTGTAACTGTAAGTCGTCTCCATCAGGGGACTTATCGAGACGTAAGAGTATTCCCTCATATTCAACAGATTGCTTGCCTGAAGTCTCAACCGGATTTTTTTTGGGCCTTTCCAGGTGACGAAAGCATCTGAGAAAACCGTTGTCTTGTTGATGGTTGAATTGTGGAAGATGTCTGTGACAACTCCGGATGAGATCCTCTCGCTGAGATAGAAGGAGTTTGTCACTGACGCGGTCGCGCTCATGGTCTTCCCAACATGGCCTCCACCCGCCTCGGTCAGGAAGAAGCTCATTGCGGCGGAACCTGTTATATTCCAGAAATTTAAGGGAGAGGTTGACAACTCCACTGAAGGGGACAGGAGTTTCGACACATAACCGGTCGAGACCCCGTTCTGCATTAGGGTTGAGGAGGAGCGGTTGTAAACCACCCTTGCGGAGATTTTCCCGTTGATGGAATATAGCCCCTTGGTAATCTCCGCCGAGCTGACCCATGTCCCGTGTCCCACAGTCTCATCCGTGTTGTAGCTTAAGATGTAATTCTCAAGCACGTCCCTGCCGCCCAGTAGGCTCTCGGTCTTATTGAATCTTGAGTTCGTCCTGAGGTACCAGCCGCTCACGGGCTCCCTGAGGACCAGTTCCCCTTGGACATATCGTTCGGGAAGGAACGAGAGCGACTCCTGCCCTCTCCGGAGGCCGTCGTAATCGTAAAGGATGAGGACAGAGCCGAGATCCTGGATGTCAGGACGGCTGGTCGAGACCCCTCCGCCGGCCGACGCCATCACCCTACCCGTCTCGTATTTGAGCCCCACCGACTCGTCGGAAAGGAACCTGCCCGTCTTGTAGGATCCGTAACTCGCCCGGTCATAATGGAGATTCCCCCGGACGCTGGCGCTGAACCGGCCTTTCCTGTAGAAAACGCTCCAGTCCAGACCCCCTGTCATGTAAGACGCCCTGGACTTGTCCTCCTTTCGCCCTGGGATCTCATCTTCCGTCATACCCCTGAGGGAGGATGACCTCTCGAATAGGGTCCACTTCAATACCGGCTGGAGAGAGAAGGAGAAGTCGCCCCTCACGCGGCTGATGTCGCTCAGCGACAGGTCCTCGAATATGGCGGAGGAGCTGATGTCCTGCGTTTGCGGCCCGGTCAGGATGTCAAGACCCTCGGCGAAGCCGGACAGCTGCGTGTAGCTTTTCACCCCGAGCGCCCTGCCGGATCCCGTCTTGAAAAGGGCGCCCAGGTTGTTGTTTATGTCCCAGGACTTTCTCTCCCCCCGCTGGCCTAGATTATAGTCGCCGGACACTGCGGCATTCCCAAGCCCTTTTCCCATGTCGGCGAATAACGCATCAGAAATATAGTGTTTTGGGGAGTTGTCGGAATAGCTGATCTTGCCCGTCATCTTGGCATTCCTCTCTATCCGATCCTCAATCCTGGTTATAGTCTTGTCGGGCCTGTCTTCGAAGTGATACACGGATATCCTTGAGTCAGAGGAGTTTCTCTCGTCCCATGAATATGAGAATGTGGCTCCCAGTTTGACATCCTCCGATGGGGTCAAGGTATTAACCGTCCGTGAGTCAAAAGATCTGTTGAAAAGCGATCTGGAGTCGCTCAGCGGGGCCTTGGCTGAGGCCATGTTCAACTCGCTCTGGATGGAGTAACGGTTGTCCGAGAGGGGGAGCCTGTAGTAAGTGATCCCCCTGGACGGTTTGCCGCTGGCGTCGAACCCGGCGTCCAGGACGGAGGACAGGCCGTCCCCAAGATAAAACGCCGTGGCGCTCTCAGAGTTGGGGACATACGGTCTCCCGGCCTGATAGCCCCCGCCGAAGGCCCCTATGGCGTTGACCCTGCCCTTGGCCTTCTCGTCCAGAACGATGTTCACGGCCGCCTGATCGGACTCCTGCATCCCACGCAACATCTTGATGTATTGGTGGTTCCGCATCACCTCCACCTTTTTCACGGCGTCAACCGAGAGCTTTCTGGTGGCGAGGTTGTAGTTGCCTTCAAGGACATCCTTGCCGTTGACATAGAACTTCCCCAGGTCCCTCCCGTCCACTTTGAGATGCCCCGAGGATGTAACCTCTATTCCCGGAATTCTTTTCAACACATCTCCCAACACCAGGTCATCCCTGGTGGTTAAGGCCTTGACATTATAGGTCGTTGTGTCACCGGCCATCTGGACTTTTCGGGCTTGGACCACGGACTCTTTGATTCTAAGATCCTCAGACTCAAGGCTGATCATCAGGCTTTTCTCGAATGGAGGGGTGAGGGTCTTCTCCTTGTAGCCGAGAAGGGCGATCTTGATGGCGCTCACGTCCTTGCCGGCCTGGATAGCGAACCGCCCGTCCTTGCCGGTCATGACGTAACCGACCGTCTCCCCCTCGCCATTCAAGGACCTCACTATCGCCCCGACTAGCGCCTCCCCGCTCTTCGCGTCAGTGACCCTCCCGCTGACCTCTTGGGCGGACAGTGGTGAAGACAGCAAGGATAGCAAAGCTATGACCTCAATTATTCCTATGCGGATAGAGGACATATAATAAACTGTTTGTCAGGAGGTTATCGCTCTAACTGTACGACACTTCTAAGAGGGGTCTCTTTTGCAGGAGGAGTGATCACTATCCCGGGAGCCCTGCTCATGTGCATGCTGGTAAACCTCAATGGAGCATTGAAAAACTGTTTCAGCATCGAATAGTATTTGTCGCGGCTGATTCTGAAATACAAGTATTCAGGTCTTTCGATAACCCCTTCTCCTTTTTTGACAGAAACGGCTTCAAAGCCGCAGAGCCCTTCGGAGTCTTTTGCTGAAAGAATAGTCCCTGGTAATCCCCTTAGTTTCCAAGGTCCGGTGGAGACCGGAATCTCTTCCGTGAACCACG
Organism: uncultured Bacteroidia bacterium; assembly: GCA_902780935.1. Lineage (GTDB taxonomy): Bacteria > Bacteroidota > Bacteroidia > Bacteroidales > UBA932 > Cryptobacteroides. The sequence continues at coordinate 50,211 of CACZHP010000004.1, read as the reverse complement.
CCTCATAAGTCCTTCCCCTGAAACCGCCCGTAGCTTTAGTGCAAGTGTATCCTAAAATATCTTTTGTCTCTTCGGAGAGTGTCCAATCGATAGTTGGAGGTATTTCGGTGTATTCGAAATCTTCTGTCGCAAAACGGCAGACGAAGTTGGTCTTGCCAGTGACCATATCTGTGTAGAGGGCATTGTGGAAATAGACCGGATTGGCGTGAGCGAGAAGAATGTGGACATCGGGACTCGCCTGTGCTTGCATCAGAGAGTCAAAGGAATGTAAAAGGGTGGAATAATACTTTGTTTTGTTTGTTCCGATCTGGAGCAACATGTCATCTTCGATTCCTTTTTCGGGAGTATCGGTGTATGCGAGGAAGATCTTGTATTTGACTTGGATCCTGCATTCGTCGATTATGCTGTAAGAGTAACCAGGTTCTCCTTCGATTTCAACTGTTCTCCCGTCGGCGCTTTTCAAGGTCTTTCTCGGGGATTTGCTGTCTTCGAAGAGCGTGTGTTTGCCGAATGCGGATTCAGAAGTCACAATTGTGTGCTGAGCGTCGGCGAAGATTGAAGCCATCAGAAGAGCTGATAAAGTGAATACGCATCTCATCATTTATTGTTTTTGGTCTCAATTACAATTATGCTTCTTGAATTGTCCAGATTCTTTTTTATTAATTCTATGTTCTTGGCCGATACAGGCATGTCTATACCTTCCTTGACACCTCTATACACGGAAATGCTTTTTATTTTGCCTGCTAGCGAGGCTTTAATTTTGTCGTACTCTTCAGGGGTATAACCAATATTGTCAACAAAGATTAGCGGTTTCTCAATGCTGGAGGTGTTGATGACATGCATCTTGATAATTGAGTTATTCTTATCAGACGGTGCGGTGACAATTTGATAAGAGACGATGGATTTCCCAACCAATTGCGTTCCGTCGAAATCGGGCACATAACTTCTGTCTATGACATATTGATGAATAGTGTCCGGGGGTGCTGTGACAGCGCCGGAGATCAAGGTCAGGGAGACGATGGTCGTAAGAAGAGACAGTCCCATAATCATAATTTATAAGGAGTTTGCTATCAAGTGAATAGATGAATCATCCTTGTCAGTTGTCATTATGAAAGAGCATTTGCTGCCATCTTTCATGCTGGCTGTGAGGAAAACTTGATTCCCCTTTGGAATAGCTTGTACCGAAACTATTTCTTCAGGAGAAAGGTCCATGAGGCGTTCGATCCCATTGGCGATAACCATCGGGTTGATTTGTCTTTTATTATTTGACACCCATGGCCGTGTCACCATAAGGGAGATTATCATTGCGGCGGCGATTCCTCCGGCCAAGAGGGAAAGTCTTTTCCTTCGGAGTCTCTTTTCGTGTCGCCCGACAATCCTGTCGAACTCGGCGGCGGCTTCATCTGAAAGATATTGTCTCTCAATATCTTCTGTTGTTATCTCTGTATTCATATTCACAACTTCTTTTTTAATTGCTCCCAAATCTTTTTTCTTGCGATTGACATTAAGACTTTTATACTGGATTTTGGTTTCCCGGTTTTTTCGGCGATCTGGTCAAGCGAAAGCCCATCCTCGCTGCGGAGGGTCAAATACTCGGCCTGGCTTTTGCTCAACTGCCCATAAACAGACTCTTTGATTCGCTGATTGTCAGTTGTTTCCACTCTCTCTTCGGCTGATAATCCTCCTTCAATCTGAAGTCCATCTATCGGCAGGATCTCAGCATTTCTTTTCCTGAGTCTCGCGAGGCAGATATTCTTGGTGATTTTGATGGCGAGCGCTTTGCAGTCTCTGACCGGATATCCTCTCTCTGAGAGTTTCCAAAGAACGATCAAGGCCTCCTGGACGATGTCTTCCGCCTCCTCCGGTCCTCCGACGGCGCGTCTGAACCGCCTTGCCAATGCGATAAGATCGCCTTGGATAGTCGAGCAGGTATGTTCAAATTCGTCTCTTGTCATAATCACCTCTTCACTTAAAGGATGCGAAATACTGCCGAAAGTTAAAAAACAACCAGCCCTTTTCGGCTTTTGATTGCCAAAAAAGGGCTGGCTGAATGTCCTTCTGTGCGATATTTAGACCCTTAGCTTCGTTGAGGATGAAAAAGGTTAGTCATTATTCAGCTGGACTATGTCCACTTTAGATCGTTCGGAGTCACCGATTAGCCACTCAGAGTAGTAGTCGGCCATCCTCCAGAAGAAATATTCATTCATGTCGCCGAAACCGTGCCTCTGGCCCGGAAGGAGGAGCATGTCGAAACGCTTGTTGGCCTTGATCAGGGCGTTGACGACGCGGATCGTGTTGGCCGGGTGGACGTTGTTGTCCACGTCTCCGTGGACCAGCATCAGGTGGCCCTTGAGGTTCTTGGCCAGTTCCTGGTTGGTGTCGATGTGATAAACGAAGGTGGTGTCGCCTTTATCCACTTTCTCCAAAATGCCGTGGTGCTGCTCGCTCCACCAGCGGTTGTAGATGCTGTTGTCGTGGTTGCCGGCGCAGGAGACGGCCGCCTTGAAGAAGTCGGGATATTTCAGGATCGCCGCTGTGCTCATGAATCCGCCGCCGGAGTGGCCGTGTATTCCGACACGCTCAAGATCGACGAAGGGGCAGCGGGCTCCGATCTGCTGGATGGCGTATTTCTGATCCTCGAGGCCATAGTCACGAAGGTTGCCGTAGCCGTAGTTGTGGTACCATTTCGATCGGTTGGGGTGGCCGCCGCGGTTACCCACGGTGATCACGATAATTCCAAGCTGGGCCAGACGGTCTGTCCTCGTGAATCCCTTGCTCCAGGAGATATTGTTGGCTTCGACCTGCGGTCCGGGATAGACATAGTCGCAGATCGGATAGACCTTTGTGGAGTCGAAGTCGTAGGGTTTGTACATGGCTCCGTAAAGGTCGGTCACCCCGTCTGCGGCCTTGACTTTGAACCGCTCCGGGAATTTGTAGCCGGCCTCGAACAACAGGCTCAGGTCAGCGGTCTCAAGGTCGAGAATCTTCTTTCCGGCCGCTCCATAGAGCGCTACTCCGGGAGTGTAGTCAACCCTTGAATAGTTGGCCACGAAATATTTGGCATCGTCGCTGGCGGTGGAGAGCACATCCATGTCGTCCATGTCCAGTTTCTGGAGCGCTCCACCGGTGAGGGGAACCCTGTAGGTGTGCATCTGGTAAGGGTTCTCATCCTTCTGCACGCCACAGGCGCTGAGCAGGACATATCCTTCCTTCTCATTGACTCCCAGCACGTTCTCGACATGGAAGGCTCCGTCGGTGATCTTCCTCACGAGCGTTCCGTCGCTCTTGTAGAGATAGAGGTTTGCCCAGCCGTTGCGCTCGGACCACCAGATCATCTCCTTGCCACCTTTGAGGAGGTAGGGGGTACGTGTCTCGATGTAGGTGTTGGAACGCTCGGGGATAATCACTTTGGCCGAGTCGGCTCCGACACCAACCCAGCAGAGGTCTATCCGTTTTATGTCACGGCTCTGCCTGAGAAGGTAAAAACCGGTCTCATCGCCCAGCCATTTGCTTGAATAGTAGTCGTTGTAGCTGTCTTTGGCCAGCCTGCGGCCCCTCTGGATGCTGAAGTCCTGGTCCTTGAAGGCATCAACCTTGATTTGTTTGCAGGTTGCTTCCAAGCCATTGAGGGTGAACACATAAAGATACCCTTTCGGCCCCGGCTCTCCAGGCATCTGGTACTTGTAAGTCTCCAGTTTCGGACGCTTGGAACTGACAGAGTTGATTACCCAGAGGTCGTCCAGTTTCCTGGTGTCCCACTTACTCGTCGCAAATCTCTTAGAGTCGGGAGACCAAAGCAGCTCTCCCGGATTGGAGCGCCGGGTGGTGTCGGTTTCCGTGTCGCCGGAATAGTTCCCGTAGCCGAAACCGAATTGCTTGATCCCGTCCTTTGTGAGCTGGTACTCAACGATCGTGCTGTCCTTGGGATCCTTTGCGGCCTTCCGCAGGTTCGTGGAGTCCATGATCCAGAGATTTGAGTTCTTGGCATAGACTCCCATGGTTCCGTCAGGGGAGACGGAAGCCCACATGGGATACTTCTGCTCCTCATTTTCCTTTTCCTCAGTCACGTCCTTAAGAGTCCTTGAGGCGAAGTCATATTCGAAGTGGAAGACTTTCTTCTCAGGTCTTCCCGGACCTGCTCCCGGCCTTCCGGGGCCGCCTTCCCGTCTTTCCAGTCCGCCTTTCTTGGCCTTGGTGGTATCGGGTTTCTCGACCTTGTCCTGGGTGCTGCGGATGTCGAAAGTGAACACCTTGTCGTCCTTGAGTTTCAGTCCGGTAATAGGAATATGCTGGGCGTCGAACGGATCCTTGACAATCTCAGTCAAATCCATAGCAAGCCTCTCAAGGTCAAATACTTCTGTCTTAGTCCCCTTGACTGGATCCACGATGTAATAATTGGTCCCTTGGGGCGACTGCCACTCGTACCAGAACCGGTCCCCGTCCTTGAACCAACGTGGCTGGACCCTTGTCGAGAATACCATGTTGTTCACCCTCTTGGCGGAGAACCTCTCGGCGAGGGCGTAATTGGCTTTCGTCACCTTCTCCTGTCCGAGAGCTGCTAGGCTGAGCAGCAATGTCGCTCCAATCAATAAAGCTCGTTTCATATTCATTTGGTTTTGATTTTGATTCTGGATTTTTTGAGGTTTTCAGAGGTGGCTGTCACCACGATCTTGCCTTTCGCGTCGGGCTTGGCTTTGATTATCACCGAGGCGAGTCCGCCAAAGGCCTTTATCGTGTCGGAATGGAAAGGCGTTAGGCAAGTCGGGTCACCGGCGTCCACGGCCAGGATTTCTCCTGGGCCTGTCACGCTGAATTTCAGCTCGTCGCAAGCGGTTGGGACGAAGTTGCCCTTCTTGTCAGTCAGCTTGACGTCAATGTAATACAGGTCGCCTTCCCCGAAGCCTTTCTCAAGGCGGGTCTTGATCTTGGCCGCCGGTCCGGAAGTCTTTATTGTCTCCCTGGTCACCTTCTTACCGTCTTTCCAGCCGACGGCCTCAATCTTACCGGGCTGGTAAACCACGTCGTCCCAGCGGAGGCGGTACTGCTTGTCGGCCCTTTCGAGTATTCCTTTGGACTGGCCGTTGACGAACAGCTCCACTTTGTCGCAGTTGGTATAGACATGAACCGGGGTAACCTCACCCTCGCGTCCGGGCCAGTTCCAATGCGGAAGCAAGTGAAGGACAGTCTTTTCAGACCACCTTGCCTGGTACAGCCAGTAGCGGTCCTTCGGGAATCCGGCCAGGTCTATTATTCCGAAATACGAGCTTCTGGAGGGCGTCTTGACAGAGCCTTTTTCAGCAAGTTCCTTCTCAGCCTTGGCCTTTGCCTCAGGGTCGTGGAAGTTGGTCAGGATGGTCAGATCACGGTTGTAGGGAGTGGGTTCGCCGAGATAGTCGTAACCAGTCCAGACGAACTCTCCGAGACAGGATGGATTCTCGTCCTCGAGTTTCCATTCCTGCTCCGGGATTTGGCCCCACGGAACTGTGTGAAGGTCGTATGAGCTGACTTGGAAGTCTATCTCGCTGTGTTCTTTGCCTCGGGGATCTTCTTCAATGGGGAAGAAATATTTGCCCCTCGTGCTGATGGTCGAGGCGGTCTCGCTGCCGAGATAGAGCTTCCCTGGATTGGCCTCGTGGAATTTATGGTAGAGGTGGGGCTTGTAGTTGAAACCATAGACATCCATCGTGTTGCGGAACTCCTGCTCGGAGGCCCATGGGTTGTCGGAGCCGAAGGTGGTAAGTCTCGTGGGATCCTCAGTATGACATATTTCCGTAAGGCGGGCCGGAATATGGTAAAGGTTGGGATAGCCTTGCTCCCCGGTTTCGTTGCCGATGCTCCAAAGGATCACGGAAGGATGGTTGCGGTCCCGGTGGATCATGGCCTTAAGGTCTTTCTCAGCCCAGTCGTTGAACAGGAGGGCGTAGCCGTTGGGCTTCTTCGGGACGGTCCAGGTGTCCGTCAGCTCGTCCATCACGACGAATCCCATGCGGTCGCAGAGGTCGAGCAGTTCGGGGGCAGGGGGATTGTGGGAGGTACGGATGGCGTTGCAGCCCATTTCCTTGAGCATCTTGAGGCGTCTCTCCCATGCCGTGTTGTTCCAGACTGCTCCGAGGGCTCCGGCGTCGTGGTGGAGACACACTCCCTTGAGGAAGGTCTTGACTCCGTCGATGTACAGCCCGTCTTCCCGGTACTCCAGATCCCTCAGTCCGAAGACGGTGATGTAGGCCTCGGCAGCCGCTCCGGCTTCCATAGGGATGACTGTGGTGACGGCGCGGTAGAGGTTCGGATGGTCGGGGCTCCAGCGGGCGGCACCGGGGAGGTCGAATTCCTGGGTGACGACCGTGGAGTCGGTTATGGATTTGACGGGAGTCTCTGCGGATGCGATAACGGTATTTCCGTCATATTCAAATATTTCCGTACGGACAATTCCTTCCGCTGGTTCTCCGGGATTGCGAAGGCTGATCCGTAAAGAGGCCTTGTCCCCCTTGGTGGTCATATAAGTCCCCCAATGGGCGACCCCGACGGCCGGGGCTACTGTCAACCAGACGTTGCGGTATATTCCTCCGCCAGGATACCAACGGCTCGACTCTTCGGGATTGTCGAGGGTTATCTTGATCTCGTTGTCTCCTTCTTTAATATATGGGGTCAGGTCGGCCCTGAATGAGGCGTAGCCGTAAGGCCATTCTGTCACAAGATTGCCGTTGCAGAATACCTTCGCCCACGACATCGCGCCGTCGATGTCCAGAAGGTAGAGATCCCCGGTCGTGGCCGGGGATGACGGGTCGGTCGCCGCCGGGGCAGTTAGGGTCTTGGTGTATTCCGCCTTGCCCCACCATTCGAGTTTGCCGGTCTCACCGGGGTAACTGATATTGAACGGTCCGTCCACACCCCAGTCGTGGGGAAGGTCCACAGTCCTTGACTTGCCGTCTTTGGTAAAGGTCCAACCTTCGTTGAAGGATACTCTTCCGGCCGGTTGGGCGGATGAGGGGAGCGATATCGCCGCCAACAGGGCGGCCATTATGGTCAGTCGATGAAGTTTAAACATATTCAAATATAAGAAGAACTCGCGAGAAAAAGGCAGGAAATTGGGAAATAATGCAATTCGTTGGTAGATTGTTTAATACGCAACGGGCTTCCGTGGTTGTAATGCGGTCCTGAAAGACCGTATATAGATGAGTTAATATGTAGATTTGCTACTAATCCGTTGCCTTTTTTGAGGGCAAAAATCGGTCAGAAAAATGGTTCTTAATCTCCATCGGCATCCCAATAACCGCCTCAAAGAACGCGTATTTTCCAATCTTTGCTATGACAAAGGTAAGCATTTTTTCTTGAGGTGAGAAAAAATATAGGCTCAGATATTGGGGCATAGTACTTTATTCTATATTCCGCTATATTATTCATGCCTTTCATTTGCTCTTTATACTTTAATTTTGCAACCAAAGTAAAGAGTTATGAATCAAGTAAATGTAAAGGTGGCGTTCTACCTCAAAAAGAGCGAAGCGGATGCCAAAGGCAATTGCCCTGTGATGGCGAGATTGACCGTCGGAAAATACTCCGAAGCGGCATTCAGTTTGAAGATGTCGGTGCCTCATACGATGTGGCACTCAGGTCGTGCTACAGGTAAGAGTGTAGCTGCCCGAGAGATCAATCGTCAGTTGGATGAGATTCGTGCCACGGCACTCTCCATCTTTCAGGAGCAGATAGCCATACACGATATTGTAACGGCAAAAGATGTGAAATGCCTTCTATTGGGTATGGCATCAGGTCAAGAGACCTTGATGAGTTATTTTCGTGCCTTCATCAAGAATTTTGAAAAGCGTGTGGGCGTAAATCGTGTTGCAGGAACTCTGCGTGCCTACAAGTACGCATACCAACATATCGAAAAGTTCTTGAATGAGAAGTACAAGTTAACAGATATTCCCTTTACGGCATTGGATCGCTCGTTTATCGACAAGTACGACCTCCACTTGCGTACCGAGTGCCATTTGGCATTGGGTACCATCAAGCAATTGACAACGAACTTCAAGACTATTATCGGTGAAGCTATTGCCGATGGCATTCTTACTACCAATCCATTCTGGGGCTATGAGGCGGAGCGTCCGAAGAGAGAGCAGAAATATCTGACCACAGAGGAACTGCAACTGATGATGACCACTCCACTTCATAATGCCAAGTTGTACCACATACGAGACCTCTTCTTATTCTCTTGCTATACAGGTATCCCTTACGGTGATATGTGTATGCTGACCAAGGAGGATTTAGCAACAGATGAAGATGGCACGCTATGGATAAAGACCTCTCGTAAGAAGACCAAGATAGATTATGAGGTGCCTTTGCTGGATATTCCTATCTACATAATAGACAAGTATCGCGATGTGGATTCTGACGGCAAACTTCTTCCGATGTATAGCAATTCGGAAATGAATCGTCAGTTGAAGGTGATTGCCAAGATGTGCGGTATAGAGCGTAGAATCGTCTTTCATGCAGGAAGGCACACATACGCTACGGAGATTACCCTCTCACACGGCGTGCCTTTGGAAACGGTCAGTAAGATGTTGGGACATGCTGAGATTACTACTACCCAGATTTATGCAAAAGTCACCGATGATAAGATTGATGCCGACACAAAAGTGCTTGATAGTAAAATCAGTGAACGTTTTTCAGTAGCCATTTAATAACCATAAAATGACTGCTTATGAGAAATAATAGAGATAACCAAGATACAAAGCGCAGAAGTACCTTTGCCATATTGTTTTACATTAACCGCACGAAAATACGCAAGGATGGCACATGCCAACTCTTGTGCAAGGTAAGTATAGATGCCGAATGGGAACAAATCGGCACTAAGGCTTCCGTAAACCCTGACATCTGGAATCCAGAAACGGGGCGTGCCGATGGTCGCAGTGAAAATGCCGTAACGGTAAACCGAGCCATCGACGAACTCACCAGAGAGATTACCAACCACTATAACCATATAAAGAAGAGCTTAGGCTTTGTTACCGCTGAACTTGTAAAGAATGCCGTTAAAGGTATCGGGCAAAAGCCTGTAACATTGCTCGCCCTTTTTCGTGAACACAATGAGGAGTTCAAGAAACGCATTGGAGTGGATAGAATCAAAGAGACATACGACAGCTATCAGCGTTCCTATAAGCATCTTGCAGCCTTTATTCAGGAAAAGAAAGGTGTTGAAGATATAACTTTGCGTAGCCTTGACAAGGTATTCTACGACGACTTTGAAATTTTCTTGCAGACGGACTGTAAAATGAAGCCCAAGACTGTTCATGAGCATCTGTATAGACTGAAGAAAATGACAATGCGAGCCGTCAGCCAAGGTACACTAAGGCGTGATCCATATTGCAGACTGCATCCTGAACTACCTAAGCGAAAGAGTCGTCATCTGAAGTTGGAAGACCTTAAAACATTGATGTCAACGCAGATTGACAAGCCTAACCTGCAACGGGTACGTGACTGGTTCATCTTCTCGACCTTTACAGGATTAGCTTATGCAGACTTGAAGCGACTATCCGTAAATGACATTACTCAAGCCGAGGATGGTAGCTGGTGGATACACATCAAGCGACAGAAGACCGACACTCCATCAGTTATAAAACTACTTGATGTCCCATTGCGTATCATTGAAAAGTACAAGCACGAGCGACAGGGAGATAAGGTTTTCAACCTATATACCCGTGAGTACCTAATCAGATTGACAAGGGAATTAGGTGAAGAGTATGGCTTCTCCCTTACCTTCCACAAAGCCCGTCATAATTTCGGTACCCATATGACTCTCTCGCTTGGAGTACCACTTGAAACGGTAAGCAAGATGATGGGACATACGAACATTACGACCACTCAAATTTACGCACAAGTAACAGATAAAAAGGTTGATGAGGACATGAAGCGACTTAAGGAGGTAACGGCAGGACAGAAGATTAATATCTATGAGGAGGATTTGAGCAACCTACCCAAGCGTAGAAGAAAAGCAGCCTCCGTATGAATGTGAGAAACGACCCCGATTTTGCGAGGTCGTTTCTCTATTTAGGCAGATTGAGTTATACCCATCGTTGTTCTTCGACACACCGTTTGTGGGAGTCTTCAAGAATTTTTCTGATTTCAGACTCTTTATACAGAGCCTTACCCTGTACGATATAGTAAGGAATCATTCTCGCCGAGCGATACTCCTGCAATGTCCTTCGACTCACTTTCAATACTTTTGCAAGCTCTTCGTCTGTCATGAAGTAATCGCTCTTAAACATCGGTTGTGGTCTTGAACCGTTCTTGTCGAGCAGTTCATTCATCTTCTTCAATCGTTGAAGGATTTCCGCTATCTGCGGATCTTTCTTATCAAGGAAATACATAATTACAATTGGGGTTTTAGTGGATAATAATTTGATTGCATCAGTTTCTCTACATCTTCAGGCTTGTAGAAAATCTTGTGTTTGATTCGGCTGAAAGGTATAAGCCCCTTATCTCGATACACCTGAAGGGTGCGTTTCGAGATACGCATAATGTCGCATACCTGCTGGTTGTCCAGCCACTTTTTCAGAGCCAGGTCCTCATGAGGACAACAAAATTTGCTCACTTTCTCTTCGAGTGCCAACAGATGATTACAAATCTCGTCAAAGGCTCTCTTTTCAATAAGTACCATTTCCATTTTTTGTCATTTTTTTAAGTTATACATTGATTAGTTTCTCATACTTGCCGGAAGTGGCAAGCCCTTTTGTTCAAAGAAGTCCTTGACCTCGGAAGCCTTGTAGTATGTTCGTCCGTCAATCATATAGTAGCGGATAAGTTTCTTCTGGCGGTAGCGAGCAAGGGTACGGTGAGTCACGCCAAGCAGTTTGCTCAGGTCGTAGTTATCCAGCAATGTGTCGCCATCGAGACACTCCTTCATCTTGTTCTGTCGCTCCAGCATCTTCTCAATCTTATCGAAGCGTTCCATCAGTTGGATGAACATCTTGTGGGCGGTTTCACTATTTATCTGTAACATTGTATAATCTGTTTAAGTGTAAATAATCGGGTTACTACACCGTGTTGCGCAACAGGTTATACTTATTAAATGGCATCCTGCGTGCCAATGACATGAAAAGGCACAAAAAGACACCGATACATCATTGTGTATCAGTGAAATAAAAATTTTCAGCGTAAAAATTGGGACTTTTTAGAGTATTGCAAAATGCAACACTTTTTCGCAACCTGCTATTGCAAAATGCAAGAGTTGCGATAGATGATGCGTGTTATCCCGTTGGAGAATGAGGTGGTTTTATGAATGTTCCAACGACTTGGGGTAAGGTCATCGAATACGGGAGTTCCCTTACCTGCAATGGTTGGCAGGATATAGACAACCATCTCGTCAATAAGGTTGTAACGGGATAATCCTCGCAGAAGCTCTATGCTATCCTTGTCGGATATTTCAGCGATGTATGTATCGGATTGGTTCTTGTCGGAGTGTTTCTCGGCAAGCAGGTCGAGCAAAGGATAGTGTGGCATCAGGCGATAGACGCTATGCTCGTGCCAATATGGAAAGCCTTTGGCATCATTCATTACCCACTGCATTAAGCTCTCGTCAGCTTTCGGAAGAAAGCCGTCCATTGTCATCGCTGCTATGATCTGAATCTTTGCCATATCGTTACCTCCGTTCAAAAAAGAAGCGTGGTCATCACGCATCCGAACAGAGGCTCTGGCATGGGCCTATGGTGATATACGCAATGCCACGCTATGCCATGGGCATAGCATAAGCATACGCAATTTATCACCATTACATCAACTGCCAGATTTCTGTTCGGGATTCTTGCGAACTTATGTTATGTAAACGGACAGAGACCACTAATGTTCTGTCACGATATTTCAATTTTACGGCTCAAAGATACAACTTTTTGCCGATACGCGGTTCATATTGCCCCCACAATCATCATTTTATGCCGTACTTTTTCATCTTACGGTATAGTGTAGATGAGTCAACATTGAGCATTTGAGCCGCTTTTGTCTTGATGCCACCACATGACTGCAAGGCTCTGATGATGCTCTGTTTCTCCAGTTCCTCATCCTTTAACGGAAGCAGAGGAGCCTCCGAAGCATCTGTTTGCATTGCAGGAGTGATGTTCAAATCCGTATAGTCAATGAGCGTATCTTTAGCCATCAATACCGCTCGTCTAATCTTGTTCTGCAACTCCCTGATGTTACCTGACCAGGAGTGTGAGAGCAACAACCGTTCCGCTTCAGCTGTGAAGCCCGTTCTTTTCCTATGAAGCTCCGCAGAATATTTCTCGCGGAAGAAGTTGGCAAGCGGGAGTATATCTTCGGGGCACTCACATAGTGACGGTTGGTGTATCTCAAACTCACCTAAACGGTGATACAGGTCCTCACGGAAACGACCGTCTGAAATAGCCTTCTCCATATTCTCGTTGGTGGCGGCAACGATACGCACATCCGCCACACGTTCCCTGCTTGAGCCGACAGGCATGAATGTTCCCTCCTGCAATACACGAAGCAATGAGGATTGCATATCAAATGGCAAAGTGCCTATCTCATCAAGGAATAGCGTACCACCTTTGGCGGCATCGAAGTAACCTCCCTTATCAGTGTCTGCACCCGTAAATGCTCCTTTCGTATGTCCGAAGAACATCGAGGCGGCAAGTTCGCGAGGTATCGCTCCGCAGTTCACCGCCACGAAGGGCATATCCTTGCGTGTGCTGTGGAAGTGTATGCTTCGGGCGATGGACTCCTTACCCGTACCATTGGCTCCGAGTATCAATACCGTTATGTCCGATGTGGCAACGATTTCGGCAAGATGCTCTGCCTCCCTTGCCTTTGGACTTATACGCTTGAATAGTTCCTTCTCCTTGCTGCGCATCGTTGCTATGGGCTTCAGCAGTTCCTTGACCATCTCCACCAATTGCTCGTGATATACAGGCTTGGAGAGATAATCTTTTGCACCCATCTTGATAGCCTTGACAGCATCGGTAATGGAGGCATACTCGGTCATTATCACAAATGGGATATCCATCTTCTCCTTGCCAATCCATTCAAGGAGGTGTATGCCGTCGCCTTGTGGCAGACGCACATCGGAGAGTATCAGGTCGAACCGTTCCTTGCGTAGTAACTTATGGGCAAAGGGCTCATTCATAGCCGTAGTCACTGAATATCCTTCACGCTCCAGCCAGTCTTTCTGTATATGAGAGAGGGCTATATTATCCTCTACTATCAGTATTCGTTTCTTCATCGGCTATTCTCTCTATCTCTTTACGGGCATCCTCCATTAGACGCTCTATGTGGGTTATAATCTGTCCTGTATGTACCAATAATGCATGAATATCATTATCCTGTTCCTTCAATGCCTTGCGGTATGCAAGGAGTGTGTTCTCCATTGAGAGCATCTCCCACATTGGCATCATACGATGTACGACATTACGCATGGACTCCACCTTCTCTGTTGTCATCGCAATCTTCAAATCCGTCATATCCTTCTCACAGCTCTCAAGCAGTAATCTCAATACCTTCCTTTTGTCTGTAACCTCAGCAAGCAGTCCGGAGAAATCAGCACTTTCGTTCTGTTCCCTCTCCATGACTACGGAGGCGAGGTGTTGCAGCAGATCTACCATGGAGAACGGCTTGAAGATACAACCGTCAAAGCCAGCATCCAGCAGAGCCTGTCTGTCGCCATCCTCTCTGGCGGTCATCGCCACCACCGGTACGGTTCGGGAATTGCCTATGCGTGATTTACGCAACAATTCCAAGACTCTGTAACCATTGGTGTCGGGCATCTGAATGTCGGTCAGCACAAGGTCGAAGTCCTTATTTCTTATCTCCTCAAAGAGTTCTTTGGCATTGATGCAGGTCTTGCACGAGACCCCGTTACGCTCCAGCATCTCCTTGATTACCTCCAACTGCAAAGCATCATCGTCAATGGCGATTACGCAACCAGGCAGGTGATGCGAGATATCAGCCACTACCGTTTCCTCTTCCACACTCTCATCGGTTACAGGCAGAGGCAATTTAACAGTGAAGATCGTTCCTGCACCTTGCTTGCTCTCCACCTCAATCGTTCCACCAAGCAGAGTGACAAGACCTTTGGTAATAGGCAGACCAAGACCGTAACCATCGGCATTATTCTCATTTGTAGTACGCTCGAAGGGTACATATATGCGTTTCATCATATCTTCGGAGATGCCGACTCCCGTATCGCTTACCTTCATTGTCAGCCAGCCATTATCATACGAAGCCTTGAAACATACATTTCCCTCGGATGTGAATTTGACGGCATTGGTAATGAGATTGTTGATTATACGCCCCATTTTGTCCTTATCGCCCTTTACCGTAACATTTGTATTGGTGTAGCGATGTTTGAATTGCAGACCTTTCTCCTTTATCATGTGTGATACACTATCGGCAATTCTCTCCAACGACTCGGACAGGTGGAACGGGACGGGATTCGGCGTCTCCTTGGCTTCATCCAGACGATAGACATCAAGGAGGTTATTTACAAGGTGCAGGACATGCTTGCATAGAATGGTAATGTTCCTGAGCTTGTGGTTGCGTCTCTTCTTGTCCCTCATATCCATAGCCAGCTCTGCGTTACCGCTGATACCGTTGAGCGGGCCACGAATATCGTGCGATATGGTCATGATGATCTTGTTACGCATTTCAAGCAACTCGGTATTCTTGCGGTTACTTGCCTCCAATTTGCGGCGACCACGCTCTTTACGCCCGTAGTCACGCATAATGACGATGTATGAGAGCAGCAGAGCAAGGAAGATGAAGGCCGTTATGCCACCCAGCAATACTTTTGTCCGTTCACGGGTTTTGATGATCTGTTCTTCACGCTCCTGAAGGTCGGCTGTAACACGCTCATCCAATACCGTGATGAAATTTTTCAGTTTCAGGTTGATGTTGAGATTACGCTGTGCCAGACTGTCTGCCGTTTCCGATAATCTCCGGCTCTGCTCGGATTGTTTCCTGATGACATCCCTATTGAGGGTGTAAAGTTTTGTAGAAGTTGTGGATTGAGGCGGAGTCTTCTCCTTTTTCTTGAATAGTCCCAAGAAACCACCTTTCTTCTTCGGGGGCTCCTGCGTACTCTCATAAGCGATTACGGGAACACGCTCGGCAAGTTCTTCGCCGAGTTCTACCTGCTTTTCAAACAGCTTGGAGATATTGAATAGTTGGATTTCTTTCTCTGCCATCAACACCCGTAGGCTATCTATCCGTTCACCGGAATAGTAATCCTTGAACTCACAAAGGATGCTATCCACCTTGAGGCGTTTGGCACGATAGAGAGTTGTGTCGGCTCTTTCCCATTCGAGAATGGTTTCACCGAACATCGTAAGGTCGAGCATATGTACATATGCCTCATGCACATTTTGCCGGAGACGGTGAATCTCTTTCACTTCACGCTCCAATCTGTTCATTTGTCGCCATTCGTGCAGGTACGTATATACGATACCACCAATTAGGGCGACAATAATAGTATAGCCAATGGCTATCTTCCTTTCTATTTTCATTGCGTCCTATATTTAAGTCGGGTTAGTCCGAACTGTTTATCATATATGCCTAATGTGCAAAATTACTAATAAAGCAAAAAAATTAGGTTGCTTTATCATTTTTTAATAGCATTTCAAGGCATTTTTAATATAAAACGCTATAAATGATGAAGATATTGTAATAAATATGGGGCGATAGCATAAAAAAAGCCATCATACTCGTTAAGAATATGACAGCGGTCTATTACGGTTATACCATTATGGGATTGACCTTCATTGTCGTAAGGTTGAGATAGAGTCCGTGATGCTCTATCATACCGTGTCGGAACATCTTCCAGAGGATATTGCAGCCAAGCTGTGCCAATGTGGAGTTGATGAACAAGTCCTGCTTCTCCAAAGCCTCGGCAAGCGAGCAACTCGGACCGGAGTCCTCCTCCTTGATTCGGGCATACTTCACAAGTTTGGTAATAACCTTTAATGACGGTACGGTCTGATAAATTTGTGAGGTAGGTTGCTTTATCTTCTTTGGGATACTGCCCAATACGACCTGTCCCGATGTTTGCGTGTTGCCGAAGTCAAGCCAATACAGAGGTGTCTGATAGTTTGTATAATTGTACTGCGGCAATGCTTTGAGTACATTCCAGAGGTCTATTCTCGACTTTATATTGTCCGTACAGGTGATAGTGATATTGGCAAGATGTTCCTGTCGAGCATCTTTCATATTGGAGGGATAGAGTGCCGGCATGGCCTTCCAGTCATTCCCGAAGAAGTTGTTGATGCGTGTTATCAGACAATTCGCCTTATTCAGTCCCAAATCGGAATATCCGAAGAGCTGCCTTCCGATATTGGCTTCGGTAACAATGTCGGGATCATATAGTGTTACGAATAGTCCCGGATGTCCGAGGGCACGAAGTGTTACATCCAATCGTGCAAGGTTTGTCAATACTTGTGAGCCTGTACCTCCACCACCTATAAGGTTTACCGTTACGGGGTGTTGTGGATTGAGCAGATAGCTGTCGGTATAATGTACTCTTTTCATCGTAGTATATCTTTAAGTTTCAAATTCTTTAGAGGCTTTAACTCTTCAATGTTGAAGGGAGCATCCTTTGCTGCCTTTGTTACCAGTACAAGGTTGCTCTTTGTGGGATTTCCGTTACCTCCGAGGTGTGAGAACTCCGTGAGCCAGAACTTCTTCTCCCAGTACTCAAGTAATTTGTCGTAGGTAATCTCTGTCGGTTTGTCAATCTTTGCCGATCCAAGACAGACGCTTGCCCCCGTGACATTGAAGAACGGAGCAGCGTAGAGTTCCGTTTCGGGTTTCAGCTCCTTGTCTATGTATGCGTAGATATTCATACGCTCATCACTCACCTCATAGATGACACCGGGCAGGTTGTACTCGGCATTTTCAATATGTAGCGACTCCTTGAAGAACATCATACGCTTTTGTGGCGGGTTGTACCAGATATATTTCTCGTAGCCCTTGCGTGTATCACTCCATAGCATATTTGTTGGGATGCGACCATGCGGTGTGCTGCTGTGCCTTTCGGAATACCCCTTTATCAGTTCGTTGATGAAGTCCACCGTTACGGGACGGCCTTCGCTCATAACACCCTCATTATCTATGTCCCGTACTTCAAGGAAGTATGTATCTCCTCCATCTGTGGAGTATGCTATCAATGCCGCACGGGGGCGCAGCATCGTATTTATCTGCTTGGTAAGTTTGTTGGTATCCATAGTGATTATCGTATGTAGTGAATAAAATCATCTGCCCACTTGAAAAACCTTTCGGGGTAGGTATCTTCAAGTGTAAAAACCTTGTCGGTCGTTGGAGAGACGGCAAAGGTTGATGCAGGAATAATATCGTATGACTCCTGACGGGAGGAATTATAGAAGTCGATAAGGTGTTCCGTCATTATATCATCGCTATCATAGACAACCCTTATCTGCTGTTCGAGTGTCATCGGCAGATAATCGGGCTCCTCATCGTAGAACGGGTCATAGCCATAGTACATGATGGCTTTCTCCGTCTTTATGAACTCAAGTCCTCTTCTCAGCAGTTCGATAAGACCTTGTTCAAAGCCATTCTTACACTCATATTCTTCTATGGCTTTCGGCAGGTTCTTGTAGTAGGACTTTCGCCACACCCTGTCGAGGAGTTTATATGCTCTACCATCCTTGTATGATTTCACGAGCTTTTCCCTCGCTCGCCTCTCTTTGGCATCTTCATCCTCATAGCAGCCTTCAGTCAGCATATCAATAGCCCAGTCCATATCTGACTCATCGTTGATGGTGGTTATACCGTTCTCTTTCATGAAATCATGATAGAATGTGATGACAATGCGTCTGAGTGTGGGATTCAGTTCCTCCACAAACTTTACAGGGAAGTAATACAGTGTGTATTCACCCCAAGTATGTGTGTTCCACACATTGAAGTATAGACAGCCATTGTCATCCTCAAGGTTGAGATACATGCCGCTTTTATTTACGAGGTCGTTCATCTCATTGTAGAGATTGACAATACCTTCACCAATAGTTCTGCCTGGCGTATGCTCCGCCTTTACATTCATAAGTTCGGCATAGCGGAAATAAGAATCACGCAGGTATTCGTAATTCTCCTGCGTGATTAGGTTATAACTGTTTCCGCTATAGCTCTCCCTCATAATAGTCTGTGGTGCTATGGGAAGAATTGGTGTCTTTAGAAAAGAATTACGGCACCCGTTGGCGCCGTAACTCTCTCTACTCTTGTCACACCGTATCGTACCTCCCGCTTGGTCGATGCGATTATCATCCTCGCGAGCTGTTCCGACTGATGTTCGTCCAATGGTCTGCATGACTTCTTCTTTTTAGTGTCCTTACTCATAGTTCTCATCCTTTTGTTCCGATGGTTGTCTTGAACTCATATACAGCCCTGTCATCCTTGATGGTCGGGCCGTGTACGGTTGCTGTTGTGAGTTCCGGATAGATGTTTGAATAGTAACTCATAACGCTCTCCGGAGAGTCGTTCGGATTGGGATCAGGAAGTGTAATCATCTCTGTACCTTTCTTGAAGGTGAATGATCGCTGCATTTCGTTTCTTAAAAGTGCCATAGTCTTAAACTGTTTGGGCGTATGCCTGTGAATAATGATTTTCTAACATTGACTGAGGGAAGTCGGGATATTCCTCATAATCCTCGGGGCGATATGCAGGGCCTTCGTGCATATATACCTGCTGTAACTCTTCAGGCATAGGAGGCTCCTCATGATGTGGGAACATCGGAATCTCACCCTGTGGATAGTGAGGATGCTGCTGTCCTGCATTTTGAGGTGGATAACCGCCTTGTGGTGCGGAGAACATAGGCTGCCCGCCATACTGAGGCTGTGGAGGTTGCTGAACAGGTCGCTGTATCGGCTGTTGCACGGGACGCATTACCGTCTGTTGTGGCTGTGGCGGCATCTGTCGTGGTGCTGCCTGCGGCTGGATAGTCTGCTGTGCAGGTTGCGGTGCCACATTCTGCGGTTGTGCCACTTGTGGAGCCGGTGCAGGAGTCTCTTCCATCATCTCGAAGAGCGATCCTTGGTTCATCGCCTTCTTCTGTGCGGCAATCTTCTCATCTACCTCCTTCTGCTTGTCGGCAGTGGCATACATACGAGCCTGTTGGAGTGCGGTGATGGCATCCTTATGATTCTTGGCTGTGATAAGTTCCTCAGCCTTCTTCATATGCTTCTCGTACTTCTCACGCTTCTCCTTCTCCTCTTTGGTTTCCTTGGCTTTGGCATCCTTTGCCGCCTTGCTGTTGGCAGCAGCCTTATCTGCCTGCTTCTCGAACTCCATCAAATTGGAGATAAGTCCCGTAGCTTTGCGTATAGGCTGCATGATGTGTTGCAGGAACTCTGCATCCATCTCTTCGGGAGTGCCCGTTAGTGTCAGCGGAACGATGTGGTTCTGGGCTTCATCTTTCAGCCCATTAGCCTTCGGCAATGTTGATACAGTAAGTTGTCCGTTCGCTTTGCGGATGACCAGAGTCAGATCTACGCTCTCGGTCATCATCTGTGAAATTGATGTAAAAAACATAACTTTATGATTTAATGTTAATACTGAATTATTTTCTTGTGATGTTCACTGGTTGAAGAACTCTGCAAGCAGTCTGTTACGGTCAGGATGCTTGCTTATCTCCAGAATGGGATTGAGCAACTCCGATATATGTACCGGACCTCGTGAGCCTCTTGGCGGCAACTTGATTTCAGGTTCTGCGACCTTTACTCTTCTTCTACGTACCACAGGCATCTGCATCGGTGCCATCGGTACACTTGCGATGATTGCTTGATTCATAGCTTTATCTTTTATTATATGGTTAATACTCGGACTTTGGCAGTCCGTTGAACTACGAGGGCGTTAAGGCTAATGCTTCCGGTAAGGCAAGGTTTTCGGGGAAAATACCGCAGCACGGCGAGGATGATTTTCTCCGAAACCACCTGTGGCCTGACCTTGCTGTCCGACAAGAAGCATTGGCCAACTTTGCCCTGTAGTTCATCGGCTTGCCAATGGCTGGTATTTTCTCTATCCCTTTCTTCATTCATATCCTCATTCTTGAATCGTCCACCTACAAAAAGAGCCGTCCGAGAAGGACAGCTCCCATAACCCATATCGCAATATATCTGCTTATATGTTGTATGTCGATGACAAGACCTTTTCATTGCTTTAAGAGTTAGAAGACCAAGAAACTGAGGATAGCAAAGAGTATCAATGCTGCCATTACGATGCAGGCAATCTTGTATATGAATCGGAAGAAGCCAGGGAAGCATACGATGGCTACCGCAGCCCATACGGGTGATACACCTCGTGTATAGAGATAGCTGAAACCTAATGCTGCTACTACGGCTAATAGTATCATACCTATCCACTTCATTCTCTTTCTTACGGTCGGGTCATTTGTTTTCATATCCTATATTATTTAGTGGGAACAGTCGTTCCCGATTTCGTGGGCCTGGATGTGAAACGCCTCCACCTGCAAGGTTTTCGGTAAAAATACCGCAGCCGAGCGAGGATGATTTTTGCCGAAACCGCCTGCGGCACGACCTTGCGGGGTGGAATGAGGGCGGTTCACTACCTTTGCCTACGAATCGGGATGACTGACATCATCTTTTCTTACCTCTCTTCTTGTCGGGAAATGCCAGCGTTACATTGAACTCATCGTCAAAGGCTACGGCGGCATCGAAGGAGTTGCCTTTCTTGCCTTTGAATCCCTTGATCAGCTTGGTTGCTCCCGATGAGAGCAACTGCTCCAGATGCTGCTCGTTAAGCTCCTTGTTCAGCACCTTGCGGAATACAAGCAGACCGCAATCAGGATTGTCGCACTTGGCGACCTTGGGGCGTATCATCACTTTGCCTGTACCGCATTTGGGGCAAGGAAAGGAACGCTGTTTTGGTGCAGGGAACTTCAGTCCGAGGACCTCCCGTGTAACCTGCGATGTGAAACTCTCGATGGAGTGCATAAAGGAGCGTGTTTCCAAAGTATGTTGCTCTATTTGAAGGAGCGTCTTCTCCCAACTGCCTGTCAGCTCCACATTGGCAACCTGCATATCCTTGACTGCCTCGTAGATATAGAGTCCCTTCTCAGTAGGTACAAGCGCTTTGCCCGAACGCTCGATATAGTCTCGCTTGAAGAGTGTCGTGATGATGGCGGCTCGTGTGGCAGGTGTTCCGATACCCAGCTCCTTCATTGCCTCTTTTGCCTTCTCATCGGTGATGTTCCTGCCACAAGTCTCCATAGCGGCAAGGAGTGTCGCTTCGGTGTAGAGAGGTTTCGGCATTGTCTTACGCTGTGCCGTGCCATAGCCCGTAACGGGTATCTGTTCACCCTCGGCAAAGCGTGCCGTACCCTTGTTGGCTTCGGTCTCGTCCTTCTCGGCATCCTCCTTACGGGCAAAGACAGCACGCCAGCCCGGATTGACGATGGTAGTAGAGCGTGAACGGAACTTCATATCCTCTGCTGTCGCCTCCATTACCAATGATTCCTTCTCGCAGCGTGGCGAGAACGCTTCAAGCATACGCCCTGCAATCATCGTATAGACAATCTGCTCGTGGGCGTTCAACTCCTCGGGCTCTACGCCTGTGATGATGAGTGCGTGGTGATCCGTTACCTTGTCATCATCTACACTACGCATATTCAGATGATCGAAGTCGAAACGCTTGCCATACTCCTTGAACTCAGGCATGGTGGCAATCTTCCATAGGGAATCATAGACCTGCTCCATCAGGTCGTGCGAGATATATCTGCTGCCCGTTCTCGGATATGAGATATACTTCTTCTCATAGAGAGCCTGTGCCACAGAAAGAGTCTTCTCCGCACTCATATCGTGATAGGTATTGCACTCCTTCTGCAATGTGGTAAGGTCGTACAGTAGCGGTGCCTGCTGGTAGGTACGTTTACGCTCCACCTTCGTGATGAGTGCCGTTGAGTCGGGCGAGAATCGTGCGTGTGCCGCCTCTGCCTGCTCCTTGCTCTTGAAGTCCTCGATATGTGCGAACTGACGGAACTCGCCCAGACGCTCAAGGGTAATGTGCAGTTGCCAATAAGGTGTGGAAACGAAGTCGCGGTTCTCCTTGTAACGGTTGCATATCATCGCCAGCGTGGGTGTCTGCACTCGTCCGAGGGAGTTGTTCGGCATACCCGAAGCCAAAGCCAATGCACGGCTGGCGTTCATACCCACGAGCCAATCAGCCTTAGCACGACAATCGGCAGCGTGGTAGAGTGCATCGTAAGCCTCGCCATCCTTGAGATTGCTCATACCTGCACGGATAGCCTCGTCCGTGAGTGAGGAGATCCAAAGACGCTTGAAGGGCTTGGTATATCCGAGGTAGTGGTAGATGTATCGGAAGATAAGCTCACCCTCACGACCTGCATCCGTTGCCACGATGATGCTGTCACATTTGCTGAATACCTCGTCAATGACCTTGAGCTGCTTGGCGGCACCGATGTCCGTTACCATACCTCTGTCGGTCTTGATCTGTCTTACCACAAGCTGGAACGGTTCAGGAAGCATAGGCAAATCCTCATGCGAAGCCTTACCGTATCCGTATGCCGATGGCATGGCGAGGGAAACGAGGTGTCCCAATGCCCAGGTTACAAGATACCCGTTGCCTGCCATATAACCGTCCTTCTTCTCTGTTGCACCGATGACGCGGGCGATGTCCTGACCTACGCTCGGTTTTTCTGCTATAATTGCTATCATAATTATTCGGGAATTAAAGAAGCCGTCTCCCGTCCCGATTACGGTGCGGGAAACGGCTGTCAGGTTAGTAATGGAATCGTGTTACTGCGTGGGGTTGATACCGATGATTTCGAGCAGCGGAGAGTCGTTCTTGCGTACAAGCTGCAAAGTGGCATCCATCACCACATCTACACCGAGGAGTACGAGGCTCAGCGATACGACACCCGTCTTCTCGCCTCGGAGCAGCGTCTCAAGCTCGCCTGCCTGTTCGAGTTCATCCTTGAGGATACCTATACCTGATAGTTCGTCCCAATTTACATCTTCCACCTTGAAAGGTGCTTTATTCTTATCGTTCATCTTAAAATTCGTTTTAGAGTTATACATTGATTTGAGTTGTCCGAGTTATGGATTAGATGCTCTGTCCCTTTGACTGACGCTTCTCCTGTTTCTCGGCTACCACATTACGCTGTGATGCGTTGCGGTTTCGGTCGGGATTCTCGTTATAGAAGTCGAGCTTGTTTTGGTTGGAGTTCAGCTTGACATACTGCGAAATGCTCTTGCCATCGAAGCCCTTCATGCCCTCCACGAGTACCGACTTGCCGCTCTGAAGGTCGGCACGCTGCTGACCGGAGAGCTTGGCACCGAAGATTTCCTTCGGAATCTCGAACTTGGCACGCTCCTCAAAGCCATCGGGAGTGCGTGAGTACATCAGTCGTCCCGTCTCAAGGTCTGCCTTGATGAACGAAGAGAACTCCTCACCACGGTTGTTCACCATATCATTGAGGAAGATGGCTCGTCCCTCACGCAGATCTTTCTGCTCCTCAGCGGTAAGTTTCACGCCACCGATCTCCTTCGGAATGTAGATTTCTCTTGCACCTTCGGGCGAGTCGGGGTTGTAGCGTGTGTAGTTGGGTCGTCCTGTCGCCTCATCGAGTTTCACATACGATGAGAAGAGTTCTCCATCCTTACGCTGCATATCTTCCACGAAGATTGCCTTGCCTGCATTGAGGTCTTCAATCTGCTGCTTGGTAAGCTCCACACCACCGAGGGCGGTGCGGTTGAAGATGCGGTCGTTCTCGAAGATGAAGTCGATACCTCTGCGCTCGGCACTCACCTGAATGTGGGCGTTGAACTCGTTGCCCGACTTGGCGGTCATACCCTCGATATAGACCTTCTTGCCCTCACGCAGGTCGTTCTTCTCCTGGTCGGTGAGTTGAACACCCTTAATCTCGTTAGGGATATAGACATTCTCGGCACGCATGGCCACCACCTCGTTGGTCATCTTGTCAAGGCTGATGAACGATGGGATATATTCCCCGTTGCGACCTTTGAGTTCCACCACTCGGCCCATATTACCTGTTTCGAGGAGGTTCTTCTTGTCCTCTTCCGAAAAGATGTGTCCGAAGTAAGGACGCTCCAATTCGGGTTGCTTGCGGATACCGTGGATGGCGAGTACCACCTCACCGGTGTTGGACTGCTGCAACGATAGGCGTGCATCGGTACGCAGTACGGCAGAGCCGAAGTTAAGGTTGATAGGTACAAGCTGGTTGGTCTTGTAGCCTTTGAGCATTGAATCAAGGAGTCCTCGCTCCTGAAGATACTCACGTGAGAGTCCGAAGTTCTTCAACTGGTCCCAGTTGATCATAGACTCGTTGTAACGATACTGATTGTTCTGCTGCTGGTCGTTAGCTTCAACGACGGGCTGCTGGGTTTGATTTTTCTTTGCCATTTCTTCTGAATTTTGATTGTTAATACTCTGTTCTGTTTGGTTTTTGGGGGTTATCTCATACTTTTTGAGAAACTCTTCCACTGCTTTTGTTTTCTTACCTTCGGCAAGGTCTTCGATGGCCTGCTTGACTTCGGGCTTGTCGAACTCCTCCTCCTTCATCGTGAAGAGACCGAAGTGTGTAGGGTCTTTCAGCTGACTCCAGAAGTTCTTGAGGAAGTTCTCGAAGAAGGTCGCATAACGGTCAATCTTGAGAAAGGAGTTCTGATGCTCCTTGTCTGCCGGCACGGTGGAATACTTGCCGTTCTTGTTGATTTCGGATACCGCCTGAATGAGCAGTTCCATTTTGTCTAAAACCAGCACGATGTCGCTCATCTGCGGGTTCTCGGTGACTTGTGTTTTTGAAGGGTCATCCCTTACATTTTTCTTTGCCATAACTGTGAGTTTTTAGCGTTAATAACTAATGTTGTCACCGCAAATATATATAGCAAAATTTGATAAAACATTGACATTTAAGTCATTAGACTATACAAGTCATAAGGTGTCATCACTTGTCATAGCAGGTAGGAAAGCAAAGGCACAAAAAGGGGCAAAACAAGGGTGAAAAGAGGGAAAACGCTCCATACCGAAACGGGGTCGGAAGGAGCGAAAAACAAAGGCAAAAAAATGTGCGAGAAAAAGCTGTGGTATGACCGAAAAGAAATAACTTTTGTAATATGCAGAGTTGAGAGCTGAGCTGCTTTTGTCCCCACTTAAAAAATCAGGCACTAAAAAGGTGGCGGTGGTTGATAGACCTTATAATGAAATATAGATATGGCAGTCAGGTTGAGAATAGAGATGCGGCATATCTTACCGCAATGGATTTTTGACCTGTTGTACTATGCGTCGTAGGTCGCTTCGCTTGCTAAGTCCCAACCTCTGTCTCAACTCGGACGGCGATACCGGAGCGTTTTTTCGGGTGAAAAATTATCGCAGAGAATTTTTTGCCCGAAAACCCTCGGCTCGAACGTGGAGGTATTGTCCCTCCGAGTTAACTTCTTGAAGGGACTTTGCGAGTGAAGCGGGATTTTTACGCTATGCTGTTTGTAGAAGAATATAGAATAAGGTACTATGAGGGTGAAATTCTCAATCAGAATCAACTCAAGACATTATTATATTAGGTATATTAGCGGAGCAAAATGGCAATAAGAAGACGTTGTTCAATAAAAGACCTCTGTTCAATACGATTGAATAAGTAGTATTTATTGAACACGAAATGAATTAAGGAAAGAAAATTGTAGTATTTCCGCAGAAATAGAGAAATAAATTTGTTTGTAATAAATTAAATCGCTATTTTTGCAGAAAACTAACAGAATTATGATATTAAATTTAGAATTTAAGAATTATCGTTCCTTTAAGGGCACTTGCTCTTTTACTACAGAACCAACCTCATCTAAAGCAAAGGTTGAAAATCTGTGTGAGGTAGAAACTAATGCTGAAGGAAACAAGAAAGCTTTAAAGATATCTCTAATATTTGGTGCAAATGCATCTGGTAAGACTAATATCATAAAATTTTTGTATGGCTTTAGAAGATGGTTATTAAATATAGATAATCGTGTTGGTGAGGATATCGCTTTATATCAACCCTTCAAATTTGATAGCGCAACCGCCGATGCTCCTACAGAATTCACGATGGAGTTTATTGCACAAAAGGTACGTTATAAATATGAGGTGCATTTTGTAAGGCAACAAATTATATTGGAATCTTTAATATCATATCCAAATGGAAAGCAGACTCAATTATATGAACGTATATTATTGCCAGATAATAAAGAGTCTGACACTATAAAGTTTGGCTCCAGTCTTTCTTCGTTCAAAGCCTTTAATGTATTTAAGAATCAGTTGCTGATGTCAAAATTCTTAAAAGACACCCCATGTGAACCAATTACCAATGCAGCGAAATATTTAGTTGATATGGTAATCTCAAATGGTTTTCACGAAGACACGATACTTGGAGAAGATAAAGAGATGCTAAGATGGTTATATTCACATCCTGACTATAAAAAGATGTTAGCAGAATTTCTTACATTCGCCGATACTGGATTGACTGATTTTCAGTTGGAGAAACGAAGTGATGGTGTTGAAGTGACTAGTTTGCATGGATTGTATAAAGATGGAGAAGGTATAGGTAAAACTGATCTACCGCTGAAAGAAGAGTCTTTTGGAACAAGAGCCTTGTTTATTATTGGCTGTCATATTTTGCAAGCATTGCAGAATGGAAGTCCATTCTTTATAGATGAAATGGACTCAGGACTCCATTCATACATCACTAGATTAATAGTTGATATTTTTAGAAATGAGAGAATCAATAAAAACAATGCTCAATTGATTTTTACTACTCACGATGTGAATCTCCTTGATCAAAATTCTATCCGCAAAGACCAAATATGGTTTACAGAAAAAGATAAATATGGAGTTTCTGAGATGTTTACACTTTCGGACTTTGAAGATGTAAGAGAAGAAACATTATTTGCTAAGTGGTATATGAACAATAAATTTGGAGGAGTTCCATCATTGCAATCATTAGAAAAACTCTTTGTAGAGGATGGCAAGAAATAACGAGAATACGCGTCATAGTAAATATGTCATAAGGATAGTGTGCGAGGGAGAAAAGACTGAGCCATTATTCTTCACCAGTCTTTGTGATTTATACTTTAAAGATTGTGAAGATATGGATGTGCGTACAATACCTCAGCCTAATATTCCACAAGATGAAGAGGCTGAGAATTATTCTAGAGGAAACTATAAAGGCAAGAAGCGTAAGACAAAAACTCATGAAGAGAATCCTGTAGAGGATGTTGTAATTACCGGTACACCACCATTAAAATGGGTTCAATATGCACGACAGATTTTATCAGAAGGTGTAGATGAATCATGGGCTGTATACGACAAAGATGAACACCCGAAGCATGAAGAGGCTTTAGCCGAAGCCAACAAAGAAATTGAAGGCAAGAAGGTCAATATTGCATTCTCTTCAAGAAGTTTTGAATACTACTTACTGTTGCATTTCGAATACATTTATTACCCATTTGATGAAACGGAATGCGGTGAAAGAATAAATGGGAATAAACACATTTTTGAATGTGGTACAGGTAAAAATCCAGATAAAGATTGTGGTGGAAGAATATGTATTAATGGATACGCAAGATCTAAAGGTTATTGGCTGCAAACAAAATCATCGGATTCTACTTTCCCTATAGTTAAGGATAAGTTGATTAAAGGAATAATCAATGCGTGTAGATTAAGAGCAGAAAGCGATGCCAATACTGAAGAACCAATGTATTGTAGAAATCCATATACAAATGTAGATGTTCTTGTTGGTAGATTAATTGGAAAAATGACCATTTGCTATGACACTCCATATAATTATAATGAACATGGTAGCAATTGGTCTGTACAATTAAGTAATGATGGCTTGCGTATAACGAATCATAAGGAAGGACGGGAATTATTTAGAAAAGGAATGTTTTCAATATATGATTGGGAGAATAATACAAAAAAAGATTTGATTGAAAAGCCATTGTTGTTAGACAATAACTGTACAGAAGTAATACCGTGTGAACTTATGCCAAATGAAGTTGTAGTGATAGGAGCAGTCCCAAACAAAGAGATATTGCTACTACCTAAATTTGAATTTTAGAGATTTAATTCTTTATTTCTGCGAATTTTTCGCAAAATTTACACATTAAATCTACAAATAAAGAATTAAGCAAATATTTATCTACATCAGAAAAGCCAACTTAAACTCCATTTTTTTGAAGTGTAAGTTGGCTCTACTATTGAGTAAAATGGTGCTAATAGAAAAACCTTTTTATAAAAAGACTTTTCTATTAGCCTATGTGTGTATAGTCCACCCGTGAATAGGATTCAGCAATACAGCAAACGATTGGTCGGGCTGTCCGTGATAGAGCAATCCTCCGACAATACCCGTTCTGCCATCGGGATATACCTGTCGGAATCCGAATGAGTGAGGCGCAGAGTCATAGTAGAGTTCAATCTCACACGGGCAGTTTGGATTTTCTTCCCATTGTTTCAAACGGTCAATACATTTCTGCAATGTTTCATTCTTGATTTCCTTTGCGTAGGCAACAGCCTTTTCATAACGCTCTTGACATAAAATCTTCATACTCGATATTTTTTAAGGTTTATAATAAATCTTCATATACTCCGAAGCTGTAGCAGTCGGCAATGTAAAAGTCCTCACTGCCGATTTCTGCAAGTGACTTCATATCTTCCAGCGTATCGCAATAGAAGAAAATGTCATCATCCTTTTCGGTATCGGAATCCATACCAATGGCGATACGCACTTCAACTGTATCGTAGTTGTCCTTATAGCGGATAAGACAATCGGCATAATGAGGCTCGATGCCTCGCTCTGTAAAGAACTTCAAGCATTGACGGCTGATTTCCTTCTTGACAGCATCGGGTTTCTTACAATCGGAGTCATCAATAATCTCAAGGCTCATGCCTTCGATAACCAAGCAGGTAGCACCATCAATGTTTGTCATTAGTGTACGCTTTCCCATATACTTCTCTCGTTCTTCTTCCCAGTTGGGAATATCCCATCTTTCGGTAGTCCATTCTCCGCGATAATCCTTTGGTTTGCGGAGATACTCTGACAATGTCATTCTAATCATATCTATAATGTATTAAAGGTTACTTTATAAGTTGCACAAGGTTTTCCAAATGCCGGAAATGGATTAAACTCTCTTCGAGAATCCCAATCTACGGTCATAATGCACCCTTCAGGGAAATTCTCTTCAAGGAATTTGATAATCATATTCTCTTCATCAGTTTCCAAAAGAGGATCTTCTTCTATGCCATATTCAAGAGCATAGACAGCCCACGAGGGGATATTGTCCCATACTTTCGATTGCTTCTTATTGTCAGCCATACTCATTATTATTTTAGTTATACATATTACAGGCGAAGCACTGTATTCTATTTCTTTACCGCCTTGACTGTTCCGTGCAGGATTGTGCAAGGTTGGCGGGAAAAATACCGCAAGCCCCGTGGGCGAGGATGATTTTTCCACGACACCCACAGGGCTTGACCTTGCTCAATCCGAAAGGACGGGACAACCTTTGCGGTAAGAAATAGGATACAGATTCTAATCGTTATCCTCTTCGTCCTTCTCGTCTGGCAACAATCGTTTACGCAACTCAGGATCAGCCTTTATACGCTCCATCTCATCTTGAACTATCTGCTCGACTTCGTCCTTGATACGGGAGTAGTTACGCTCTATCTGTTCCTGCATAATGTCGTTGCCGTTCTCGTCCTTGAACTCATTGACGATAGGAATCTTCTTGTATGCCTTTGTCTCGGCACTTACCTTTGCACTATCCACGATGATGCGTGAGTGGAAAATTTTCTGGTCAATCTCTTCTCCGAAGTTATCCGCCACACTACCCACGAATGTACCTTGTGAGAGGTTGGAAATCTTCGAGGCAGGTATAAGGAAGTCCAGCTGCGTGTTGATAGATGTTGATGTGTCCTGACGGTTGATAGATACCGACTGACGCTGCTGGAGTATCTTGCCGAAACGCTCCGAAAGGTTTTTGGCTGTTTCACCTACCACCTGTCCGCTGAAGATATTACCCACCGTATTTTGGATAACCTTCGCCTCCTTGTCGCCATAGTCACGAGCCAACTGCGAGTAATCCTGAAAACCGAGACAAACCGCCACCTTGTTGCTTCGTGCTGTGGCAATGAGGTTGTCGATGCCACGGAAATAGATGGTTGGCAACTCATCAATGATGATGGAACTCTTCAACTGACCTTTCTTGTTCACCAACTTTACGATACGGCTGTTGTATAGTCCGAGTGCCGCAGAGTAGATATTCTGGCGGTCGGGATTATTGCCAACGCAGAGTATCTTCGGCTCATTTGGATTGTTCAAGTCGAGGGTAAAATCATCGCCCGTCATCACCCAATAGAGCTGCGGAGAAATCATTCTCGAAAGCGGAATCTTTGCACTTGCTATCTGGCCTTGGAGCTGATCTTGAGCTCCACCTTTCCATGCGTCCATAAATGGAGATAGGTAGTTTTCCAACGAAGGATATGAGGTCAAAATCGTAAAGATATCAGCATACGGCTTGTTCAAGAACTCAATAGTATGAGGGAAGGTACAATACTTACCGTCCTTGTAGATTCTCAGATACCAGATGATAGCCGCCAAAAGAATTATCGGTGACTCTACGAAGAAGTCGCCCTGCTTCTGAATCCATGTTTTATTCAAGTTAAGCATAATAGTATATGCAGATTCATAGGCATCGCTGATATCAACCATAAACTTCGGATTGATGGGATTACAGCGGTGTGAGCGTCGTGGGTCGTCAAAGTTGATGACATAGAAACTCGGCTTTACCTTGTACTTGTCGATATTTTTCAACAGCTCATTATAGGCAATTACCGATAGGTCATCAAACTTGTAGTCGTAGATGTATGTTGCAAAACCTTTGGCTATGGTCTGCTTGATGTAGTTATTGACTACGGCATACGACTTACCGCTACCCGGTGTTCCCAATACAATGGTTGCTCGGAACGGATTCACGACATTTATCCAACCGTCCCATACCTTGCCTTGATAGATGAACTTCGTAGGCAGATTTACCGAATACTCGTTCTCCATTAGGCGTGTCTCCTGCATAAAACTCTCGTTGGCCACATTGAAGACATCTTCCATAAGGTTATGCTTGAACATACGGCTAATCCATACTCCCGACATCAGAAGGAGGATATATCCGGCTGTTATTGTAATGGTATAGATTACCATATTCACGATTGGCGAGAACGGCAGGTCGAGCATCCACCAGTTCATAAAGAAGAGAACAAGACCTCCGAGGAAGGTAGCATAAATCTTCTGCCAGGTCATCTTCTGATTCTTGACTCCCTTTGTGCCGAGGCACGAGAGAGCCAAGAATATGATGGCGAATACCTTTGTCACAAGCAGGTTGCTGAACAGCCCTGCCGTATTCTGAAAGTTGAGCAGAATCTTATCTACCACTCCGATGTTGATACCCATATCCACGATAGCCTGATAGCAGAACCAGTAGATATGTACTACAATAAATATTATGGATATGGCACGCATAAACTCCATGACCTTTGCCAATCCTCTCAAATCATCTTCCTGTTGCATAATAAATTCGTTTTAATGGTTAGTGAAATTAGTTTACGATATGCCACGTGAACGGCGTTTTTTCTTCTTCTTTTTCTTCTGGTACTGCTTGGCGAGCATCTCCTCCTGCGGATCATTTGCAGGAGCGTCAAACGAGAAGATTCCGAAGGCTTGCTCTATGCCCGATTCAAGGTCTGCCGATGAGAGGCTGTGGCTCTCGGAGAAACCTTGAGGCATATCGTCCCAAGGAATGTCGCCTTGCGAGTTGAATAGCTTCTCGAGGTTGTTTGCCGAGAACTCCTTCCCCAGACGGGAACCGTTATATACCTCACGATTGTGGTGGTCGATGAATGTGACACCGTAGATACGCCCTGCATCGTTCTCGCGGAACACCACATCAATGCCCTTGCTGCCAAGCAGACGCACGAACTCCTCGCGGTTGCCACGACAGCCGTGCATTGCCAAAGCCACATCATTGCGGATTTTGGGTTGCCACCTCTTCGCTCGGAACTCCTGAGCATTGTAGGCGATACGCTTCTCCACACCCTCGTAGCCGAAACGCTTGCCTATAAGCGAGGACTTGATGGGCGTACAGATAGGCTTTCCGTTGTCATCTGTCATCGTGTAGATGATACCCGAATAGGGCTTGCCATCGAACTCGCCCTTGACCTGCTTTGCCTCAATGTTGAAGCACAAGAGCATGGCACTGTACTCGCCGAAGGACTGGAAGCGATACGAGGTGAAAACACTCTTGAGAATGTTGGATACCTGCTGCTTGACATCGCCATGGGTGTAGTCCGCTTTCTTCAGATAAGGCTCCAACAACTCCCTGCGTTTGTCGGCAATCTGCTTGAGTCCGAACATCTGCTCCAATTCTCTACATGCTTTCATCGAGCGGTTCCATTCGTAGGCATCGTCTATCTTCTCACCATTCTCATTCACGCAGGTAGATACAATATGTATATGTCTGCGGTCAATGTCCTCGTGGAGATAGACAATGTAGGGTTGGTTGCCATAGCCCATCTTCTGCATATAGGCTCTTGCCAAATCCGCAAACTGACTATCGGTAAGATTGTCGTCCAATGTCGGATTGAGCGATATATGCAGGATAGGCTTCTCGGTGTTGCGGTTGGCTGCGAGATAACTCTCAAAAGCGAACATCGTCTGCCGTACAATCCTGTCAGGGTCGTATAGAGAATCGGTAATCATGCGGTTGCCCGCTATGATGCGTGCCGTATCCTCGTTTACCTTCTGTTGGTTGTAGATGACTGCTCCGTAGAGTGAAGCTCCTCTGTTGATCTTAGCCACCATATCAACCTCCGTTTTTACGGTTTAAATGTCTCTCCTCAAACTCGCGTGTGAGGGCGATAATCTGCTTGCTCAGCACTACCAACTCCAGTGTGGCTTTCTCCAATTTGGCGACAAGGGCAAATGCCCGCTTGTCCCCGAAGTTGGCTTTCACGGCTCGCACCGTCTGGTTGTAGTTGTTGCCGATGGCTTGAAACTGATGGTAGAAATTCGTTAGGCGTATGTAATAATCTATAGCCGCCTTGTCGAGTTTTACTACCTTCATTTCACGGTCAAGAATCATTGCCTTTATAAATCTTGCCTTGTATTTAAGACCAGACTTTGCAAACCGCAATTCAAATTGTCCGTTCTCTTCAGCATTCAGTTTGATGCCGTAACGATAAACAGCGGGATCCTTTTTAGGTCGCCTTCCTGTTACATCTCTTCTTGTTTGTCTCTTGTCATTTGCCATAACTTTACATTTAATTGGTTACTAACTTCCGCTATGGATTCACGACTTTGGAGTGAATCCCTCCCCGAGCCGTCAGGCGAGTGGCAAGTTGTTTTGGGGTTGCCCGAATCGTTTCGGGCTGCCCAAAACACAACTTGCTATGTTCGCTTGAACATGAATTTTCCTTCGTAAAATTGGCTATCGCCGTTCCTCTCAGAGAGAAGCATCCGAAAACTCCGTTCGTCGTGCGTCCATAGACCTTTCGGGTGCAAAGTTAGACAGGTGTATTCTATTGATAAATAGCGAGTTATATGCAATGTGATGACATATGATGACATGTGTAGTCAGAGGCTTGACGACATTGTGATTATTCCAATTTTTCGCTATTTCTTTGCGTCAGAAATGGTGCAACAAACCAATAATTGATTGCTTGATTAAGTGATTAAGGATTGGTGAAATTGTGAGAGTAAGCAAGCAAATAATTATTGCATTATTGGGGCGTTGCAACAAACAAAGGTTGACTTATTGGTTGGTGAGCACAATGTCACCATATCACCAAGTAACCAACAAACCAAGTAATAGACAAATAATGTAATAAGTAATTAACCATTAAAAAATTTACAGTTATGAAGAAAAAGCCAGTATTTGTTGCAGTAAGCAACCAGAAAGGTGGAGTTGGTAAAAGTACAATGTTGGTAGCCCTTGCCAGCCTCCTGAACTATACGATGGATAAGAGTGTAGCCATCGTGGATTGTGATGCTACCCAGCGTAGCCTTTATAATCTCCGTGAACGAGACAAGGAGATGGTGGAGAAAAACAAGAGGTATATGACGCTTCTTGAAGAGCAAAGACTTCGAGGTTGTAAGATTTATCCTATCAAAAGGGTAAGGCCCGAAGAGGCCCGCGCCACAGCGGGAGAGTTTGCAGAAACTGGAGAGTATGACATCATTTTTATTGACCTCCCAGGTTCTATGGATGTCCCCGGAGTTTTACAGACCATTTTCAATGTGGATTATGTATTGACTCCCATTGCTGCCGACAACTTTGTAATGGATAGCAGTTTCAGCTTCGCAAGCAGTGTGGTGAGATTCTTGGCAGAAAAGAAAGGCATTCCGCTTAAGGACATCTATATGTTCTGGACGAAGGTAAAGCGCAGGAGCAATGTGGAGGTACTCAAGAACTATTCGGAGTTGATGGAGAAGACAGGATTAAAAGTACTGAAATCAAGTATCCCAGAACTTTGTCGATACGAGAAGGAGTTGTCGATGTCATCTCGTACCTATTTCCGATGTTCGCTGTTGCCTCCTCCTGCGGGGCAACTCAAAGGAAGCGGATTACAGGAACTTGCCAATGAACTTCTTGAAATACTTAAACTGAAATAACTATGGCAAAGAAGAGCGTAAAAGTCGATGAGGATCTTATAAGGGGGTATATGGCAGGGCGGGAACCTGATAATGTTTCTAAGAATGAAACTTCTGTACAGGAGATTCTAAATGAAGCCATAACCACCGAGGACGAACCTGTTGAAGAGGTGGTGCAAGAAAAGCCCAAGCCTCGCAAAAGAAAGGAAGAGAGCAACTATAGACAGAAGTATTTGATGAATACACCTATGTCGGGGCGTGTTCAAGTGTATCTGAATCGTCAGCTATACGAGCAAATCAAGAACTTTTTACCCGTGATTGCTCCAGAGACCAGCATTGCAAGCTATCTCAGTAACATTATAGCAGAGCATATAGAACTTAATATTGAGGAGATAACTCAACTTTATAAAGAACGATTTTCACCACCTAAAATTTAACAACTATGACAACAACCATTTTTTATTTATCAGTTAAGGCAGTATCAGCAACCTATATATTATACAAAGTATGGAATATGATTTTCAGTCAGCGAATGTATGACTTCTGGAATATGTTACACAATTGGGCTCGTATTGCCCGTATCAGATTGTGGAAGTATCGAAAGAAACGGATGGAAGAGAAAGCGAGGAAGGACAGGCGAAAAGCCAGAATGCAAAGACCTATGTTGCAGAAGGTACAGTCTGAAGAGCAAGCATTTCAACCTTCATCTTATTCTGATTTGGAAGCTCAAGCAATAGTGGAGGAACTTGCCAAGAGATTTGAAGACACTTCACAAGATGAAACATTGAAGTCACCCGTAGAAGAAAAGCCTAAGCCTAAAATTAAGCCTGTGGTTTTTGATGACCCGAATGAGGTTATGGGTAAGTCCAATATTATCTATTATGAAGACCCTGAAGTCGCTCGCAAGACTCCGACACGCTCAATAGAGTTGAAGCAGGTTGAGTTACCTATTGATGAGGATGTCAATCCGGAAGATGTAGAGGATAATTTTGTACCGCAGAAAAGATTGTCGCAAGAGGATATGAAAGAATTGATGTCTTCCGAGTCTATTCCTGATCCGGAATTTTCGGGAGCCTGTACTTTTGAAGAGTTGGGTAATGTGGCAGATGTCTTATTGAATAGGACTACAGATAAGAAAAAGATTATGGATGCCGCAGAGACCTTATATAAACTTCAAGATTCCGACATCTATCATTTTTACACTACATCTATCAGTACGGAAAAGCAAGTGGATAGATTGCTAAGAGATAATCTTGATGGTGCAGGTCGTCGGTTGAATGGTAAGCAACTAGAGCGTACCGAGATTGATTGGAATAAATTTATGTAATAAACATTCTTTTTTTCATTGTTTATATATTTGGTTAACTAGGCTGGCACTCCGATGTGAATCGGGGTGTCAGTGTTTATATGTGTATTCAGCTACTCCAATTAACAAGTAAGGCAAGTATCGTAATGCCTTGTGCATTATGATTCTTGCCTTGCTATTAGTAAATTAAATAAGATTTATTTGTTAAGCAACCACTCTGTAGCAGGAACAACATTTATGGTGTAACCATCCTCCTCAATTGTTTCTTGTTCTTCAAATGTTACAAGCGTAAGATTATTGCACTTTAGTTTCTTGGCTGCATTCTTCAAACCTCTAATCTCTCTATTGCGTGTCTTTTCAGTAGAGATATCGTATGATACCTGTATCAACTCTTGTACATTGCCATCTTTTGCTATAACAAAATCAACTTGCGAAGATGTTTCCTTATAGTAGAAAACATCACAAAAGAGTGGCTTATAGCGACGCATCAGCTCAATGCATACTATATTCTCCAACTTCCAGCCGAGATTTTCCAATGAGAAATTATCCTCGCGTTCAGTGACAAATGCAGTATCCACTACATAAACCTTTTCGTTTCTTACACGATCTTTACTTTTATATGAGAAACGATTTACTCCTACCAATAGAAAAGCCTCTTTAAGGTAGGAATAATAGTTCTCAGCCGTATGATTTGATACTCCGAATAATTCTCCTACCGTTTTTGCGACAAATTCCTGACAATAATTATCGGCAAGATAAGCTGCGATTCTTCGTAATGCTTCCACATTGCGAACTTTGAAACGTTTTGCTATATCATTCTTGATGATGGCATCCAATAATCCGTTAATATAACCTCTACGATTACTCTCATTGAACAATTCTGGGAATCCACCTTGTAGAAGATATTCATGTAGGGTACTTTTGCGAATACCCTTTGCTTTTGTTGATAGCGAAGTGGTATCTATCTTTTTCATTGCACAATACTCGGAGTATGAGAAAGGATAGAGTTCCACCTTATTATTTCTTCCTGTCAGATGTGTACTTAATTCCTTACTGAGTAATTTAGAATTAGAACCTGTAATAAATAGATGCATTTTCTGGCGAAGCAATCGATTGACAAACAATGGCCAGCCTTCTATATTCTGTATCTCATCAAGGAACAGATATTTGAACTCTCCATAGGTCATATATAATGCTTCAAGCAAATGGTCTAAATCACTTGCCTTCATATCCTCCATTCGGTCATCATCAAAGTTTACATAGGCAAAGTCAATCCCCTTTTGCTTAAGGAACATTTCGCATAATGTTGATTTTCCACATCGTCTGACACCTATCACAACCTGAGCTCGATTGCTCTTTAAGTCAAGTTGTGATTCTTCAGGACGTGGGCACAACTCCGAGTAATCATTCGCTAGCAACTCCTCACGCTGGTCTGCTACTATTGATAGTAATGTCTGAGTATTCATAATTCATATTATTTTACTGCAAAAATAATTCTATTTCCATAAAACAGCAAATTTTCTGTAATCTATTTCCATAAATAATGCGATTTACTTATTTCTATTTCCATAAATAGTGCAAATTATCATTTTCTATTTCCATAAATTCACTCTTCGGTACAAAATCTATTTCAAATTTGGCACATCATTTATAACTCCTCACGACCTCTTTTCACCCCAAAATCCACCCTTCAAAACACCCCAACTATGACATCTGATGACACGTTATGACATGTATAGACCGATTTGAAAATCAATGGATTAAGTGCTATATATTCGCAGTCGAAATCACTTTTTGTATAACTAAAAAACATTTCGACGTATGAAGAAAAAAGTATTATTCGCAGCAGCATTTATGCTTGCAACAGTAGGTGCTTACGCACAGGGTAACGGTATCGCAGGTATCACCGAGGCTACCAACATGGTAACATCGTATTTCGACCCCGGTACCAAGTTGATTTACGCAGTGGGAGCCGTAGTTGGTCTCATCGGTGGCGTGAAGGTCTATTCGAAGTTCTCTTCGGGCGACCCCGACACCTCGAAGACCGCAGCCTCTTGGTTCGGTGCCTGTATCTTCCTGATTGTAGCCGCCACCATCTTACGTTCATTCTTTCTCTAATATGGCGGTCTATCAAATCAACAAAGGGATTGGTCGTAGCCCCGAGTTCAAGGGGCTACGCAGCCAATACCTCTTCATCTTCGCCGGCGGTCTGCTCTCCATACTCATTGCCTTTATGGTGCTGTATATGGCAGGCGTGAACCAATGGATATGTATCGCACTGGGAATCATCTCCGCTTCGGTACTTGTCTGGGCGACCTTCCACCTCAATGCCAAGTATGGCGAGTGGGGTTTGATGAAGATACAGGCTGTACGAAACCATCCCCGCTACATCATCAGCCGCAAGCGATTCTTGCGATTGATTATTCCTAACCTCAAAAACAGAAAGTCATGAGAAATGTAATGAAAGCAGCTACCCTCGAAAGCAAGTTCCCGATTCTGTCGGTTGAGCACGACTGCATCATCAGCAAGGATGCCGACATCACGGTCTGCTATCGCGTGGAGCTTCCCGAACTCTTCACCGTCACACAGGCGGAGTATGAGGCGATACACTCGGCGTGGGCCAAGGCGGTCAAGGTCTTGCCGAACTATAGTATCGTGCATAAGCAGGACTTCTTCATTGAGGAGAGCTACACCCCGGAACTTCAGAAGGAAGACCTCAGTTTCCTCTCTCGTTCCTTCGAGCGACACTTCAACGAGCGTCCTTACCTGAAGCACACTTGTTATCTGTTCCTCACCAAGACCACCAAGGAGCATAGCCGCACGACCAGCAGTTTCAATGCCCTTACCCGTGGCTTCATCATCCCGAAGGAGATGCAGGACAAGGAGGCGGTAAGCCGATTCCTGGAGTGCTGCGAGCAGTTCGAGCGCATCATCAACGACAGCGGATTCATCACGCTCACACGTCTTACGGGCGATGAGATTACAGGCACGGAGTCAACTGCG
The DNA here is from genome assembly GCA_902780935.1 of uncultured Bacteroidia bacterium. GTDB lineage: Bacteria > Bacteroidota > Bacteroidia > Bacteroidales > UBA932 > Cryptobacteroides. Next base: position 11,248 of record CACZHP010000004.1, on the reverse strand, counting down.
GGCATCATCGAGAAATACTTCTCGCTCTCGCAGGAGGATACCACCTGCTTGCAGGACATCACCCTCGGAGCTGGCGAGATGAAGATTGGTGATAACTACCTCTGCCTGCATACGCTCTCCGATCCCGAAGACCTGCCGACAAGCGTAGCCACCGACAGCCGTTACGAGCGTCTCTCAACAGACCGTAGCGATTGCCGCCTCTCGTTTGCCGCACCAATCGGAGTGTTGCTCACCTGCAACCACATCGTGAACCAGTATCTCTTCATAGATGACTCTGCGGAGATGCTGCGTAAGTTCGAGCAGACAGCACGCAATATGCACTCGCTATCGCGTTACAGCCGCTCCAACCAAATTAACCGCGAGTGGATTGAGGAGTACCTGAACGAGGCACACAGTCAGGGACTCACGGCTATCCGTGCCCACTGCAATGTCTTCGCGTGGAGCGATGACAGAGAGAAACTCAAGCGTGTGAAGAACGATGTAGGCAGTCAGCTCGCCTTGATGGAGGCCAAGCCCCGACACAATACGGTGGATACACCGACACTATTCTGGGCTGCTATCCCCGGCAATGCTGGCGATTTTCCAGCCGAGGAGTCCTTCTACACCTTTATCGAGCAGGCACTATGCCTCTTCATTGAGGAGACCACAGGACAGGATTCACTCTCTCCGTTCGGTATGCGTATGGTGGACCGCTTGACGGGCAAGCCTATCCATCTGGATATTTCGGATTTGCCTATGAAACGTGGTATCATCACCAACCGCAACAAGTTCATCCTCGGTCCTTCGGGCAGTGGAAAGTCCTTCTTCACCAACCATATGGTAAGACAGTATTATGAACAAGGTACGCACGTGCTGCTTGTCGATACGGGTAACTCTTATCAGGGATTGTGTAACCTTATCAATGCCCGTACAGGTGGCGAGGACGGTATCTACTTCACCTATGAGGAGAGTGATCCGATAGCCTTCAATCCTTTCTATGTCGAGGATGGTGTGTTCGACATTGAGAAGAAGGAGTCCATCAAGACACTTATCCTCACGCTGTGGAAAAGGGATGATGAGCCACCGACGAGAGCCGAAGAGGTGGCACTCTCCAATGCCGTGAACCTCTTCTTGGAGCGTATTCGCACCGACAAGAGCATCAAGCCCTCGTTCAATACCTTCTATGAGTTTATCCGTGATGAGTATCAGGATATTCTCAAGGAGAAGCGTACACGCGAGAAGGACTTCGATGTGTGGGGATTCCTCAATGTCTTGGAACCATATTACAAGGGTGGCGAGTATGATTTCCTCCTGAACTCCGACAAGCAGCTGGACTTGCTCAACAAGCGGTTTATCGTCTTCGAGTTGGATAACATCAAGGACAACAAGGTACTTTTTCCGATAGTGACCATCATCATTATGGAGACCTTCATCAACAAGATGCGTAGGCTGAAGGGCATCCGCAAGATGATTCTCTTGGAGGAGGCTTGGAAAGCCATCAGCAAGGAGGGCATGGCCGAGTACCTGAAGTACCTCTTCAAGACGGTACGTAAGTTCTTCGGTGAGGCAGTTGTGGTGACGCAGGAGGTCGAGGATATTATCTCTTCCTCTATCGTCAAGGGTACCATCATCAACAACAGCGACTGCAAGATTCTCCTCGACCAGCGTAAGTATGTGAACAAGTTCGATGAGATACAGGCTCTGCTCGGGCTCACCGACAAGGAGCGTGCACAGATTCTCTCCATCAACCTCTCCAATGCTCCCGGCAGGAAGTACAAGGAGGTGTGGATAGGTCTTGGCGGAGCACAGTCGGCAGTCTATGCCACGGAGGTATCTCCCGAAGAGTACTACTGCTATACCACTGAGGAGACCGAGAAGCTGGAGTTGCAGCGGCTCACCGAGAAGTTGGACGGCAACATCGAACTCGCCATCAAGCAGCTTGCCGAGAGCAAGCGAAGCAAGTAACCCTTTTTATCAACCATTAAACATTTGAAGTATGTACAGTAACTTAAAATCAGACGAAAAGAGACGCCAGGAGGTCATCTCGTGCCTCTATTGGTCACTGATGCAGAATTGGAACATTCCGCAATCTATGCAGGATTACTTCGGACTTACGGAAGATTACCGTCTGTATCATCAGTTGGAGGATATGGATCCTGCAATCTATAGGCAGAAAAGAGCTGCGGGAGAGATACCCGATGTGCTTGAGGTGGATGCAAGGCTGACACGAGCCGTGGAGAAGATCTTCGAGAGTATCTGTGAACGACCTCCCGTGCCTTATCTCAATAAACTGAACGAGGAGTTGGAGAAACTGGGGCAGATTGCACATTCCCCCGACAATGTTCACGACACTATCCACATCCGTCCCGATTTCCTTGCCAAATATGGTATTGACAGGAGGGCTTCTTCGGAGGAGTGTTCCGCCAAGGCTGAAAAGGCATATCGGGAACTCGATGCCCGCTTTGTCAGGATGACTGGCAGAAGACCTTATGCAGATGAGCTTTTCAACGGAATGAAGAAGAGGCAGAGCGAGTCTTCCGAGGAGAGACCGTCCCGAAAGCAGCATATCCGACAGAAGCCCAAATCAAGAGGTCGCAAGATGGGACTATGATTTATGATTAAGTATTCACCCTTTAATTCGTAACAGTATGAGATTGAAAATTTTTATGCTCTGTCTGGTGGCTCTCTTTGTCAGCCAGACATCGAGGGCGCAGTGGGTGGTGACAGACCCCGGCAACCTCGCACAAGGCATCATCAATGCCACGAAGAACATCGTGCATACATCCTCTACGGCAAGTACGATGATTCAGAACTTCCAGGAAACAGTAAAGATCTACAAGCAGGGCAAGGAGTACTACGATGCTCTGAAGAAGGTGAAGAACCTTGTCCGCGATGCACGCAAGGTACAGCAAACCATCCTGCTTGTAGGCGACATCACCGACATCTATGTGAACAGCTTTGAACGTATGCTCAACGACCCCTACTTCACGGTGGAGGAACTCAGTGCCATTGCTCTGGGATATACAAAACTGCTCGAAGAGAGTGCCCACCTCTTGAATGACCTTAAATCGGTGGTCAATGAGAACGGGCTCTCGATGAGCGACAAGGACCGTATGGATATCATCGACAAGTGTTATAGCGAGATGCTCCAGTACCGTGGGCTTGTGCAGTACTACACCAACAAGAATATCGGAGTGTCCTACCTCAGAGCGAAGAAGCAGAACGATGTTGACCGTGTGATGTCCCTCTACGGCTCACCAAGTGAACGCTATTGGTAAACCTGTAATCCTACGACTATGGTACTATTAGCAGTAAACTTTGACAATCTGCATCAGATACTCCAGAATCTGTATGTGGATATGATGCCCCTCTGTTCGCAGATGACGGGTGTCGCCAAAGGACTTGCCGGATTGGGTGCTCTCTTCTATGTCGCCTATCGTGTCTGGCAGTCGTTGGCAAGAGCCGAGCCTATAGATGTCTTTCCGCTCCTGCGTCCCTTTGCTCTCGGATTGTGTATCATGTTCTTCCCGACCTTGGTGTTGGGTACACTCAACAGCGTAATGTCGCCCATCGTAACGGGAACGCACAGAATCCTTGAAACGCAGACCTTCGATATGAACGAGTATCGCAGACAGAAGGACAAGCTGGAGTTTGAGGCGATGAAACGCAATCCCGAAACAGCCTACCTTGTGGATAAGGAGTCCTTTGACAACAAGCTCGATGAGCTGGGAGCGTTGGATGCGATTGAGGCTTGCGGAATGTATGTGGACCGTGCGATGTACAATATGAAAAAGGCTGTTCAGAACTTCTTCCGTGAACTGTTGGAACTGATGTTCAATGCCGCAGCCCTTGTCATAGACACGCTGAGAACATTCTTCCTCATCGTCCTCTCGATACTCGGACCCATATCCTTTGCGATAGCCTGTTGGGACGGCTTCCACGCCTCACTCACGCAGTGGTTTGTCCGATATATCAGCATCTATCTATGGCTGCCCGTGAGCGACCTTTTCAGCAGCGTGCTTGTACGCATACAGGTACTGATGCTACAGAAGGACATAGAGCAGTTGTCCGATCCCAACTTCATCCCTGACGGGTCGAATGCGGTCTATATCACCTTCCTCATTATCGGCATCATCGGATACTTCACCATTCCGACAGTGGCCAACTGGATAATCCAGGCAGGCGGCGGTGCAGGTAACTACGGTAGGAACGTAGCCCAGACAGCGAGCCGCACGGGATCGATAGCAGCAGGTGCGACAGGTGCCGCCATCGGCAACATCGCAGGAAGATTACTTAAACGATAACCTATTAAACAGTATTCAAATGGAATTCAAATCACTTAAAAACATTGAGACCGGCTTCAGGCAGATACGCTTCTTCGGCATTGCCTACCTCTTTGTCTGTGCTTCGCTTGTAGGTTTCTCGCTTTGGAAGGCATACAGCTTTGCCGAGGCACAACGACAGAAGATATATGTCCTTGACGAGGGCAAGTCGCTGATGCTGGCTCTATCTCAGGACTTGGAGCAGAACCGTCCTGTGGAGGCAAGGGAGCATGTGAAGCGTTTCCACGAACTCTTCTTCACGCTTGCCCCCGATAAGAGTGCCATCGAGGGTAATATCCAGAGGGCAATGTTCCTCAGCGACCGCTCGGCATACGAGCACTACAGCGACCTTGCGGAGCAGGGATATTACAATCGTATCATCTCGGGCAATGTATCGCAGCGTATCGAGGTGGATAGCATAAACTGCAACTTCAACCACTATCCCTACGAGGTGGTGACATACGCAAGGCTATCCATCATCCGCGAGAAGAGTATCACCGAGCGCAGCCTTGTGACCAAAGGGCGATTGCTCAACTCCACACGCAGCGACAACAATCCTCACGGATTCATCTTCGAGGCGTTCCGTGTGGTGGAGAACAAGGACCTGAGAGTCTATGACAGATAACCCAATTATTCACCATTAACATTTACAGCGATGAAAAAGTACATTCAGAGAATCAAGGATTCAATCAACAAGTCTTGGAACAACAAGACATCTAAGACCAAACGCCTTATCATCTACGGCCTCCTGCTGGCATATTCGGGATTTGCCCTCTATGTGATCTTTTCCCCAACTCCCGATTACGGGTATGAGGAGTATGTCAGAAGTGAGCCGCCTGCCACCAACCTGATTCTCGAGGAGGAGGCAGCTCCTGCCGACAGCCTCTCGGATGAGAAGATAAGGGAGATGGAAGAGTTCTTTAACCAATTTAATTCAGAGAGCTATGAGTAACGATGCAAACGCTCTGAAAAGAAAGGAGCAAATCAAGAAAATTCTTGTGTATGGCGGAATGGTTATGCTATGCCTTGTGTCATTCTACTTCATCTTCAAGCCATCGAAGGAGCAAGTACAGGCAGAGCAGCAGAAGGTGGGCTTCAACGCTGAACTTCCCGATCCGCGAGGTGCAGGCATCGAGGCGGATAAGATTGCAGCCTACGAACTGGAGGATATGCGTGTTAAGCAGGAGCAGAAGATGCGTACCCTTGAGGACTTCACGGCAATGACCACCGATGACGAGGAGGAAGAGGTGGTCGAGATACCCGAGGAACCGAGATACACAGGTGGCGGTGGCTCGTCCTATCGAAGTGGCAGTAGCAGTCGGAGCAACTCGTTCTCTACATCCACTTCTGCCTACAACGATATCAACGCCACGCTCGGCAGTTTCTACGAGCAGCCGCGTGAGGATCCCGAAAAGGAGGCTCTGAAAGCGGAGCTTGAAGAGTTGAAGCAGTCGATGGCACAACAACAGAACAGCCAACCGACATATGCCGACCAGGTAGCACTCTTGGAGAAGTCATACGAGCTTGCAGCGAAGTATATGCCCGGCAATACAGCCGCTACTTCCGAGGGCGCAGCCGAGGAGGTGGAGACTACCACACGAAGCGGCAAGGCGAAGGCACAGCCCGTAGGTCATGTAACGACTCCCGTAGTATCGGCATTGGCTCAGCCTGTGAGCGACTCGGTGATGATAGCACGCTTGTCGCAATCCGTAGGCGGTGGCTTTCACACTGCGGTAGGAGAAGCACCACAGCAGACAGCACGGAATACCATCAAGGCGTGTGTGCATGGCGACCAGACCATAACGAGCGGTCAGAGTGTGCGGCTCAGACTCTTGGAGGCGATGCGTGTCGGAAAGTATGTACTGCCACGAAACACCCTCATCACGGGTGAAGGCAGCATCAAAGGTGAAAGGCTCGACATCGAGATTCTTCAGGTGGAGCATAACGGAACGATCATTCCCGTAGAACTTACCGTCCACGACAATGACGGACAGGCGGGAATCTTCATACCCGGCTCCATGGAGGCAAGTGCGGCAAAGGAGATGGCGGCAAATCTGGGGCAGAACCTCGGAACGAGCATATCCATCACCAACCAGTCTGCCGGAGACCAACTGCTATCCGAAGTAGGTCGCGGTGCCATACAGGGCGTGTCGCAGTATATCTCCAAGAAGATGCGTGAAGAGAAGGTACACCTCAAATCAGGATATACCCTGATGCTTTATCAAAACAATCAATAACCTATTAAAACATTAAAGACATGAAAAAGATTTTTGTAATGCTTGCCCTCACGATGGGCGTTGTAAGTGCCAATGCACAGTCGGTTGATTCAACAGCAGTAACTAACACAGTAGCCGGTGATGTTATCCTCACTACAGACATCTATCCGCAGCAGGAGGATGGCGACATCTATCACGGTCTGACAAAGAAGCTGACCTTTGACCGTATGATACCTCCTTACGGCTTGGAGGTGACATATGACAAGACCACTCACATCATCTTCCCTGCGGCAGTACGCTATGTCGATCTCGGCTCGCCTAACCTTATTGCAGGTAAGGCCGATGGCTCGGAGAATGTGATTCGTGTGAAGGCTACGGTAAAGAACTTCCGCGATGAGACCAATATGTCGGTGATTACCGAGAGTGGCAGTTTCTACACCTTCAATGTGAAGTACTCGGATGAGCCTCTGCTCCTGAATATCGAGATGAAGGACTTTATTCACGATGGCAGTGAGGTAAACCGTCCTAATAATGCTCTCGACATCTATTTGCAGGAGCTTGGCAGTGAGTCGCCTAAGTTGGTACACCTTATCAGCAAGGCTATCCACAAGGACAACAAACGCCACATCAAGCACATCGGCAGCAAGGCGTTCGGCATCCAGTATCTGTTGCGTGGACTCTACACCCACAATGGCTTGCTCTACTTCCATACGCAGGTGAAGAACACATCGAATGTACCATACGAGGTGGACTTTGTGACTTTCAATATTGTGGATAAGCAGGTGATGAAGCGTACAGCCATTCAGGAACAGGTCATCTTCCCACTGCGTGCATACGATTATGCCACAACCGTTGCGGGCAACAAGGACGAGCGTACCGTATTTGTTTTCGATAAGTTCACCATCCCTGCCGACAAGGTGCTTGTGGTGGAGATGCATGAGAAGAGCGGTGGCAGACACCAGACCTTCACCGTGGAGAGTGAGGACATCGTGAGAGCAAAGGTAATCAACGAACTTAAAGTGAAGTAATCATGAAGAAGTATCTGTTTCTACTTGTTGCAGTCGTATCGCTTGCCCTTTCATCAGGGCAGGCATACGCCCAGCGTTATCTCCCGAAGATGAAGGGTGTGGAACTCAGAGGTGGCTTTGTCAACGGCTCGAAATCTCCGCTTAACTACTACACGGGAATAGCGATGTCGGGATATACCAAGAAGGCTAACCGCTGGGTGGTGGGTGCAGAATATCTGCTCAAGAACTACGACTATCGTGGTACATCCATTCCGCGAGCCCAGTTCACTGCCGAGGGCGGTTACTACCTGAAGTTCCTGTCCGATCCTACAAAGACCTTCTTCCTCTCCATCGGTGGCTCTGCATTGGCAGGCTACGAAACGGTGAATTGGGGTGATAGACTACTACACGACGGCTCTACGCTGCTTGCCAAGGATGCTTTCATCTATGGCGGTGCCATTACCCTTGAATTGGAGAGTTATATAACAGACCGTATAGTCCTACTTGCCAATGTGCGTGAGCGTGTTCTTTGGGGAGGCTCACTCGGTAAGTTCAGCACTCAGTTCGGTTTAGGTATCAAGTTTATTATCAATTAAAATTAAAAGCGTTATGAAAAAGTTATTTTCCTATATGATGGTTTGCGGTGCCATGATGACCGCAGTATTGGGCTTCACATCTTGCGAGGATGACCTCGATGTTCAGCAAGCCTATCCTTTTACAGTTGAGACAATGCCTGTACCCAAGCGATTGGTACAGGGCGAGACAGCGGAGATACGCTGCGAGATTGTGCGTGAGGGGTATTTCTCCGATACTCGCTACACGATTCGTTACTTCCAGCCCGATGGCGAGGGTACATTGAGAATGGATGACGGTATGGTGTTATTACCGAATGACCGCTATCCGCTTGACAGAGATGTGTTCCGTCTGTACTATACTTCGGAGTGTGAAGATCAGCAGACGATAGATGTATATTTCGAGGACAATCACGATCAGCTCCATCAGCTTACATTCACTTTCAATAACGAGGTAAAGGAGGAAGAGGATACCACAGAGGGTAACACGATTACTCCCATAGGAACTATCGTCTCTCCAATCAACATCAATCCTTAACCAACGGTGGCAGGCACTCGCTTGTCGGGTGTCTGCCGCCATAACCAATCACTAAAAGAGAATCTATGAGAATAAAGTTGATGATTATTTGTCTGACATTGCTTTGCGGATATGCCAAGGCACAGACACGAGGCGGCGACTCTTCGCCACCGCTGCCAAAGGAGATTTCAGCGGAACTGTTCGATAAGGCGGTAGCACTCATCAAGGAGTTTGAGGGGTGGCATTCGGCAAAACACTATCCATACATCGGTTATGGGCATAAACTGCTCCCACACGAAAACCTGACAGCCGATATTACCGAAGCACAGGCCGATTCGTTGCTCAGAGCCGACCTATTGGAGCGATACAAATATTTCCGACGATATGGGAAAGATGCTCTGCTACTAACAGTGTTGGCTTACAATGTCGGTCACAGCAGATTGCTTGGCTATGGCAAACGCCCGAAGAGTAACCTTATCAAGAAAATCGAGTCCGGCGACAGGGATATTTACGAAGAGTATATCTCGTACCGTTGCTACAAGGGCAAGCCTATCCCCAGCATCGAACGCCGCAGAAAAAGAGAGTTTCAATTGCTGTATATACCTTAAACGTAAATGGCGGCTGCTTGGTTGAGTAGTCGCCATTGGTATTATTATTTATTCAGTCTTGAGGCTTATTGTATTGAATATGGTTTATTCCATAAGTTCATTAATAATTTCTCTTATTTCTTGTGTCCCGGGTTTTGATGCATTGGTGTCTACTAGCTTACCGAATTTATCATATAGTAAATATTGTGGAATATGTCTATTATCAATCTCCTTGAGAAACACTGCTTCTTTCGGATTTAACACAATATAGTTTATATCATCGTATGTTGAAGTGTGATATTGCTCAACTGCACGTTTCCAAGCCTCTTCATTATCGTTTACGGCGAGATAAATGAATACAACATTTTTATTCTTATATGTTTTACGTAACTTTTCAGCATCTGGCATTGTTGCCCGACAAGGGGCACACCATGAAGCCCATAGATCTACATAAATTACCTTGCCAATATGCTCTTTTAGTAGTTTGTCAAATGTTGTAGTATTACCTTCTAAATCAGCAATAATCATACTTCCCGCTTGAGTATCTGCGACAATATGTTTCTTTTGGGGGGCAAATGTGTTGCCTGTTAGTTGTTCATAGGCCTCATTAAGAGCATCTACAATACTTGATGAAAAGGCTGACCCATTTTCTTTATTGATTCTTAGCATGTAGTCAACTACTGACAGCCGAGCCTTTGGTGTGATGGTAGAATCTTGGCTAAATACTAGAATTTCTGAAGGATTTTTTGATATCAAGAGTCCCTTGATTGCGCTATGTGATGATGGGTAAAACAAGAGTGAATCAGAGAGTAGAATTTGCTCAACACAATGCCTGTCTGCTCCTTTTCGATAGAAATCAGCATATAGACTAGAAATCTTACCACACGACTCCAATGAATCAATATATCTTGTTTGAGCTATTTGGTATTCAGATAAGATTACTTGTAAAGAATCTATATTGGGACAAATATTGCGGTATCTATTTAGCATTTGTTGCTTACTCTTGTCAGATCTATATTGGGGATTATTGAGAGCAAACCACATTGCGCCGTAAAGTCGTGATGTGCATAAAGTCTTAATACTATATCCCGTCTGCTTATGAATTAATCGCGAGTCATGTTCAGGTATGGTGTAAAGCCAAGTTCTTTCTTCAGATTGAAGACTCTGGAGCTGTGGTCTAAGATTATCAGTATAAGTGAACAAAATTGTATCACCCGCTTCTATTAGGTAGTAGTTATCCTCAATGGATTGGTTGCGATGCATTACTTCGGCATAACCATAGTGTGATGGGATGATGAGGGTGTCACATCCATGCATTTTAGGTAAATAGTATTGCAGTTCACCTTGCTCATTTACAAAATTAAATATCGTTGATGGTAGCGTCGTTGAATGTCCGATGCCTCTATTTGTTGTTTCGTGTTTGGGCGTATTTTGGAATATAACAACGATATTTGAATTCACCTCTTGGGGAGAACTTGGGTGATTACACGAACATAAAAATAATGTAATGATAATAAAGTGTATAAAAGAGATTATTTTCATATTAATTCATTGCCAAATAAATATTATATATTGATTCATATAACTTCGCTTTAATTTTTCTGCAAAGTTAATGGAATTCTCCCAAATACGCCTTTACACAGCCGTAAAAGTACGTTTTTGCGATATACAGTAATGGCGACCACTCGTAATAAGCGGTCGCCATTGTTAGATTCATATTAGTTTATTGTAGTTTTGACTTGCGAAGCATTAAATCCTATAGTTTTGAGTACAACCGTTCCACTTCTGTCTATAACAAAACATGTCGGAGTGGACTGTACACCATACTTTATCTTAAATGGGGAATAATCAGACATTAATTCAGATATAAATATATAGTCATCGGAATATTGATTGCGAAATTCTTTGAGTTCATCAAGTGTACTAACAGAATAATAGACAATTATTGCGAGGCTATTATATGCCATACATCCGATAAGAATGGAGATAAGTATATATCCCAACCGTATTGCCTTATAGAAATTTCCTGACCGCTCCATTATTTTAAT
>CACZHP010000003.1:108140-167893 GCA_902780935.1 uncultured Bacteroidia bacterium | reverse complement strand
ATGGTGCCGTGGTGGAGCATTACGGACAGCGATATGACCCTCTGTATCCGAAACTTAAGCTTCCGTTCAACAACGGGATCTCCATAGCCCTCGGACAAGGCTCCACAATCAAGGCCGTTTTCGACGGGGAGGTCAAGCAGATCGTGGTGATGCCTGGTTACAACAAATGTATCCTCGTCCAGCACGGCAATTTCTTCTCATTCTATTGCAAGATGGATAATGTCAGCGTCAAGAAAGGCGACAAGGTGAAGACCGGCCAGTCTCTCGGAACGGTTGACACTATCGGCGGGGAGACACAGCTCCATTTCCAGATATGGTCCGGGAAGACCCCCCAGAACCCAGAGACCTGGCTGAGGCCAAGATAAGCGACATGAGACACGAAATCAATATCCAGAACCTGAGCGACCTGGACAGGGCGGCCGAAGAGTTCCTTTCCAGCATAGGAGACAATAAGATCATAGCGTTTTACGCTCCGATGGGCGCTGGCAAGACCACATTCACGACAGCGCTTTGCCGTCGGCTCGGGGTCAAGGAAGATGCCGTCAGCTCCCCCACTTTCGCCATCGTCAACGAATACCGCACAGGAGCCGGGGAGCCCATGTACCACTTTGATTTTTACCGCCTTAATAAGATCGAGGAAGCCTTCGACATAGGCTTTTACGACTATGTGGACAGCGGCTGCCTCTGTGTGATCGAATGGCCGGAGAACATCGAGGATATCCTCCCCGAGGAAACCCTCAAAGTCAGTATCAGAGTCAATCCTGACGAGTCCAGGACCCTGAGCTGGGAGGACTAAAGCAATTGTTCCAAAGAAAGCGCGAACTCTTCGATAGAGCGCCTGTTAATCTCATCGACAGACGAGATGTTCTTCTCCATATTGGCTTTGAAGAACGTCTCATTTAGCAGCAAACCACCGCCAAGAAAACCGCTAATCCAGTCATGACCGATAAGTTCATAGGCGGTGAACCCGGCCGCTCCGGCATTCAGGATCATCGAGAGAATGCCCTTCCAAGGCTGTCCAAGGTAGATCTGCCCAGCTGGAGGGATGAATGAGAGCGCGGCCGCGACATTCTCTTTCTTCCGCTTCGGAGCATGTCTGAAGAGCCTCTCGACAGCCTCCCTCCCGGCTTCAGAGCCAGCGGCGCGCAGAGCCTGCTCGCGAGCCTCCGGAAGTCTCCATGACCAGGCGAGAAGAACCGCATACAGTTCAGGAGATTCATCAGCCTTGCCGCTTTCCTCGAGGAATCCCAACGCCGCTCCCATATCGCCCGCCTCTTTGCTGTAACGGGCTTTTAGGGCAAGGACGTCCGAGGCAGCCTCAGGGTCAAGGAAATACAACTTCACACGTTCGAGAGTCTTGAGAGCTTCCGCACTCATCGCAGCCCGCTCGTAACACCCTGACTTCGCGATCAGGGCGGCATTCGTTGTCCCGGGATCGTCAGAAGAGAACACGATCCGCTCCCACCTGAGGGCTTCCTCAAGCGGATTCACGTCCGGAACCTCTTGACCATTAACGGAAAACGGTGCGAAGAGGCAGATGGAGATGATAAACGATGGTAGCGTTCTCATTAGCTGTTCTCTGTTCTTTCTCTATGCTGACAGACATGTAGCTGCCATAGATATTCCCAAGATAAAAAGTTGCGCACAGGGATCCGGCGAGTATCGTCCGCCAGTCTTTGACCCCGTGTCTTTTCCAGTTCTCAGCGGTTATGGCCCCAAGTGATCCAACCGTCAAAAAGGCGGCGACTCCCTCTCCGAGCCTCCCGGCATACACTTTCCCTGCACCGGGGATGACAGCGGAGGCCATAGCGGCAAGGCCAGCGCGCTTCCCCCTAGCACCGAAACGGTTGCCTGAGATCTCAGAAAGTATCCTTTCGCTCTCAGCCAGGGCGTAGTCATCAAAAGTGAAGGCAGAACTCGCTCTCCCCCACGCTTCCTTTTCTCCCTTAAGCAAAGCCAGTCCTGCCGACTGCAGCGCCGCCAACTCCGCATAAGGGCCACCTTCCGGGAAAGCGGCTGGAAGAACCGAAGCCCCATCATAATCTCCGAGACTTGCCAACGAGAGCGTCCGGTAGAAGAAAGACTCCGCGCCGAAAGGTGAGTCAAACGGGACTTTCGCGAAAAGAGAGGAGGCCTGTGAGAACTTGCGGTCCGAGAAAAGAATTTTGGCCCGAAGGAAATCAATCGTGTCTGAAGGAGCGAAAGCGGAGAGCGACAAAGTCCTCGCATCCTGCTTCAATCCGTTATCTATCAAATAATTGAAGAAGGCGAACTCTTCCGACACCGCCTTTGTTCCGGACTGCGGGAATACGACTATGGAAGTGTCCGGAGCAGGCATAAGGGGGATCTGTCTCGACGAAGCCCGGCCAATCCGCGACGACGACATGACCCTGTCAGGAAAGCCGAATATGCCTTTGACCTGGCCGGACGCGCCGACAGGCAAAAGGAATAAAAACAAGATGAGAAGGCCGCGGGGCATGGCGATGTCACTTCCTTGCCTTCGGAAGGTTCTTCAAGGGCTTGGCATCGGAAGGCACCTTGAAATCGAACATCGGATCCTGTCCGTCCACCACGACATCGGAATATACGGTTCTCACGAGCGTGGAGTCCTTTTTCGAGGTAAACTGGACGGAAGTCACCCGCAAAGGGAGCATGAGGTTGGAGAAACGATTATACGAAGACAGATATGTCTTGCTCACGACCGCCCCCTTGTCATTGTAATATGCCAGATAGATCGGCAGATAGTTTTCCTGGACAAGTTCGACCTTGGCTACCCCCTTTCCTGGGGCGGAAGGGAGATATGTCCGCTTGAGCAAACCGCCTTCCTCCCGGGTCGTGGAGGATAGTCTGTAGCCATACAGTCCGAGCCCGAGATCGTCCCCATGACCTGACATGAACAGATAAAGAAGGTTGTCCTTGTCGCTGAAGTCCTCCTTGCGCTCTGAATAGACTTCATTAGTCCCGGGGATATAGATTTTGAACTCACCGTCAGGATTTGTGACGGTGTAGTAAAGATAAGGTGATTCAAAGACCTGGACCAGCCGGCCGGAAGAGGCGCAGAACACCTTGCTGCCGACTGTAGTGACCTTGCCACCATATAAAGTTTTCACCTCCATCGCGGCCGAGACCCGCCTCTGGGCGGCGACCGGGATGGAGATGAGAATAAAAGCTGTTATGAGCAGCCTGCGAAGCATTAACCCCACATGAAGAATGAGGTGTTGCCGCAATAGCGGGCGATGGAGTTGTCCTCGACCGCCGCCACTATCTCAACGATGAAGTCCACAAACGGGACGACACCGAATATGCCTCCTACAGTGAAGGTATATATGGCCCACATCCAGGGACGGGTGCCCATATAGTGGCGATGAACGCCGAATCCTCCGAGGAAGAAAGTGAGGAGGATAGCACCCACAGGGCTCTTTCCGGCCGACAAGGAAGCCGAAGCGGGCATCCCGGCGGGGAGCTGCGAGGGAACCTCGCTCAGGAACGCGACAGGAGACACCTCAACGGCGCTCTCAATGGCATTGTCCACAGCGGCATCGTCGAGTTTGTAAGGAGCCGCGGAGGCTACAGTCGAGATCGCCACGAAAGCGATCAAAGCAAACAGTAATTTTTTCATTGCTATAAATGTTTAGTTATACAAATATAGCCTTTTTTTAATTATCAGCCATCATAAGACATCAATCCTGTCCAGAAAGCGGTAGGAGGCCGCTTCGGCGAGGAACCCCGGCTTGATCCGATCCTCCCCTTCCATGTCCGCTATGGTCCTGGCCACTTTGAGAATACGGGTGTAAGCCCTCGCCGAGAGACCGATCTTGTCCATTATTTTTCCCATCACATCCGAACACTCGTCGTCAAGACTGCAATATCTCTCAAGCATCCTACCACTCATCTCGGCGTTTGTGAATATCCCCTCCCCGGCGAAACGTCGCTTCTGGATATTCCTCGCCCTCAGAACCCTGGCCGCTATCACTGAGCTCGGCTCCCCTTTCTCGCGGCCTACCAGCTTGCGGGTCTGGACCGGATGGAGCCAAAGCTGGATGTCTATACGGTCCATGATCGGACCGGAGAGTTTGGACAGGTAGCCGGCCCGCTGACCGGGGGTGCACCGGCACCTGTCTCCTTCCCCATAATAGCCGCATGGACATGGATTTGACGCCGCTACCAGCATGAAAGAAGCCGGGTACTCAAGTTTGGAGCGAAGCCTTGAGATTGTCACTTTGCGGTCTTCCATCGGCCCCCTGAGGGCCTCCAGCACCGATTTCGGCATTTGTCCATATTCATCGATGAAGAGAATGCCGTTGTGCGCCAGGGTCACCTCACCGGGTCGGATGTCCTGTCCCGCCCCGCCGCCGATAATGGCCGGGAGAGAGGCACTGTAGTGAGGCGCCCTGAAAGGCCGGTCATGAATCAGGCCTATCCCTGAACCCTTGATCCCATAGACGGAGTAAATCTTGCTGGTCACGATTGACTCCTCCTTGGTCATCGGAGGCAAGATCCCCACCAAGGCCTTCGCCAAGGAGCTTTTGCCGCTCCCGGGCGGCCCCAGCATTATAAGATTATGTCCCCCGCTTACGGCTACCTCGGCCCCGCGCTTCGCGCTTTCCTGCCCTATTATCTCCGAGAAATCCATTATGCCGGACACTGCCTGAAGTCTGGCGGCGAAGGATGAACGCTCCCTGAACAGGTCCGAGTTCCAGACAAGAAGGTCATCCCGGTCTTCCGTCTCCTCCAGGATTCTCAACACATCCGGCAGGTCCCTTACTCCATAAATCTCAATCCCGGAGCACTCGGTGGCCTCCAAGGCTGAAACAAGGGGCAGGATACACCCCACTTTGCCAAGGGAGGCGGCGAGGTCGGCTATCGGGAGGGAGCCCTGGATCTCACGCAGGGATCCGTCCAGGCCCAACTCCCCCATGACAATGTATTTTCCGAGCCCGGGCAGTTCCCTCTGTCCCGAGGCGGCGATGATGCCCAGGGCGATCGGCAGGTCATACCCGCCTCCGTTCTTGTGCATGTCCGCTGGAGCCAGGTTGATTACGATTTTCTTGCCCGGAATATGGAATCCGAGCGACTGCAAAGCGGTGATTGTCCGCAGAAGGCTCTCCTTTACGGCCACGTCAGCGAGCCCGACGAGATGTACCCCTATCCCGGAGGTGATGTCCACCTCCACTGTGACCGGAACCGCCTCTATACCAATACATTTGGCGGCCATGATATTTATAAGCATAGTTCGAGTTTATAGTCTTGGGGCGAATATAGGAAACCCGGACGGCAATCCTGTTAAAAAACAGAAAAACCGTCCGGTGAAAACAAAAATTTCCGTTTCTTATGGCCTAATTCCCTGCCAGGCACTCATGGATGAAATTCCATGCGGGAGTCTTATAAAATCTGTGCCCCCCATCTCCGACACCAAGAGCGCACTTACCCTTTCCAGCGGCCTTGAATATCTCCTCGGTCTTTGCGAACTCCTCCCTTGCACCGTCAATCGGGAAAATTGGATCTCCCTCCCCCTGGATCACACACAGGTAACGTCCGGCCACAAGCCCCGCGAGGTCTCCCATATTACCCAGATTCAGCATTCCCGGCACATAGTTGCACTCGCAATGAGGCATGGCGAGGATGCTTTTCTCATAGGAGCTGAACGAGCCGGAAGGGAGGCAGTACCTGATCCTCGTATCCAGAGCGCCGGCATAGATGGTGGCGGTACCGCCACCCGAATGGCCTGAGACCATAACTTTCTCAGGATCAACCGGAAGAGTGGCCAAAGACCAGTCGATGATCTTCATTATGTCCCACACCCTGTCCCCTATCGGGGTCCTGCCGACCATCAGGTCGTGGAGAAGGAACAGGTGGCATGATGAAGTCGCGTCGGCGTCGATGTCAACCTTCATGCGGGTCTTTCCGAAGGCCCTGGTCGTCGGTGCGATGGCGATCAGGCCCTCCTGGACGGCCTGCAGGGCTATATTCCTCTCACCGTCCTCGGCAAGGGACCGGTCGTCCTCGCTCCAGTAGATTCCGGCGTACAGCTCCGTGTTCAGGGAATGGCCGTGGGGCGTGATCATCAGCCCGGTCCTGCTTTGAAGATTCTTGGGACGGAGGATGACAACCGGAAGGGAGACATCCGGCTCAGTCATGATCTCCCAGCGCTCCCGGGTATAGGCTCCCATGTCCTCGCTGTCGATCTGACGGGCCTCGGGCTTGAAGTCCTTCAATTCCTCTGCAATCCTCGTGACTCCGAGGGTCTCGCTCAGATCGGCCCTGAAACTTTTCTGCCATTTCTTGAAACTTCCCTTCCAATTCCTCCAGGCGTACTTGCCGTCTGCGGAGGCATAAAGGCTCGTGAAATGCTGGTCAGACAAGGTGTATCCGGTCATGTCAACCTTCGGGCGGGTGTAGGGCGAACCGGTCCCCTGTGCCCGGATAAATGAAAAGGAAATGGTGACCAGAATGAACAGGAATATGGCACGTCTCATGGCTGTTGAATTTATCTTCCATAAAAATAAGAAAAAGATTGCGGATTTGAGTATATTTGTAAGAATAGACTACTCAACATGGGCAACAAGGAAATCACAGTTTTCTGTAAAAACGACGGTAAAAACCACAGGATCGAGGTGGGTGGCACTTTAGAGGATTTGTCAAAGAAATGGTGCAGGACCGTCACCGACCCCAAGACAGGCCAGAGGCTCGATGTCATAGCGGCTCTCGTGGACAATAAACTCAAAGAACTGGATTACAGGCCGATGCTCTTCCACCAGGTCGAGTTCATCGGTTTCAACCATCCGGACGGCAGGAGATGTTACCTCAGGTCCCTTTGTTTCGTGCTGCAAAACGCCGTGAGATCCTTGTACCCGGACAAGGTCCTTGTGGTGGACCATTCTCTGCCGAGCGGGCTTTACTGTGAGCTCCACGACCTCGGGAAACAGGATGACGGGAGAGCCAAAGTCCACTATGTCACAGACGAGGAGATAGATGACATCAAGGCCAAGATGAAGGAACTCATCTCCAAGGATCTCCCGTACAAAAAAGTCAAGATGTTCTCCGAGGAGGCCCAGGAAATATTCATAAAGAACAACCAGCCCCACAAGGCCAGCCTTCAGAAGAGCCTGGGAACATTCACATGCAGCGTGTATTACCTCGACGGCAATGCCGACTCCTTCCATGGGCCGCTGATTCCCTCGACAGGTCTCCTAAAGACCTTCGACCTCACGGGCATCGGGGACGGTTTCTGCCTGCAAGGGCCGAACATGACTGATTTCACGAAGGTTATGCCGATGAAGAGGCATGCGAAGATCACCGCCACCTTAAATGAATATTCAGACTGGTGCTCGATCATCGGGATAGAGAGCGTCGGCACTCTCAACTCCGCCATCAAGGCCGGAAGGTCGGTTGAGATCATCAACCTTGCCGAGGCTCTCCACGAGAGGAACTACGCCCGCATGGCCGACAAGATCTATGAGAACCGCGCCGAGAAGCGTATAGTCATGATAGCCGGTCCTTCCTCAAGCGGAAAGACATCCTCATCCCTCAGAATAGCCTTGCAATGTAAAGTGCTCGGGCTTAAACCCAAAGTCATCGAGCTGGACAACTATTTCGTGGACCGGGACAAGACCCCCCTGGACGAGGACGGGAAACTGGACTTCGAGTCGCTCCATGCGATGGATCTGGAACTGCTTAACAACCAGCTGAATGACCTACTCGAAGGGAAGGAAGTCGAGATTCCAAAATACGACTTCACCCAAGGGAAAAGGGTATATGTCGGCAACAAGCTCCATCTTGAGGAGAAGGATATCCTCATCATGGAAGGCATCCACGCCCTCAACCCCGAGATGACCTCCGCAGTTGACAATTCAAGGATATTCCGGGTATATGTGTCCGCCATGACCTCCCTGAACCTTGACGAGAACAGCAACCTTTCCACATCGGACAACAGGTTGCTCAGAAGGATGGTCCGGGACAACCGCACAAGGAACACCACCCCGGAAGAAACTCTCCTGAGGTGGAACAGCGTGCGCCGGGGCGAGATGCGCAACATCTTCCCTTATCAGGAGAACGCCGACTTCCTGTTCAACTCAGGGGTCATTTTCGAGCTTCCGCTCCTGAAGTACTACGCCGAGCCGCTGCTGCGGAGGATTTCCCCGAGTTCCCCGGCATACACCGAAGCCGTCAGGCTCCTCAAGTTCCTGGACTACATCGTCGCTCTCCAGCCTTCGGAGATCGCCGCCATCCCTCCCACCTCCATCTTGAGGGAATTCATTGGAGGACAAACTCTTTGACAATATTATTCTCAAATATTTTAACACTTGAAACAATGGATCCTAATGTGAGACCGGAATCAATGGAGAGAATAACCTCTCCGGAATTAGCCAAGGCATTTATCGATGAGCAGATCGCTGCCGTGAGGGAGCAAGTGGGGGGCAACAAAGTGCTGCTCGCCCTCTCCGGAGGCGTTGACTCTTCCGTCGTCGCAGCCCTTCTGATCAAGGCGATCGGAGACCAGCTGGTCTGCGTCCATGTCAACCACGGACTCCTCCGCAAGGGAGAGCCCGAGCAGGTCGTCAAAGTTTTCAAGGAGGAGCTGGGCGCCAACCTCATCTACGTCGACGCGGTGGACAGGTTCCTTGACAAGCTCGCAGGAGTGGACGATCCCGAGACCAAGAGGAAGATCATCGGCAAGGAGTTCATCGATGTCTTCGCTGAGGAAGCCTCAAAACTGGAAGGAATCAAGTTCCTCGGACAGGGGACCATCTATCCCGACATCCTCGAGTCAAAAGACGGGATCAAGGCTCACCACAACGTCGGTGGATTGCCGGAAGGTCTTGATTTCGAGCTGGTTGAGCCTATAAAGCTCCTCTACAAGGACGAGGTCCGGGTAGTGGGCAAGGCTCTCGGCCTGCCCGACAACATGGTCTATCGCCAGCCGTTCCCCGGCCCTGGCCTGGGCGTGAGGTGCACCGGGGCCATCACCCGTGATCGCCTCGAGGCGGTGCGCGAGGCCGATGCCATATTCCGGGAGGAAATCGACAAGATGGATCCCACTCCATGGCAGTATTTCGTGGCCATCCCCGACGTGAAGTCAACGGGGATCAAGGACGGGAAGCGTTACATGGGCTGGGCAGCGGTAATACGCGCCGTCCAGACAAAGGACGCCGTCACCGCCAAATCCGTGGAGATTCCCTGGGCGACGCTTTGCGCGATACGCAACAGGATAATAGCCGAAGTGCCGGGCATCAACAGGGTGCTGTGGGACTTCTCCGACAAGCCTGTCGCCACGATAGAGTGGGAGTAGGATTTATCCTGAGACTATATGACCTCGATCGCTGAGGTCTCTATCCATCCCTGACGGCCATCCGCCAGGGATATGTTTTGCCAGTCGCCCACACTGTCGAGAATCTTCACCTTCGTCCCCTCATGGATCACGAAAAGATCTTTACCACCTGAAGGCGAGCTCTTTACTGAAGAGACAGGAAGCATGACGATGGCACTGTCTTTCTTGCCGTAATCCCTCTTCTGCCAAGCGGAAAAATCCAGGCAAAGCAAAGACAGAAGCAAGAAGACAATCCCGCAGTAGAACCCGATCCTGCGCCTGACGGTAGAGGCTCCGAGAAGGAAAACAAGGGCGCAGACAGCGGTCAGCGCGAGGAACACCAGGAACAGTACCGCCCAAGTGTCCGATCCCAAGGTATAGCACATCTTCCGGCCGACGCTTTCGAGAATAAACTCAGGAACCGCCTCGATCTTGTCCTGGGTGAAACTCTGCGCGAAATCCAGATTGTAACGGGCGTCCGAATATGAGGGATCCAGTTTCAAGGCGCGCTCATAATTCAAGATGGCCTTAGGGTAGTTGCCGAGCTTGAAGTAAGCGTCCCCGATGTTGCAGTAAAGCTCGGGAGAGGCCACTCCAGAGGCCAGGATAGCTTCCCATGAGTCAGAGGCGTCTTTGAAACGGCTTTCGGAATATGCTGAGACACCTGCCTGCCAGAGAGAATCGCGATTCTCCTGGACCTGGGCGAAAGTGTTGTGGGACAAGCAGGTGGATAGCAGGATGATCACAACAGCGGAGACACCCCTGGCCTTGGATCTCACACTCTTAAGGCTGGAATCGATGGCGGTGATGACCTTCACGGCTGTCTCGTAATGGGCGTTCATGGCCTCATGTCCCGCGTCGGGAGAATACCTCGCGAACTCGCAAGCCTCGAGAAGTCCCGTGAAAGCGTCCGTGTCCTCCTTGGACACCCCACCCTCAAGCAGCGCCGAGGCAATATTATCCCCGCTGATGTCAGTCATATCCATGTTAAGCTTGTCTGAGATGAAACCTATCAAAGCTTTGTGAAGCTCCTCATAGAAAGCGGTATAAAGGTTCTTCCCGAGGAAGTCGCCCGCCTGCTTCAGCCTTGCCTTCGCCATCTTTGTGGCCCTGCGGTTCTTCGTCATGGCCACATCAGCCCTCATCGCGGCGGCTTTGCGCATAGCGAACCAAAGTCCCGCGGCAGCGGCAAGGATCAGGCCCAGAATAGTAAGGAACAAGGTGGAACCGAGGAAGAACGAGCCTTCCTTGTCCAGGGACGGCATCTTGGTCGAGATGAAACGAATGTCATTGGCGAGACTCTTCACGTCCCTTCTCTCGACTCCCGGCGTGACCGTCACCGGACCGGAGGATTCCGATGCCTTTCCCTTGTTCACCTTAATGTGCAGGGGGTCGGTCTTGAGGGTCACATATTTCCCGGAATTGATGTCGAAGTACGAATATTCCACGGGAGGGATGGTGAAATCGCCCGCGCTGCGGGGAATGAAGGGGAACTCGAAGGACTTGCTTCCGGAGGTGCCGCCGTTGCTCTTGTCGGTATTCTCCGTGGACTTGGTGTCATATACCTCGAAATCCGGCGGGAAACTGACTTTCGGTTCCTCGAGCAGGGACACGTTGCCGCGCCCTGAGACAGTTATGACGAGCGACCCGGCATCGTGGGTTTTCAATTCATTCGACGACAGCCTGGCGGATATTCCGAAACTGCCCACGCCGCCGCCGAAAGAGGCGGGCTGCCCGGCAGGCAAGGGCTTCACTTTCACCTTCAGCGGAGACGTGGTCACCCTCTTGCGGATAGTCCGCATGTCATCCTGGAAGAAACTGTCGAAAATGCTGTTTGAAGTCCCGGTATTGACCCTCACATTGACCAGGCAGACAAGTTCTGCCGGATCGATGGTGATGGTTCCGGACTGCTGGGGGATCAGGACATATGACCTCAGGACAGCGGTGTTGTAGATCTTGTCGTCAAAGCTTTCCCGCTTGAACTCGATATTGCTTGGAGAATAAGTCTCCTGACTCCAGAAGCCATTGAATGAAGGGAACTTAGCATTTTCAAAACCGGCGATATTGACCCTCTGGTAAAGCTTCAGAGTAGCCGTTACCGGCTCTCCGAGGAAGACCTCGGAACGGTTCAGTGAAAGCCTCATGAACAGATCTTCAGACGGAATCTCTCCAGAGGCCGTACGCTGGCGTGATTCGGTTGAGCCACCTTGGGGCGAGCCTTGGGAAGGAGCCTGCGAACCCTGACCGCCTGAGGAACTGGCATCTGTCACGACCTGTATCGAGACTGGAGATGAATGAATCGTCTCGCCGGACACGGTCGCGGAAGCTGCCGGGATCTGGAAAGTACCTGTGGCCTTCGGCAAAAGGATATATGTGTATGTGGTCTGATGCGAGGATGACCTCTTGCCATTTATGACCTGGATACTGGTGGAAGTGCCTTTCTGAGGGCCCCAGACCAACTGGAAATCTTCGCCTTGCGACCAGGAAAAATCAGAAGGGCTCTTCTCTCCCTCGATAATGAAAGTCACATTGAATCGCTCGTCAGCCGCGACGACGCCCGGTGCCTCCACCTTGATGGCGTTCTGTGCGAGAACAGAAAGCGACATGGCCACGAGGGCGAATATGAATAAAATCTTCTTCATCATTACCAATTCTTGTCCTTCTGGCGGGATTTCAAGACCGCCGCCTTCTCCTTGTTGACCTTGTCCTGGGTCTCTTTCTCCCGAGCCTGGATCGCACTTAGCATCTGCTGGGCCTGCTGAGGCGATATCTTGGCATCGCCCTGCCCCTGGCCTTGATCCTGATTCTGATCCTGCTTGTTATCCTGGTTCTGGTAGTTCTGGTTCTGGTTGTCCTGATTCTGGTTCTGATCCTGATTCTGGTCCTGATTCTGGTCCTGATTTTGGTCCTGATTTTGGTCCTGATTCTGGTCGTCTCCACCGCCGCCTCCGCCGCCTCCGTCTTTCTGGAGCATAAGCTTGGCATAGGCGTAATTCTCCTTCGCATCCATATCCTCCGGTCTCCTCAGTAGAGACTGCTTATAAGCGTCCACAGCACCAGCCCAGTCTTTCTTCTTGACAGCGATATTACCGAGATTGTAGTAATAATCAGCGGCATACTCATTCTCCGGAGCGACTTCTTTCAGTTTCTCGAGCGACTTGCCGGCCTCCTCGAAATTGTCCTGGCGGTACAAGGCCCCGGCCAGGTTATACGAAGCCGCGAAGGACGCCGTGTCTTTGACGAGGGCCTTCCTGTAGTCAATCTCACTCCGCTGCCAGTTGCCTTTGGAGAACTGCCGGTTGCCGGAACGGACTTCCTTCCTATCGACCTGTGCGCTCGCCGCGGAACCGGCCAGCAACAGGATAGAAACACAGATAACGTATTTGAAACCTGCCATCATCTCTTGTCAAACAAATGCCTGCGGGAACGCCTCTCCCCAATCAACATCTCCAGGACGAACAGAGCCAGCGCGATGGCGAGGAAATACATGAACTGCTCGTCATATTCCTCGAAGACCACGGAGCTGTACTCCTCCTCCTGCATCTTCTTTATGTCATTGATGATCGGGGTGAGCCCGAACTCATCGTTCCCGGCGTGGACATACGCACCCCCGCCCGCGGAGGCTATCTCTTTGAGGGTCTCCTCGTCAAGCTTGGTCACGACTATGTTCCCCTCCTTATCCTTAAGAAGTCCCCCGCCCATCGGAATCGGCTGACCCTCAGCGGATCCCACACCGATAGTATAAACCTTGATCCCCGCCTCGGCAGCCTGGGAAGCGGCGGCCACGGCATCGTCTTCATGGTTCTCGCCGTCGGTGATGACGATGATCGCCCGGCTGTTCTCGCTCTGGGCGCTGAAACTACGGGCAGCGGTGCTGATGGCATCCCCTATGGCGGTGCCCTGGATGGGGATGGACTCTGTCGAGATGTTGTTAAGGAACATCTTGGCGCTCACATAGTCAGTGGTGATCGGGAGCTGGACGAAGGAGCTCCCGGCGAAAATGATGAGACCTATCCTGTCCCCCTGAAGCCTGTCCGTTATCCTGGAAATGGCGAGTTTCGCCCTTTCAAGCCTGTTGGGGGAATAGTCCTTGGCGAGCATCGAGTTGGACACGTCGAGGACAACCATGATCTCGGCCCCCTTGACTTTGTATTCCTTGAGTTTGGCTCCGATCTGGGGACGGGAAAGACCGATCACGAAGAAGAAAAACGCCAGGGAATAAAGGACTGTCCTTACCCACATCTTCGAGCGGGACCAGGAGGGCATCAGCTCCCTGACCAGTTCCTCATCTCCCAACGAGCGGGCGCGGCGACGCCTCGCGCGCATCCACAATCCCATGCCAAGGAAGATGAACGGGATCAGCAGCAAGAGCAGAAGGTATTCAGAATGAGCGAATATGATCATGGCAACCTCCTCAACGCTAAAACCTTGACCAGCATCTCAAGGAGCAGGCAGATGGCTGCCGCGAGGGCATATCCGCCAAACAGTTCCTTGTACACCGGGAAACTGTCCATACTCACCTTGGCCTTCTCCATCTTGTTGATCTCCGAGTAAATCTCCGAGAGCTTGGTGTTGTCCGTAGCCCTGAAATAGCGCCCCCCGGTGGTGGCTGCTATGCTCGAGAGAAGCTTCTCGTCGATCTCGACCTTCATATTCTGAACCTGGACACCCCAAGGGGTCATCACGGGATATGGAGCCTCGCCGTTGGCACCGACTCCGATTGTGTAAACCCTTACCCCATATGTCTTGGCGATCTCCGCGGCGGTCTCCGGAGCCACCTCGCCACTGTTGTTGACTCCGTCGGTCAGGAGGATCACGACCCGGCTCTTCGCATCCGAATCCTTGATCCTGGCCACCGCGGTAGCGAGGCCGTTCCCGATCGCGGTGCCGTCTTCGATCAAGTCCGTGGAGATTTCCTTCATCAGGTTGATCAGGGTCGCCCTGTCTGTGGTGAGGGGGCACTGGGTATAGCTCTCACCGGCAAACACCACGATTCCCATCCGATCCGTGGGGCGCTGGGAGATGAACTCGATGGCTATGTCCTTGGCCGCACTGATCCTGTCGGGGGTGAAATCCCTCGCCAGCATACTCGTGGAGACGTCCATGGCGAGGACGATGTCTATGCCCTCGGTGTCCACCCTGTCAACCTTGGTGGAGGAGCGGGGACGGGCTATCGCCACCACGATCAGGCACAAGGCGGCTGTCCTCAGGATGAATGGAATATGGCGGACATATGAGAGGACTGAACGGCCTCCGGCCTTCCAGGGAACCGCCTTTGACACCCTGAGATGGGGCCTGCGATCCTTGATCTCAACATACAAGTACCTCAGGATCAGGAGCAGCGGAACCAGAAGGAGCCACAGGAGTTTAGGATATTCGAAAAACATCACTCGGCCCCTCCCTCGTTATCTTTGTTATCTACCTGGTAAGTCGAGGTCACGAATCTCACGGCGAGCGGCACGGCGGCGGCGTTCTCCTCATCGGTCGCGAAAGCCTTCGCGAACTTGACCATGTCGGCGGTCTCGAACAGCCTGCGCATGTCCACGAACAGGTCGGCCGGCACATCGGTATGGCCGAGACTGTCGAAAATCTCCGCGGTAGTCATCTCAGGAGCGTCGATCCCGTACCTGGAGTCGATATACTCCCTCAGCGCGTCAGTGATCCCGGAATAGAACAACTTCTGCTTGTCCTTCGCCCAATACTTGTCGCTGCGGTACTTCTCGAGTTTCCTGAGCGCTATCAGGTAAGGAGGATCATTGGAGACCGCCTCGGGCGAGGCCTTCTTCCGCCTCGCGATGACAAGAGCCCTGACCAGGAAGAAAAGAAGAACCGCCCCGATCACCGCCAGGATATATGGCAGGATCTCGGAGAAGGTGACGGGATATCTGATCTGACCCTTAATGTCGTGGATCTGGTAAGTGGCGGTGTCCACCGGGATGGTGAAAACCTCCAGCTCCAAGGGCTTGAAGACTATCGTGTCCGGGTTTCCGGCAGAGGTCTCCTTGATGACGGAGAGAGGCGGAAGCAGGTATTTCCCTTCCTCGAAGGAGGTGATGACCAGCGAGATGTCCAGGTCGCGGGAGGTCGGGTGCTTCTTGCTTCCCGCCGCACCCAAAGTGTCGATTGTCCAAGTCTTGACGATCTCCACGCTGTCGCCCCGCATGAAACCCTTTGAGAAATCAGGGAGCATGAGTCCTGTCTCCGGGGTAACGCCTTTAAGATGGAAACCGTAGCGGAGCTGGTCCCCGATCAGGACAGAGTCCCTCTCCTGAAGCTTCTCAAGGAAGGAATCCTCGGACCGCACAAGCTTGCCCTGCCCCAGGGCAAAAGTCCCGGACAACAGGGTTAAAGCGATAATATTCAACAGTTTCCTCATTCTCATCTCCTCCCAAAGAATCCCATCAGACCCTTGACATAATCATCGTTCGTGGCGATGTCCACGGAATCTATCTGGTAACGGTTGAAGAGCTTTCGCTCATTCTCATCCACGCGCCCGAACCACCTGGCGTACTCGGCGCGGGTCCTGCGGCTCGATGTATTGACCCAGGCGGACTCTCCGGTCTCGGAATCCTTGACATGAACAAGGCCCACGGAAGGGATGGTTTTTTCCCTTGGGTCATAAACCTTTATCACAGATATGTCATGGCGGTTGCGGGCCACTTTCAGGGCATCCTCGTAGCGGGGAGCCCCGTCAGGGGTCACATCCAGCATGTCGGAGAGGACGAAGGCCGTACACTTCTTCTTAATGGCGTTGGTGAGATAGCGGAGCGCCCCGCCCACATCGGTGCCGTCAGAAACCGGCTTCAGCTCGATGATCTCGCGGATGATGTGAAGAAGATGGCTGCGACCTTTCTTGGGAGGGATGAACTTCTCGACCCTGTCGCTGAAGAACAGCGCCCCCACCTTGTCGTTGTTGATCACAGCCGAGAAACTCAGCACAGCGGCTATCTCGGCGATAAGATCCCTCTTGGTCTTCTCCACGGTGCCGAAAAGACCGGAACGGCTGATGTCTATCAGCAGGACCACGGTCATCTCCCTCTCCTCCTCATAGACTTTGACGTACGGAGCCCTCAGACGAGCCGTCACGTTCCAGTCCATGGAACGGGGATCGTCCCCATATTGGTACTCCCGCACCTCGCTGAAAGCCATTCCACGGCCCTTGAAGGCGCTGTGGTACTCCCCGGCGAAGATCTGGTGGGAAAGAGCCCTGGTGCGGATCTCTATCTTGCGGACCTTCTTGAGGAGTTCATTGG
This sequence comes from uncultured Bacteroidia bacterium, assembly GCA_902780935.1. Taxonomy (GTDB): domain Bacteria; phylum Bacteroidota; class Bacteroidia; order Bacteroidales; family UBA932; genus Cryptobacteroides. The sequence continues at coordinate 151,333 of CACZHP010000003.1, read as the reverse complement.
CTGAAGGATTCGAAGGCATTTCTGAATATATTAAGGAACCTGGACGGCGTTGATGACCTCGGCGATGATCTGCTCGGTCGTCACATTCTCGGCCTCAGCCTCGTAGGTGAGACCTATACGGTGGCGAAGGACCTCGTTGCAGACAGCCCTGACATCCTCAGGAATCACATATCCCCTGCGCCTTATGAAAGCGAATGCCTTTGCTGCCATGGCGAGGGAGATGCTGGCTCGGGGCGAGCCTCCGAAGGAGATCAGGTCCTTGAGCTTTCCGAGTCCATATTCCTCCGGGGTCCTGGTCGCATAGACGATGTCCACGATGTAGCGCTCGATCTTCTCGTCCATATAGACATCCCGCACGACCTGCCTCGCCCTGACGATGTCCTCGGGCTTGATGACAGGGCTCGCCTTGGGGAACTCGCCGCTGTTATTCATCCGGATGATCAGTTTCTCCTCCTCTTTCTTGGGGTAGCTCACAACGACCTTGAGCATGAAACGGTCCACCTGGGCCTCCGGAAGAGGATAGGTACCCTCCTGCTCGATAGGGTTCTGGGTGGCCATCACGAGGAAAGGCTCTGGGAGCTTGAAAGTCTCGTCTCCGATCGTGACCTGGCGCTCCTGCATGGCCTCAAGCAGAGCGGACTGGACCTTCGCCGGGGAACGGTTGATCTCATCGGCCAGCACGAAGTTAGCGAAGACAGGGCCTTTGTGGACCTCGAACCGCTCGTCTTTCTGGGAATATATCATCGTGCCCACAAGATCCGCGGGGAGGAGGTCAGGAGTGAACTGGATGCGGCTGAACCTTGCATCGATCGCTTGTGACAATGTGCTGATCGCCAAAGTCTTGGCAAGTCCAGGAACACCTTCCAGAAGGATATGCCCGTTGGCGAGGAGTCCGATGAGCAGGTTCTCCACCAGCTGCTTCTGCCCGACGATGACCTTGCCCATCTCAAGGGACAGCATGTCCACGAAAGCGCTCTCCTTTTGGATGCGGTCATTCAATTCTTTGATGTTAACACTTTCCATCTTATGTGTTTTTTTATATTTTCGCGTATCAACAACAGCCTCTTCCATGCGCTACAAGATCACCCTTTCCTATGACGGCTCAGGTTTTCACGGCTGGCAGACGCAGAGCCACGATAAAACCATCCAAGAGTGCCTCGAGGATGCCTTGTCCACTCTCCTGAGAGAGCGAATCTCCGTCACAGGCGCCGGCAGGACTGATTCCACGGTCAATGCGGTCGGTTACGTCGCGCATTTCGACACCTCAGTCGAGGACCTTGACGCCGGGCTTGTCGGCTACAAAATAAATGCCATCCTGCCCCATGGAATCAAGGTCCACGGGATCACTCCGGCCGCCCCGGATTTCCACTCGAGGTTCGACGCGAGGCAGAGGGAATACAAATATTTCATCCATAGGAAAAAAGACCCGTTCATCAGCCATTACTCATATCTTTACACCTTCCCGCTGGACGTGGAGAAGATGAACAGGGCCGCCGTCAAACTGCTCGGAAAACACGATTTCAGCTGCTTCGAGAAGGTAGGCACAGACAACAAGACCTCGATCTGCACCGTGACCAAGGCCGTCTGGGAGACTTACACCCCTGACCACGTCCGGATGATGGGCTACCCGGCCAGTGAAGGCGACTATCTCGTGTTCACGATCAGCGCCGACAGATTCCTCAGGAACATGGTCAGGGCGGTCGTGGGCTCGCTTCTGGACATCGGCCGCGGCCGTCAGGAAGAGGCGTGGATGGACATCCTGGTGAAAGGCGGATCCAGAAGCGACGCCGGAGAATCGGTCCCCGGCCACGCGTTATTCCTCAGTAAGGTTGAATATTAAAGGAAAAGTCGTATTTTTTCACTATCTTTGCAGGTTGGTGGCGTGATATGTGCAGTCCACGTCATGTTTTGATAAGCAAATCATAAAACGTACGTTATAATTATGTTGTTCCATCTATTACAGGTAGGCCTGGACTCCGCCGCGACGGGAATGGCCGAAACAGCGTCCATGGCGGCCCAGGCCGCCCCGCAGCAAGTCGAGCAGAGTTATTCCTTGATCCAGATGGCCGCCAAGGGCGGATGGCTCATGATCGTCCTCGCCATCCTCTCAGTGATAGCCATTTACATCTTCGGCAAGAAATGGTGGATGATCCACAAGGCCCAGCAGGTAGACAAGAACTTCATGAGGGACATCCGCGACTACATCCACGAAGGCAAGGTCAAGAGCGCCCTCTCCCTTTGCGAGAAGTACGACTCCCCTATCGCCCGTCTCGTCGAGAAGGGCATCGAGAGGATCGGAAGGCCGCTGACCGACATCCAGACCGCTGTCGAGAACATGGGCAACGTCGAGATCGCCAGGCTTGAGAAGGGGCTTCCCACCCTCGCCACCATCTCCGGAGGCGCCCCCATGATCGGATTCCTCGGAACCGTCCTCGGTATGGTGCAGGCCTTCTTCAACATGGCCAACGCCGGCAACAACATCGACATCACCCTGCTTTCCAGCGGTATCTACACCGCCATGATCACAACCGTCGGCGGTCTTATCGTCGGTATCCTCGCCTATTTCGGCTACAACTACCTCACGGCCCAGATCTCCGACCTTATGTTCAAGATGGAGTCCGCGACCATCGACTTCATGGACCTTCTGCACGAACCTGCTGACAACGAAGAGGAGAAATAGCTCATGGCTTTCAAGAGATCCACAAAAGTGATGTCGGACTTGGCCATGTCCTCCATGACTGACCTGGTGTTCCTGCTGCTGATCTTTTTCCTGGTCACCTCGACACTGGTCAATCCGAACGCCCTGAAGCTCCTGCTCCCAAAGAGCACGGGCCAGGTGAGCGCCAAGCCGACCGTCAGCGTATCCATAAAAGATTGGGGTGGAGAGACTTACACCTACCATCTCAACGGAGACGAGACCCCTGTCCAGTTCACGGAGCTGGAGGACGAGCTCGTCGGCCTGCTCCAAGGGGAGGAGGATCCCACCTTCTCGATCTACACGGACGAGTCAGTCCCCGTCAGGGAAGTTGTCTCCGTCATGAATATCGCCAAACGGAACCACTACAAGGTAATATTGGCCACACAGCCTGAATGATGAAACAGTACCTTCGCGAAAGAGAGAAGGAGGCGAAAGTCTCCACCACGACGGGGATCGTCCTTACGGTCGCCGTCCATCTGGTCGTCTTGCTCTCCTGCGCTTTCACGGGTCTGAAATACATTTATCCTCCGCCAGAGGAGCAGACCTTCCTGATTGATTTCGAGGAGGATGAGCCTCAGCAGATCAGAAGGCAGAGGCTTGGCCGGCAGCCTCAGGCCGAGGATGTGGACAAGACCAAACCAGTCGAGCTGATCCAGAGAAGCGAGTCTCCCATCAAGTCCGAAAGGACAAACAAGACCGCCGAGGCGAAGCCCGACGACTTCGGGGACGTGGAGGTTCCGGCTCCCAAAGAGGAGATCAAGCAGAACGCCCTGTTCCCCGGCATGAGCAAGAAAGACTCTTCTCTCGCCCCCCACGGGGCCACCAACCCGAACGCGGAGTTCAAGGCGGGCCATCCGAAGGGCAACACCCAGGTCGGGAAGTCCGATGGCACCCCGAATGCCCATGTCAAGGGACGCAGCGTGCTGGGAGCCCTTCCCAGACCTGATTACGCCGTCCAGGACGAAGGCAAGGTGGTCGTGGACATCTGGGTGGACAACTATGGAAACGTAACCAAAGCCGTGGCCGGCGGCCAGGGCACAACCGTCAACAACCAGACCTTATGGGCCGCGGCGAGATCCGCCGCCATGAAGGCCCACTTTAATCAGAGCGCTGACGCGCCGGCGCTTCAGCAAGGAACAATCACTTATATTTTCAAACTCAAATAAAAAGAGTAATAACCTATTTTTAATTTTTAAAAGTGGCGTGATGCCACATCAAATCATGGAAGAAAAATTTAATGGTGGTCAAGAGAACCACGAGGAGCGTAGGGATTACGCGAGGAATGATGGATCCGCAAGCAACTATTCAGCCGAAGGCCGCAGGCTAAGGCCAAGGAGGAAAGTCGGATCGTACAGCGACAACAATCACAGGAATTATTCTGAAGGCAACTCGAACAGGACCGGACGCCCAGCCTATGGCCAGGGTGGAGAGAGACGTTCTTATGGCCAGAGCCGTCCCAGGTATGGTGAGGACAGGCCGAGGTACAGCGAGGACAAGCCCCGCTATGGCAGTGACCGTCCGCGTTACGGCAGCGACCGTCCCCAAAGGAGTGAGGGAAGCCCCAGGTACGGTGAGGACAGGCCCCACTACGGTAGCGACCGTCCCCGCTACAACAATGACAGGCCGCGTTTTGGCAACGACCGTCCCCGCTACAATAATGACCGTCCCCAGAGGAGCGATAGCCGCCCCAAGTACGGAGAGGACAGGCCCAGATTCAGTGAAGATAGACCTCAGCGTTATGGCGAGAGCCGTCCCAGATACGGAGAGGGACGTCCTTCCTACGGTTCCAGAGACAACAACAGGGGTGGATTCTCAAAGCCCGCTCCCAGGAAACCCGCCCGCAAGAGTGGCCCTCATTTCACCAATACTGACGAGGCCGGAATCAACCAGATGCTTTCCAGGAAGCCCCAGATTGACAATCAGGCTTTCTCTGATAACGACACTGTCCCCACACCGATCAAGGAGGAGATCCGCCTCAACAAGTTCATAGCCAACTCTGGTGTATGTTCCCGCCGCGAGGCCGACACCCTGATCCAGGCCGGAGTCGTCACCGTCAACGGTGAGGTAGTGACCGAGCTTGGGACGAAAGTGAATGTCCTGAAGGACGACATCCGTTTCAACGGAGAGAGGCTCAAGGGAGAGGAGAAGGTGTACATTGTCATGAATAAGCCCAAGGGCTTCGTGACCAGTGCCAGCGACCCTCATGCCGACAAGACCGTCATGGATCTCATAAAGGGCTGCTCAGCAAGGGTATTCCCTGTCGGAAGGCTGGACAAGAACACTACCGGTGTGCTTATGTTCACAAATGACGGCGAGATCGCCGAGCAGCTGACACACCCGTCTTTCAACAAGAAGAAGATCTACCAGGTCATCCTCGACAAAGCTTTGGACGAGGCTGACAAGGAGAAAATATTGGTCGAGGGTCTTGAACTCAATGACGGCGTGATCAAAGCTGATGAGCTCGAATACATCGATGCTGGCGACCACCGCAAGCTCGGTATCGAGATCCACTCCGGGAAGAACCGCATAGTCCGCAGGATATTCGAGAGCCTCGGCTACACCGTCAAAGCCCTTGACAGGGTTTACTTCGCCGGCCTCACTAAGAAGGGGCTCAAGAAGGGCGAGTGGAGATACCTCAGTGAGGGCGAGGTCAACGTCCTCAGGATGGGGGCCTATGTCTAAAGAAGTAAAAAACATGGAGCACAGGGCTGGATTTGTCAACATCATCGGTAACCCGAATGTGGGCAAATCCACTCTCATGAATGCCCTTGTTGGGGAAAAGCTCTCCATTGTCACGGCAAAGGCGCAGACAACCCGCCACCGGATCATGGGGATCGTCAACACCGACGAGTATCAGATCGTATATTCCGACACCCCGGGCATGCTGAAGCCCAACTACCGGCTTCAGGAGGACATGATGAAGTTCGTGGACGCCGCGATCGGCGACGCCGACATCATCCTCTACGTCACCGACGTGGTGGAGAAGTCCGACAAGAACAAGGAATATATCGACAAGCTCCAGAAGGTCGAATGCCCCGTGGTGGTCGTGATCAACAAGATCGACATCAGCGACCAGCCCAGGGTGCTTGAGCTGATGGGCTGGTGGAAGGAGACCCTTCCGAAGGCTGAGATTATACCCGTCTCGGCCCGGGAGAGATTCAACCTCGAGAGTGTTTTCGAAGCCGTCGTCAGCAAGCTCCCGGTCTCTCCGCCATGGTTTGACAAAGACCAGTTCACAGACCGTAACCTGCGTTTCTTCGCCTCGGAGATCATCCGGGAGAAGATTCTGGAGAATTACAGCCAGGAGATCCCCTATAGCTGCGAGGTGGTCATCGAAGCCTTCAAGGAAGGCAGGGAGAGGTACGAGATCAGTGCCGTTATCCTCGTCTCGAGGGACTCCCAGAAGGGAATCATCATCGGGAAAGGAGGGGCCGCTCTCAAAAAGACCGGCACCGATGCGAGGCTCGAGATGGAGGACTTCTTCCAGAAGAAGGTCTTCCTCCAGCTGTTCGTCAAGGTTGATCCGGACTGGAGGGAAAGCCGCAGGGAGCTGCGCAAATTCGGTTACGAGGAATAATAACCTTTTGAATATTAATATTTAAGGAGAAGGAATATGGAGAAGGACGACCAGTGGGAAGGCATACAGGATCCTGAAGAGGAGGGCAATGAGGAGGAAGAGGAAGGCGAGGAAACCCCCGCTCCCTCCACAGGCAAGTACGACAAGTTGCTCAGCTCGGACAGCAAGAAATACAAGCTGTCCGGGATGTTCAAGGACTGGTTCCTGGACTATTCCTCCTATGTGATTCTCCAGAGGGCCGTTCCCCACATTGTTGACGGATTAAAGCCCGTGCAAAGGCGCGTGCTGCACGCCATGTACAGGATGGACGACGGAAGCTACACCAAGGTGGCCAATATTGTCGGCCAGGCCATGCAGTACCACCCCCACGGCGACGCATCCATCCTTGGAGCCCTGGTCCAACTGGGTCAGAAAGGTCTTTTGATCGACTGTCAGGGTAACTGGGGAAACATCCTCACCGGCGACAGCAACGCCGCCCCAAGGTACATCGAGGCCCGACTTTCCAAGTTCGCCAAAGAGGTTGTGTTCGATCCAAAAGTCACCCACTGGATGACATCCTACGACGGACGTAACCAGGAACCCACGGAGCTTCCCGTGCGCTTCCCTCTCCTGCTGGCCCAGGGTACCGAGGGCATCGCGGTCGGAATGGCCTCGAAGATTCTTCCTCATAACTTCAACGAGCTTCTCGACGCTTCAGTTGACATCCTCGAAGGCAAGGACTTCACGATCTATCCGGACTTCCCCACCGGAGGCAGCGCAGACTGCAGCAACTACAAGGACGGAGCCCGCGGCGGCAGCGTCAAGGTTCGCGCGAAGATCGAGAAGATTGACAAGAACACCATAGCGATCACCGAGATTCCCTATGGTAAGACTTCAGAGGTCATCAAGGACTCTATCGTCAAGGCCAAGGAGAAGGGCAAAATCAAGATAAAGAAGATCGAGGACATGACTACGGACAAGGTGGAGATCATAATCCACCTTCCCAACGACGTCTCCCCTGACAAGACGATCGACGCCCTTTACGCCTTCACCGACTGCGAGTGCAACATCGCCCCGAACGCCTGCGTGATCGTGGACAACAAGCCTCAGTTCCTGAGCGTCAAGGATATACTAATCTACGACACTCACCACACCAGGGACATCCTGGAATGGCAGCTGCGCATCCGTCTCGACGAGCTCGAGGATGAGTGGCACTATGACTCCCTTGAACGCATATTCTTCGAGAACAGGGTGTACAAGATCCTCGAACAGGACCAGAAGAGCTGGGAGCAGCAGCTCGAGGACGTCTTTGCGGAGATGAAGAACTACCAGGACCTCCTCCGCCGGGAGATTGTCATGGACGACATCCACAAGCTCGTGGAGAAGCCTGTCCGCAAGATCTCCAAGTTCGATACCAAGGCGATGGATGAGAAGATCGCATCGATTGAGGCCGAGATGGAGAAGGTCAGGGACAACATCGAGCATATCACCGAATACACAATCGCTTGGTTCAAGGGACTCAAGGCCAAATATGGCAAGCCTTTCAAGCGTCTGACCGAGATCTCCGCCTTCGAGACTATCGCTGTCACCAAGGTCGTCAGCAACAACGCGAAGCTGTACGCCAACTACGAGGAGGGCTTTGTCGGCCTGAACCTCAAGAAAGACGACAACGGTGTGTTCGTGAGCGACTGCTCCGACCTCTCGGAGATCCTCGTCATCTCCAAGGACGGCAAGTACAGGATCACGAAGGTCACGGACAAGGCCTTCTTCTGGAAGGACCTGCTTTATGTCGGAGTGTTCAACAGGGGCGACGAGAGGACCATCTACAACGTGATCTACCGCGACGGAAAGACCTCAGTATCATACGCCAAGAGGTTCTCCATCACCAGCGTGACAAGGGACAAGGATTACGACATCACTACCGGCAAGGAAGGATCCAGGATTCTCTGGTTCACTGTCAACACCAACGGTGAGGCCGAAAGCGTGAGAATATATCTCCGTCCACGCCCGAAGCTCAAGAAAACGCAGATGGAATACGACTTCTCGACCCTGGCGATCAAGGGAAAGGCATCAAGGGGCAACCTGGTCTCCAAGTTCGCCATCTCGAAGATCCAGCTCAAGAGCAAGGGTGTCTCGACCATCGGCGGGAAGGGCATCTGGTTCGATTCTGACATCCAGAAGCTCAACGATGAGCAGAGGGGATTATATCTCGGCGAGTTCGGTCCGGAGGACAAGGTCCTGGCGATATTCAAGGACGGCACCTTCTACACGACTTCCTTCGACGTGTCGAACCGCTATCAGGGCCAGATACTGAAGATAGAGAAGTTCGATCCGGGCAAAACATACACCGCACTCTATTGGGATGCCGCAGCCAAAGCCTTCTATGTCAAGAGGTTCAGCTTTGTGCTAAGCGACAACACCCCTCAGTCTTTCATCGCTCCGGGAGCCAAGTCCTACCTCGTTGAGATCACCGACGACAAGCATCCTCAGTTCCAGGTCATCTTCGGGAAGAAGTATGAGCACAGGGATCCGGAGAACATCGACGCGGAGGAGTTCATCGCCAAGAAGGGTTACACGGCCAAGGGTAAGAAGTGCCATCAGTACGACCTCAAGAAGGTTCGCTTCATCGAGCCGCTGGATAAACCTGACCCTGTTGAACCCGAGAGTGTTTCTGACGCCGATGAGACCGGACAGCCGTCCGAGCCCGGCCCCACCGATGTCATCCAGAGCGAAGCGAAGGATCTCACCAACGATGAGCCGATCGACATCATGCCGGAAGAGCCTTCAGGCAAACTTCCCGACATCGACGACCTTCCCGACGAAGGCGAGTTCTTCGAGCCCACGTTATTCTAAGCGCGCATGGGACACATATCCCTCATAGGCTTTATGGGTAGCGGGAAAAGCAGCGTCGGCAAAGAGCTGGCGAAGCTGCTTCCCTCAATGGAGCTGATCGACCTCGATTCCTACATCGAGGCCATGAGCGGACGCGCGATTCCGGAAATATTTGAATCAGAAGGAGAAGCGGCTTTCCGCAATATGGAACTTTCCGCTTTGGAGGACATATTCATGACAGGCGATTTGACCGGAGCCTCGTACATCCTTTCCCTCGGAGGAGGCACTGTCACAACAGAGGCCTGCCGCAGGATGATACGACGGGACACGACCTGCTTCTACCTTAAGGCCTCCATCGGAACTCTCGTCCATAACCTCGAAACCTGGCCGGGCGACCGCCCGATGCTAAAAGGCGGCAAGAGCCTCCGCTCACGGGTTGAGGAACTGATGGCCACCCGGAGCCCCATCTACGAGAAGACCGCCCAGCACATAATAAACGTCGACGGCGACGATTACCTCGCCGCCGCCGTGGACATCGTCACGCTCATGTGATATTATCCCTCGTAGGTTCCGAGGAACAAGACCAGCCCCGAGCCGGTTTCGGAGATGGTGTACACGAAAGGATGGTTGGCGACAAAGACCTCTATCTTATCTGGATCATCATGGAGTGGTGAGCCAACCATTATCACTTGGGTAACAGCCGCCGCCTTCGCCCCGTTCTCATCGATCTCAATTGCGGCCTTTTGGGCGATGCTATTAATCACGTAAGTCTCAGGATCATTCTTCAGCATCCGGGAATTCTCTTCGATGAACGCTTTCCTGAAGTTCTCGTCGAGGAGGTTGAATAGCTCCTCCTCGGAGTAGACGGCCCTGAATCTTGGAATGCCCATCGTGACTTTCTTATAGGACATCCCGCTCCTCAACCCCTCCCAGGACTCCGAGTTAAGCCCTGACAGCACAGTTTTGAGATCCTTGCCCTCGTCAGGTAGCAAGATGCTCAACAGATAAGCCCCGTCGCTCATCGGGAGACTGATCGATGTGAAGCCCTGCCCTTTATAGAAGTAGGTGGAGTCACATGTCTGCCACATCATCTTGACAGGAATGAACGTCTTATCATCCTTGATGAATTCATAATCGCCAGTAGCATCCTCCAAAAACTTGTGTACCCATTCTCCGTTGAAGCAGATGGCATTGAAAATGGACGCCTCTGCTGGCAGGATCGGCCATGGAGCGGAGTCGATCATCCCGTCAGTCTTCTCCTTGACCCATAAGTCCTCAGGCCTCTCCCCGACGGGAAGATCAGCCAATGGCAAGGCCTCGATGGTTTGATACTCAGCGTTGTAGTAATCCTTCAGAGTCCCGATGAAGTCCTCCTTAAAGGGAAACCCTCTGATGTCCCTCATCACGGCGTCCGCGAGCTTCAGGCCGGCGGCGTCACCTCCCGTCAAATCACCAATGAGAGTTTGAAAATAATTGTTGACCACACCTATATCCTTCCCCTCAAGACCGAGCATCTGGCACAGCTCCTCACCGCAGTCCACATAATTGCAGACCATCCCGAGCGCGAACTCGACACTAAGGGGGCTGAGCACGATGCCAGATTCCGCTTTATCATGGACCGTTTTGAACAAGCGGAAAGAGAACTCGTTCCCGGGAGAGATATTTCTCATCTGCTCCTCCGTCAACGACAGCCGGGTCTCCGGCAGCGTCACGCTATTCTCTATATTATTAACCTCTGCCTCTGGCTGTTCCTCACCGCCATCGGAGACCTTCTCTGCCTTCTCGCAGGAGAACAAGAAAAAAGTCACGGACAATGCTGTGATGATAAAAGGTAAAAGTTTTCCGTTTCTCATTTTGATTGTAACTAAATAATCCAATACAATATGTAAAATCCCAAAAACATGAAATCTTGCATGCGCCAGGAAAGTATTTCTCGATAATAATAAATTCAGCTGACTTGTCCAAATAGTATACGCAAATATAGCGAACCCGATTGTAACAGACCATATTCATTGGAACGAAAAACGTAAGAAGAACAGAACACAAAAACGTCACTACAAGTGTTTGTAAAGGCATTTTAGGGCAATTCTCACGTTTTTACCGTAAGAATCGCCTTCTTGCCATTGTAACTACTTAACCGTCAAATAGTTGCGTAGCAGTTGTTTTCTCACGGCTTATCTCCTTGACAATCAATAGATTACGCAACTCCTCCGATAATCGAGGAGTAAAGGTCACCGATCTTGCCGTATCTCTCGGACAATTTTTTCCTCAAATAGCTTTTCCTTGAACGAGTATTCTCCAAGGATGCTATTCCCATGATGATCATGACTGTGGTATTGTCAAAGCCAGCGAAATAGTAGCTGGACATCCGGTAGTCCGAGTCTGACAAATCCGGACAATCCTTCCGGAATCGGCTCATCAATCCATCCATCTTATTGTCCACCAACGCCTCAAAATTCTTTTGCGCTGCCGGATCGGACCTAAGGTCGCCGATTTTTGATTGGATCACCTTCGTCAGGTTATCAGAAGACTTTCCAGTGCGGTAGGCTTCCTCATAGATTTCGCCAAGGAAGGAGAAGGCGGCCTTTTGCCTATTCCCATTATTCAGGTCTTTGACTTGTTCTTCAAGCCTTTCGACCAACATTTCCATTCGTTCTTTCTCTTCCTTTTTTCTCTGGAGAGCGGCTTTGTTAAGCTGATAAACGACAGAGGAGGCCAATGCGATGACCAGACAGAGTAATGATATGATGATTATCTCTCGTTTTCGCGCTCTAATTCTCAATTCTTGCGCAGACACGGTCAACTCAAGGAATGACCTTTGTGAGTTAGCCGCCGAGCCCTCGTAGCTTCTTATCCGGATTGAGTCCATCACATTCATGGCTGCCCACAAACTGCTGTGTGCGGCAATCATGTCCCCAGATTTAAGGTATTCCCGATATTTCCAGTAATGATACGAGTACTCGTCTTTTGTCTTAAACCGATCAGCCATCCTCATCAATGCCTCGCTCTCGGTTTCCATGCCCTGCGTTTTCAGGAGGTATGCGTAAGCGTAGACTTGCGAGAGTTTTTCCAACTTTCCTCCTTCTTCAATGGCTGATGATAGTATAGACAGGGCAAGCTTCTCATCCGGATCCGGGTTGTTCAAAAGGAACATCCCATATCCCACCAAGGCTCTGTTTCTGAGACCTTTTTCAAGTGATTTGATAGATAAGAGCTCCTTGAAGCAGGAGTCAGCTTGATCCCACAATCTCCTTCGTGTCAAATTAAACGATTTCCGTAGAAGCTCGATGGCTTCTTGGTCCTTTCTTCCACACTGCCTGAAGTACTCTATCGACTCATCGATATAACTCGAAGCCTGAGCGTAGTCCATAGTACCTGTATATGTGTCGGCTATCTTGGAGCACAAAACTCCCAAGAGGTTCTTGTCTTCCACACCGGACGCTGAAGTGCGGGCTTTGTAGAACGATACTATCGCCTTATTGTACTCCCCACCATTGAGTTGCTCAGTCCCCAGGTACATATAAGCCTTAAGCCTGTCTTCTGGTTTGCCGTGGCGCTCGTACCAGTCCACGGCAGGCTGTACAACCCGGGTGTCAGCCGTGTCGATGTAATTCTTGTCAAGCGCCGCCGCATGGAGCAAGGCGTACTTCGCTCTCTCGGCCCTTCCGCAAAGGGTTGAGGTGTCGATTTGGCGGATCGCAATCAAGGCGCTGTCAGGCCGCTCATTGATGTAGGATTCTATGTCGGCCAGCTCAAATGCCGTCCTCCTCCTGTCGCATGACCCTAAGAGAAGAACGACAGCAGATATGATGATAAAGACAAAACATTTCCTCCCATCGTGGTTTCGCATAGTACTGAGATTAATAACCAGCCGCCGTGGACATCGCGTCATGCTCTTATAATGCTGATTTTTTCTGTCGAATAATCATCACTTGCCGGTGTACTGCCCGATGAAGAATATGGCTCCGGTGCTGACCTCGGTGATGGCGTAGACGAACGGATGGTCGGCGTGGAACTCGGGTGCCTTGAATCCAGAACCGGCGGACATAACCATCCCGACCACTGTCACCGCCGCTGCCTCGGAGCCCTGCTCGTCGACCTTAATCCGGGCCTTGTGAAGAACATCATCGATATGGACCTTCTCGTTTGTCATATTCGAGAAATCGGCGGAACCCATTGAGAATGCGTCCCGTATGCCCATCTCAAAGAGAACATCCTTAAGGTGAAGGAGATCGGTGGAGGTCTCGAACACGGGTATTTTCACGTCAACTTCCCTCTTGTTCATGTTGTTTATCAAACCGCTCCATGACTCCGTGTCGAGACCGCTTTTCACGTCTTCTATCGTCTTTCCATCTTGAGGGAGCAGAATCACCATCCTGTACGCCTCGTTGCCGTAAGGGAGACACAGGGCGTCGCAGACGCCAGGAATACCACCATAATTGAATTTATGCTTCTGCCACATCATGCGAACCTTCGAGCGGGTTCCGTCCTCAAGTTTGAACTCCTCGTCCCTGGTGTCGGCCTTGTCGAACTTCTCCGACCATATCCCCTTGAAATACACCGCGTTCATGAAATAGGCGTAACTGTCGGACTTTGGCTGCTGTTCCAGAATCGAGGGGATCATGCCGTGGGTCTTCTTGTCGCTCCATTTATTGACCAGGCCCTTCACGTCGTCCTTCCCGAAGTCCTTGTAGACAACCTCGGCGTCATAGGAGGACTTTATGGCCTTGGAGAATGAATCTTTCAGCGGGATACGGTTCTTGTTGATCACGGAGGCGTTACCAAGCTCTATGGTAGTGGAGGGATCCACCTTTGAGGACTGCTCAAGCATCGACTCGCAGAAAGAGTTCAGGCCCTTTACGGATCCGTCCTTGTAGCCGAGCACATCGCTGATCTCGTCCCTGGTCTTACCGGCCGCCCCGTTACTCACCATACCGAAGTCCATCGTGACACTCAAGGGGGAGATCACCGTGCTCTTTCCTTTCTCCATGTCGGAGACCCGCTTGAATAACTCAAGCGCAAAGCCGTTGTTCTCCTGGACGAAGTCCATCTCGGACCGCGTCAGCACGAAGTCCTTCCGCTCGATCAGCTTGTCCGAGGGGTTCTCATCCTTCTCGCAGGAGGACAAGAAAAATGTCACGGACAAAGCTGTGATGATAATGGGTAATAGTTTTCCGTTTCTCATAACTCTTAATAATTTAATAATCCAATACAAGACACAACCAACAGGTTTTCTTTTAATATAATCCCGAAAACAAGAACTCTTGCATTATAAAACGAAATAATTAGACATCAAATTCGCCCCCATACTTCCGCCCGGAAGAGGTTCTATGACAATAACAGTATCGACGACAGCGGCATTCTTCGCATCCAAGGGCGTCTGGACTGAAACGAAGAACAATGCGGTCAGAGCGATGAGAAGTGTATTCTTCAAACTCATATTTTTGAAACGATTTAACAGTAAACGCAAATATCGCGAATCCGCTTGTAACTGGCCGTATTATAGGGACGAAAAAGCGTAAGAAGAACAGAGAATAAAAACGTCACCACAAGTGCTTGTAGCGGCGTTTTAGGGTAATTCTCACGTTTTTACCGTAAGAATAGATTTCCTGTCATTGTAACTATTTGACTGTCAAGCGGTTGTGCGGCGCTTGCTTTCTTACTACTTATCTTCTTGACTATCAATAGCTTACGCAGCATTTCCGCAAAGGGTCGCGGTGTCGATTTGGCGGATCGCTATCAAGGCGCTGTCAGGCCGCGCAACATAAAGATCACTTCGACAAGGCTTCCAGGATCTGGCGGCGGGCAAGGCGGAAATGAAGGGTAGACATGTCGTAAGTGGTCCAGTTATAGACGTTCTGGCGGCAGATCTCCTTGGCAAGGGCCTCGTCCTTGCGGGCGAGCATCTGCAATAGAGTGTAGTCCGCTATACCATCCCTCATAGCCTCGAGGCGGATGGAGCCGTAAAGCTTCTTGTCTCCGGGATAGATGATCCAGCTGTCGCCACCCGGAAGGATATTCCCGCCTTCAAGGTTGATGGAGGTGGATTCGTAGGCGGGATCATCTCCCCTCCATTGGTTGAGTCCCCAGTGGAGATAACCGGTCGCACCGAAACGGAAATTGATCCAATGAAGCAGACGGGTCTTCAGAAGAGGCTGCTCCAGGAAACGGTTGGCGTAGTTGCCTTGAGGAGCGAGGCAGGTGTAGAACCAGACCTCATCTCCGGCGGCCTGTCTCTCTTTATAGAAGGAATATCCGTCGGCATAGAAGTTCAACTGCGGCACCCAGATGTCGACTATGTCCGCAAGGTTGTGGGAATGGCAGGCCTCGATGATCGGAGCATCAGGGGCGTACTGCTTGAAAAATTTGGCGATCGCCACATAGGACTCGTAGTTGTCAGAAGCCGGCTCGTCGGCGATGTGCTGGCAATATATTGAATACCAACCCTTTTCCTTAAGATGAGCGACGAAGGCGGGGATGAACTGTGAGTAATAGTTCCGGGCGACGGGATCCTCGATGGGCAGTTTTTTGTCCACCCCCGGCACATTGACTCCGAACGGGCTGTTCCACAAGCCGACACGGCCCCCGATATGTCCTACCTCAAGTTTCTTGAGGACTCCGGCCTCCTGGAATATCTCCACCTCCTTGTCAAAATTGGTGAAATCGAAACTCCACTTGTCCCCTTCGGCCTTGGACTCGATCAGGCCGACCGAGACAAGGATAGTGTTCTGGTAGCTATCCTTCATTATCTTCGCCAAAGCCCTCACATAGTCCCAATGCTCCTCCGAATACAACTCGGCATCCGGATTGAAATGCTTCAGGGCCCTCTCCCCGGCATTGAACCAGTTGGTGACCCAGAGGGTAGGTTCCTCAAGGACAACAGGATAGACCTTGACCCCTATCTCGCCGCTCAGTTTGACGCCCTTGCCTTTGACAAGGACTTTCCCCTTATAGACCCCCGGAGCGGCATCCTTCGGCACGGCCACGCTGACCCAGATAGGCTGGGTCTTTCCTCCGGGAACTTCCCAATCCGTGGCGTCATCTATGATAGCGTCCGGATACATTCCAGAGATAGACCTGATCGCGTCCCTGCCCGGATCCGGAGTTGTGCGTCCGACATGGATGAAATCCACAAAACCGGTCGTGACCGATTCGATCTTATTCCCGGCCTCATCCTTAAGGGCCTCAAAAGACAGGCTCAATCCCTCAAGGTCCACAGGACTCCTGAGAGCGAACTGGAAAGTGGCGTGCTCGCCGGCCGCGACATCCTCGATCTCGGAATAAGGATGCGACCAGGAGGTCTCGGGCAGCAGTTTCTCAAGCGGGTCTACTCTCTGGAGAGAGACTTGTTTGTCGCCGCAAGACACGAAGGTGACAACCGCCAGCGCCAAGGCAGCGATGGAAAGGTAGAACTGTTTCATATTCAATGAGTTTTAGTGTCACTCTATATAAATTCCTCCCGCTCCTTGATGTCCTTGATGCGGAGCTGGAGGGTGGAGTTGCCGCGGTAGTAGTTCTCCACGATCGAGTAGCAGATGTCGAAGGGGTTACCTGCCTTGATATAATCAAAGTAATCCGCCATGTTGAAGGCAATAGCCGGGATCTGGTGGAAAGGCTGCTTCTCGTCGATGAGGTCCAATTTCATGTGGACTCCCCCAGCGCCCACCTTGCGCCCGTTACCGCCGTCTGAGACATTCTCGGTCAGGAAAACCGGATTGTTGTTACCTGGGCCGAAGGGCTGGAACTGCTTAAGGAGCCTGAAGAATTTGGGGGTTATCTGGCTGAACTCCAGTTTGGCGTCGATGTCGGTCACGGGAGTTAGCATCTCGTCTGTGATCTTCCCGGCGATAAACTTGTCGATCCTCTTCACAAACTCAGGCAGGTTACTCTCTTTCATCGTCAGGCCGGCCGCATAGACATGTCCGCCAAAGTTTTCGAGCAGGTCAGCGCAACTCTCGATCGACTCATAAAGATCGAACCCGGCGACGCTCCTGGCGGAGCCGGTGATGAAGCCGTTGGACTTGGTCAGGACAATCGTCGGCTTATAGAAAGCCTCAACAAGACGGGAGGCCACAATACCGACCACTCCCTTGTTCCACGTGGGGTTATACACTATCGTGGCAGCACCGGAAGACAGGGCCGTACCGTTATGTACCATCTCCAGGGCTTCCTGGGTGATCTCGCGGTCGATTCCTTTACGCTCGTTGTTGTTGTCGTTGATGCGCTCGCCTACAATGTTGGCGATATGGTCGTCTGCCGCGGTCAGAAGCTCGACGGCAAGCCTTCCAGTCTCCATACGGCCTGCGGCGTTGATCCTCGGGCCGATCTTGAAGACAATGTCGTCTATCGTAAGATGGCCCGGTTCAAGCTTGGAAAGAGTGGCCATCGCCAACAGGCCCTTGCGGGGATTCTCATTGAGCTGCTTGAGGCCGAAATGAGCCAGGATCCTGTTCTCCCCGACCATAGTGACAAGGTCGGCGGCAATGCTGACGACCAGCAGATCCAAAAGTGGAATCAGGGTCTCGAACGGGATGCCATATTTCTTTGAATATGCCTGGACAAGTTTGAAACCCACCCCGCAACCTGAGAGGTCGTCGAAGGGATAGTTGTCATCCTCACGCTTTGGATCCAGTACCGCCACAGCGGCAGGCAGCTTGTCCTCAGGCAGATGGTGGTCGCAGATGATCACGTCAATCCCCTTGGTCTTGGCATAGTCAACTTTCTCGTTCGCTTTAATGCCGCAGTCGAGG
The DNA here is from genome assembly GCA_902780935.1 of uncultured Bacteroidia bacterium. Lineage (GTDB taxonomy): Bacteria > Bacteroidota > Bacteroidia > Bacteroidales > UBA932 > Cryptobacteroides. The sequence continues at coordinate 133,497 of CACZHP010000003.1, read as the reverse complement.
GTAATGATAAGCCCGAAGCCGCCGTCGCTCGCCCAGTCTATACCCTTGTAAGACAGACCATAACCTTCGTCATAGCGGTCCGGAATATAGAAATCCACTTTCTGGGAATATCTCCTAAGGAAGGAATACACCAGAGCCACAGCCGTGGTCCCGTCCACATCGTAGTCACCATATACAAGGATTTTCTCCTCAGAAGTGATGGCCCTGCGGACCCTCTCAACAGCCGCATCCATGTCTTTCATCAGGAATGGATCATGGAGATTCTCGAGACTGGGACGGAAGAAAGAGCGAGCTTGTTCGAAGGTTTCGACCCCCCTCTTGACAAGCAGTTCGGCAAGGACGCGGTCAATACCGAGCTCGGCGGAGAGTCTCCCCACCTTCTCCGGATCCGCCGGATCTTTGATTATCCACTTGCGCTCTTTCGCCATATTAGACAAAGATAATGATTTTAATAAAGAATAACAATTTCGGTTTATAGATTAATTGTCGTATTTTTGTAAGATAATGATATAAAGAATATGGCGAACATTGAATTGAGCGAGCAGGAAGTCATCCGCAGGGAGTCTCTTGCGAAATTGAGGGAGTTGGGCATTAATCCTTATCCGGCACCATTATACCCGGTCAACACGACCGCCAAGGAGGTTGAAGCTGGCTATGATCCTGAGAAAGGGAACTTCCAGGAAGTCTGCCTGGCGGGCAGGATCATGTCCCGCAGGATCATGGGAGCGGCCTCTTTCGGTGAGCTCCAGGACTCAACCGGCAGGATCCAGGTCTATGTCAAGAGGGACGAGATCTGCCCAGGAGAGGACAAGACGATGTACAACACGGTCTGGAAGAAGCTTCTGGACATCGGAGACATAGTCGGAGTCAAAGGATTCGCTTTCATCACCCAGACCGGGCAGTTGAGCATACATGTCAAGGAGCTCACTGTACTCAGCAAGTCGCTGAGGGTTCTTCCCATCGTGAAGACAGATGCGGACGGCAAGGTCTATGACGGGTTCTCGGATCCTGAGCTCAGGTACCGCCAGAGATACGTCGATCTCATCGTCAACCCCCAGGTCAGAGACGTTTTCGTCCAGAGGGCCCAGATAGTGGCGACCATGAGGGAATATTTCAACGAGGCCGGCTGCCTTGAGGTAGAGACCCCGATCCTCCAGTCAATTCCAGGAGGAGCGACCGCCCGCCCGTTCATCACCCACCACAACGCCCTGGACATCGACCTCTACATGAGGATTGCCAACGAGCTGTATCTCAAGAGATTGATCGTCGGAGGCTACAGCGGTGTCTATGAGTTCGCCAAGGACTTCCGCAACGAGGGAATGGACAAGACCCACAACCCCGAGTTCACCTGCATGGAGATCTACGTGGCCTACAAGGACTACATCTGGATGATGGAGTTCGTGGAGAAGATGCTCGAGAAGATAGCCATGAAGCTCCACGGCACCACAAAAGTCAAGATCGGAGAGAACGAGGTAGATTTCAAGGCCGGTTACCGCCGACTCCCCATCCTCGAGGCGATCAAGGAATACGCCGGGGTGGACCTCGCCGGAATGGGCGTGGATGAGCTGCGTGAGACCTGCAAGAAGCTGAATGTCGAGTTCGAGCCTTCCATGGGTGAGGGCAAGCTGATCGATGCCATATTTGGGGCTTACGTCGAGGAGCATCTTATCGAGCCGACCTTTGTGACTGACTATCCGGTCTCGATGTCTCCCCTGACCAAGAGGCACAGGAACAACCCGGATCTCACCGAGCGTTTCGAGCTGTTTGTCTGCGGGAAGGAGCTGGCCAACGCATATTCAGAACTGAACGACCCGATCGACCAGCTGGAGAGGTTCGAGGAGCAGGCCGCCCTGAAGAGCCATGGTGACGACGAGGCCATGTTCATAGATTACGACTTCGTGCGTGCCCTTGAATATGGCATGCCGCCAACCTCCGGTCTCGGAATGGGAATCGACCGCCTTACCATGTTCATGACTGGCCAGACCACCATCCAGGACGTCCTCTTCTTCCCTCAGATGCGTCCCGAGAAAATGGTATGAGATTATTCTTGCCATCCTGCTACAAGCCTCTGTTGAATCCTCGTCAGACCGAAGGGGCCATCAAGGAGATCAAGGATTTCTTCCAGATGGACCTGGCTTCGGAACTCAGGCTCCGTCGTGTCACCGCTCCCCTGTTCGTCAAACAGGGCACCGGTATAAATGACGACCTCAACGGTGTCGAGAGAGCAGTGCGTTTCCCGGTAAAAGACATGGAAGGAACCGTCTGTGAGATAGTTCACTCCCTCGCCAAGTGGAAGCGCCTTACCCTTGCCGAATATCACATAGAACCTGGATACGGGATCTACACAGACATGAACGCTATCCGGGCCGATGAGGAGCTTGACAACATCCACTCCCTGTATGTGGACCAATGGGACTGGGAAAGGGTCATGTATGAAGGCCAACGCACTCCTGCATTCCTGAAAGATATTGTCCGCCGGATCTATTCCACTCTTCTCAGGACTGAATACATGGTCTGTGAGAAGTATCCTTCCATCAAGCCGGTCCTTCCGGATGAAATCCATTTCATACATGCCGAGCAGCTTCGCCGTCGCTTTCCTGATCTGAGCCCCAAAGAGCGTGAGGATGCGGTTTGCCGGGAATATGGAGCCGTGTTCGTGATAGGCATCGGATGCGCCTTGGGTGACGGAAGCAAACATGATGGCCGTTCCGCTGACTATGACGACTGGAGCACACCTGGCGAATATGATGGTGAGACACTTCCGGGACTCAATGGAGACATCCTTGTCTGGAATCCCGTTCTGGAGCATAGTTTCGAGCTCTCCTCGATGGGTATCCGTGTCGACAGTGAGGCATTAACGCGGCAATTGAGTATAGCAGGTGAGGAGCATAAGGCTTCTCTGTATTTCCATCAGAAGCTTATTAATGGGGAACTTCCGCAAAGCATCGGAGGCGGAATAGGCCAGTCCCGGCTTTGCATGTTCTTCCTCAGGAAGGCCCACATCGGGGAAATACAAGCGTCCGTATGGCCGGAGGAGATGCGCTCCATTTGCTCCCAAAACAATATCCCGTTGATTTAATGATGGTTCCGGAAATTATCACCTCGGGGCAGAACCCGAAAATCAAAGCGCTTCTTGAGCTTCAAGAGAAGTCCAGGGCACGGCGGGAAAAGGGCCTGTTCGTTGTTGAGGGCCAGCGTGAGCTGGACCACTGCATCGCCGCCGGCTTCGTCCCCGATACCATCTTCATCTGCCCGGAGATCTATTTTCCCGAAGGGGAGGGTGTACCCCCTGAAGGACGTGCCACCCGCGGCACGGTAGCGGGGGGACCGCGAGCGGAGCGAGTGGTGGGGTCGGGCGCAGCCCGACTCCTGAAGGGGGTACAGCCCTCTCCTTCGGAACCAAAGGTCTTCCAGGTCAGCAGGAATGTCTATGAGAAGATAGCGTACAGGGGCGGCACGGAAGGGATCATCGCCGAGATGAAGTACAAGGAAAGGAGACTGGAGGACATCAAGCTTAGCGAGAACCCGCTGGTCATTGTCCTTGAAAGCGTCGAGAAACCCGGCAACCTCGGAGCCGTCCTGCGCAGCGCCGACGCCGCGGGAGCCGACGCCGTCATCATCTGCGACCCTTTGACCGACCTCTACAACCCCAATCTCATCCGGGCCAGCATCGGAGCCATATTCTCAAGACAGGTTGCGGCAGCCACTTCCGAAGAGACCATTTCATGGCTTAAAGCCTATAATATTCAGATATTTACAGCCCAGCTTCAGGACTCTTCGCTCTACTACGACACCCCCATGACCGGCCCCACAGCCATCGTGATGGGCACCGAGTCAACCGGCCTGACTGACATTTGGCGCAAAGCGGCTGACAAACATATCCGCATTCCCATGCTCGGCGCACTTGACTCACTCAACGTCTCGGTCTCGGCCGCCATCCTCCTCTTCGAAGCCGTCCGCCAGCGCGGCGGAGAGATTTGATTTACGGCTGGTACATAAACACTTAATATTCAATAATTTCTGCAATTTAACAGTCTCGAAAATCGCACCGTTAAAACCACTAAAACTCTAATTATCAACAAAATGCGTAACAGCCTAATAATTTGGATAGCGATCCTGTTAACGAGCATAACAGGGTGCCAACAGGCCCGCTGCCCAGAATCGCTTGATCCAATACCATTCAAGGCTGCTACATCTATGAAGAGTTTCTCAGAAGCGATCTCTTCAGTAAAACTGATCCCTATCAGATGCGGGCAAGGTCCCATGCTTGGCTCAAGGCTTGAATTGATCCATCTTTCAGGCGACTACATACTCTGCGACATGGAAAACTCCATTATCTGCAGATACGACAGTGAGGGCAACTTTTTGAACACCATAGGACATAAGGGCAATGGCCCAGATGAATATGTTTCATTAGGATCTGGCAATGTCCAGGTTGTAGGAGACACGATCGCCGTATTCACAGGTTTTGGCGACCTTCTTCTTTATGACAAGGAAGGGCAGCCACTCGGGCATTCCAAAACCGACAAATCCGGATTGCAAAGTCTTCTGATCAACGGCGGGCTACTCACATACCATGGATACACGGCAGGCAAAGGAGACCGGCTTAGATTCACCAAAGATGGTTTTAAACAGGGATTCCTTCCCACAGAAAAAGAGAGGCTCCCGCTACTCACTTCCACTCCGCTACTCTCACAATACGGAGACGACGCTTTTCTGATAGATTCTTTCAGCAGCACCATTTACAAATTCCGGGACGGAGAACTCAACCCTTATCTGGAATTCGACTTCGGAAAGTACCGTCTACCCGATTCTTATCTCAAGGTCGATGATCCCTATGAAGGTGCGGAAATACTCATGAGTTCTGAATTCGCCTACATCATTAGATACCTCCATGGCAATGAATACCGTCTCGCTGAAATTTTAACGCAAAAGAAAGGAGACAATTATTTCACGTACGGACTGTGTTACAATAATGGATGGAGATGGTTCTCAGAAGGAGAAGATAGGGAAAAACGCTTCTTCGAAGATAGCCCAAGACTGATTGAAGGCAAGTGCCTCATCGCCTTGATTGCTCCGGAAAAGTTGAATAATGCCCTTGAGTATTTCAGAGGATTCCCTCTTGACTGTGATCTCTTGTCCTTGGAAGAGTCGGAGAGCCTAAACTGCATTATCTCTTTAATCAATTTAAAATGAGACACTCCGCTATTATATTCTTGCCCCTGGTAGCGATGCTTTTATTCTCATGCACGGCAAAGCCCCAAATTCGTTTACCAGAAGATTACCCTGATGTATTCACAAAAGGCGGCAGGTTGGAAGGCTTCGCCCTGGATCCCACAAAAAACAAGTTTATCCTGTATGTGAGCGCCGGGGCGATTAAAGGATGCTTGTCTGAGCTCTGGATCGCGAAAATAGACTCAATCATGTCGGCAAGTCCGGATTGGCAGTTCATTACTATTCTCCACGATTCCCTAGCCGATACCACAAAAGTCATTGAGATGCTGGACCGCTTCCAGATGAGTTCTCCGGTAGCATTCGATCCTGAGGATGAGTTCATCTCTATCAATGGCATGGAACATAAATGGGGTGAGTTAAGCTATTTCATCAACAGGAAGAATCAAATGCAAGGCATGTGGCTGGTAGGTGACGGTACCTTTGAAAAGCAATTCAATCAAATAAAACAATCAATTCGCTGAGAACATGGGAAAATACGGCCTGATCGGGGACCCGATAGCGACATCGAGGAGTCCGCTTCTTTTTGAGGCAGCTTATAAAGGGCAGGAGCAGCCGGACGGGAGCGCCTACAAGTACGACTTGATAGAAGGCTCTGATTTCGAGACCTCTTTCAAGAAGTTTGTCGATGACTATCAGGCGATTAACGTGACCGCTCCGTTCAAGGAGCTGGCCTACTCAAGGGTCGAGGAACTCGCCGAACAAGGGAAGGGCGTTATCTCCGGTCCGGTGGCCAGGATCGGCGCCACCAACCTTCTCGTGAAGACCTCCGAGGGCATCGCCGCCCATAATTCCGACTTCACAGGCATAGTGGCCGCCATCGCCGAAGCGTATTACCCAGGCATAGTCGAAGAGTTCATCAAGGAATACGGAGACCGCTTTTTCATAAAGCTCCACCAATTCTTCCTGATGAGCCTTAGCCGTAGGTTTTACCAGCAGCCCCAAGCCCTTATCGTGGGTTGCGGGGGCGCCGGAAGGGCCGCAGCCGTGGCCGCAGGAGAACTTGGCTTCGGGACCGTGCTGATGAACCGCACGTTTGAGAAGGCCCAAGCCATCGCTGAGGCCATGCCTGAATATGGCTTTATCCCTGATCCCATAAAGGACTTCAAGGAAGCCGTAAAAGAATGTGACTTAATTATTTACACTCTTCCCATGGCTCTCCCTGAAATAGAGGAGTTTTCCGCTGACGATTTCGCTGGCGAAGGCGCCTGTGACGGGAAGGTTATACTCGAGGCCAACTACAAGAACCCGTCTTTCGACGAGGTCGCGAGAGCGAAACTCGCCGCCGCCGACGGAATTTATATTCCCGGAAACAGATGGCTCCTCTACCAGGCTTTGACGGGATACCCCTTCATGACCGGCATCACCCCTGACCTTGCCGCCATGGAATCCGCCCTCAAGGCGCTTTAGCGCTCGATGGTGGCTTCGCGGTCGGGACCGAGGGAGATGATGGTGACTGGGACGCCGAGGTAGTCCTCAATGAACTTTATATAGCTCTTGAACTCTTTCGGAAGCTCACTCTCGGAGCGCATCCCGGTGAGGTCCTTCTTCCAGCCCGGGAACTCGGTGTAAACCGGCTCGATCTCGGTGGCGATGTCAAACGGAACCTCTTTAGTCTCAGTTCCGTTCACCTTGTAAGAGGTACAGACTTTAATCGTGTCGAAATCATCCAGGCAGTCGGACTTCATCATGATGAGATCCGTCACGCCGTCGATCATGGCGGTGTATTTAAGAGCCACAAGATCTAGCCAGCCACAGCGGCGGGGACGTCCCGTCACAGCGCCGAACTCATGACCGACACGGCGAAGAGTCTCGCCAGTCTCATCGAACAGCTCGGTCGGGAACGGTCCGCTACCGACACGGGTGCAGTAGGCCTTGAATATTCCGAAAACCTTCCCTACCCTCGACGGAGCCAATCCGAGTCCAGTGCAGACTCCGCCGACGGTGGTGGAAGATGAGGTGACAAAGGGATAGGATCCGAAGTCCACGTCGAGCATGGAGCCCTGGGCCCCCTCGGCGAGGATCGGCTTGCCTTCCTTGAGAAGTCCGTCCACAAAATATTCGCAGTCCACGAGCCTGAAACCCTTCAGGAACTCAACGGCTTCCATCCACTCGGCCTCACCCTGGGCGGGATCGTACTCAAAATGGAGGTCGTCCAGAAGCCTGTGGTGGCGCTCCTTGAGCTTGGCGTAGCGCTCCTTGAAATCCAGGGCGAGGATGTCGCCGACGCGGAGGCCATGACGTCCAACCTTGTCAGTGTAGGTGGGACCGATACCCTTGAGCGTAGAGCCGATCTTCCCCTTTCCTGCGGCAGCCTCGTAAGCGGCGTCCAGAAGCCTGTGGGTCGGGAGGATGAGGTGGGCTTTTTTGGATATGACGATCTTCTCCTTGGGTTCAATTCCCATCGCGGAGACATTGGCGCACTCCTCCTTGAAGGTCACGGGGTCAAGCACGACTCCGCTGCCGATGATGTTGACCGATCCCTCCCGGAATATTCCGGAAGGTATGCTCCTCACGACGAAGCTTTTACCGTCAAAATGGAGTGAGTGCCCGGCATTAGGACCACCCTGGAAGCGAGCTACCGCCGGATAACGGCCGGCGAGCACATCCACAATCTTGCCTTTCCCCTCGTCTCCCCACTGGAGACCAAGGACGACGTCAAGTTTCGAACTCATGTCTTACGAATATTGGTTTTAAAGGATTTCTGAATATTAGAACGGAAGGTCGTCGGAAGGATTGTCGTCTATTCCGATGTCAATGGGTTGCTGCGGAGCTGCCTGCGGCTGCGGGACAGGCTGATGCTGCTGGTAAGCCGGCTGCTGAGGCTGCGGCTGATAAGCCGGTTGCTGCGGCTGTTGATAGGCCGGCTGCTGCGGTCTTGGCTGCTGGGGCTGCTGATACTGAGCGTCCGACTGGCCGCCCTGAGCGCCAGGATTGTCATTCCTCTTGCCAAGAAGCTGGAGATTGTCAACAGCGACCTCGGTAGTGTACCTCTTGTTGCCGGTCTGGTCAGTCCAGGAGCGGGTGCGAAGCTTGCCCTCAATGTAAACCTGCGTGCCCTTGCGGATGAATTTCTCAGCCACATCCGCCGAATTCCTCCAGGCGACGATGTTGTGCCATTCCGTGTTCTCGCGAAGTTCTCCATTGCGGTCACGATATCGCTCTGTCGTGGCGAGGGTGAACTGGGCCACCTTCGTCGCTCCCTGGTTAGGGTTGTTCCCATCAAGGTAACGTATCTCCGGGTCTCTTCCAACGTTACCGATCAGCATTACTTTGTTCAGTGACATGATGTTAGATGTTTAGATATTAATAAAAAACATAGGTTCGGCCAACCTTGGCCAAAACCTATGCAATTTAATGAATATTCGCGAGAAAGGAAAGAATCCCAACCGTTATTTTAGTAGCGACACGGCAACACCAACGGACCAGGTGCTGAACTCGGGCCAGTATTTCTTGTCCATCACGTTCATCGGGGAATATCTGCCATATATGCTGACATCCCTAAGGTTCAACTGTGCCATTACGTCCACGGTGACCAGATTACAGTGAACATACTTGTATTTATCCTTCTTCTTATCCCCGTCAAAGGTGTACTTGTTGACGATCGAGCTTGAGGCATTTAAATTGACAACAGGTCCGAGAGTAATCCCATATCCCCTGCCAAAGCCAAGGCTGTAGAAGATCGGCATGTTAAGACTGAATATCGTCAACCTGGAAATCCTCGGTATGGCTCCGTCCTTGAACTGGCCGATGGTGATGTCACCCTCATCTGTCATCTTCATCGCTTTGTTGCCTGTGATGCCGAAATTCTTGAAACCGATGCCAGGCCCAAAAGTGAGAGAGTGGCGTCCCTTGACGTGGGTTATCGGTACGAAGCCCCAGAATTCCAGCGAGTTCTGCGGACTGAAGTCAAAGGCTCCACTGGACTCGGAGACCAGTACTCCGGCACCGAAAGTCCCAACCTCAGCAGCCCTCGGACGCCGCACTTTCTTGTAAAAAGGGATGTCAAAATCGAGGTGGACATTCCCCTTCTGTCTATCCCGCATCTTGCTTATGACTTCCCTGAGTGAGTCTGCTTGCGCCACAACCCTGTCTCTTTCCGCCTTAATACTCTCTATCGTCTCCTGGGCAGAAAGGGTGATCCCCCCAACGACAAACGCCAGAATCGCTATAATTGTTTTTCTCATCTCGTTTCCTCCCTGTTATCTGTGTTTGAATATTACCTTAAGATCCCTGGTTGTTGCCTTTCCGGTCATATAAACAACTGTGACATACTTACTTCCACCAGAGGATTCCTTGACTTGATAGCCCAAATACTTGTTTTTGCCATTGTTCGTGGCGAAGCGCATCAAGGCATAGACCAGCTCGCCATTCTCCGAATCCATATCCTTCTCAATGGCCATCAGGGCGTCTCCTTCAAGCCAGGAGACGATCCTACGGATTTCCCCTTCCGAGGCTTGGAGCCTGACGCTGCGGAAATAGTCAAGATTGTAGGGCTTGAGTTCCTTTCCGGTGACAAGAGATTCGGTGATCCTTGACTTAGGAACGAAACTACCATTGAAAAGGCTGTCGATTTGTAATCCCTCCTGGGCCCTGGCTCCTTGAGCCAGGGCTAGGAAGGCGCTTAAGGTTATGAGTAAAAATTTTTTCATGAGATCATCTGTCAAAAAATTCATTCAGTAGTTCTTCCATGTCCGTCCGATCGGACAGAAGGTCAGCAAGGATGTTATCGACGTCGTTCATTACAACTTCCTTGTCGGTAATCTTTTGCCCGCCCACAAACGATACACAGACATTGTTTCTATTATAGATACTCACCCCGAGGGTAATGATTATCGCCATACTCGCCGCAGCCGCAACCAGGAATTTAGGCCGGAATGTTGACTTCCCGGCGGTCGAAGGCTCCTCCGACGAGCATTTACCCGGATAGGGCGCGGAGCGCAGCGAGGCGGAGGAGTCTTCGCCGTCGGCAACCGGTGAACCAAATCTCCGACCGGCCGCGAAGTAGCCCATGACGGCACGGACTTCGTCATATTCAGGGGCTTGACCTTCATCGGAGGCCAGGAAGACCTTCAACGCGGTCTCCTCGTCTTGCGAGAGAGTCCCCTCGAAATAACCCTCTATCAACTCGTCAATCTTTTTCATATTCTTCCCTGTACTTTTCCCTTAATAGTTTCCTGGCCCTCGAAGCCTGCATCCGGACAGCGGCCGGAGTCATGCCTAGCTCATGCGCTATATTCTCAAAAGTAATCCCCTCATATTCATGCATCCTGATTATTTCTTTCTGAGTCTCCGACAGTTCCTTCTCAACTGACGCTTCGACCTTCCTGAACAACGCCTCCATCTCACACCGGGAACCACCCTCATCCTCAACAACAATTCCATCCAGCGAAACCGTCTTTCCCCTGCTGTACTTCCTGTATTCGTCAATCTGGATATTCCTTCCTGTTCTTGAAAGCAAACCGACCGCCTCTTTCAGGCTCGCCGCCTTGTACTTCCTTTCCCACAACCGGCAGAAAGCCTCCTGGAGGGCATCCTCCGCCTTCCATCTGTCTTTTAACGACATAAACGCCTCCGTCAGGAAATCCTTAGCCATTCTTTCCGGTTCTCTACCCTAATAAACGAAAAAACGAGGAAAATGTAACACTTGATAATGAGCGTATTACGAAAAACGCGTAGCCAAATAAGCTACGCGTTTTCTGCAAGAGGCTGGTTATTAACTAATTAAAGATACTACAGTACTACAGTCCGGCGAAATAGCCGGGGAAGAATACCATAGTGATGAGGTAGCCGACAAACGTGGCTATGATCGTGCTGACAAGGCCAGGCATCATGAAACTGTGGTTCAGGAGGTACTTGCCGATCACTGTGGTCCCGGTACGGTCAAAGTTGACCGTGGCGATATCCGAAGGGTAGTTCGGGATGAAGAAATAGCCGTAAACACTCGGCAGGACACCCAGCAGCACCGGCCCGGGAATGCCCAGCGAATAGGCCAGAGGCAGCATCGCAACAACCACAGCGCCCTGGGAGTTGATCAGCACCGAGACGGCGAAGAAGACCAACGCGATCGACCAGGGATACTGCGAGACCAGGCCTGTGAGCATGTCCTTGATCTGGTCCATGTAGTTGCCGAAATAGGTGTCTGCCATCCAGGCGATTCCATATATGGCGACCACGGCGACCATCCCGGATCTCCAGACCGTTCCCCCGGCCGCTTTCTTAAGATCGACCTTGCAGAAGATAATCATGAAAGCGGTGGCGCAAAGCATGATTATCTGTATGGCGATATTCATCTTCGGGAGCTTGGCCAGGGCCTCTTTGCTCATCACCATCTGGCAGAAAGCCAGGCCCACGATGACCAGGATAGCGAACAAGAAAATATAGACGGCGAGCTTTGCTTTCTTGTCGATGACCTTGTCCAGGGTGGTGGCGTCGCTGCCATAGACATAGTTCTTGACAGCGGGATCCTCGATCCTCTTGAGGAACTCAGGATCCTTGTCCAGATCTTTGCCCCTGCGGTACGAAGCCATGGCAGCGAACAGCAGGCCGATCACACAGGCCGGAATGGTCACCATCAAGACCTGGGGGATGGAGACATCGTAGCCGTTGGCGTTGGAGATGGTCACGAACGCCACGACCGCCGCGGCGATGGGAGAACACGTGATGCCCACCTGGGAAGCCACCGAGGCGACTCCACAAGGTCTTTCGGGACGTATCCCTTTCTTGATGGCGATATCCACGATGATCGGCATCAGGGTGTAAACGACATGCCCCGTACCCACGAGAACGGTAAGGAAGAACGTGGTGAAAGGAGCCAGAATCGTGATGCTGTCAGGGTGCTTGCGAAGCATCTTCTCAGCTATCTGGATCAGCCAGTCCATTCCTCCGGAGGCCTGCAGGACTCCGGCGCAGGTGACTGCTGCGATGATGATGTAGATGACATCGGTGGGAGGGGTTCCGGGCTTCATCCCGAAACCGAAAACAAGGATCGCCAGGCCGATCCCGGAAATCGCGCCAAGGGCGAGGCTGCCATACCGGGAGCCTACATAAAGGGCTCCTAGAACGATCAGCAGTTGGATGATCATTAATGCCATGTCGTGTTATCTGTGGTTATGTGGCCAGGAGGTAGGTTATTTCAACTTCGAGGAGAGGAGCGAACGAAGTTCCTTCTCGGAAGACACTGTCTGTGGAGCCAGGATGCCGTCCTCAATCACATAAGCGACCGGAAGCCCCCTTGAGATATTATACAATCCTACGACAGGGCTTGCCGCTCCAAGGCCGTCACAAACATTGACCCAAGGGAGACCCTGACTCTTAACGGCACTTGCCCAAACTCCTTTGTCAGTGTCAAGCGAGATGGAATATATCTCAAGACCTTTAGGATGGTAAGTCTTATAGAGAGGCAGGAGGACATCCTGATTGAACATCTTCTGGGAGGCGTCAGCAGCCTGCCAGAAGTAAACGATGATCATCTTGGAATCCAAGTCGCTGATCTTCACCTTTTTCCCATCGATTGACGGGAGAGACGCATCAGGGAAACCCGCCTCGTTGGCGGCGTTCAGCCTCTGCTGCAGGGCCAGGAGGTTGATTCTCTTCTCAACCTCCCCGCCAAGAGCGGAGACGTAGCGGGAATCCGGATAAACCTTGGCCAGAGAGTCATGGACACTCCTGAAATGGACCGCGTCGGTAGGCTGCCCGAACACAGGGAAATCCTCGTTGATCTTCTGGTAAAGCACGGGGATCGCGGTCAGGGACTTGCTGTTCTCCATGACATATTTTACCCTGGAGCGGTAATAATCGACATATTTCTTCGAGGCAGCGGGGCCGTCACCCGCATCCACAGCCGCGGAAAAGTCCTTCATGAAAGCGGCGAAGTCATCCTCGACCCCTTTAAGCTTGGCACTCTCCTCGGAGCCCTCGACCGTATAGCCGCCCTTAGGGTCGGAGACGACCTTGACCTTGTCCCCACTCTGGAGCAGCAGGGAAGCCACCTTAGTGGCGCCCGAGTAAATGTACACGAACTCCGGCTGCCCAGGAGCGATGTCCATCTTGTACGAATATGACCCGTCAGAGGCCGTCTTGACCGTGTCTATCACATTCAGGGACCCGCCGGAGAGTTTCTTCAAGACAACCTGGGAGTCAGGGGATCCTGTCAAGGTACCCTCGATCCGGGCCTGGTCCTTACATGAGACAGCGGCCGCCAGAATGGCCGCCGCCGCTATCAGTTTCTTATAATTTTTCATATTCCTGGAATATTCTTTCAGCAATGGCTTTGTTCTCCTCCGGGGAAAGATGGAGCTTCTCTTTTCTGAAATCCATGTCCGCCTCGCTCTGGAGAGGGACAAGATGTATGTGAGTGTGAGGGACTTCCATCCCCAGAACGGCGACGCCTACCCTCTTGCAAGGAACAGCGGCCTTGATCGCGATGGCGACCTTACGGGCGAAAGCCCAGAGTCCCTCGTATGTCTCGGGGTCGAGGTTGAAGATATAGTCATCCTCAACGTTCCTCGGGATCACGAGAGTGTGACCCGGAGCCATGGGATTGATGTCGAGGAAAGCGTAGAAATTCTCGCTCTCGGCGACCTTGAAGGACGGGATCTCCCCCGCCGCTATCCTGGAGAATATAGTAGCCATGTCTATCAGATTGAGATGTCGAGAATCTTGAACTTGATAATGCCGGAAGGCACTTTGGCCTCGACCACATCACCCTTCGCATGGCCCAGAAGAGCCTTGGCGATGGGGGTGGTGGCGGCGAGCTTGCCATGGGCAAAGTCCGCCTCGGTCTCACCGACAATGGTGAACTCCATGACGGTCTTCATCGACATGTTCTCGACCTTGACCTTGTTCAGCATCTGCACTTTCTCGGTGCTGACCTGAGACTCGTCTATGACTTTGGCGTTCGCCACCAAGTCCTTCAGCTTCGCTATCTTAACCTCGAGGAGTCCCTGTGCGTCGCGTGCCGCGTCGTACTCCGCGTTCTCGGACAAGTCGCCCTTCTCCCTGGCCTCCGCGATAGCGGCGGAGATGACAGGACGCCGGGCAAGCGCCTCAGCGAGATCTTTCTTCAGTTTGTCCAACCCTTCCTGGGTCATGTAATGGATATCTGCCATAATCTTAAGTTTATTCTCTATTCGTAAAAACTGAACGGAGTCCCGCCTGCCCGGCGAAACCCTGTCCATCAATGGCAAAGATAGCAAAAAAATGATAAATAATCCAATCGGACGGTCACTTCTGCCCGTAAAGTGAATATATTGTGTTGTGGAGCAGCATCTCCTTGCCCTTAGTCGATGACGGATCCCCTGCGAAAACCGGATGGTTTTCCCTGTCCAGCAGGAAGCAATGGCTGTCCCGGTTGAGCGGAATGGAGGGGTTGGCCGCAGCGAAAGAGCCATCCTTGTCTATGAAGATGTCGAACGGGAACTCCCGGTGGGCTATGTCAGCCGCCATGGTGGGTGCGCTCTCGGCATTAGGCCAGATAATAGCCACCAGCTGGAAATCAGGATATAAAGTCTCAAGGGAGGCGTATTGCGAATATTTGGGCATCCTGTTGAGATGGCATGTCGAACACTGGATCGAATCCACATACACGACGAAACGGACACCCGGAGAATTCGGGTCGAAATGGCGGCCGGACTTCCCCTCAATCCGCTCCAGGCTTGAAGGGAACACTATCTCGCTGGAATAGAATTTCTTCATCGTCTTCCCACCTTTAGAGCCGGAGCAGCCAACCGCCAGCAAGAGTGACAGCAAAGTCAGCAAAAGAAATAACGTCTTTCTCATCAAACCTTTTCTGAATTATGTGTAAATATAGCAATAATCTTTGGACAGTAGGAAAAAACAACTTGATAACTTATCTTCGCGCCATGAGACACTCCTTTAAAGATTGGGTCGCGGTGACCCGCTACTGGTCTTTTCCGGTGTCGGTGATGCCGGTACTTGCCACTTTCGCATGGCTTTTCAGCCGAAGCATGCTGCCCTCCGGGCCGCTCCCTTACGTCAACCTTATCCTTTCAATCCTTGGCGTGATCCTGCTCCACTCCGCCGGCAACGTGCTGAGCGACTGGTACGACCACAAGACCGGGGTGGACAACGAGAAGGCCTTCGCCGTTCCGAACCTCGTGTTCCACAAGTTTGAGCCGAAGGAATATAAGACCTTCAGCACCATCCTGTTCGCCGCCGGAGTCATCGTCGGGATCGTCATCACTCTTCTCAGCGGCCCGTACCTGCTGGTCGCTGGAGGGATCGGGGTTCTGCTGACTTACCTGTATTCATTCCTGAAATACCGGGCCCTCGGAGACCTCGACATCTTCCTTATCTTTGGAGTGCTGACCGTATTGGGGACAACTTATGCTTTGACAGGCAGTTACCAGCCTCAGGCGCTGATTCTTTCCTTGCCGATCGGAGTGATCACCGTCTCGGTACTTCACGCGAACAACACCTACGACATGGTTACGGACAAAGAGGCCGGCATCAAGACTTTCGGCATGCTGCTCGGGCTGCCCAAATCGGCCACCCTGTACCGCTGCTACATGTTCATCCCGTTCATCTGCATAGTGGCTTACATCGCTACAGGGCTGATGCATCCTCTTGCCGCATTATGCTTTGTTGCGGCGATTCCGGCCTGGAAAAACCAGAAACAGGCCTCCACCTATCCCCAAGCCGGCCTTGAGGCCATGAAAGGTCTGGATCAGGCCTCGGCGCAGATGCAGCTCGCTTTCTCGGGTCTGCTTTCTGTCGGTTTGATAGTGGCCGGACTGTTATGAAACGTCTTGTCATCGCCGTCCTGACCGCAGCGCTTCTGTGGTTCTACATGTTCAGTCCCTGGACTGGAGGCTGGCCGAATTTCTGGGTCGTGATGTCCTGCTCGGCGGTGATCCTGACCACCCTCGGGCTGTCCTTCACCCCTGACAGAAAGGAACTTCTGAAGATTGAGAAGCCCGCTCTCCAAGTCCTCGCCGGAATAGTTATTGCCTTCGCCCTTTGGGGAATATTCTGGATCGGAGACAAGGTTTCCTCCTGGATGTTCGCTTTCGCGAGGCCGGAGGTGGATTCCGTCTATGCGATGAAGACTGGCCTTCCCACATGGCTGATCGCGGTCTTGCTGCTTTGCCTGATCGGTCCGGCCGAGGAACTTTTCTGGAGGGGATATGTCCAAAGGACCATGGGCCGCACTCTGGGAGGCAAAAACCCGGAGGATAAAGCGTTTATCTTGACGGCCGTCATTTATGCCCTGGTCCACATCTGGTCCTTCAACTTCATGCTGATTATGGCGGCCTTTGTGGCTGGCCTTGTCTGGGGCCTTATCTACAGGCTCCGCCCACAAGCCCTTCCCGCCCTCATCATCAGCCACGCCCTCTGGGACACCCTCGTCTTCGTCCTACTCCCGATCTGACAATAGCGGATATAATATAAACTACAAAAAATAGTTGCAAAATTCAACGGCGATAGTTATATTTGCTGGTGGACATTCATATTCAATTGTTTATGAGAAAGCTGACACACAAGGAAGAAGAGATCATGAAACTGTTCTGGGAGAACGGAGGGATGTTTGTGAAAGACATGCTGGAGACACTCCCCGATCCGAAACCGCACATCAACACAGTCTCGACCCAAGTGAGGATCCTTGAGAAAGACGGCTTCCTGAGCCACAAGCAGTACGGCGGAAGTTTCAAGTACTACCCAATCGTCTCGGAGGAACAATATAGCAAGCAATCATTAACCGGTCTGATCAAGAACTGGTTCGGGAATTCCTACAAAAGCGCCGTCTCCACCCTCCTGAAAGATGAGAAGATCACCGTAGATGATCTTAAGGAATTGATCGCTGAAGTCGAGAAGGCCAAAGACAAAAAGTAACAAGATGGAAGCCCTGGTCTTATATTCATTGAAAGCGGCAGGAGTGACTACGGTCTTCTACCTTCTTTGGCGCATCCTCCTCAGGAAGGAGACCCTGCACCGGCTCAATCGGGTGATACTGGTCCTGACACCCGTCCTGTCAATGATTCTTCCTCTATGCGTGATAACTATCCGCAAGACTATCACCGGTCCAGGCCCCGAAGCCATCGCCGCCGCAGGAGCTCTGAAAGAAGTATCAATCCACGACACTAACCTCTGGACTATCATCGGGGTCATCTACCTTGCGGGAGTAGCTCTCGCCCTTTTGAGGATCGGATGGTCCACCATAAGATTATCCATGCTGCTAAATGAAGGCGAGAAGCATATTCTCGAGGACGGAAGCACCCTCGTAATCACAGAGAAGAGCCTCCCGCCGTTCAGTTGGATGGGGCGCATAGTCATGTCAAGAAAGGATTACGAGAGTGGTAATCAGGAGATTATCCTCCACGAACAGGCCCACATCCACCTGCTTCACTCCATGGACATCATGCGGACCGACCTTCTGGCGGCCTTCCAATGGTATAACCCCTTCATCTGGGCGCTTGGAGCTGACCTGCGGGGAATACATGAGTACGAGGCCGATGAATATGTGATCAAAGAGGGGGCAAATCCAACTGAATATCAACTGTTTCTGATTAACAGAGCGGCGCTTGTGAACGGTCTTTCTCCTGTCAGTAGCCTTCAATCCGGGACGATAAAAGGGAGAATCGAGATGATGTTGAAAAACCGGACTGATTGGAAAGCTGGTCTTAAGGCCCTGTACATCATCCCGGTCATAGTCCTCACGCTGATAGCATGCGCCAAAACAGTCACCGAATACAAGTATCCCGCTTCAGTTGCGGAAGAAGCCGAACTGATCCCTTTCCAGCTTGTTGACGAGGCAGATCCCGTTCCTTACCAACTTGTCGACAGGAAACCGGCTTTCAACGGAGGCGACGCCAATGAATTCAGCAAATGGGTCAACACAAAGCTTAATTACCCCCGAGAAGCGAAAGACCTCAATATCCAAGGAAGGGTTGTCTTGCAATTCACCGTCGCTAAGACCGGTAATGTAAAGGATGTCAAAGTCTTGCGAGGCATTGACCCGATTCTGGACAAGGAAGCGTTAAGAGTCGTTTCCGCCTCTCCGAAATGGGCGCCAGGTTTTCAAAATGGGAGACGAGTTGACGTCACGTTCACCTTCCCGGTAATATTCCAACTGAGATGAAAACTACAGCTAAACTGCTTCTGACGGTGACGCTCATGTCGCTGGCAGTGACTCTAAAAGCCCAGGACGCATCACCTCTAGCCGAGGCCAGGGAAGCCATTGCCCGCTATGAATATTCAAAGGCTATCGGACTGCTGGATAAGGCTTTGGAAAGTACCAAAGATGCGTCAGAGATTAGGGACCTATCGCTCCAAAAAGCGAGGTGCCAGAAGAAAATGCTGCGCTATGACGCTGCGGCCGAGACCCTGGCCTCGGTCATGAAACCCGGGGCGCTGGATGTGGAGGTGGCCGGCGAACTGGCAGACTGCCATGTCCTCTCAGGCAGATTGGATGACGCTCTGGGCCTTTACAGCATCCTTTCCATGCAGCATCCGGATAACCTGTATTTCTCGATCCAGAAAGCGTCGCTATTATTCAAAGTCAACGACTTCCGAGGTTGCGCCGAAGAAGGGAAAGCGATCTGCGCGAAGGATTCGATCCCCTCGATCCTATCGCTCATTGGCGCCAGCCTGCTTAAAATGGGGCAAGTTGACTCATCCCTGGCATATTACCGGAAATCATTGAGGCTCAACCCTTCCAATCCTAACACCGCAGTCAGTATCGCAAACATCCTCCTGGGAAAGAAGGATTATGACGGGACCATCAGCCTCGCCAAAGGGTTCATCGAGGAAATCGAGGACAACCTGACTTTGACTCAGATCCTTGGGGTCGCCTACTACCTCAAAGAAGATCAGGACAACGCCTACGAGGTCTTCAAACAACTCAGAAAGGACGGGGACGAGTCGTACGGAACGATGTATTATTCCGGGCTCAACGCCTTGGCTCTCAACCGTTTTGAGGTGGCGCAAGACTGCTTTGAAGCCGCCTGGCAGATTGATTCCTCAGACGTGAAATTGGCCGTCAACTACGCCATCTCCCTGGCCAGAGACATCCAGTTTCGCAAAAAGGATGGGGTCATCATCGACAACACCGCGAAAGCGATCGAGATGTTCGGGAAAGCGTTTGATATGGCGGAGCCAGATCCGGTCCTTATGTACAAGATCCACAGCGGGCTCGGTCGGGCCTACAATGCCAAATCCGACATGGCAAAGGCTCTCCCCCACTTTGAGGCCGCTTACAAATACAACCCCGAAGACATATCCCTGCTTGTCTCCATCGGCTACTGCCACAGGATCAGAAAGGAATACAAAACCGCCCTTCAATACTACGAGAAATACCTGAAACTCGGCAAGGAAGGCACCAAGAACTACAACTTCGCCAAGGAAGAAGCCACCTTCGTCAAGTCCGAACTCCACATGCTCGAATAACAGCTATGCCCCGAGGCAGGCCTGACGGTCCAGAATCAGTTGATTTTTAAGGGCTTCCAAAGAGTCGAAACGGCGCTCGTCACGGATTTTCCCAAGGAATGTGACCTTGAGGTCAAGTCCATAGATATCCTCGTCGAAATCAAAGATATTCGCCTCGACAGTCCGGTCGCTGCCGGCGTTGACAGTAGGCCTTGTCCCGATGTTGCACATACCCTTGAATTTTCGCCCGAGAGACTCCACCTCAACCGAATATACCCCATTACCAGGAAGCAGTTTTAAAGGCTCGTAGAGCCGCATATTCGCCGTCGGGAAGCCGATGGTACGCCCGAGGTGGTTTCCGGCCACCACTACGCCTGTCAAGGAATATTCATAACCGAGCATCCCGGCCGCGGCATTGACATCGCCTGAAGCGATGGCCTCCCTAATCTTCGTCGAGCTGACAACTGTCCCATTGGGAGTTTCCAGACTCCGGGTCCGGATCACCTCCAAGCCGACCTCCCGGGCCACAGCCTCGATCTCGTCAGGGCTGAGAAGGTCGCTCCCGATCCTATTGTCGTAGCCAAGAAGGATAGTCCTGCCTCCGAGCCGCTCCATTATGTACTCCTGAAGGTATTCTCTCGTAGTGAGACGGCTGAACGCCTTAGTGAAGGGGATAACCTCAATATGGTCTATTCCAAGCCCGTAGAGTAGCTCTTTTTTCTCCTGGAGACTCGTAAGGAGCCTAAGGTTCCGGGCGTCATCCTGAAGGACATTGCGGGGATGGGGCCAGAAGGTGACGACCATACTCTTGTCACCCCTGTCCTTCGAGGCTTCGACAAGCCTCTCAAGCACAAGACGGTGCCCGAGATGGACACCGTCAAAAAAGCCCGTGGCTACAACCATTTCACCAGCTCGAAGTCCTGCCTGTGCGGCATCAGCGGATTCTTGGCGTACATCCTGGCCGCCACCTGGTACATTCCGGTCTTGTCAGGAACGATCTGGGTCTGGTACTTGGCGATGCCGTCATTGAACTCGACCACCTGGTACTCGTACCTCTCCTGGATGTGAAGCCTGTGCTTGGAATCCATCGTGGCGAAGAGTATCTCGACCCCGATGTCCTCAGGACTGAGGTCACCGATGTTCAGAACCACCTCGACCTTGAGGCTGTTGCTCATGGAAAGGGAATAGGAAGCGTCGGGCTGAGTCTGTGAGATAACCTCGATGTTCTTCCACTCGCGGCGGACCTTCTTCTTCCAAGCGGAAATCTTCCTCGCCAGACGGAAGTCATCGGAGTTGATCTCGGCGGCTCTCTTTGCCTGAGGAATGTAATACTGGTTGCAGTAGTCGGTCAGCATCCTGTTGGTCGTGAAGTTGCTGGCGACCTTGGCGATGGTGTTCTTGATATATCCTACCCACTTGGGTGAGAGACCGAGCTTGGGGTCGATATCGTAATATGCGGGAGCGATCTCGTTCTCGAGAATCGTGTAGATTGTCGCGGCGTCGAGCTCATTCTGGTAGCCCTGGTCGTCGTAGGCCCTTTCCTGAGGCAGAGCCCAGCCTGCTCCTTCCTTATAACCCTCGACCCACCAGCCGTCAAGCACCGCGAAGTGCATGACTCCGTTCATCGAGGCCTTCTCTCCTGAAGTTCCGGAAGCCTCCTGGGGCCTTGTGGGGTTGTTCATCCAGACGTCAACGCCCTGGACCAGCCTCTTGGCGAGACGGATGTCGTAGCCGGGGACAAAGACGATCTTGCCGAGGAACCTGTCCTGCTTGGAGATCTCAACGATCCTCTTGATGAGGTCCTGTCCCGCCTTGTCGGCCGGATGCGCCTTACCAGCGAAGAGGAACTGCACCGGATGCTCGGGATCGTTGACGATGGCGTCAAGCCTGTCAAGATCGGTGAACAGCAGGGTTCCCCTCTTGTAAGTGGCGAAACGACGGGCAAACCCGATGGTCAGCACATCGTCCCTGAGGTTTTCCTGTATGGCGACAATCTGGCTCGGGGAGTAATGGTTGCAAAGCGTAGAGTCGGAGATTGTCTCCTTGACGACCTTGATCAGTCTGGATTTCAACACCTTCCGTGTCTCCCAAACTTCCTCATCACTCACCTTGTAAATCCCTTCGAAACAGGACTTGTCGTAGTGGTGGGTCTTGAACTCGGGTCCAAAGACCTTGGCATGGACTTTCTGCCACTCAGCAGCCGCCCAAGTAGGGTAATGGACACCGTTGGTGACATAGCTGATGAAGAGTTCCTCGGGAAGATACCCGGGGTACATCCTGTTGAAAATGTCCTTGCTGACCTCGCCGTGGAGCCAGGAGACACCGTTGACGTTCTGCGACAGGCTGGAAGCCAGGAAACTCATGCTGAACTTCTCGTTCTGATCCGAGCCGTTAGGCTTGCCGAGGGACATCATCGTCTCCCAGTCAATCTTCAGGCGCTGGGGATAGTGGCCGATGTACTTTCTCAGGAGTCCCTCGTCAAACGAGTCGTGACCGGCGGGAACCGGGGTGTGGGTCGTGAAGAGCGAGGAAGCCCTAACGACCTCGATAGCCTCGCCGAAGTCAAGATTCTCTTCCTGGACATATTCACGAAGCCTCTCAAGCCCGGTGAAAGCGGCATGACCCTCGTTGCAGTGATAGATCTGGGGATTGATGCCGAGCTTCCTCAAGGCGCGGATACCTCCGACTCCAAGTACAAGCTCCTGCTTCAGGCGGTTCTCCCAGTCGCCACCGTAAAGGTAATATGTGACCTGGCGGTCCTCAGGCAGATTGGCCTCGTAGTCAGTGTCGAGAAGATAGAGGTCGGTGCGCCCGACAGCCACTTTCCAAATCCTCGCGGTGATGTTCCTTCCGGGGAAGGCCACGCTGGTGGTCACCCAGTTGCCGTTTTCGTCAAGCACCGGTTCCGCGGGAATCTTCGTGAAATCCTGGGCGTCGTACTGCGCGACCTGCTCTCCCTGGCCGGTAAGGACCTGGGTGAAATAGCCGTACCTGTAAAGGAAGCCCACGGCGACGAGATTGACGTTCATGTCGCTGGTCTCCTTAAGGTAATCTCCGGCGAGGATTCCCAGACCTCCGGAATATATCTTGAGGGAGGTGTCCAAACCGTATTCCATGCAGAAATATCCGATGGAAGGATCGGTACGCTCAGCTTTCAGGGCCATGTACTCGTTAAACTCATCCATCACGGCCTTGTAGTTCTGAAGGAAGGCCTCATCCTTGGCCAACTTGTTGAACCTCTTGATACTCACGATGTCAAGCAGGGCCATGGGGTTGTGCTTGGTGTCATGCCAGACTTCGGAGTCGATGGATTTGAACAGAGCCTTGGCGCTCTCGTTCCAGCACCACCAGAGGTTCTTCGAGAGGGTCTCAAGGCCGGAAAGGGCCTCGGGGAGGTGACGAGTGACCATCACGCTCTTCCATGCGGGGGAATTGATTTCTATCTTGTTGTATGCCATTGGTTTGTCTTTGTTAAGATCGTCGGGGAAAGCGCCGAGGGAATCGATCACCTTCCCAAGGGCGATTGAATAGGCCTGTCTGTAGTACTGGATCTGGTTCTCCCAGAGGGCTATGGTCGAGACATCCTTGGCGGAATCCATGTAGGCTTTCCTGCCTTCGTCGTCCAGGGCGGCTATCTCCTTGACCCTGGCCACCACGCCATCAACCACCTCGAAATAATTGGAATCGTTCCTGTCCAGGACAGTGATTCCGGGATGCTCCTTGCCATAATGGCTCCTGACCCACATTCCGAAACCGGAAAGGCTCGTGGTGAGTGAGGGGATCCTGAAAGCGAGACTCTCCAGCGGAGTGTAGCCCCAAGGCTCGTAGTAGGACGGGAAAAGGGTGAGATCCAGTCCGGCGAGAAGGTCGTAATACTTCTTGCCGAAGACCCCGTCATTGCCATTGAGATAAGAGGGAATGAAATACACCTTGACGCGGCTTCCCTTCTCATTGTTGAAACCAAGCTCCCTGAAACGCCTTGTGATCACGTCCGACCAGGGATCCATCAGGTAATGCGAGACCTGTGTGGTGTAGGCCGGATCCCCGGCACCGGAAAGCTTGGCGACAAGTTCCTTATCAGCTCCGTTGTGGCCGGAAGGAATCATTATGAACGCCTGGATATCCCGTCCCACCGGGTCAGTGTCCGAAAGCTTCTTCAAGGCATCGATGAACACGTCAATACCTTTGTTGCGGTACTCATAACGGCCGCCGATTCCGATCAATATGGCGTCTTTGGAGACCTCCTCCCCGCTCATCGCGGCGGCGACAGCTATAAGCCTCTCACGGGCAGCCTTCCGTTTCTGGCCGAACTCCTCGTCACTCGCCGGAGTGATGCTGTTCTCAAACCCGTTTGGAGTCACGACATCGACTTTCCTGCCCAGAAACTGTTCACATTCCTTCGCGGTGATCTCACTCACAGTGGTGAAGGCGTCAGCCCTCTGAGCCGAGATCTTCTCGATCGAATGACGTGCCACCACACCGAACTGATGGGCTTTCTGGTCCGCGTCATACAGGGACATAGAATCGTACAAAGGCAGGTTGTTCCCGGCGAGGCAGCGCCCGATGACGGTCGCATGGGTGGTGAACACCGTGGCGACAGGGATCTTCGTGTCCTTCAGGTAAAGAAGGCCGGCTCCAGTCTGCCACTCATGGAACTGAGCCACCACTTTGTCCGCCGCGTTGAGATTGAATTTGTAGAAACTCTCAATCACATGGCCGGCGGCGTAGCCAAAGAGCACATTCTCCTTATAGTCCCAGTTGCCGGAGATGGAATCCACCCCAAAACGCTTCCAGTACTCGGTCAGGATGTCGTTCTGCCTGGTGAGGTACTGCTTGAAGTCCACCAATATGGCGATGGGGCGTCCGGGCACGTTCCACCTTCCGACCCTGACACGCAGTCCCTCAGATGCGGCCTGAGCTTTCCATAGAGTGTAAAGGTGGCTGTCTTCGATGAAATCGGGATTGCTCTCCGTATCCATCCATACATCCGGACCTATCAGAATGTGATGTTTGTGGAGTTGGCTCTTGAGATACAGCGACTTGGTCGCTATGACCGTGTAGATACCTCCTACCTTGTTGCAGACTTCCCAGCTGACTTCAAACAGGTAGTCCGGATTGATCAGTTCTTTTGTCATTTACTTCTTTTTCTTTTTTGCGGGTTTTACCTCCTTCGGTGCAGGAGCCTGGCCGAATGTCGCGACCGCGTCATCAATCCTGATGATGAAGTCGCTCAGGGCATTCATATAGTTGATAAAAGCCTCGTAAGGGGTGTTATACGGATTGAAATAGCTATGGACTTCCCCGTCGGAGAAGAACTTGGTGCTCATGTAGTAGAGGTGGTCGCTCTCCTGAAGATGGCCGAAATCCTCCCAGAGGACGGCATTGTTCAGCAGGGCCAGCTTCTCGGACTGCTCGTAAAGCTTGTTGAAAGCGTCCTGCTGCAGCTCGTTACCCAGCCAGGCCGTGACATCCCTCTCCTCGTCAGCCCATGAGATGGGGTCGGGGACCTCTATCTCGGAGACTGGCTTATGCTTGCGGGTGGCGAGGGTAGGAGTAGTGAACTCGAACCCGCCGTCTTTCAGCAATATTTCCGGAAGATACCTCATGAAATCGAATATTCCGGAAGCCTCCTTCTGGTGCTCCCCGAAGGTCTCGTAGTCCATGAAGAGGTTGATCACCTCCCCTTCGGCGGCCTTGAGCCAAGAGAGGAACTTCTCACCCGTGAGAGGCCAGTCCCCCC
>CACZHP010000003.1:0-108130 GCA_902780935.1 uncultured Bacteroidia bacterium | reverse complement strand
TTCCTCAAAAGGAGCTTGAGACCGGGCTGCAAGGGGTTGGAATAGACAAAGTCCGGACTCTTCCAACCGAGGATATGCCTGGCGCCTTCAGTCAGCATCGTCTTGAAGCCAAGGTCATAGACCTGGCGGCCGATGGTGTCCGAATATATCAGCTCGGTATTCCTGAAAGCCTTGGGGGTCACTCCGAAATGGTCCTCGATGGCCTTGACGTGCTTCTCGACCTGATGACGGAACTCTCCCTCATTCGCCAGGGAAGCCAGGGAGTGGTAATATGTCTCGGCCAGGAATTCCACGCATCCGGTGTCGGCCAGTTCCTTGAAGCTCCTCACCACATCCGGCTCGTAGCGGTCGAACTGCTCAAGGGCGGATCCGGTGATCGAGAAGGTCACCTTGAAATCCTTGCCGTGCTTCTTTATCAAATCCAGAAGCAGCTGGTTCATAGGAAGATAACACCTCTGGGCTATCCTGTGGAGGATGGTCCTGTCCGTAAAATCATCATAATAATGAGAGTCCTTGCCGATATCGAAGAATCGGTATAGTCTCAGCCTCGTGGGCTGATGGACTTGGAAATATAGACAAACACTCTTTTTCATGGTTGGTTATTTAATGACAGATTCGTAAACTTTTTTCATCTTCGCCGCCGCATGGTTCCACTTCAGGCGGTTGACCTCCTCATAGCCCTGCTTCGCGGCGAAATCGGCGAGGGCCGGATAGTTAAGGAGGGCATATATGTCGTCCGCCATCGCGTCGACGTCCCAGAAATCCACCTTGAAGGCATACTTGAGAACCTCCGCCGCTCCACTCTGGTTGGAAATAATTGAGGGAACGTTACTTCTCATGGCCTCAAGCGGAGAGATTCCGAAAGGCTCAGAGACCGAAGGCATGACATAGACATCCGACAGGGCGAACATCTTCTGCACGTCGGTTCCTCTCAGGAAGCCCGTGAAATGGAAGCGGTCGGATATTCCCAGACGGGCAGCGTGGCGGATGCAACGGTTCATCATGTCTCCGCTGCCCGCCATCACGAAGCGCACCCCGGTCGTCCTTTTCAAAACCTTGGCCGCCGCCTCGATGAAATACTCAGGACCTTTCTGGAAGGTGATCCTGCCGAGGAAGGTCACAACCTTGTCCTTCACTCCCCTCTCGACTTGGAGATTCTCCCTGCCGCTGAAATCCACGGCGTTGTGGACAGTGACCACCTTGTCCGGGGATATCCCGTACTTGTTGATCACGATATTCCTGGTCAAGTCGCTGACAGCAATCACCTTGTCGGCTGCCTCCATGCCTCTCTTCTCAATATTGAAGACCCTGGAGTCGATCATGTCCTCCGTTCCGCGGTCAAAAGACGTGGCGTGGACATGCACCACCAGCGGCTTGCCTGTGAGCTCCTTGGCGGCTATTCCCGCAAGATAGGTCAGCCAGTCATGGGCATGGATGACATCGAACTCATCCTGGTGCTCAACGGCTATCGTGCCTCCGACCATGGCATAACGAGCGACCTCCTCGAGAAGGTTGGATCCGTACTTCCCGGAGAAACGGTACTTGGATCCGTAAATATTGTCTGTAGATACCTCCCGATGTTTTTTCTCAGCTTCGACAAGCTGGTAGAACTCATCGGGATTGGTATAAGGGATCATGTTGGAACCAACCCTCACGAACCTGACCTTGCCGAGGAACTCGTCCACGGAAGAGGCCACGCTCATCACCGGCACGTCGCTGGCGTTGATGATGGTGGCGACACTCCCGTCCTCGTCCCCCGAAGCGGAAGGCATGACGAACAACGTCTCGACACCGTTCTCGGCAAGTCCCTTGACAATCCCGTAACAAGCGGTGCCCAGACCTCCGGCGATATGGGGAGGAAACTCCCAACCGAACATCAGAACTCTCATGGACTAATCCTCCTTGTGTTTTGAGATAAAATAGTCAACAAACAAAAGGGCTGAGGTGCTCAGAGCCGAGGAAATGGCCCCGTGGGGCTCGTGAGGCGGATCTCCGTCGTAAAGCTCGGAGAAGGCCCCGACGCCGTGCTTGTTCAGGTCCTGATAGAACCCTTCCACAAGCCACTCTGCTTTCTTGACGAAAGACGGGCCCTTCATCTTGAATCCAACCCAGATGTACGGAGCGAGAAGGAAGACCCTCGTGCTTCCGCCGTGGTAAGCGAGGTCACGATCATGCTGGGAACCTTCATAGACTCCCTTGTAATCCACGCTCCTGGGAGAGAGGGTACGGATCCCGCGTCTTGTGACCAGCTCATTCTCAATTACATGAAGAACGGAACTGGCGACCTCAGGCTCAACAGGCATGTCATCTTCGATAAGGGCGTATATCATATTGGGGCGCACCTCCAGATGCTGTCCGGCATTGTCCACATAGTCGGCGAGGTAACCCGCCCTGGCATTCCAGAAAGTAGGCTGGAAATTCGCCTTGACAAGATCCTTGATCCGGGACCACTCCTTGACGAAGGGTCCCTCGGGATCGCCGTATTTGCGCTCCATATCCACGGCAAAAGCGATCGAGTGATACCACAAAGCGTTAGTTTCCACCTGATAACCAGCTCTTTCCGTGACAGGTCTCCCGTCGATGTAAGCGTTCATCCAAGACAGGGCCCATCCCTCGAGCTGAGCCCAAAGCAGTCCGTTGGGCTGCATCGCGACCTCCGCCCTGCGACCTGGCAGGTAGCTTTCCAATATTCCCTTGACGACCGGGCCGTATTTGCCCCAGACTTTTCTGGGGTCGGCTCCAAAGTCGATATACTGCCTGAGTGCCCCGGCGAGTCTCAAGGGAGCCTCAACCTGGGTGGTCCTGTGGAACAGCCTTTCCTGCTCGGCGGCGATAAGGTTGTCCAGGATCTCCTCGAAGGACGCCTTGTCGCCCGTGGCGAAAAGCGTTAATCCGGGTGCGGCCATCAAGGTCTCCCTAAGAAGGCCGGTGTACATCCAGGAAAAACCTGCCGTGACTTTCTTCTTGCCGTTCCTGTCCTGGATCAGCAGGTCGGCGCAATGGACGAGCTGGTCGTGATAAGAGGTGATGCTCGGAGTCTTCGCCACCAGGGAGTCGAAATGCCTCTTCATACCGGATGGAACGACCTCGGAGACGGAAGCGGAGAACACGACAGCGTCCCCTTCCTTCATCATGACCTCGAAATGACCGGGGACGTAAAGATCCTCCCTGCAGTCAAAACCGCGCCTGTACTCATCGGAATAGGTCACTCCCTTATACCAGCACGGAGTCGAGACGAAAGACGCGTCCTTGGTGTTGAACTGGATATTCAGGTCCGGGAAGCCCTCATAGAGATTCCATGCCATTCCGTTGGGGACCTCCCAACCCTGCTGCCGGGCGGAGGGATTCTCCTGGGTCAGGGCGTGGATGTCCCTGAAGGCAAGGAATGGAGTCAGAAGGAGCTTGACTTTGGCCGGGGCGTTGAGAAGGTCGTAACGGACCATCACCTGGTCCGCGTCAGGGACGAGAAGGATGGTCTTCGTAAGGACCATGCCTCCGACCTTGTAGGTGATCTTCGGCACCGGGTCAGCCTCAAAATCGATGATGTACTTGTGTCCTCTGGGCTCATAGATGTCGCCATAGCAGTGGATGCCCAGATTGAACTGCTTGCCGTTCAGCACAAGGCTCTCGTCCATCGAGGAGAGCAGCAGGTGCTTCCTGCCTCCGAACTTGTCCACCGGGACAGCCAGCAGACCGTGGTAACGCCTGGTGTTGCAGGTCACGATCGACGTGTTGCAATAGGCTCCGGTCTTGTTGGCGCTGATGATCTCCCTCTTCAAGGAATACGAGAGATTGACCAGCTCGGACTTGTTGAATTTCAAAAAAGCCATAATTGTTTTATCTATTCTTCATATCTCAGCACGAGCGCGCAACGGCTCGGCAAATAAACGCTTAAGACACCGTCGATGGTGAAATGTTCTGAGTCAGCGGCAAGCCGCGAGAACCCGTCGAACCTCTCATCGTCGGAATCCAGCACTTTAACATACTTGCCCGGGGACGTCTGGAAGCCATAATCGGCGAAAGAATCCACCGGGTTGAAATTTATCGCGAAGATAAGGTTTTTACGCCTGAATATCAAGATTTTCTTTTCCTCGTCCGCCCTGAGGAGCTCAGGTCTGTCAGACAATATGCCCTCCCGCTTCGCGAGGCCTATCATCTCCTTGTCGAACTCCCTGAGGCAGCCGTAACGGAGCGAAGGATCGTCCGCCAGCGACCAGAGCCTCCTGGCATGGTCGAAACTCCAGCCGTTGCCCTCCCTCGGGAAGTCAATCCACTCCGGGTGGCCGAACTCATTGCCCATGAAATTGAGGTACCCGTCCCCGGCGGTGCCCAGGGTCGCCAGCCGGATCAGCTTGTGAAGGGCTATTCCCCTGTCAACCAGCAGGTTCTTAGAGCCTTTCTCCATCGAGAAATACATTTCCTTGTCTATCAGCCGGAAGATTATCGTCTTGTCCCCGACAAGGGCCTGGTCGTGGCACTCGGCGTAACTTATGGTCTTCTCGTCAGAGCGCTTGTTGGTCAGTTCGTACCAGATCCCCCCCGGACTCCACTGCTCGTCAGACCTTTCCTTGATCCACTTGATCCAATGGTCGGCGATTCCCATCGCCATCCTGAAGCCGAAGCCGACTCCACCCGCCTCGAACGGGGCTGCCAGTCCGGCCATCCCGCTGACATCCTCAGCTATGGTGATTGCCCTGGGATTGATTTCCCTAACGAGCATATTGGCCAAGGCGAGATAGGTCACTGCGTTCTCATCCACTCCGGAGTCGAAATACAGCTTGTAATCCCCGAAGTCTTTCCCGAGGCCGTGGTCCCAGTAGATCATGCTCGTCACCCCGTCGAAACGGAAACCGTCCAGGTGATACTCCTCCATCCAGAACTTGCAGTTCGACAGGAGGAACCTCACGACCTCGTCCTTTCCGTAGTCAAAGCAACGGGATCCCCATGCCGGATGGTGTCCCTGGGGACCAGGATAGAAATAGAGGTCGTCCCGTCCGTCGAAAAGGCCGAGCCCCTCGGCCTCATTGTCAACGCTGTGGGAATGGACTATGTCCATCACGACAGCGATACCCATCCCGTGTGCGGCATCGACCAGTTCCTTGAACTCCTCCGGAGTGCCGAACCTCGAGCTCAATGCGAAGAAGTTGGAGACCTGGTAACCGAACGAGCCGTAATACGGGTGCTCCTGGAGGGCCATTATCTGGATCGTGTCATATCCGAGACTCTTCACCCTGGGTAGGACATCCCGACGGAACTCGCTGAAAGTGGACACCTTAGGCTCCTCGGAACTCATCCCTATATGACACTCGTAGATCAGAGGGTGAGGCCTTCTGAGAACCTTGTCGTGCTTCCACTGATAAGGCTCCGCCGGATCCCAGACCTGAGCGCAGAAGACTTTCGTGACTGGATCCTGTACCAGTCTGCGGCAATATGCGGGGATACGCTCCCCCCCGCCTCCGGGCCATTCAATGAACAACTTGTACAACTCCCCGTGACTGAGGAACATGCCGTCGAGCCGCAGTTCCCAGTTGCCCGCCCCGGCCACCTTGAATTCATAGGCCGAGGTGCGTTTCCAATTGTTGAACTCCCCTATAAGGTATATACGGGTAGCGTTCGGCGCCCATTCCCGGATGACCCAGGAGCCGTCCGGTTCCTTGTGCAAACCGTAATAAAGATGGTTGTTGACCCCTTCAGACAAGCTTGAGGAGCCTTCCGGCACAATCTTCGAGCGGGCCTGCAGGATCCTTTCATGACGGGACTCTATGGCATCCTTGTAAGGCTCAAGCCACGGGTCGGTCACATATATTCGTTTCATTTTTCTCATAGCTTTACAATATACGAAAAATCTTTGATTTGGTTTATCACGGCTCGGGATTTGTTGGAAAAAGGGAAAAAGCGTAAATTTGTGGGATTATCGGTCTTTCCCGCATGAGAGAGGTATTAAAAAGAATATGGTTCCCGCTGCTGGTTGTGTGCGTCATCTCGACACACGCTGTCAGCATGGGTGTCCGTCCCTACGCCGGGGATCCAGGGTTCGGCCTCGTGACCGCGGAGAAAGGGCAGAAGCCGCAGAAACCCGACACCATACGCTACCGGAACATATTCATGAAAGGGCACTCCACCTCCAAGATTGAATACGACACTTCCATGTTCCTGGAGCCGATAGACACCGTACCCCTTGTCACCGCCAGGGATTCGATATTCCCGCCTGACTCGCTTAAGGAAATCGATCCTTTCAGGTACAAATACTATGTGGCCATCATAGATTCCCTTGTCCACAGCATCGTGAGCGACTCCCTCAAGCAGGCCGGGGATTCCATTGACTGGCCCATCCTCGACTCCCTGTACAAACTGGAGTACGACGCCAGGAAAAAGGCCGAGTTCGAGGCGTGGTACGCCGGTCTTTCAAAGGCGGACAAGAAGAAATACGACATCGCCCAGAAAGAGAGGATCAAACGGCGTCAGGCCGACAGTATCCAGGCAGTGAAGGACAGCCTTCTGGAGATAAGGGACAGCATCCGGGAGAACACCCCCAGGATCCTGGAGACCTTCGCGATTCCGGACTCAATGATTTACAAGAGGATAGTCCAATGGACCCATGAGAGGGAGTTCCACAAGATGAAGGTCAAGATCCCCGACACCACCGCCAACTTCCGGTTCCATGATTATCCTTTCTACAGGAAGGATGTGAACGCGTCGTGGCTGGGAGTTGCCGGATCCGCCCTCCAGTATTACAACTACTTCAACCGCTCGAGCGAGAACGGGATTTCTTTCTACACCCCTTATGAGTCCTGGACCTACTCGGCCAAGACCCTGCCGTCCTACAACACAAAGACCGCCTATACGGAGTTGTCATACACCGGAACCTTGTTCGCCAACTCTCAGAAGGAATCGGACAACCTCCACATCCTGACCAGCCAGAACCTGTTCCCCTCGTTCAACTACACCATTGAGTACAACAGGTTCGGAGGAAAGGGTATAGCCCAGAACGAGGCCACGGCCAACAAGACTCTCTCGCTGTCCCTGAACTACACCGGGAAGAAGTACCTGATGCATGCCGGCTACATCAACAACAAGATAGTCAGGAGCGAGAACGGAGGTATCACGGACAACTCCATGGTGAGGGACACGACCCTGGACGCCAGGGAATATTCGGTCCACCTGACCAACGCTTCCAGCAACATCACCAGGAAGACTTTCTTCCTCGACCAGCAGTACAGGATCCCGTTCACATTCATTAACAGGATCCAGGAGAACAAGAGGAACAAGGCCTACAGGGAAAAGATACTCGCGTCCGGGGACTCCATCCTGATCGCCTCCGTGGACAGCCTGGTGGAACTCGCCGCCGCCGAACGCGCAGCGGCGGACACCATCGACTCGGACAACATTACGACAGCCTTCATCGGCCACAGTTCCGAGTATTCGGTATTCCGGAAAAAATACTACGACCAGATCTCCGCCAGCGACAAGATCGGAAGGATGTTCTACAACAACGCCTTCCTTTACAACCCCACCAACTCCTACGACTCGGTCAGGGTATCCAAACTGGAGAACAGGGTTTTCCTGCGCCTGCAGCCATGGTCGGAGGACGCCATCGTGTCGAAACTGAACGGAGGAATAGGAAACAGGATCACGAATTGGTATGACTTTGACCCCACCTTCCTCAAGGGCAACACCAACACAGTCTGGAACTCAACCTTCGTGTACGCTGGCGTGGAGGGGCAGCTGAGGGATTATATCCACTGGGACGCGACTGGAGACTATGTGTTCCTCGGAAGCGAGATGAACGACATGTCCTTGAAAGGTAACTTGCTGTTCACCCTGCATCCTTTCCGCAGGGCCAGGACGAGTCCTGTCAATCTGAACCTGCGGTTCGAGACCTCCGTGAAGGAGCCCGAGCATTATCATAACCACTTCTTCTCAAATCACTTCCGCTGGGACAATGATTTCGGGAAGACTTCCTCGACTACTCTTCAGGCCAGACTGGACATCCCGAGATGGAAGATTTCCGCCGAAGTCGGATATGCCCTTCTTGACGGGAACGTCTATTTCGACTCCCTGGCTGTGGTCAGGCAGAACACCAAACCGATGAGCGTGCTGAGCGCCTCCCTGTCCAAGGATTTCGCTTTCGGCCCTCTCCACCTGGACAACAGGATCCTGTTCCAGGTCTCCTCGAACCAGGATGTGGTGCCTGTTCCCACACTCGCCGCCAACTCCAGGCTGTACCTGCAGTTTGACATCTCCGGCGGGACGATGGTGATGCAGCTAGGAGGCGACGCCTGGTACAACACCAAGTATTTCTCACCCGGCTGGAATCCCGCCGTGGGAGTGTTCTACAATCAGAAGAAGGAGCAGTACAACAACGGCCCCGTCATCGACGCTTTCGTGAATGTGCAGTGGAAACGCGCCTGCGCCTTTGTGAAGATTGAGAATGTGGGGCAGGGATGGCCGATGGACAAGTTTGACTACTTCAGCACCCACACCTACATTAGGACCCAAAGAGCCCTCAAGTTTGGAGTGTATTGGCCTTTCTATCGCCAACCTACGCAGAACCAGAGGGTTAACGCAAGCTCCGGTCTTTCTGGCGGCGGCGGTTCCAGGGGATCTGGCAGGGGTGGTTCGCGCGGACGCCGATGAACCGCACAAGGCATCTGTTGACCAGTCTCCTGCTTTTGGTCTTGTTCCCCGTCGCCGGGAACAAGCTTTATCACCAAAAAGACAAAGACGTTTTCCGGGACAGCGAGTTGCGCTGCGCGGTCCGGCTGGACGGCTACATGGTCGGCTTCAACTACGAGATACTCAAGGCGTTCGGGAAAAGCCACCTCGATTCCACCACCATCCTTCTCGGGGATGACCTCGACAGCCTTTTGGAAGCGGTGGCCAAGGACAGCCTTGACATCCTTGTCATTTCCAAGGACGAGTTCAAGGAGACTCCAGGGCTGACCGGGATCGCTATGGAGGACTCCTCGGCGATATGGGTCATAAGGCATGAGAAAGGCGCCGCCAGGGAGATCACCAGATGGAACGCCATATTCCGGGGCTCGAGAGAGTATGCCGAACTGGTCAGAAGATTCTCAGGAAGTTACGGGACAGCCCGCGGATGGCAGCTTTCTTCCGGAGTGATAAGCCCTTATGACGACTGTTTCATATCCTGCGCAAGGATTCTCGGATGGGACTGGAAACTTCTCGCGGCACTCGCCTGGAGCGAGTCAAAGTTCATGATTCAGGCCAAGTCTCCCAAAGGAGCCATGGGAATCATGCAGATGATGCCAGTCACGGCTGACAGGTTTGGCGTCACCGACGCGTTGGACCCGGAAGAGAACATCGCCGCCGGCACTCGGTATCTCGCGTTTCTCCAGAAAACCCTATCCAGATACGCCGAGGATCCCGAGATTCTCGCTTGGCTGACCATAGCCGCCTACAACAGTGGAGGAGGCAGGGCTCTCCAGGACCTTGAGGGCAGGGAACGCAGCTCAGCCACGCGGGCTTACGTGGAAACTGTTATGCGTCAATATAATATATTCTCCGGAAAGTCCAGTGAAACCGGGCTATTGGGCCCTGACGGTCTGAGCGGGATCGACCCTGGAGATGAAGACGCAGGGGATCAGAAGGAGGAGCATGATGACCAGGAAAGAGAGGACATCAGCGACCAGGACCATGGGGATGTCGATGTGGATGGGAACGAAGGAGACGAAGTAATTCTCAGGGTTTAGTTTGAGGATATGGGTCCACTTCTGGACACCGCACAGTAGAAGGGCGGCAGCGTTCCCTATTACCATCCCCTTCAGCACTATCACCGAAGCGACTTTCAGGAAGACCTTGGCGATCGAACGGTCGGTCATGCCGAGGGATTTCAGGGTGCCGATTGTGGATATGTTCCTGAAAAGCATGATCAGCAGCCCGGAGATCATGTTGAACCCGGCCACGATTGTCATCAGTATCAAGATGAACAGCACATTGAAATCGATCAGGTCGAGCCAATCGAATATCTGGGGATACCTGCTCATCACTGAAGTGGCCACCAGCCTTTCCCCCGAGTCGTTCTCAAGGGCTGCCATGCCGATCTTGTCCGATGCGTCCCTCATTGCCCTGGCATTCCTGCAGGCGGGCACAAGGCCTATCTCAAGGGTCGAGACCTCATCCGAAGACCACCCGTTAAGTCTCTGAAGGTCAGCGATGTCGCAGAGCACGACCATATTGTCGGTCCCGTCCATTATACCCTCATACTCTCCCACCACATTGAAAGAACGGACCTTGACAATCTCCCCGACGAAGTAGGAGAGCATCTTGCCTCCCACCTCGACTCCGATCAGGTCCCTAAGGCGCGAAGGGATCCTCACAGCGAGCTTTATGGTGTCGGCCTCCCCTTTCTCAACAGGGATGCCTTTGAACAACACTCCGTGAATGTTCTCACCATTCTTGATGATCCCGGCCCTGTAAACAGCCGGGACAATCTTCCTGACCTCGGGCATGGCCTCGATCTCGTCCAGAAAATCCGGAGAGGACGACATCGGGGAGGTGTCGTTGATGTAATTCATGTCCGCCGGGACGAGCTGAACGTCACCTGTCAGATCGGAGATCCCGTCCCGGAGTTCCTCCCTGAAACCGGAGGAGACGGCGACGGAAATGATCATGATAAGGAAGGAGACCGCGATGGAAACCATCGCGATCTTCCCTCCGAAACGAAGGCGTCGGGCTATGAAGCCGGTCGCTTCCAATAAATTACCAGATATGGACCCTTTCGCTCTCGGGACGCCACATAGGATCGCCCTCCTTGATTCCGAAAGCGTCAAAGAACGACTGGAAATTCTTCACGGACACATTCACCCTATTGACAGCCAGGGAGTGGACATCCTGCCTTGTGCGGCGAGCCTTCTCCTGGTCTGTGATGTTCTGTGCCCACACGGTCGCGTAACTGATATAAAACCTCTGGTCGGGAGTAAAACCGTCGATCAGACCGGGATCCTTGCCGGCGATGGCGTTACGCATCGCGGTATAGGCAATGCTCAGGCCGCCATGGTCGCCGATATTCTCGCCAAGGCACATCTTGCCGTTAGCCATCAGGGCGGGCTGCCCATCCTTCGCGGGAAGGATCTCAACAGCGTCAAACTGGTCGGCGAGAACGCTTGCCTTAGCCTTGAACTTGGCGTCATCCTCTTCTGTCCACCAGCCGGACATATTGCCCTTGCTGTCGAACAGACGGCCCTGGTCGTCGAAACCGTGGGACATCTCGTGGCCGATCACCACACCGATACCTCCATAATTGACCGGGTCGTCAGCGTCCGGATTGAAGAACGGAGGCTGCAGGATGGCGGCGGGGAAGCATATCTCATTGGTGCTGGGATTGTAATAGGCATTGACTGTCTGGGGAGACATGCCCCACTCAGTCCTGTCGGTGGGCTTCCCAAGCTTGGACAGGTTGTCGGCCACGCTCCATTTCCTGGCGGCCAGGATATTCTCGTAGTAACTCTTGTCAGGATCGATGTCGAGGGTGGAATAATCCTTCCACACATCCGGGTAGCCGATCTTTACGATGAAATTGTCAAGTTTCTCGTGGGCCTTGGCCTTGGTCTCATCACCCATCCAGTCCAGCTCGTCGATGTGCTGGGCAAAAGCTTTCTTAAGATTGTCCACAAGGGTTATCATCTTCTCCTTGGAGGAGGCGGGGAAATACTTCTCCACGTACATCTTGCCAACGGCCTGACCAAGAATGCCGTTAGGAACCTGCATTGCCCTCTTCCAACGGGGCCTCTGCACCTTGATCCCAGACATCTGGGTGCTGAAGAAATCGAACGAGGCAGCGTAGAAGTCGTCGCTCAGGGATCCGGCGGCACCGTTGATGACCCTGGCGGCAAGATAATCCTTCAGGATAGCGAGATCCTCGTTGGCGAAGTACTGGCCGAACTTCTCGAAAAAGTCAGGCTCGCCGACGACAAGCTTCTTCTGGGCGGGGATGCCCCTGCGGGTCATATAGGCGTTCCAGTCAAATCCGGGGAAGCCCTTCTGGAGGCTCTCGGAACTATAGACATTGTACTGGGCCTCGACATCCCTCTCCTTGACGCTGTCCCAGGAATTCTCGGCAAGCACATCCTCGACAGCGAGGGCGTTCATAGAGGCCTTTTTAGGTTCAGGGTTGCCGGCAAGGGCAAACACCTTCTCAAGGAAAGCGCGGTAGCCTTCCTTCAAAGCGGCGTTCTCGGGCTTTACATAATAATCCCTGTTTCCGATTCCGAGGCCACCCTGGCCGAAATAGATGATCTGGCTATCGCTGTCGACCATGTCGGACTCGACATAGGCGCCGAAGAAACCACCCTGGCCGCAGTTATGCATATCCGCGACAAGCTCCACGAGGCCGGCCTTGTCCTTCACTGAATATATTTGGTCAAGGATGCCTTTGATGGGAGCGGCGCCGTCGCTGTTGAGCTTGACAGAGTCGAGACCCTGCTTATACAGGTCGGAAATCTTCTGCTCGATGCTGCCCCTTTCAGCCTTCATCGTGGTCATGCTCTTGAAGAGCTCGTTAAGACGCTCGACGTTGGTCTCGGAGAGCTGGTCGAAAGATCCGAAACGAGCGTACTCGGGTTTGAGGGGATTCTTCTTCTGCCAGCCACCAGTGGCGTACTGGTAGAAATCCGTCGCGGGGGAGACGGAAGTGTCAAGATTCGTCAGGTCAATCGCCGGAACCTTGGCCTCCTCCCGGGAGGCGCAAGCGGCTAAAGTCACCGCTGAGATGATCATAAGAACAAGTTTTTTCATCTTGATGAACAATTATTAATCAACATCAATCCGCAAAGTTATCATTTATTTCGCGATATTTGCACCTCAAATTATATTAGATGTCGAGAATATTGGAATTCATCAAGGACTGGATGCTCCCGATCGCGATTGTCGCCGGGATTGTCATCTGCCTGATATTGCATCTCATATCCCCGTTGAGCGTCAGCGCTGAACCGGCTTTCTCGAAGTTCGCCAAAGACATCCAGCCTATCGGGGTGGCGCTCATGCTCTTCCTGCAGTTCAACAAAGTGTCCCCGAGGGATCTGAGGTTCAGGAAATGGCATCTCCTTGTACTGGTTTTCCAGATGGCCGCATTTGTCGCCCTGGCTCTGCTCGCCGTGGCCCTGCCCAAGGGAGAAGTCAGGATCCTCGTCGAATGCGCCATGCTCTGCTTTATCTGCCCGACCGCGGCCGCGGCAGGAGTCATCACCGATAAACTTGGCGGAAGTCTCACCGACACAGTGACTTATGTGGTCATTATCAACTTCATGGCAGCCCTGGCGATCCCGCTTGTCATCCCGATGGTCCACCCAGTCGAAGGGGTATCCTTCATGACCAGGTTCATGTCGATATGTTCGAGGGTATTCCCCCTGCTTGTGTTTCCCCTTCTCCTGGCCTGGCTTGTCCGATACACCATGAAAAAGCTCCACGAGAAGCTCGTCGGGATCGCCGGCTGGGCCTTCTACATCTGGGGTTTCACACTCTGCCTGTCGATCTATCTGGCCACAAAGGCGCTTATCAACAGCGGGATATCCATCTGGGCGGCGATCTTAATAGGCATTGTCTCTCTCCTGTGTACCATTATACAATTCGTCGCGGGAAGGCGGATCGGACGCGGGGTAAGCCAATACTCAGACGATGCCCATAAACTATCCGACGCCATCACAGCCGGGCAGTCTTTCGGTCAGAAGAACAACGGTTTCCTCATTTGGCTCGGCTATACTTGGATGACTCCTGTCAGCTCCGTCGCCGGAGGACTATACAGCATCTGGCAGAATCTTGTCAACTCATGGGAACTCTACGAGCAACGGCATCACAATGAATAAGTTCCATTTCTGGCTTATTGCTCTTCTACTCGCCTCGGCAAGTCTGGACGCACAACAGTTGCCCAGGATGGTGACAATCCCTCCCGGTACTTTCGTGATGGGAAGCTCAGGAAAAGAATCCGGAACCAAGACCGGCCTCATCGCCGACAAGGATGAGACTCCCGCCCATGAGGTCACGGTTTCCAAGGTATTCAGGATGAGCCAGACCGAAATCACCAATATACAATACGAGGAGTTCCGGCCGGAACACAAAGCCTTGAGAGGCAAGGACGGATTCTCGTCCGGAGACAACGAGGCGGTAGTATTCGTATCGTACCAAGACGCCCTCGCCTACTGCGAATGGATCTCTTCCAAGACAGGACGGCACTTCCGTCTCCCGACCGAAGCGGAGTGGGAATATGCCTGCAGGGCAGGGACAGAGACACCTTTCTACACCGGAGAGACTTTAGCAGGGGATATGATCAAGAACCAAAAGACAGAGAGAGAACTGGTTCCTGTCTCCCTGGAGGTCGGTCTGGACACCCCGAACGCCTTCGGACTCCACGGCATGCACGGCAACGTGGAGGAGTGGTGCCTGGACTGGTACGGGAAATACCCTGACAAACCGGCCAAGGATCCCGGTGGGCCCGAGAAAGGATTGTTCAGGGTGACAAGGGGCGGAAGCCACAACACCCCCGCTGAATATCTCAGGAGCGCCTCCCGCTCCGCGGCGATCCCGTCCGACATGTCAAACCAGATTGGTTTCAGGGTCGTGGAGACGGACATCGTTTCTGACACTTATAAGGCCGCGGAGAAAAAGCCGCTGGTTGAGATGAAAGTCAGCCAAAGGAGAAACAGCTGGGGAAAACCCACTTCTGACCCGCTCTGGCTCGATCCGATTCCCTTTGTCATCCCCCCTGCTGACGACTCGCCTTTCTACAGTCACAACCATCAGCCGGCCATCACTTGGTGCCGAAATGGAGACCTGTTGGCCATCTGGTTCTCCACCGACGCCGAGAGCGGCAGAGAGATGGTGGTTCTCGGGTCCAGGCTCCGGAAGGGCGCCAAAGAGTGGGAACTAGCTTCCCTGTTCTTCAAGGTTCCGGACAGGAATATGACCGGCAGCTCGCTGCTCACGCTTGGAGACGGGACTATCGTCCACCTCAACGGAGTCGCCGATTCAGGAGACTGGAAAAGGCTCGCCTTGGTAGTCCGGTCGAGCCGGGACAACGGCAGGACCTGGTCAGAGCCCGTCATCGTAGAGGGAGAACATGCTGTAAGACATCAGGTTATCGCAGGGCCTATAATCTGCTCCGACGGGACACTTATCCAGTGCTGCGACGCCGGTCCGGGAGGAGACGACGGCACATCAATCCATTTGAGCCAGGACAATGGCCGGACTTGGGAAGACACCGGAGCCACCATCCCTGGCATACACGCCGGAATAGTCGAGCTGAAAGACGGCCGCCTCATGGCTTTCGGACGCGGCAACTCGATAGACGGCAAGATGCCGGTCAGTTTCTCTTCCGACAAAGGATATTCATGGACAAGCGAAGCGAGCGGATTCCCACCGATAGGGAGCGGCCAGCGGCTCGTGCTGAAGAGACTCCAGGAAGGCCCGATTATGCTGGCCACCTTCACGGAAGGCGGGATGACTATATTCCTCTCTTACGACGAGGGCAAGAGCTGGACTTCCGGTAAACTTTTGACTGATGGTTCCGGAAGAACCATAGCCGGAGGGGCCTGGACAGGAGATTTCACAATGGACTCCTCACACGCTGAGCCGAAGGGATATTTCGCCTGCGCGCAGACTCCGGACGGGGTCATCCACCTCATCTCAAGCCGTCTCCACTACCGTTTCAATTTATTTTGGCTCGAGAATTGATTATACCTGAATTCGTTGTTATCTTTATAATCGGTATTTTTATTGATACAGAAATGAAAAAGCTTGCGTTAACTCTTATGACCCTGGCCCTTGCGCTTTCCGCATTCGCCCAGAGCCCGGAAGAAATAGTCTCGAAAATGGACGAGAGGATGTCTTCCTTCGATCCTGAAAAAGATGGTTTCGGCATGGTGATGGAGATGAAGATGCCGATCCTGGGATCATTTGCTGCCCAAGTCCTGTCCAGGGGGGACAAGACCCGTATGGAAATGCATAAAGGCGACAACCACAACATTTCCTGGAGCGACGAGGTCACGGAATGGGACTATGACGTCACCAAAAACGAGATCGAGATAAAGAACGTCGACAAGAAGAAGGACGAGGACAAGAAGAAGGAGGGCGACGTGGAGATGTTCAAAGGCATCACCGAAGGCTACAAGGTCTCCCTGGTCAAAGAGACCGAGAAATACTGGTATCTCAAGTGCAAGAAATCAAAGTCCAACACCGACAAGGACGACCCCAAAACTATGAATCTCGTCGTCGAGAAGGGGACTTTCAATCCTAAGAGCCTGAGTACCAAGATGAGAGGTGTCACTGTGACGATGAGGGATCTTATTTACGGTGTGAGCGAGGAGCAGGTCACCTTCAACCCCGCCAAATACCCAGGCGCCAAGATCATCGACAAGCGTTAACTGAAAAACAACGCTTACAACGCTGAAAGCCTCGCTTGTGCCGAGGCTTTTTCCGTCTCGTCCTGAGTGACCCGTATCAGCATCGGAAGATATTTCTTCTCCAGTTTGACGTTCTTGTCATTCCGGGCCAGAAGCACGCAATTCTTTATCGTGGCATAGTCGTCAGGGTGTTTCTTCAGGACCTTGTTGTACATCTTCAGGGCGCTCTTGCTGTCCTTTTTGTAAACAAGGTAGTAAGACCCGATATTGGTCATGTACTGATAGGCGTCGGGATAGTATTCCAACATCCTCTCGGACAGCTCCTTGAAGGCCTCGTAGGAGGCCGGGGTGCCGATCTGGTAGAAAGCGAAGCAGCAGTCCTGCATCACTCCGGGGAACAAGTCCTTGTCGGACACGAGTCCGGGATACTCCCATGTCGGATGGGTGTGGCCATCGTAATCGATCAGCGACTTCAGGCTGGCCAGAGCCATGTCCGGGCTGTCTTTCTCGTAGTCGAGCAAGGCCGAGATCTTGATCACCCTGAAATCCAGCCTGTCCTGGCTCAACTCGATGGCACGGTCTATTGCCTGGGTGGCCTTTCCGAAGAGCTCGTCATCGAATTCGGGAATGAGAAAATAATTCACATTATTCCCGAGGGAATCTTTTAAGGTGAAAGACGGCGGGTTGCCAAGGTACCTGCTGGCATCCATGCTTTCTATCTTCTCCGAGCGGCCCTTGCTGTAATAATAGGAGAACTTCCCCATAAGCATGTCAATGTCGTCCGGGTAATCCTTCTCCCACTTCTGGAGATGGGTCTCAATGCCCACGCCAGCGGCTCCAAGTCTGGATACCAACAGGTTGTAACGGTCGAGATAATCCTTCTGGGAAGGTTTCACCTGCGCTGCCAAAGGGAGTGCCAGGATGGCCGCCGTTATGGCCAAGATCATTTTTCTCATATTCATAAATCTATTCTTATTCTTCTTTCAATCGGGTGGAGATTGTTCCACCGTCTGCCGATATTCTTGACAAACCCGAGGGGGTGCCCTTCGAAGCAAACCAACAGGTAGCCTTCCGGTTGTCCTTCAATGAATATGCCGTCCCGATGGAGATACTTAAGGGCGATGTCCTTATCCAGCTCCACTGAAGGATATTCGTTTATGGGAGGATCGATGCTGAGCGCCCAGTCTGAGGACGGGATGAAGTCCCGGCCTTTGGTGACACCTTTCACAAGTCCGTTCCTCAAGGGACGGAGCGTCTCCACTCCCTGCCTCGAAGAGCCCTGGGAAGAGGTCTTCTTCAATACTGACACGAACTGCCCCTCTCCTTTGACGAATCCGGGCACAAGCAGTCCCCCCGTCCTGGTCTCAATCACCCCAGGGAGCTTTGAATATTCATAATCAATTACTTCCGCCCCAAGCTCCGAAGCAGTCCACTCGACATTGGCATCGTTCTCAGCTTCCTCGAAAGTACATGTGGAGTACACGAGCAGGCCTCCTTGCCGAAGAGCTGGCCACACGTCGGCGAGAATCCTTTTCTGCCTGGCGCTGCAGAGGTCAACCGCCTCGGGAGACCAGTCCTCGACCGCCTTCGGATCCTTACGGAACATGCCCTCGCCAGAGCAAGGAACATCCGTCACGATTATGTCGAAATAGCCCTCAAGCCGGGAAAAAGCCTTAGGATCACAAGAAGTCACAACAACATTCGGGTCGCCCCAGATGGCGACGTTGTCGGCCAGTACGGCCGCACGGTTTCTCATCACCTCGTTGGCGACAAGTTGGAAAGAGTCTCCGAATCGATCGCGGAGCGAGGTGGAGATGTCGGTTGTCTTCCCGCCGGGAGCGGCGCACAGGTCGAGAACCCTGATCGGACGCCCGAGGTCATCGAAATGGTCGAGGTGTTCCCGGAGGATATGGCCGACGACCATCGCGGACGAGTCTTGGACATAGTAGCAGCCGGCGTGGAACAGCGGATCCATGACGAACCTCGGCCGCTCCTGGAGCATCATCCCGTACTCGCACCACGGAACCCGATTGCTGGGCTCGTCAGACCAGAAGGGCTTAGGGAGCGCAACCCATGCCACCCTCGGCACTGTAAGAGGGGGGACCGGAGCTTCGCTTTGCGAAGCGAGCGGTGGGGCCGAGCGGAGCGAGGCGGTTGCGCCCCTAAGGCCCTTCTGGTCTGACCTGAACTTCAATGGATTGTACCTGATGGAGACAGATGGGGGAAGGGAAAGGGCGTCGAAGGCGATGCGGGCGCGTTCGGGCCCGACCGCCCTTGAAAGGATGTCCATCAGGACATTGTCCGCGATTCCCTCCATCAGCCGCTAAGCCTGTCCCTGCCTCTTGGCAAGTTCCTCCTGCATCTTGCGCATGGTCTCCTCATCGATCCCTTCGGGCATCCTCCCCTCCGAGACCGACACGAGCCCGTCCACGACCTTGTCAAGCGCCTCCTTGATCTTGCCGCTGAGCATCATCTTCATCATCAGATTGAGGTCAGCGTGGAGCTCCACGTGGAAGTCCGTCCGCTGGGAGCCGTCCGGAACGGCATCG
Organism: uncultured Bacteroidia bacterium; assembly: GCA_902780935.1. GTDB lineage: Bacteria > Bacteroidota > Bacteroidia > Bacteroidales > UBA932 > Cryptobacteroides. The sequence continues at coordinate 89,226 of CACZHP010000003.1, read as the reverse complement.
AAATGGAGCGAGCCTCCGAAACTGAACGGAGCCCCGTTGTCCACGAACTGGATCAGCGAATAAGGGACCCTGTCCCTGACCATTATCCCGATCTTGAAACCCTGGACGGTGGCGGTGATCGTGTCATAGTCAGCCTCCACTCCCTGCCTCTTGTCCTCAGGAAGCATCTGGAGGAAATTCCTCATGTCCACGAACGCCATATAAAGCTCGAAAGGTGACTTCGAGACTATCCCATGCTTACTTTTTATCTCCGTATTCATATTACCTTAATTAATTATCTGCCCCAGCCGGCGGGATCCTCCCGCCATTCCCTGAGCAAACCCGACTCGGCCTGCCCCACAATCCCCTCGGCGGTCGCCTCTTCAATAAGCGCGCCGTAGTTGGAGAGGGTATCCAGCCGCACCCCAGCCTCCTCGAACCTCTGGGCCGCGATGTCGAACCCGTAGGTGAATATAGCCACCATCCCGAGCACCTCGGCCCCGGCCTTACGCAACGCCTCCACGGCGGCGAGACTGCTCATCCCGGTCGAGACAAGGTCTTCAATGACAACCACTTTCGCCCCTTCGGGAAGGCTTCCCTCAATCTGGGAGCCGGTCCCGTGATCCTTCGGCTTTGGACGCACATAGACAAAAGGCTTGCCCAGACGGTCAGCCGCAAGGGCACCATGGGCGATAGCCCCTGTAGCCACTCCGGCGACAATCTCAGCTTCAGGGTACAGCTCGGCGACTTTCCCCGCGAAGGCCTCGGCCACCATCGAGCGCAGATCCGGGTCTGAAAGGATCCGGCGGTTGTCGCAATAAATCGGGGAATGCCAGCCGGAAGCCCAGGTGAAAGGCTCATCAGGCCGGAGCAGGACCGCACCTATCCGAAGCAGCCCCGCCGCCAGTTTTCTGTCTATATGTTCCATATTCATTCCAAATGATTTCTTAAATTCGCGCCGTAGCTTACAAATATAGCTATTTTAATCATCAAGATGCGCAAGATCTACCTGGAAAAGAGATGCATTGTGATCTGCCTGCCCGATGAGCCGGCCCTTTCCGATCCCAACTCGGTTGAGTTCCATTTCGGAGGCGCTGACGGCATCCCGCCTCTTGTGGACATGTTCGAGTCGTCCGAGTCGCTGTCGAGGATATATATTCCGACCACGGACATAGAGGGTGTTTACGGGGCCTTCCGTTCCTGTTTCAAGGAGGTCAACGCGGCTGGAGGCCTGGTCTCCAACCGGCGCGGGGATGCCCTGCTGATCCGCAGGAATGGGCTGTGGGACCTTCCGAAAGGGCACCAGGAACCTGGAGAGGACATCGCGGTCACCGCCCTTCGGGAGGTGGAGGAGGAAACCGGGATCCCGAACCTCGAGCTCGGACAGCTGATATGCGTCACCGACCACTGCTACCGCAGGAACGACATCTGGCATCTCAAGCACACCTGGTGGTACGACATGCTCTATACCGATCCGGTAGATCTCACTCCCCAGCGGGAGGAAGACATCACCAAGGCCGCCTGGGTCGCCCGCTCTGGTCTGGCCCCATATCTCAAGAACACCTATCCATCCATCGTGGAAGTATTCAGGGAATTGAAACATTTCCCAGACAATGTCCGTATATAAAAAGTATCGGAATAATAGATTTTTATGAAACTCTCCCAATTCCAGTTCCTCCTCCCCAAGGAGCGCGTGGCTCAGGAGCCCACAAGATGGCGCGACGAATGCAAGCTTATGGTTGTCCACAAGGACACAGGCGAGATCGAGCACAGGCTTTTCAAGGACATCATAGATTATTTCGGGAAGGGCGACACCTTCGTCCTCAACGACACGAAGGTTTTTCCCGCGAGGCTCTACGGGAAGAAAGAGAAGACCGGAGCTGACATCATGGTCTTCCTCTTGAGGGAACTCAACAGGGAGCAGCATCTCTGGGACGTGATAGTGGATCCCGCAAGGAAGATAAGGATTGGCAACAAGCTTTATTTCGGTGAGGACCAGAGCCTTGTGGCCGAGGTGATCGACAACACGACCTCCAGGGGACGCACCTTGCGTTTCCTCTACGACGGGTCATACGAGGATTTCAAGCAGTCGCTTTTCAGCCTTGGAGAGCTGCCCGTCCCGAAGTGGGTAAAGAGCAAGGTGACCGCTGAGGACAAGGAGAATTACCAGACGATTTTCGCCGCCCACGAGGGCGCCGTGGCAGTGCCGGCCGCAGGCACCCACTTCAGCCGTGAGCTCTTCAACAGAATGATCCTCAAGGATATAGACAAAGCATTCATCACCGTACACATGGGCATCGGGCAGTTCCGCAGGGTCGATGTGGAGGACCTCTCAAAGCACCGCATGGACTCCGAGCGCCTGATTATCAGCGAGGAGGCCTGCCGGATCATCAACAAGGCCAAGAACGGCGGCCACAAGGTCGTAGCCATCGGCACGACCGTGATGAGGGGCCTTGAGACTTATGTCACCACTACCCATGAGGTCAAGCCATACGACGGATGGACCAACAAGTTCATATTCCCCCCTTATGAGTTCTCGATCCCTGACGCCATCGTCTCCGGTTTCCATCTTCCGGAGTCGACCATGCTGATGGCGGTCGCAGCGTTCGGAGGCTTCGACAAGGTGATGAACGCGTATAAGGTCGCCCTGGAGCAGGACTATCGGTTCGGCCCTTACGGCGACGCCATGCTAGTCGTCTGATACCACTATTTATTATAAAACTATGGAAAATTTCAACGAGGAAAGGGCGTGCCTTTGCGCGCTCAACCGCATCTTCGGGTTCGAGCCGAAGATCGGTTTCGGGCTTATCGAAGCCCTTGGCGGAGCTGCCGCCGTATTCAAAGCCAACCAAAACGAGATCAACGACTTCCTATGGTCCTGCTCAAGAGCGAGATTCGCTCCGCTCGTGAGCGGAAGCGCCTTCGAATCAGCGGCTATGGAGTTGGAGGACCTCTCCAGGAAGGGCTGCCGTTTCATCGGATTCGGGGAACCTGGCTACCCGAAGGCGCTCCTCGAGTGCGATGACCCTCCCCTGGGAATATATTACAAAGGCTCCCTTCCACCGGAAGAAGTGTTCGACAAAAGGCCACAAGTGGCGGTGATCGGAACCAGGAACCTCTCTTACTACGGCAGGGACTGGTGCCGGAATATCGTCGAAGCCCTCTCAAAAGCTCGAATCAAGCCAATGATAATCAGCGGGTTGGCCCTCGGAGTGGATGTCACCGCCCACAAGGCTGCCCTGGACTTCGGACTGCCCACAGCAGGAGTGATGGCGACGGGGATTGACGACATCTATCCCCCTCAAAATGTCAAGGTAGGAAAACAGATGGCCGACACTCCCGGATGCGCGCTAATCACCGACTACCCTCCCGGCACAGAGGCCGTGAGAATCAATTTCCTGCGAAGGAATAGAATCATCGCCGGGATGAGCTCGGCCACGATTCTCGTCGAGTCCAAGATCAGGGGCGGCGGGATGATGACAGCCAGTCTGGCATACTCGTACGACCGGGATGTTTACGCCCTTCCCGGAAGGATCGACGATCCCCTGTCGCAGGGTTGCAATATGCTGATAAGGGAAAACATAGCCGCTCCGATAGGTGACCTGGCCGACTTGGTGGAGAGACTGGGGCTGGGGAAAGCCGAGATGTCGCTGAAAGCGGATTTCAAGGCCGAGGTCGAGCGAAGCTACTCCGACTTGGACGAGAACTCCAGAAGGGATATCCTTAAAGTGGCGATGGCGGTGAAAGCCCGCAGGGGAATCGGTATCGACGATCTGTGCTCCCTGCTCGGATGGACTTTCAGCAAGGTCAGCAGGATAGTCAACACCCTGGAGTGCGACGGCCTGATCTCCGTAGACCTGCTCCAGCATTGCTCTCCGAGAGTAGCGAAAGCGTGAAATGAAAGAAAAATGAGTATCTTTGGGATATGTTTCTCATCGACACTCACTGCCACATCTCCGACGAGGCCTTCGCCGGGGATGAGGAAGGTTACATCTCAAGAGCCCAGGAAGTCGGAGTGGAGATTATGCTCCAGCCGGACGTGGACAGCAAGGAGAGGAAGGCAATGTTCGAACTTGTGGACCGCCATCCCGGGGTCTTGTACCCGATGCTCGGGCTCTATCCCGGCTCCGTGGACCAGAGCTGGAGAGAGGAGATTGAAAGGATGCTGGAATATTCCGGCAGGAGCGTCGTGGCGCTCGGGGAGATCGGCCTTGACTACTACTACGGGAAGGAGTTCGCCAAGGAGCAGAAGGAAGCCCTTGACTGGCAGCTGGATTATGCCGCCCAAAGGAGTCTGCCGGTCAATATTCACCTGAGGGACGCGATGGGGGACTTCCTGGACATCCTAAGGCGCCACAAGGGGCTCAAAGGCAATATGCACGCCTACAGCGGCAGCTACGAGAGTTTCCTGGAGCTCCAGAGGCTTGGGGACTGGTACATAGGAGTCGGAGGCGTGGTGACTTTCAAGAAAGCGTCCCTCGCCGAAGTCGTCAGGAGAGTCCCTTTGGAAAGAATCGTCCTGGAGACTGACGCCCCCTACCTCACCCCAGTACCCTTCCGCGGCAGGAGGAACGAGAGCTCATATATCCCTTTCATCGCGGCAAAAGTCGCCGAGCTTAAAGGCGTCACCATCGATGAAGTGGCCGAAGTCACAACGTCAAACGCAAGGAACCTTTTCGAAATATGAAGAATATGAAAGAAGCCTCTTCAGTGCTTTTGATTTACACCGGCGGCACGATCGGGATGCGCCAGGACCCCGTCGACGGGACTCTCAAGCCGTTCGATTTCAGCCAGATACTCGCTGAAGTCCCGGAACTTGGCAAATTCGCCGTCAAGATCGACGTCCACACGTTCGACCCCCTGATAGACTCCTCCGACGTCGAGCCGTCCTTCTGGCAGTCTCTTGTCACCCTCATCAAAGACCGCTATGATCGCTACGACGGCTTCGTGGTGCTTCACGGTACAGACACCATGGCCTACTCCGCCTCCGCTTTGAGCTTCATGTTAGAGAATCTCACGAAACCAGTGATATTCACGGGGAGCCAGCTTCCCATCGGCATCCCAAGGACTGACGGCAAGGAGAATCTGGTCTCGTCAGTGGAGATAGCGGCCGCAAGGGACGAGGATGGCCACCCCATGGTCCCCGAGGTCTGCATATTCTTTGACTCGAAACTGCTGCGTGGAAACCGGAGCACCAAGGTCAGCTCCGACGAGTTCCGGGCGTTCCGATCCCCGGGTTATCCGTCCCTGGCGGAGGCCGGAATCAACATCAAGTACAACCGGCAGGCCATCCTCAGGCCGCTTTCCTGGGACTCCCCCCTTAAAGTGTCCACCGCCCTCGACACAAGGGTCTCGATACTGAAAATACATCCGGGGATCACCCCGCAAGTTGTCCGGAACATCCTCTGCGGCTCTGAAACCCGAGCTGTGATCATTGAGACTTACGGATCCGGGAACGCCCTCTCCAAAGAATGGTTCCTGGACATAGTAAGCGAGGCTTCTTCGAAGGGGAAAATCCTTGTCAACGTCACGCAGTGCCTCTCCGGGACCGTGAACATGGACTTGTACGCGACCGGGAAGGCGCTCCAGAAAGCCGGGGTCGTCTCCGGAACGGACATCACGACGGAGAGTGCCCTCGCGAAGCTGTTCCACCTCATGGGTGTGAGCGAAGACAACGAGTGGGTCAAGAAAAGGCTGGGAGAAAATCTTAAAGGAGAAATTTCCAAGTAATTCTTGCCTTTTGAAAATTATTTAGTAAATTGCAACGGTTTTTTGTAAGGTTTTGGGATCAAGAAATCGAGAAGAAAAATATAACTATTTAATACTTTATTAATTAAAACACACGAAAACGGTTATGAAAAAGTTTTTCATGTTTTTGGCTGTAGCAGGTGCTCTCACCTTCACCGCCAGCGTCGCGTCCGCTCAGGATCAGCCCGCCCCCACCGAGCAGGCCACCCAGCTCTCCGCTGAGGACCTCCTCAAGGGCACAGGCGAGGATGTTCCTTTCCACCAGCAGATCAAGTCCTACTTCATCCAGGGAGGTCCTGGCTTCATGTCCGCGATCATCCTCTGCTTGATCCTCGGTCTTGCCCTCGCTATCGAGAGGATCCTCTATCTGTCGTTCGCGAAAACCAACACCAAGAAGCTCATCGCCAAGGTTGAGAACGCTCTCGCCGAGGGTGGTGTCGAGAAAGCCAAGGATGTCTGCCGTGACACCAAGGGCCCCGTCGCCAGCATTTTCTACGATGGTCTCCTCCACTATGATGAGGGTCTCGACGTGGTCGAGAAGAGGATCGCCTCCTCCGGTGGCGTCCAGATGAGCCTCATGGAGAACAACCTCTCCTGGATCTCCCTCTTCATCGCTATTGCCCCTTCACTCGGATTCTTGGGAACTGTTATCGGTATGGTCAAGGCTTTCGACGCCATCGAGGCCGCCGGAGATATCTCCCCGAACATCGTCGCTGGAGGTATGAAGGTTGCCCTTATCACCACCGTCGGTGGTCTTATCGTCGCTATGATTCTCCAGGTTTTCTACAACTATATCCTTTCCAGGATTGACGCTCTCTCCATCGACATGGAGGAGGCTTCGATCAACCTCGTCGACGCCCTCGCGAAGTACGAGAAGAAATAATAATCTTTAGTTGTAACAACCTTTAGAGTCTTTTAACAATGAAGAATATATCCAAGATAATCGGCTGGGTGCTGGGTATCGTGGGCATTGTTCTCGGGATCCTTTGTCTCGCCAACGGTGGCGCGACCAATGAGGGACCTGTGAACATTCTCCTCAGGTATAGCTACTTCCTGCTCATCGCGGCGGTGGTTATCCTGCTCCTGCTCGCCATCATCCAGACCGCCAGGAACAATCCCAAAGGCCTCATCAAGGCTCTTTGCGTGATTGTCGGAGTAGCGGCGCTCGTGGCCATCGCCTACGCGCTCGCTTCCAGCGATCCTATCGTCAGCCTCAAGAGCCAGCCAAGCGCCGGCACTCTGAAGTTGACAGACACTGTCATGAAACTGACCTACATCCTCGGTGGCGCGGCTATCGTCTCCATCATCTTCGGTGTGATCAGAAACGCTATCAACAAATAATTTCCGGCTATGGCTAAAAGAAAAACTCCGGGTCTGAACACCCAATCGACAGCCGACATCGCGTTCCTTCTGTTGTGCTACTTCCTGATGGTTTCCACCATGGACCAGCAGTCCGGCCTCGTGCGCCGTCTGCCCCAGATGCCTGACAAGAACCAGAAGACTGAGGACACGAAGGTCAACAAGCGCAATATCATCATCGTGAAGATCAACTCTTCCGACAGGCTGTTCGCAGGTGACCAGCTCATGGATGTTAGCCAGCTCAAGGATAAGATCAAGGAATTCATGACGAATCCCAACGACGATCCCAACCTGCCCGAAAGGGAGGTCAAGAACATCGAGGGATTCGGTGATTATCCGGTCACCAAGGGTGTCATCTCCCTCCAGAACGACCGTGGAACCAGCTACCAGGCCTACATAGCCGTCCAGAACGAGCTTGTCAAGGCCATCAATGAGATCCGCGACGATTTCTGCCGCCAGAACTTCGGCAGGGTTTATAGCCTTGTCACTGAGGACCAGCAGAAGATCGCCAGGGAGGCTATTCCACAGAACATCTCGGAGGCCGAGCCTAAGGACGTGACCAAAAAGTAATTCAGGAGGACCAACACATGCCTATTTTCAAAAGAAGCGGTAAAAAAGACATGCCCGAGCTTGGGACAAGCTCCGACATCGTGTTCATGTTCCTGTTCTTCTTCATGGTGACAACGCAGATGCGTTCGAGTGAAGTCAAGGTCAAGGTGCATCTTCCTGAGGCTACCGAGGTCGCGAAACTTGAAAGGAAAGACCTGGCTTCCTACATCTACATCGGCTCCCCTACCGCCCAGTATCAGGGCCAGTACGGAACCGAGGCCAGGATCCAGCTCAATGACTCCTTCAAGACCACCAACGACATCCGTGACTTTATCGCCGCCGAGCGTGAAGCCATGAGCGAGGCCGACAGACAGTTGATGCAGGTCGACATTAAAGCTGACGAGGATGTCAGGATGGGTATCGTAACGGACGTGAAGCAGGAGCTCAGGCGCTGCTCCGCCCTTAAGATTATGTACGCTGCCCGTAAGAAAGGACAGTAACCCGTCAGGACATTACAATAAGAAAAAGAGGCTGAACTTCTTGAGGTTCAGCCTCTTTTTTATTATATTTGAATTAGCTACCAAATAGAACAAGATACATATGCGGTTCTTTAAGCTTTTAGTGCGGATACTATTATTGTGCATCGGACTCGTCTTCCTCATATCCTGCGGAAGGAACTTTAATCGTCAGTATCTCGCCGACATCGAGTCCATCCTCGACAGCCGTCCGGACAGCGCCCTGGCTCTGATCCGGCAGATAGACACCGCATCTCTCAGGGGAAAGGCGGCTAGAGCCAAGTTCTCCCTGCTCCACGCCGCCGCCCTGGACAAGAACTATATCGACACCGCCGACACTCGGATCGCCCAGCCAGCGGTGGACTGGTACGACCGCCATGGTGACCCGGAGGAGAGACTCAAGGCATGGATGTACTTCGGTATTGAGCAATTCAACGGGGGAAGGTACAATGAGGCCATTGTTTCTTTCTACCGCGCCAGTGTAAATGCCGACGAGATCAAAGACAAAAATGTCTTGGGGGTCCTTTATTCAATTATGGCCGACACCTTCACCAAGACACAGGAACATGCCGTCGCATCAGATTATATAGAACGTTCGCTGAGATGCTTCAGGGCCTGTGGCAGAAAGGATCAAGAAGATAAAGAACGGGTACGTAAAGCCCTGAACTTAATACAATTACGGAGATGGGACGATGCGAGAACAACTTTCCGTGATCTGGTCTCAGACACAACCATAAGCCCCGCTTTCAGAAGAAAGATTGATGCGGACTACTCCCTTTTCCTGCTGTCTTCCCCTTTTCAGGATGACACTCTCGCGTATTCATTGATGTCAGAATCGCTGTCTGAAGGAGTTCCTCTTCCGGGAAGAACATACTATTTCGCCTATGCGTACTTGCTCTCTAAAATGGGCAAACACAAGGAAGCCGAGGACATCTGGTCCAAGATAAATTGCCTTACGGAGCAGGATGAGTACGCATATCATTATTGGAGGCACAGGGATGCTATTTCAAACAAAGACTACAAGAAAGCATATCATGCTTTGTGGTCAGCGACACAGGTCAGAGACACAATAACAAGGGAGGCTTACGCACGTTCGGCGGCTAATTCACAACGGGCATTTTTAGAGAGTTTCAGCCGGGAGAGAGCGTTGACTCTAAGGAACAGGAACAACATAATTGTCATAGTGTTTCTTTTGCTCTTGACAGTCGTGTTGGCAGCCAGCAATATAATTGTATTGTATAAAAAGAGAATCCGGTCACTTGAAGTTGAGAAGGAGCGGCAGGATACCGCCGTCAAACTCCTGAGGTCTGAGATGTCCCAAATGGAGAATCGCCTGGATAATGTGTTTCTAGACAAAACAAGGGCGAAATTCTCCTTCCTTGCTGATATTTATGAAGAGTTCTATCTGCCTTACGGCGGGACACTAGATAATGACAGTAGACTAAACAAGATAATCCGCTCAAGGATTGGGGATCTAAGAACAAGGCAAGCTGCCCGCAAGAGCCTAGAAGGCTTGGTTGACAAGGAGATGGGAGGCATAATGACTAAGTTTCGCCAGGATTTTCCCAACCTCTCAGAGAAAGAGTATAATATGGCATGCCTGGTATTCGCCGGATTCGATAACACCGTCGCGACTGTAATCATGAACGTGTCCTCTGGAGACAACTTCCGCAAGATGAAAAGCAGGCTTAAGGCGAAGATTGTTGATTCAGAGTCTCGGTACAAAGAGGATTATTTAAGGCTGTTTTAGGCCGTCTTGTCACGATTTTTCCTTTCACAAAAATAAAAAGCGCTCTCCAGGCCCCTGGAAGGGCGTTTTTTTTAGGGTGATTTGTCACGATTTAAATGGCGTAAAATGTGGCAGACGATTGTTTTTATGTCGAACTTTGTGATGGAAACGGTTGGGAAGAAGGTCTAAACAATAATATAATGATTTTCTACAACCTTTCTGCTGGACAACTGGGCAATAATTAAGATAGATTGATGCAAGGTTTTGAAATATCGGGGTTTAGATAGATAGATCAATAATCATTTTAGTGCGATGAAAAAGACTGTTCGCTTTACTGAAATATTATTAGTTATATCGGCGTTCTTCGGATCGTGCGACGCTCTCGATGATTCCATTTCTACGGGAAAGCCCTTAATACAGGAAGAACCACAAAATGAGATTCAAAATGACAGAGTCGTTCTTCCCCAGACAAGGCTAACTCTCCCGGATTCTGAGAAAAATATGATCGCTCCCTCGAATGAGTTCTCTCTCCGTTATTTCCGAAACGTTTATGAAGTCGGATCCAATATGCTTCTCAGCCCACTGGGAATCCAAATGACACTGGCCATGATAGGAAACCTTGTGAAAGATGATATGCCCTTATGCGAGATGCTCGGTTTCAAAGGGAAGACCATCGGAGAAGTCAACGGTTATTTCAAGCATCTAATAGAGGATTTCTCCGGAGAAAAATGCGGCAAGGAACTTAAAATGGCGAATGCCCTCATGTCGGATGTAAAAGCGAAAAAGTATCCTGAAGAGTTTATGGATATCCTTAAAACCAGCTATTACGCCGATTACCTGGAAATAGTTGCCGCCTCTATTTCAGATCAGCCGGTAGGAAGCCGTCCAGAGGATTTATGGTGCCAGGAGAAGACCGGAGGCATGATCAAGTCGGCACCTTTTTCAATACAAGAAACGCAGTCATCATTGCTGAACGCAATTTGTTTCAATGGAGAGTGGCAGGACAAGTTTGACAAGAGTCTGACAACCCAGAATCGTTTTTTTGTCAACACGAAAGAATCGACTCAAGTTTCAATGATGAATAAGACGGGAAAATTCAATTACTTCAAAAATCAGGATTTCTCCTCTGTAAGCCTTCCTTTCGGAGATGGCACTTACAGTTTCTCTATTATCCTTCCCAATACAGCATTTGATGTGAAAGGCCTTCTTGAAAAACTTGACTCAAAGGTCTGGGACACTATGCGGTCAAGTCTTGTAAAGAAAACAATCGCTTTGTCTATCCCGGTCTTCTCTTCGTCATATACCCGACAAATGCTTCTAGGGTATGAGTATAAGGATGGCATTAATCCATTTGACGTGCTCGCTCAGAAAGTGACCTTCCTGATGAACGAAGACGGGGCTTCCGCAGCGGCCGTAACACAAACCGGGATTTACACTTCACCTGGGAGGTCTGATGACCAAATTGAACACTTCACCGCAAACAGTCCTTTCCTTTACACTATATCAGAAACCGGATCCGGACTCGTCGTTTTCATCGGGGCATTCACTGGTTCTCCATTATAATTTGATCATAACAAAGTCGATTTAGAATCCCGACACAAAGAGGATTATTTAAGGCTGTTTTAGGCCGTCTTGTCACGATTTTTCCTTTCACAAAAATAAAAAGCGCTCTCCAGTTGGAATCCAGAAGGAACCTATGCCTACCAGTTTTTGCTTAAATTGCTTTACAATTTTGAGGCTCTTGAATAACTAAACACATAAGCCATCTATGAAACGAGTTGTCACCTTGTTTTTAATTGTCTCTTTAGTAGCCATAAACTCTTGTGAAAAAGGGAATTGGACTCCAAAAGATACAAGTCCGAATGCCGTGTACTTGGAAGGGAAAAACATTGTTTCTCTTAGATCCTCTTTTTGGGGAGGAGTCGGAGGTGGACAGCCCAAAACCAAATCTAGATTCCATTTCACGCTGTATGAGCAAGCCTGGGAAGAAATACCTAACTATCCTTACGATACTAACGATCCCTCCGCAACTGTCCAAATTTTCGGCACCAGGTATTATGGAATAGAATACAAAGACTTCTGGCAGTCGGTTGATCAAATCGTTATCCATTTTCCCGACGAAATTTCTGGGATAGGAAAAGAATTACGAGTCAAAATAACTCAAGGCGAGTATAAGGGAGAGAACCCTTTAGTAAAAGATGTGAAACTTGTCAAATTTGGCGATGAGGATAAAAATGAATTATTCAGAATTGAAATAAAAATTACTTTGACGGATGGACGGCTAATGCATATTCACTATATCGGGTCAACAAAGGTAGATGGTTATCTTTGATTTTGCGTTGTCACGCAAAGATATTGACAAAAGATATGCAAGATTCTGTAATTATTGGATTTACACGATAAAAAATGAAAACAATACGATTATTATTCACAGCCCTCATCGCTTGCGGTTTTATTTCATGTAGTCATGAAGAACCACTTGATAATCCTGAGGATAACAATCAAATTGAACCTCACGTACTCAACGATTCTTTCGTCAATCTGCGTCAAATAGAAGACTTTGCGTCACAAGTTTTTCCTCAAACACGCGGCAATGGCGAACATGATTTTTCTATCAACCCTATAATAGGGGATAATGCTGACACTCTAATGTACATCATTAATTTTGGAGAAGGAGATGGGTGGAAAATCATTTCTGCGGATTGTCGCACACCGGCAATTATTGCAGAGAGTGAAGCTGGGACATTTACATTGGCTTCAGAGAACCAGTCGGTGAGATTATGGATGGATTGCATCGCCCAAGATTTATCCGTTATACGACATTCAGAAAATGAAGCACTTATATTCTCTAGAGATCAAATCGCAGCCAACATGGCTTTCTGGGGAAGAAGTTGATCATTTAACTCCTCCATGGTATCAGCATCAGCCTTATAACCTATATTGCCCTCTGAAGAGCAATAGCTCTACAGAAAGAGCTCCAGCTGGATGTGTGGCTGTGGCGGGAGCAGAGATGCTGTATTATCTACATAATCATTTGGGCGTTCCTGCAACCATGGTCAGTGAGGGTTATTGTTATGGTAATATCAACAGCTTTACCAGATCATTCTATTCAGCGAATACTTCGATATGGACTTCTATGAGTTCAAGTTATCCTCCAACTTTTGACTCCGGAAATGCAGTAGCGCTCATGATTGGACACATCGGCGCGCTTACAGGGATGCATTATAATAATAGTTATTCTTGGACACTACCGGCCAATTTGAGGACGGAGGTATTTGGCCCCATGGGGATTATGTAACCTACACGTATTCGTCAACAGATATTACAGCCATAAAGATAAACTGGGGATGGTCTTCTCAATGGGGTGACAATCCTTTGAACGACGGATGGTATACTCTAACCGACGGATGGCAAGTTACTAATGGAGGAGTGTATAATTACAATCATAACCGTAAGATAATTTATGGGTTTTCAATATCTGAATAAAATAAATGGACGGTTTTTGGAAAGCATCCCCGCTTTTGTAATGGCCATTCTGTTCTTTTCGGGGTGTTCTTTACCTGATCCAAAGTATTATACCTTTCTGACGGCCGAGTGTTTGGAAAGTGAGTCTCTTTCAACGAAACTTACAATTACTGGCGAGAGTTTCAATTTCTACTTTAAGCCGATAATGGATTACAGGGAGGAAGGTTTGAGGATTAAGGGATTGATCCCAACGATACAGGGAGCTAAAGATGTCAAAGTTACACCACCACAATGGGCCTTTAGCGCGTTCGGATCCCAAGCAACGGCTATAAGTAAAGAGTACGACCGGCTGTTCGATGACTTTTGGGATCATAAAAAGGCTGAATGCGTAACTACCATTTATTATGATGAGGGGATTATTCTTACTGCGGACAAGGATTTCGGCGGTCACAAAGCGGGAGAAAATCTTATCCCCTTCGGAAGCATCATCGATTATAACAGCGTTTTGGTGCCCAGCGAAAACTGCTACATCCCTTTGCTGGATAAATTCAAGGCTGACTACATGGTCTCAGCTAGTCCATTGGGGCCTTTTTTCACCTATCCTTGTGGAGGTCACAAGATAGTTGATGAGGATGTTACATTTACAATAAAAGTTCCTGTTAAAGCAGTAATGTATCTGAAATGGTTGGGCGACAGATTGAATAATCCTAATGCGGAGATACCTGTAGAGGAAAAAGTCCTGACAGGCACGTTCAACATTCAAAAAGGACTGCAGTAGTAGATTTATTAGGAATTATTTGATTTCAAGCTTTCTTGTAAAGAATCTATTGATTACGAGTGGCCTGACGATGATAACGGTATCCTGAATCAGGTACTTGTTATCCATAATACTGATGGAACCGAGGTCAAGACAAAAAACAAATTGTCGATAGGATCCGAGAAGGCATTTCCGATCGGTTCCGTTTTTGTCGGAGGTGCTATAGCTGATCCTATGAAAGGATCATCACATCGCTGCCATTTCTATAAGGAAGCCTTCACGGAAGGCCCCAGGTGGGATGAGGTCAAAGAGATGATCTATATTAGCGGATTCCGTCACAAAGGAACCGAATACACCGCTCCAGGTCAGTATATTGATCTTATCAATATATGGTTGGATCCTTCTATGGGTTATGGAGAGAATATGCGAATACCCATGAACCAAGGAGAATATGAAGGAGGAAACGAATTGGTCAAGGATGTGAAGATAAACTCGTACAATTTCTCGACTTACCAAGCGGATGGGTACACAGTAAATGATGATGCGAAGATCGATATCCGGATACTCCTGAACGACGGGACAACTCTTGCTATTCTGTTTGCGGGCAAGACTCCTTACGATAATTATTATTAAATCCAATAACAAAAAGAGTTGGCGCTTGACCATAATCCGGACAAGCGGGATATCTTACTATCGCCATCGCGTGATTAGACATGCGATGGCGGTTTTATTTGTGGGATGAAAGATAATTTCTTAGTATATTTGTGGGATTATGTAAAGTAATGAACGAAATGAGCGTCACAACAAGAACAAAGGTGAAAGACCTGCTGAAGGCTGCCCCCGGAGTGGAAGTGCTGGCCAAAGGTTGGGTAAGGACTAAGAGAGGAAACAAACAGATCAAGTTCATCGCCCTCAACGATGGATCGACTGTCCATAATATCCAGGTGGTGGCCGACATGGCCAATTTCGACGAGAGCCTTATCGCCAAGGTGACAACCGGCGCTAGCCTCGCGGTCAAAGGCGTCCTGGTGGAGTCTGTCGGAAGCGGACAGGCCGTGGAGATCCAGGCAAAGGAAATCGAGGTTCTCGGCGAGTGCGACCCGATGAGATACCCTCTCCAGAAGAAGGACACTTCCCTGGAGTATCTCCGTACGGTAGCCCACATGCGTCCAAGGACCAACACCTTCGGAGCTATTTTGAGGATCCGCCACGCGATGGCGTTCGCAATTCACAAGTTCTTCAACGACAAGGGGTTCGTGTATCTCAACACTCCCCTCATCACCGAGTCTGACGCCGAGGGTGCCGGAGACATGTTCCAGGTCACGACCCTCAACCTCGAGAATGTCCCCAAGAAGGACAACGGCAAGGTGGATTTCAGCAAAGACTTTTTCGGAAAGAAGACCAGTCTGACCGTGAGCGGACAGCTTGAGGGAGAACTTGGAGCCACAGCCGTGGGTGAGATATACACTTTCGGTCCAACCTTCAGGGCGGAGAACTCCAACACCCCCAGGCACTTGGCCGAGTTCTGGATGATCGAGCCCGAGATGGCTTTCTACGACATAAACGACAACATGGTCCTCGCTGAGGAGTTCGTGAAATACCTTGTCCAGTACGCTCTTGACAACTGCATGGACGACCTCACCTTCCTCAATAACAAGTATGACGACGGGCTGATCGAAAGGCTCCGCAGCGTGCTCGGAATAGAGTTCCAGAGGCTGACTTACACCGACGCCGTCGCCATCCTCGAGGAAGCCGTCAAGAACGGCGTCCAGTTCGAGTTCCCGGTCAGTTGGGGAACCGACTTCCAGAGCGAGCACGAGAGATACCTGGTCGAGAAGCATTTCGGCAAGCCGGTCATTCTCACCGACTTCCCGCAAGCGATCAAGGCTTTCTACATGAAACAGAATGACGGCTGCGAGCCCGGCAGGGAGACCGTCAGGGGCATGGATGTCCTCTTCCCTAAGATTGGCGAAATCATCGGTGGAAGCGAGAGAGAGGCTTCCTTGGAGAAGCTGGAGCGCAGGATCACAGAGCTTGGCATGAGCCGCAAGAACCTCGAGTGGTACATCGACACCCGCCGATTCGGAACCGTTCCCCACAGCGGTTTCGGTCTGGGGTTTGAGAGACTCCTTCTTTTCGTCACCGGCATGTCCAACATCCGCGACGTCATCCCCTTCCCGAGAACACCCAAGAACGCTGAATTCTAATAATCAACGATATGTTAGTCATAGGAATAGCCGGTGGTTCCGGCTCTGGAAAAACCACAGTCGTCAACTCGATCACAAGCAGGCTCAAGGAGAAGGTAGTGATCATCCCCCAGGACTCCTACTACAAGGATTCCAGCCATCTTCCCATGGAGGAGAGGCAGCAGATCAACTTCGACCATCCGGACGCCATTGATTTCAAGCTTCTCTGCCAGCAGCTCGCCGAGCTCAAGGAAGGGAAAACCATCGAGCAGCCGGTATATTCCTACATCACATGCTCCCGCTCGAAGACGGAGACTGTGACGGTGGCCCCTGCCGAAGTGATTATCATCGAGGGCATCCTCATATTCTCCTGCAAAGAGCTCCGAGATCAGATGGACATCAAGGTGTTCGTCGACGCTGACGACGACGACCGTCTGATGAGGGTCATGGCCAGGGACATCCTCGAAAGAGGCAAGACCGTGGAGACCGTCATCGAGCGCTACACCAAGACCGTCAAGCCGATGTACCTCCAGTTCATCGAGCCCAGCAAGCGGTACGCTGACATAATCATCCCCCAGGGAGGCCACAACAAGGTCGCCATCAACATGATCTCGGCGACAGTAGAGAAGGCGCTGAGGGACAAGAAAAAGGAAGAGAAGAAAGAGGAGAGGTAGGCGATATGATGAGCGGCGAGGACAGAGCGGGTCTCTACATCACGGTGATATTCCACCTTGTGGTCATCATCGTGCTGCTGGCCTGCCAGATAAGCGCCGCACTGAAAAGGGAGAACACTTTTGTCCTGGATTTCACCAAGCAGGAAGAGGTCGAGAAACAAAAGGCTGAGGAGAATTTCAAGGAAGAGGTGTCCGACAGGCTGGACCAGCTCCTCGCTTCCGCCGCCGGTGTCCCGATAAGGAATATCGCCGTGGACATGAGCTCCACCCTGAAGGACGACCGTAACACCAACGCCGAGCAGCTTTACAAAGACGCCGAGAGGCTCGCCCAGGAGCTCAAGGACGGATTCAAGGCCGACGAGCCGGACGAGGACTACGTCCCGATCAACAAGCCCGCGGTTAAGAAAGAGGATCCAAAGAAGCAATCCTACAGTGGTCCGTCGGTAGCGTCCTACTCCCTTGAGGGCAGGAAAGCGAGTCGGCTCTCCATCCCTGCGTACAGGTGCCTGGGAGCTGGACATGTCACAGTGATCATCACGGTTGACCCCTCCGGCAACGTCCTCAACGCCAAGGTGCAGGAAGATGCGTCGTCCTCAGACAGGTGCCTTAAGGAATTCGCCATCCGGGCGGCCAGGCTCTCCAAGTTCTCAGCCTCGACTTCCGCCCCGCCAAGGCAGATCGGGAATATAGTTTACATGTTCATCGCACAATGAGCAAGAAGACCCTTTATATCCTCTGTGCCGTCGCCGTCATCCTGATCGCCGGGATCGCGGTAGCGGTCGCCTCATTGTACTCTGACTCCAAGGGAAAAGCGCCCGTCGTGGATGCCGGCCAGTTCATCGAGCGCCACGCTCTTATTGAGGCTGTCCCCTCGGATGCCGCCATAGTCTTCTGTGTCAAGAACTTCGGCAGGGCATTGGAACTGTTGGGCGACACCACAGCGGTGTTCAGGCAACTGACTTCAGGGAAGTTTGACAGGATCGCAAGTGAGTCTTTCGACGGGCTGAAGAGGGATCCCGCCATCATCTCCATCCACTACAGCAAGGACATGCCTCCGCTTCTGGTCGTCAAATCCAGCAAGGAGGTCTCGGACTCCACTTGGAATGATTCAGCCAAACTTAAAGCTGTCGCGGACTCTTCCGGACTGTACACAAAGGTCAGCGGAGATCTGATCATAATTTCCTCCTCAGAGACTATAGCCAACTCTTCAGTGAGGCATCTTTCCGAAGGTCACTCAGTGCTGGAGTCCAACGGATTCGCCGAGCTGGCCTCCAAGGTTCCGGGAAGTGACATAATCTTCGTGTCCAACGCATATTCGGACAATATAATCGAAGCCTATTTCGCCCGCAAGTACCGCAAATTCAGCGGTTTCTTCAAGGAACTGGCCGGATGGAGCGCCTTCAGCCTGACAAAGCATTCCGAGGAAGGCGTGTCCATGGACGGCACCCTGCTTTACGGAAGCGACCCGGCCTTCTACATGAATGTCCTGCGCCATGCCGGCACCGGATCGGTCGGGATCGCTGACGCTGTCCCTTCAAATACGGATCTTATCATTGACCTGCCGATCGGCAACATCGGTTCCTACCTTAAGGCCTATCGGAACTACCTCGATGCGAAATCCAGGCTGGACAAATACGAAGCCCAGCTTTCAAGGCAGAAAAAAGAGGCCGGGCAATCCGCAGAAGATTGGGTCAAATCATTGGACATCAAGGAAGTGGCCCTCGTCAACCTCCATTTTGACGGCAAACTACGCCAGCTGCTGTTCCTCAGGCCCGGCGGGAAGCGCCAGAACGAGGGAGTCAGCGACTTCACCCGGCTCGCCGGTTTTCCGAAGACCGTGTTCGGGGATTTATTCACTGGTGAGGAGGAGTCCGCCTATACCGTCGTGAACGGCTGGATGGTCATCGGCGAGAGGGACTGTCTCGACGAGTTCTCCATGATGTCTTTCGGGAGCCTGAGGGAGAGACTCTCAGCCTGCGGCCTTTCTGACAAGATCCCGCAGAAGGGTTGCGGATTCTGGATGTATCACTCCCTGACAGAGGATCCGAACCTCATCGGAACCACCTTCAGCCCGGTCATGGCCAAGGGATTCAGGGATGTGATCGCCGGAGTCACCTATGCTCCCGCCATCCTCGCCGCCATGTCCGGTGGGGATAAGATGGGACTGGCGCTGAACGTGACCAGGACTGAGCTTCCGGGAGGTAAAGCTCCCGTCCCGTCCGTGAGGGACACGACTGTCACCGTGACCAACGGCGAGTTCAAAGTCACGAACAGTGCGACGGGCAAGATAAACACCTTGTATCAGAACAAGCACCTGTCGATATGCCTGAAGGACGAAAACGGGAAAGACATGTGGGGCATTCCGTTCAAGTTCCCCTTCCGGGGCTATGTCAAGGAAGTCGATTTCTACAAGAACGGCAAACTCCAGTACCTGTTTGCCGCCGATAGCAAACTATACATGATAGACCGGCTCGGTCGTTTCACTGGAGGCACTCCGGTCGATCTGGGCAAGAAGATATCCCTCGGTCCGGAGGCGTATGATTTCTCCGGCAATAAAGAATATACGGCCATGGTCCTGTTCAAGGACAATACCGTGGGCATGTATGACCTCAAAGGCGTTCCCGTGCCGTCCTGGAAGGGGATAACCTCCGAGGAGACCATCAAGAGCCTTCCGGAGCTCCTGGAAGGCGGGGACAGGAGGTATTGGATCGTCCGCACCTCCAGACAGGCCTTCGTCTGCCCCTTCGAAGGCGGGGATCCCGTCATCTTCGGGGAGGGCAAGAAGATGATCCGCCCCGACAGCGAGATCACCATCAATGAGAAAGGAGCCTTCACGGCCAAGTGCCATGACGGCAAGGAAAGGACTTTCAAACTGGAAAAAGAAAAACGATAATACCATGGAAGAATTCAAGTTCCAATCAGTCAACAAGCTCATCGAGCAGAGCTTCAAGGAGAACTGGGACAGGCTCGCCCTCTCCAACTACCAGGGAGTCAGCCTCTGCTACCGCGATGTGGCCAGAAGGATCGAGAAGCTGCACATAGCCTTCGAGAAGTGCTTCCTCCACAAGGGGGACAAGGTGGCGATCTGCGCCCGCAACCAGGTCAACTGGGCGGTGAGTTATCTCGCGACCATGACCTACGGTGCCGTCGTGGTGCCGATCCTCCACGAGTTCAAGCCCGGGAATATCCACTACCTCGTCAACCACTCCGAGGCCAAGGTCCTGTTCGTGGACGACGTGATCTGGGAAGGGCTCAGCCCCGAGGAGATGCCCGGGGTCTACGCGGTGGTGAGAATCAACACCTTCCAGCTTCTCTATGCCAAGAACGACCGCATCGTCGAGGCCCGCGAGCACATGAATGAATATTTCGGGAAACGCCACCCGAACGCCTTCCTTCCGGAGGACCTTAACTATTACAAGGATGCCCCGAACGAGCTGGCGATGATCAACTACACCTCCGGGACCTCCGGGTTCTCAAAGGGTGTGATGATCCCCTACCGCGCCCTCTGCTCCAACATCCAGTTCGCGAAGCATGTGCTGCCCGAACTCAGCAACAGGTCAAATGTGGTCTCGATGCTCCCGACAGCCCACATGTACGGGATGATGTTCGAGTTCCTCTTCGAGATGACGATCGGCATGCATGTCCACTTCCTGACCAGGATCCCGAGCCCGAAGATCATCACCCAAGCCCTTCAGGAGGTCAAGCCGAACATCATCATCGCCGTCCCCCTCATCATCGAGAAAGTCTATAAGTCCAAGATTCAGAAGATGGTCGAGAAGGGAAGCATCAAAACGATGCTCAAGATTCCCGTGCTCAACGACATGGTCCGCAAAAAGATCCGCACAGAGCTCGTAAACGCCTTCGGAGGCAGCTTCGTGGAGGTCATCATGGGCGGAGCAGCGTTCAACAAGGAAGTGGAGAAGTTCTTCTGGGACATCGACTTCCCTTATACGGTCGGCTACGGAATGACGGAGTGCGCCCCGATCATCGCCTACGACCACTTCAACGACAAGAAACTCTATTCCTGCGGAAAGGCCGCCTACAACATGAAGATCAGGATCGACTCCGAGGATCCAGAAAGGATCGAAGGAGAGATCCAGTGCAAGGGACCCAACAACTGCCTTGGTTACTACAAGAACGAGGAGGCCACGGCCAGCCTGTTCACCGAGGACGGGTGGATGAGGACCGGCGACATGGGCATCATCGACAAGGACGGCTACCTCTTCATCAGGGGCCGCAGCAAGTGCATGATCCTCGGCCCCAACGGCCAGAACATCTATCCCGAGGAGCTTGAGTCCGTGATCAACGCCGTCTCGTATGTCGTTGACTCTCTTGTCATAGAGGATAACGGAGGCCTTACCGCTCTCATCTATCCGGATTACCACCAGGCCGAGCTTGACGGGCTGACCAGGGACCAGCTTGAGAAGAACCTCAACGGACTGCTTCCCGATATCAACAAGGAGATTCCGGGATATGCCCAGATCCGCAAGATAGAATTCATGCCCGAGGACTTCGAGAGGACCCCGAAGCGCTCGATCAAGAGATATCTTTACCAAAGAAGCGGAAAGTGATGGAGAAATTCGACCACAGATACCTTGAAATGGCCGGGATTTGGGCCAAGAACTCATATTGCAAACGCCGTCAGGTCGGAGCCTTGATAGTCAAAGACAAAATGATCATCTCGGACGGCTACAACGGCACTCCTTCCGGTTTCGAGAACATCTGCGAGGACGAGAACGGGGTGACAAAGCCGTATGTCCTCCATGCGGAGGCCAACGCTATCACCAAGGTTGCCAAATCCGGCAACAGCAGCCAGGGAGCCACCCTTTACGTGACAGCCTCCCCGTGCCTTGAGTGCTCGAAACTGATCATCCAGGCGGGCATCAAGAGAGTGGTGTACAAGGACGAGTACCGCCTGACCGACGGAGTGGATCTCCTCCGCCGCGCCGGAATCGAGGTTGAGAAGGTAGATTGAACATGAGAAAGGTTTCCCCCATCCTAATCGCTGTCCTGGGCATCATCGTCGGTGCCCTGGCCGTCGCGACATACAACACCTACCGCACCAAGAAGCACATGATAGACGTGCAGTACGGTCAGTGGCGCAAGCTCAACCTGATCCTTGACCAGATCGACAAGAATTATGTCGACACAGTCAACAACGAGGAAGTCAGCGAGGCGGCCATCGTCGCCGCACTTGCCGCCCTGGATCCCCACTCCGTGTACATGCCTCCTGTGGAGCTCAATGAGGCGGAGACCGACCTTGCCGGCAAATTCGACGGCATCGGGATCCAGTTCAACGTGCCGAACGACACCGCGACCGTAATCGAGGTGATTCCCGGCGGGCCTTCCGAGAAAGTAGGGCTCCAGCAAGGTGACAGGATCCTCAAAGTCGACGACAAGGTCATCGCCGGGGTACACTTCCCGCAGGACAGCATGGTCCGGAGGATGAAGGGCCCGGCCGGATCAAAGGTCAAGATAACAGTAGGCAGGGGGAAGGAGAATATCGTCTTCGACATCACCAGGGGCAAGATCCCGGTCCACTGCGTCGATGCGGCCTTCATGGCAAACGACACGACCGGCTACATCAAGCTCTCGAAGTTCTCCAAGACCACTTTCAGCGAGGTAAGCGTAGCCGCGACTAAACTCCTGTCGCAAGGAATGAAGAAACTTATCCTCGACCTGAGGGACAATTCAGGAGGGTACTTCGATCAGGCCCTCCTCCTGAGCGACATGTTCCTCGAGAAAGGGGACGAGATAGTTTACATGCAGGGCTTGCACCGCAAGAAAGACGAGTACAAGGCCGACGGGAAGGGCATCCTGAAGAATGTGTCGCTCATGGTGCTGATCAACGAGTCCACAGCATCTTCCAGCGAGATTTTCGCCGGGGCCATGCAGGACAACGACCGTGGTACGATCATCGGAAGGCGCTCTTTCGGCAAGGGTCTTGTCCAAGAGCCGCTGTATTTCAGCGACGGCTCAGGAGTCAGGCTGACGGTGGCTAGGTTCTACACCCCTTCTGGAAGGTGTATCCAGAAGCCATATTCGGACGACTACCGTTACGACATCTACAAACGGTACTCCGGCGGGGAGATGTACGACGCTGACAGCATTAAAGTGGACACCTCGGCGGTGTTCAAGACGGTCGGCGGCCGCTCGGTCTATGGCGGAGGCGGCATTATTCCGGACATATTCGTCCCGGTGGACACCACCAGGGCTACCAATTTCTACATCGCCTGCAACAGGAAAGCCACCCAGATGAGGTTTTCCTCCGCCATGTTCGACAAGTACAAAGGCACGATCGCCGGCATCGAGGATTTCGATGAGCTCAACCGCGCCCTGGACAAGCTGGATATTCCTTCCAAATTCCGTGAATATGCCTTGAGAATGGACGGCATCACTTGCTCCGCCCAGGAGTGGAAGGAGAGTGAGGAATACATGCTCCCGCAGCTTCGGGCGCTGATAGGCCGCTATTCAAAGCTCGGGGACAACGCTTTCTACAAGATGTATCTCGGGGTGGACACCACCATCAAGAAAGCTATTGAATCGGAGTGACGTAAAGTCTGACGTCCTCCGCGCTGACGGGATTGCCTCCGAATATCATCAGACGCTCAACCACATTGCCAAGCTCTCGGATATTCCCTGGCCAACTCTTCTCCTGAAGGAGCTGTATCGCTTCAGGGGAGAACGGTCTTGCGAGCATACCCTTCTCGGAGCTGAGCTGCTGGACGAAGTGGTCCACCAACAGGGGAATATCGTCCTTCCTCTCGTCCAAGGAAGGAACCTTTATGACGACGACGCTGAGACGGTAATATAAGTCTTCCCTGAAATTGCCCTTCTCAATCTCCTTGCGAAGATCCTTATTGGTGGCTGCCACGACCCTGACATCCACCATGATATCCTTGTCGCTGCCCACCCGGGAGAGTTTCTTCTCTTGAAGAACCCTAAGGACTTTGGCCTGGGCCGCGAGACTCATGTCGCCGATCTCATCGAGGAAGAGAGTTCCCCCGTCAGCCTGCTCGAACTTTCCCTTATGCTGCTTGATAGCCGACGTGAATGACCCTTTTTCATGGCCAAACAATTCGCTCTCAATTAGTTCCGAAGGGATAGCCGCACAGTTGACCTCGATGTACGGCATCGAGCTCCGCTCGCTCTGCTCATATAAACTCCTGGCCACAAGCTCCTTTCCGGATCCGTTGGGACCCATGATCAGTACCCTGGAGTCCGTCGGGGCGACCTTCGCTATCATATCCCTTATCTGGCGGATAGGCTCCGACTCCCCTATCATCTTCTGGCCATAGACCTTCTTCTTAAGCCTCTGGTTCTCCTTGACTATGACCGCACGCTCGGTGGCATTCTTTATGGTGATAAGTATCCTATTGAGATCCAAAGGCTTCTGGATAAAATCAAAGGCCCCTTTCTTGATGCACTCGACAGCTGTGTCGATGTCCCCGTGGCCGGAGATCATCACTATGGCCGCATCTATGCCATCGGCTACGAGTTTCTCAAGGACCTCAGTCCCATCCATCCCGGGCATCTTGATGTCGCAGAAAATCACGTCGAAACGCTCCTTGTCAACCTTGGCAAGGGCGGTAGCGCCATCCTCGGCGGTGTCAACCTCATAACCCTCATCCGTGAGTATCTCGCCCAAAGAGTTCCTTATGGCTCTCTCATCATCAACTATAAGAATCTTCATATCAGTATCACTTCTTTACGCGAATATCGGACTTTTTCCGGGAATTTTGATATTTTTGTCATTATGAACATTCCTGATATCATCATAGCCATTGACGGCTACTCATCCACTGGCAAAAGCACGCTCGCTAAACTTATAGCCGAGCAATATTCATTCCTTTACCTGGACTCCGGAGCGATGTACCGCGGAGTCACTCTCCACGCTCTTGAGACTGGGATTATCGACGCCTCCGGAACCATAGACGAAGCTCGCCTGAAGAACGCTCTCGAGACCCTGGACCTCGACTTCAGGATTGACGGGACCTATATCGGGGACCGCCGTGTCGAGCAGGAGATCCGCACTCTGGAAGTCTCCAGCCATGTCAGTCCGGTCTCGGCGATTCCTTTCGTCAGGTCTTTCGTGGACGAGAGGCTGCACGCCTTCGGCAAAAGGAAGAGAGTCGTCATGGACGGCCGAGACATCGGCACAACTGTCTTTCCCGAAGCCGAGGTGAAGATCTTCATGACGGCCACTCCTGAGGTCAGGGCCCAGAGGCGCTTTGACGAGATGAAGGCCAAGGGGCAAGAGCCTGTCATGGAAGAGGTCATGAAGAATCTTCTCGAGAGGGATTATATCGATTCCCACAGGGAGGTCTCCCCTCTCTCAAGGGCTGCCGACGCCTACGTCCTGGACAATTCCGACATGACCCTCCACGAGGAGACCGTATGGTTCCAGGGGCTCTGCCAGGGCAAGTTCGGGATTCTCGAATAATGGCTCTTTCCGTCGAGATCGACAAGCGCTCCGGCTTCTGTGGCGGAGTCATCAGGGCCATCAGCAAGGCGGAGGAATTCCTGGATGCGAATCCAGGAAAGAAGCTGTATTCCCTCGGGTCTATAGTCCACAATGAGGCTGAGCTGGAAAGGCTCGGCCGCAAGGGGCTTGTCACGATCGGCAAAGATGACATCCGTAATATTCAAACCCCTGAGAATGAGACAGTTCTGATTAGGGCGCACGGTGAGCCGCCTTCCACTTACGAGCTGGCCCGGGAGGTCGGGATCAATGTCATCGACTGCACCTGTCCCGTAGTCCTTAAACTCCAACAGAGCATCCGGGAGGCGCATTCACGGCTGAACATCGGTTTGGCCGAGCCGCCGGAAGGAGCTGGCGCTGCCAGTCCGGATGGCGAGACCCATGCCACCCTCGGCACTGTAAGAGGGGGGACCGGAGCGGAGCGAAGCGACGCGAGCGGTGGGGCCGAGCGGAGCGAGGCGGTCGAGCCGCCGGAGCTGGCAGCGCCAGCGTCCAAAGGTCAGGTGCTGGTGTTCGGGAAGGTGGGCCACGCCGAGGTGCTGGGGCTGCTGGGACAGGTCGGAGGAGACGCGGTGGTGATCGAGAATATGGAGATGCTTCTCACTGCCCTGGAGAACGGGACAATCAGGACCGACGTCCCGTTGGAAATATTCTCCCAGACGACCAAGAGCCCGACTGAATATTCCCAGATATGCGCCGTGCTATCCGAAAAGGCTCAGGCCGGACTGACAGTCCACAATACCATCTGCTCGCAAGTGGCGTCAAGGCATGAGGAACTCTCTTCATTCGCCCAGTCTCACGACATAATCATTTTTGTGTCAGGAGCTTCCAGCTCAAACGGTAAGGTTCTCTGCGACCTTTGCCGGTCAAGGAACACAAGGACCTATCATATTTCAAGCCCGGAGGAAATCGACCCCTCATGGTTCCGCCCGGACGACCGGGTCGGAATCTGCGGCGCCACCTCCACCCCCCGCTGGCTCCTTGAGGAAGTAGCCGAAGCCATCAGGGCCATCCCATTGTCATTCTGAGCTTAAACCAAGAAAGTAAAACCCAAATTTGCAATAAAAGGCACAATTAGTTAAATTTGCATGATTGACGCAATTTGATATTTAATTCATTCAGTATATGGCAACAACTGCAGATTTTAAGAACGGACTGTTCATCAACTACAATGGCAAACCTTGCCAGGTAGTCTATTTCCAGCATGTCAAGCCCGGTAAGGGCCCCGCTTTTGTCAAGACAAAGCTCCGTAACCTCGAGAACGGAAGGATTCTCGAGAACACTTTCACCGCCGGCATGAAGATCGACGTCATCACAGTCGAGAGACGTCCCTACCAGTTCCTCTATTCCGATGAGGACGGATTCAACTTCATGCACGAGGAGACTTACGAGCAGATCCACCTGCCCCACGACGTCGTCGAGAACGCCGACCTCATGAAAGAGGGGCAGCATGTTGAGATGATGTTCGTCCTCGAGCCCGAGGAGAGGTGCCTTACCTGCGAGCTTCCGACCTATGTGACCCTTGAGGTTACTTACGCCGAGCCTGCCGTCAAGGGCAACACCGCTTCCACCAGCGCCCTGAAGGAGGTCACTCTCGAGACCGGCGCCAAGGTGATGGTTCCGCTCTTCATCAACCAGGGCGAGAAGATCACCGTCAACACTTCCGACCGCACCTACGGTCAGAGGGTCTAACTTTCACGACCAACGACAAAAAGACGGGTGGATGAATTGTCCACCCGTCTTTTGTTATTATCTTTGGGAATATGAGCAACTTGATCCTTTTCACCCTTATGAGTTTTGGAATCATCGCCGGATCAAAGGCGACCACTGACGGCTACGTCTATCTCGGGCACAACGAGGACATCCCCGGCCTTAAAAAGATGCTGAATATCTACAATGTCCCGTCTTCAGACAATAATCTCGCCGGATTATGGTTCGAGTTTCCGGGGCGGATCTCAGACAGTTATGTCAATGAGAAAGGGGTCTGTATTGTCTCAAACGAGACTCCTTCCAAGGAAAAGGGCAAGTTCGGGACGCTTCTTTACGAAGCCCAGACCAAGGCTTTCCGAAAGGCAGGTTCGGCAAGGGAAGCCGTCCGGATCATAGGCATGGAAGTCAGCAGGCATGGTTGTCCCGAGTCCGGAAGGACCTATCTGATAGCCGATTCGAAAGAAGGATGGGTGCTCTCCATTGTCAAAGGGAGGATCTGGGTAGCCCAAAGGGTGCCGGATGACGAAATCATGACGATCACCGACCGCTTCAACATCGGGGAAATAGACCTCAATGACAAGGACAATTTCATGGGCAGCGAAAAGCTGGTACGAAGAGCCAGATGGAAGGGCTGGTACAAGCCCCGCCGGGATGGAGCCTTCAATTTTGCCAAGGCATATTCAGAGAATCCGCTCCAAGAGGAGAGACCCTTCTCCAGTAAGCCTGAGAAGAAAGTCCACCGCCGAGATCTGTCCAAGATGCTTGCCGAGCCTCCTATCCAAAGCGAGGCGACAGCCTTGACAACCATATTCACCCTCAACCCTGCATATCCACCCGAAAAAGGCACCGTCATCTGGGTAGGGCTCCCGGGGCAGGATGCGGCCAACCACAACCAATGGACGATATTCACAAAGTCCCCGGACTCCTGCCACCGCTACAATAACGCCACGATGGCTCTGGACAGGCACTTCAGGGAGACGATCGGCTTCCGGGAGCGCTGGCCGGGGCACTTCTACTGGCACTACCTCTATCCCGAGACGAACATCGATGTGATCCCTCATGACCACATCGTCTATATTCCCAAAACGGCCCGGGGAGGCGAGGACTCATTCAACGACCACTTCCATGTCCTCGAGGACAAGGGCCGCGGACTGCTCCACGCCTTCTGGACCCAGGGGGCGTACGAGGCCGCAGACAATGAGAAAGTCGTCCACGCCAGCAGCGCTGACGGAGGCAAGACTTGGACGGAACCGGTCATGATAGCCGGTTCGCCGTCATTGGACAAACCCGCTCCCGTGGCAGCATGGCAGCAACCCATGATCAGCAAAAGCGGACGGCTGTACTGTCTCTGGAACCAGGAGACAACTGTGAAAAAACACCTTTGCGGACTCATGTACGGGAGATATTCCGACGACGGGGGCAAGACATGGAGCGAGCCGGAGATGGTCCCGTTCCCCAAACGGTTCAAAGCCGATCCGGAAGACCTTTCGGTCCCTCCGACATGGTGTATATGGCAACGGCCGCTGCGCCTGGGTAAGGACGGCCGATACATCGCCGGGTGTTCCCGATACGGGACCGATGGCATCAGCCGCGTGGAGTTCTGGCAATATGACAACATCGACGACGATCCCAAGGTCAGGGACATACGCATCTCTTTCTTCAACACCGACGACGATTCTTTCGATGCGTCAAAGGTTGAGAACGACCATGATTATTCCTCCAGAGATGGGCGCAAAGTTGAAGAGGCTTGCGTCACCGGTCTTCCGGACGGGCGGCTTTTCGCCGTGATGCGCACCACCATCGGCCACCCCATCTGGTCTGTCAGCTCCGATGATGGAAAGACTTGGTCCAGACCGGAGATACTCCGCTACAAAGACGACGGAGAGGCCATCCTCCAGCCATGCTCACCATGCCCAATCTACGATTATGCCGGCCCCGAGGCCAGGAGCGGGAAATATTTCCTGCTGGTCCACAACACATTCGACTTCAACGGCCTGACCGCTTACCAGAACCGGGGGCCTGTTTATAAGCTGGACGGGGAGTTCGTCCCTGGTGCCCACCAGCCCATCTGGTTCAAGGATGCGGGATTATTCTCCAGGCGGGATTCCGGGAACTCGCTCTATACCAGTTACACATCTCAGGGACGCTCCGGGATCCTCTGGTTCGGCGACCAGAAATACTATCTCTTCGGCAAAAGGATGAGATGGAATGACGGGAAATAATGCTATATTTGTATGTTATGTCAGACTATATCGTATCAGCGAGAAAATACCGTCCTGACTCCTTCGAGACCCTCATCGGACAGGACAATATAGCGCAGACCCTGAAGAACTCCATAATCAGGGGTAAACTGGCTCACGCATACCTTTTCTGCGGTCCCCGAGGGGTCGGTAAGACCACCACGGCGAGGATCTTCGCCAAGGCCATCAACTGCTCCAACCCATCCGAGGACATGGAGCCCTGCGGGAAATGCGAGTCCTGCGTCTCATTCCAGGAAGGCCGCTCGTACTGCATCCACGAGCTGGACGCCGCGTCCAACAACGGAGTGGAGGACATCAAGAACCTGATGGACCAGGTGCAGATTCCGCCGCAGGTCGGAAAGTACAGCGTCTATATCATCGATGAGGTCCACATGCTCTCGACGGCCGCCTTCAACGCCTTCCTCAAGACCCTTGAGGAGCCGCCGGCACACGCCATATTCATCCTCGCCACCACCGAGAAGCACAAGATCCTCCCGACGATCCTGTCCCGATGCCAGACTTACGACTTCAACCGGATCTCCATTCCGGACATGGTCTTGAACCTCAGGAATATAGCCACGAAGGAAAACGTCAAGATCGACGACGAGTCCCTCCATGTGATCGCCCAGAAGGCGGATGGAGCCATGCGAGACGCCCTCACGATCTTCGACCAGACAGTGGCGTTCTGCGGATCCGACATCAAATACGAGGATGTCATCCGGAACCTCAATGTCCTGGATTACGACTATTCCTTCGCCCTGGTGGACGACTTCCTCGCCGGAGATTACGGGAAAGCCCTCCTGACCTTTGACGAGATACTTTCAAAAGGATTCAACGCCCTGCATTTCTGCTCGGCGTTGAGCTCCCATCTCAGGGACCTGATGGTCACTAAGAACGGAGGTCTCGACGCATTGCTGGAGTTGCCCGAATCCCTGAAAAAAAGATATGTCGAGCAGGCGAGACGCTGCTCCCTAAAGTTCCTTTACGATGCTCTCGGAGTGACCACGGCCTGCGAGTCGGGGTACAAGATGGCTGTCAACCCCAGGCTCCACATCGAGTTCGCGCTGATGAAGCTCAGCTTCCTCGTGAAGGCCCCGGGAGGGGAGATTCTTTGCTCCGCTCAGAATGACACCAAACCCGCCACTGGCGGTTCGGAGCGAAGCGACGCAGGGAGTCTGAGGGGAACGCCCCTCAGTCCCCCCGGGGGGCGCAGGGGGGTAGACGGCTCCGCGACGGAAGGAGCGGAGCGAAGCGACGCGTCTGAACACCCGTCCCCTGCCGGCCCGAGACCAGCTCGCAAAAAACCGGCGAAGACAGGCTCGGCGCTGTCGCTGAACGCCATCCTCGAGGAAGAGGAGAGCAAGAAAGAGGTCAAGAAAGCGCCGGTCGTGTCGGACGAGCTGCCGGATGACGATGCGATCATGGCCGCATGGAAAACCATCCCGGAGGAGTTCAAGGCCATGAGCCAGATCCGCCTCGCCAACACCCTGGAGAACGCCACCGTCGAGATCCAGGCCGGCGACGGGATCAAGGTCGTAACCTTCCAGGTCAGCAACGAGGCCCAGCGGAAATGGATCCAGGAGAACAGGCTTCTGTCTTTGGAAGGGAATTTGCAGAAGAAAACAGGGTCCTCCAGGATCCGCCTTGAGGTGGGCGTGATCCCCATGGAAGAGAAAGAAGTCCAGCCCTACACTGACCAGGAGAAGGCCACCGCCCTGATGGGGCAGAACGGCGAGCTGAGGAACCTGGTGAAAGACTTTGGGTTGGAGACAAGATAAAGCGTATCCGAAATGAAACTTCATTGCGAGAATCTCGTCAAGAAATACGGCATCAGGACCGTTGTGAAAGGTGTCTCCATGGAAATCAACCAGGGAGAGATCGTAGGCTTCCTCGGTCCGAACGGAGCCGGCAAGACCACCAGCTTCTACATGATCACCGGGCAGATCGTGCCCAATGGGGGCAGGGTTTTCCTGGATGACGAGGACATCACCGACCTCCCCATGTACAAGAGGGCCCAGAAAGGTATAGGATACCTTCCCCAAGAGGCTTCCGTGTTCCGTAAGATGTCTGTCGAGGACAATATCATGTCGGTCATGGAGATGTCCGACATGAAGAAAGAAGAGAGGAAAGAAAGGCTGGAGAGCCTTATCAGCGAGTTCAACCTCTCGAAAGTGCGCAAGAGCCTTGGAATCCAGCTTTCAGGAGGTGAGCGACGCCGCTGCGAGATAGCGCGCGCCCTCGCCATCGACCCGAAGTTCATCCTTCTGGACGAGCCTTTCGCCGGAGTTGACCCTATCGCCGTAGAGGACATCCAGTTCATCATCGCCAAACTCAAGTACAAGGACATCGGAGTGATCATCACAGACCATAACGTGGGCGAGACACTGGCCATCACCGACAGGGCTTACCTCCTGTACGAGGGATCCATCCTTCAGCAAGGCACTCCGGAGTCGCTCGCCGCCGACGAGGATGTCCGCACGAAATACCTCGGCTCAGGCTTCATACTCAAGAAATCCGTATCCGTCGAGCGGGCGAAGGCCGAGCACCTGGCTCTTGAGGCCGCCAAGGCAAAGGCCGCCGCACCCAGCGATGAGGAAACTGACAACCCTTAAACTGAATATATACCATGAGACGTACCATATTAACATTCGCGCTGGCCGTTCTGGCCACAATGATGATTCCCTCGGATCTTCTCGGGCAGGCCCAGATCTATACCAGGAAAGAGAAACTCAAGGACTTGACCGCCAAGACCGTGAAAGTGGTCATGACCGGTGACGAGATGCTCGACGAGGCCCTCAAGCAGTCCGTAACGACGGCCTGGACGCTTTCCCCATACGAGTTCTGCACCAATGAGGAATTCCAGAAGATAAAGACAGACAGCAAGTTCTACTTCCTTCTCGTCGTGAAGGGCCAGCAGAGGAAGGAGGCTGAGCCCGGCATCGACCTGCTCACCTTCGTCAAAGGCGGCGAGGGCGCTGACAAGTCAATCGAAGACATGCTCGAGGTCGTGACCTTCCCCCTCCGCTCGGCGATGGATCCCTCCGGAAGGGAGTTCCTCCTGCTTCCGGCATTCCTCACCATCATGCAGGAGCATGCCCAGAGCCTGACCAGCTCGGAGGTCAAGGCATATTCCCCGCTCGGAGCCAACGACTCCAAGAAGTTGAGGATGAAACAGATATATTTCTTCGAGGAAGACTTTGCCCCGCAAGTTGGCGAGAAGACTGTTGAGTCCCTTGATGAGGATATATTCGTGAAAGAAGACGAGGAGGATGTGGACGATGTGTTCTCCGAGGGTACTTTCAATGCCGTTGTGAGCTACGTGGTCGCCCCTTCCGAACCGGTCAACGGCTCGGTGTGCTACAAGATGCTCATCGGGGCTGACGACCATAAGCTGTACTGGTACAAGAAGCACAGGATCTCACCCCGCCAGGGTGCCGGTTTCCTGGAGAGCGACTTGAAAGCCATTAAACTCCTAAGGAAATAATGCTGGTTGGCAAAGCCCCCTGCGGGTTGCGATACGCTGTCAGAAGGAGCGGAAGGGCTGTAGGCTACTGCTCCCTGACCATCAAATGCGGCACCAGGGATGAGGGTGGCCACCACAGCGGGATCGCCCAT
Organism: uncultured Bacteroidia bacterium; assembly: GCA_902780935.1. GTDB lineage: Bacteria > Bacteroidota > Bacteroidia > Bacteroidales > UBA932 > Cryptobacteroides. The sequence continues at coordinate 56,218 of CACZHP010000003.1, read as the reverse complement.
TTCACCGAGCACACGATATTCAAAGGCACATCCCGGAAAAGCGCCAAGGTCATCAACAGCTATCTGGACAAGCTGGGCGGTGACCTTAACGCGTTCACTACCAAGGAGGAGATAGTGCTTCATTCGACGGTGCTGAAAGAAGATCTCGGGAAGGCAGCTTCCCTGCTGCTGGAACTGGCGACATGCCCCGTATTTCCTGAGGAGGAGATCGCTATTGAGAAAGGCGTGGTCATCGACGAGATCAGCTCGTACAAGGACTCCCCCGCCGACGACGTGTACGACAAGTTTGAGGAGGCCCTGCTTGCGGGACACCCCCTCGGGAGGCCTATCCTCGGGACCGCGGCGAGTGTCAAGAAAATCTCCGCCCAGGAGCTGAGGAAATTCGTCAAGGAGAGGTTCACCCCCGGGAACATGGCCCTCGCGGTTGTCGCCGACATCGACGAGAAGAAGATGGAGCAAGGTGTGCTTAGGCTCGCGGAGAAAGTGTTCGACGGCTCTTGGGCAGAGTCCGTGGAACGGATTCTCCAACCCGTGGACACCCCCGTGATATTCAACAAGACCCTTGAGAAAAGGAATCATGAGGTCAACGCCGTGATCGGGGGCCTGGCTCCGTCCCTTTACGACCAGGATGGACGGTTCAGCGCTATCCTGCTCGCGAATATTGTCGGAGGGCCGGCCTCGAACTCCAAGCTGAACGACCTACTGAGGGAGAGGAACGGCTGGGTGTACGGGGTGGAGGCCTCATATACCCAATACTCGGACACGGGAGTCATGGCGGTCTCAATGGGTTGCGACAGGTCCAACCTCCAGAAGTGCATGAAAGGGGTTGAGAAAGTGATCCGGAAGATGCAGGACGAGCTTTTGTCCGACTCTGCCATGAGGGCGGCCAAGAAACAGCTTCTCGGCCAGCTGGCCATCAGTTCCGACAACGGTGAGACCCAATGCCTGTCCATGGGCAAAAGCCTGGTCGCTTTCGGGGACGTTTCCACTGACAGCCAGAACAGGGAAGCGATAGAGGCTGTCTCCGCCGACCGGATCCGGGAGTCGGCGAGGAAGATTTTCAATCCGGAGACAATGTCGACGCTTATTTATTTGTAATAATATGAGAGGTTTATTATCAATTGTTTCCGTAGCGGGGCTCGCCCTGGTCGCTTCCTGCGGCAAAGTAGCTCCCCCGGAGCCCTACGGGGCCGTTCCTACCCCCCAGCAGGTCGAGTGGCAGAAGATGGAGATGAACATGTTCGCCCATTTCGGTCCCAACACTTTCACCGGCCTGGAATGGGGTCTCGGCACGGAAGCCGAGGATATATTCAATCCTTCAGCCCTTGACTGCGGCCAGTGGGCATCCATCGCCAAGGCCGCCGGCTTCAAGGGGATCATCATCACCGGCAAGCACCACGACGGTTTCTGCCTGTGGCCCAACCCTGTCAGTACCCACACTGTGGCCCAGAGCCCATGGAAAGACGGCAAGGGAGATGTGCTGAAAGAACTCTCAGAGGCTTGCGCGAAGGAAGGCCTCAAGTTCGGAGTCTATGTATCCCCCTGGGACCGCAACGACCCGCATTACGGCACTCCCGAGTATAACGACGTGTATGTAAAGACCCTGGAGACTGTCCATGACGGTCGCTACGGGGAGGTTTTCGAGCAGTGGTTCGACGGAGCCAACGGCGAGGGCCCCAACGGGAAAAAGCAGGTTTATGACTGGCCCCGCTTCCATGAGACTGTCTTGAAATATTCTCCCAACGCCATCATGTTCAGCGATGTGGGTCCCGGCTGCCGCTGGGTCGGAAACGAGAGAGGAGTTGCCGGAAGGACAAACTGGAGTACTCTGAACACTAAGGGATTCACCCCCGGGGCAGGATCCCCTTCGACGGACACCCTCAACACCGGCAACGTCCACGGAGCCGTCTGGCATCCCGCCGAGACCGACGTCTCCATCCGCCCGGGCTGGTTCTGGAGGGAGAGCGAGAACGACAAAGTCAAGTCCCTCAATAAGTTGCTGAGCATCTATTACACCAGCGTCGGAAGGAACTCCCTGCTGCTGCTCAATGTCCCGCCGGATGACCGGGGTCTCATCCACTCCGCCGACTCAGCCCGGCTCATGGAGTTCCGCAGGGCCATCGACGAGATCTTCAAAGACAATCTCGCCGACGGGGCAAAGGCCAAGGCCTCCAACGTAAGGGGCCGCGGATTTGGTGCCGAAAACATCCTTGACGGAAACTTTGACTCCTACTGGGCGACAAAGGACGGCGTCAACGAGGCATCAGTGACCTTCGACCTCGCCGGAGAGAAGACCTTCAACAGGGTTCTGATCCAGGAATATATTCCTCTGGGACAAAGGGTCAAGTCCTTCACTGTCGAGGCGGAAGGTCCTGATGGTCAATGGAAAGAGATAGCCCGGGAGACCACCATAGGCTACAAGAGGATTGTCCCGACGGAAAAGGTCACCACCTCGAAAGTGAGGGTTAACCTCGTCGCCTTCGCCCCTGTCGTGATCAACGGATTCGGACTTTATCTCGACAATATTTCCGATTATTCAGATTAATCGCTAATTTTGAAGTGTAGAATCTATAAACACAAAACAATATGAAATTAAAGACATTCCTTGCGGCTTCGCTGCTCATCTTGGCGGCCGCCTGCACATCCAAGAAGGCCACTGTCGGCTCCATCAAGGTCGATGTTCCCGCCCGTCCCGCCGGGCAGGAGAACGTCATCGGCCTGACCGTTCCCCCGATCGAGACCGTCAGGGTCGGTTTCGTCGGTCTCGGAATGAGAGGCTCCGGAGCGGTTCCCCGCTTCACCTATATTCCCGGAGTACAGATCGTAGCCCTCTGCGATGTCCTTCCCGAGAATGTCGAGAGGTCACAGAAGACATTGGAATCCAGAGGCTTGCCCAGAGCCGCCGAATATTCCGGAAGCACCGAGGCGTACAAGCAGCTCTGCGAGAGGGACGACATCGACCTGGTCTATATCTGCACTGACTGGGCCCACCATGTCCCCGTGGCCCTCTATGCGATGGAGCACGGCAAACATGTCGCCTGCGAGGTCCCTATGGCCGCTTCCCTCAAAGACATCTGGGATGTGATCAACACCGCCGAGAGAACCCGCAAGCACTGCATGATGCTCGAGAACTGCTGCTACGACTTCTTCGAGTTGTCCTGCCTCTCCATGGCTCAGGCCGGTGTCTTCGGTGATATCCTCCACGTCGAAGGCTCCTACCTCCACAACCTCGATCCTTTCTGGGATGAGTACTGGAACAACTGGAGACTCGACTTCAACGAGAAGCACAAGGGCGACCTCTACGCCACCCATGGCCTCGGCCCTGTGGCCCAGGTTCTCAACATCCACAGAGGTGACCGCTTCAAGACTCTCGTCGCGATGGAGACCAAGGCTGTCAACGGCCCCCGCAACGTCGAGAAGCGCCACGGCCGCAAGAGCGAGGACTTCCAGAACGGCGATGAGACCAGCACGATGATCCTCACCGAGAACGGCAAGACCATCCTGATCGAGCACGACGTGATGACCCCCAGGCCCTACAGCCGCATGTACCAGCTCGTCGGAACCGAGGGCTATGCCGGGAAATATCCGATCCAGCAGATCGTCCTCCGCGGCGACCAGGGCAAGGAGACTCCCAGCATCGAGGACTTCAACACCGAGAAGCGCCTGTCCGCTGAAGAGATAAAGGAATATCAGGAGAAATATCGCAACCCGATCCTCACCCCCGAGCTTGAGGCTCTTGCCAAGGAGGTTGGTGGCCACGGCGGAATGGACTTCATCATGGACTACAGGTTGATCTACTGCCTCCACAACGGACTTCCTCTCGACATGGATGTCTATGACATGGCCGAGTGGTGCTGCCTTGCGGAACTTGGCGAGATCTCGATCAGGAACGGCAACATGCCTGTCGAGGTGCCCGACTTCACCCGCGGCGCATGGAACCAGGTCAAAGGCTTCTCCTACGCTTTCGCAAAATAATCTGACATGAGAATCAGGAATCTTATAGTGGCCGCCACGCTTTTGCTGGCGGCCTCTTGCGCTTCAGACAAGAGCGCCGGCCCAATCAAGGTCAAAGTCCCGGCAAGACCTGCCGGACAGGAGAATGTTATCGGACTGACAGTCCCGGCCATGGACACTGTCCGGATAGGTTTCGTCGGGCTAGGAGCCAGGGGGCCCTACGCCGTAGATCGATACACTTATATTCCCGGAGTCAAGATCGTAGCCCTCTGCGACGTCGTACCTGACAACGTGGAAAAAGTCCAGAAGGCGCTGGAAAACAGAGGTTTCCCGAGAGCAGCCGGATATTCCGGAGACACCGAGGTCTATAAACAACTTTGCGAGAGGGACGACATCGACCTCGTCTATATCTGCACCGACTGGGTACACCATACTCCTATAGCGCTCTATGCTATGGAGCATGGCAAGAACGTCGCCTGCGAGGTTCCGATGGCCACCTCCCTGGAGGAAATCTGGGCCCTTATCAACATGTCCGAGAAGACCCGCAAGCACTGCATGATGCTCGAGAACTGCTGCTACGACTTCTTCGAGATGTCTTGCCTGACGATGGCCCAGGCCGGGGTGTTCGGTGATATTCTCCATGTCGAGGGTTCCTATCTCCACTACCTTGATCCCTACTGGGGCGGCTACTGGAACAACTGGAGACTCGATTTCAACCAGAAACACAAAGGTGATGTTTATCCCACCCATGGGCTTGGTCCTATCGCCCAAGTTCTTGGCATCCACAGGGGCGACCGGTTCAAGACCCTGGTGGCAATGGATACAAAGCCGTCCAACGGTCCCAGGGCTGTCAAACGGATGACAGGCCAGAATGGGGATGACTTCCAGAACGGCGACGAGACCAGCACAATGATCCGCACCGAGAACGGCAAGACCATCCTGATCGAGCACGATGTCCTGACCCCGAGGCCCTACGACAGGATGTACCAGATTGTCGGATCACATGGCTTCGCGGAGAAATATCCCGTGGAAAGAATCGTACTGAGGGCTGACCAGTTGCAGGAGAATCCCGCTTCTGAAGATCTCAGCGAGAAACTCCTGAATGCGGAGGAAATGGCTCAGCTCCAGCAGAAATATCGCAGCCCGATCCTGACCCCGGAGCTCGAGGAGCTCGCCAAGAAGGTCGGCGGCCATGGCGGAATGGACTTCATCATGGACTACCGTCTGATCTATTGCCTACGCAACGGACTGCCTCTTGACATGGATGTCTATGACATGGCCGAGTGGTGCTGCCTGGCTGAACTGGGAGCCATCTCGATTGAGCATGGCAGCATGCCCGTCGAGGTTCCCGACTTCACCCGCGGCGCCTGGAACCAGCTCAAAGGCTTCTCCTACGCACTAGCGAAATAACTCAGCAAAGTTCTGATTCTGTGAAGGATCCGAGGGCGAGGTACTTCTTGTAAAGCTCCGCGTAAACGGCTCCTCGGGCGGGATCTGGAATATATTCCTTCGAGAAGCCGGAGCTCATGGCAGCGGAGGCGTCCTCAACCTTTTCATAGACCCCAGCTGCGGTGGCGGCAAACATGGCGGCACCAAGGGCGCAGGCCTGCATGGTCTTGCAGACCTTGATCGGCTTGCCAAGCACGTCGGCCATCACCTGCATCACGAAAGGAGACTTGAGGGCGATTCCTCCTATGCCGATAACCTCCTCTATCTGAACGCCTTCCTCAACAAAACGATCGTGGATGGCCTTCGTTCCGAAAGCAGTCGCCTCGACAAGAGCTCGGAATATCATAGGAGCTGTAGTGCCGAGAGTGAAGCCCGTAATCGCTCCTTTGACAAGGGGATTGGCGTCCGGAGTGCGCCGGCCGTTGACCCAGTCTGTGGCCAGCATAGCGCTTTCTGAGACCGGAACCTTCTCCGCCTCAGCGGTTAACGAAGGGATGATATTCTCGCAAGCCTCGACCAAAGCGTCACCCTCAAGACCGGACACAGCGCGAAGAGGCCACTCCAGGACCTTTCTGAACATGGCATAGACATCCCCGAAACTGGACTGTCCGGCCTCAAGGCCGATCATGCCGGGAATAACCGAACCATCCACCTGGCCGCATATTCCCCGGATACATTTGTCCCCGATCTCCTCGTAGGGAGCGACCATCACATCACAGGTCGAGGTTCCGATTACCCTGACAAGGGATCCGGGCTTGACACCGGCTCCGACAGCGCCCATGTGGCAGTCGAAGGCTCCGCCAGCGACCACTACGCTGACACTGAGCCCCAGCCTCGCCGCCCACTCGGGACAGAGATAACCGACCGGCTTGTCAGCGGTCTGAGTGTCTTCAAACAGCCGCACTCTCCAGCCGGAAAGAAGCGGATCGATCCCGGCGAGAAACTCCTCGGGCGGAAGTCCACCCCACTTGGCGCTCCACATGGACTTATGGCCCTGGGCGCAGCGGCTGCGGACAATGTCCCGGTGGTTGGTGACTCCGGTCAGGACGGCCGGAAGCCACTCGCAACACTCCACGATGGTACTGGCCTTCGTGGCGATCTCCGGAGAGTTTCTAAGAATATGCAAAGCCTTGGCCCAGAACCACTCGGAACTGTAGATACCACCCTCGTACATGGAATAATCCACATCGGAAGCCTTGCAGGCGGCGTTGATCTCCTCCGATTCCTTTATCGCGGTGTGATCTTTCCAGAGGACGAACATAGCGTCCGGATCGGCGGCATATTCCTCGCTCATGGCGAGCGGGGTACCGGTCTCGTCAGCGAAGGCCGGAGTGGAACCCGTTGTGTCAAAGGCTATTCCGACAACATTGGGAGCCACTTCCGGAGCGCATTTTGACAACGCGTCCTTGACCGTGTATTCCAGGACCTCAAGATAATCCTTGGGATGCTGGCGCCACTGGTTGGCTTGCGGATCGCAGTAAAGTCCCCTTGACCAACGGGGATAGTTCTTGACGCTGGATGCGAGGATCTCCCCCGTCCCGGCGTTGACCACGACCGCCCTGGCGGAATCGGTGCCGTAGTCCAGTCCGATGACGTATCTTGCCATATTACTTCAAAGCCTTTCCGAGAAGGTAATATATCTCATTGATTTTCAAATCTCTCTTGATCCCGTCGAGAGTAGTATTGCCGTCGATGCGCACCATCTCTATGTCGGCGATCTCGGCGTAGTCCTCCCAATACTCGGGGGTGAGGTCGTAGGAGAAGCAGGAGTGGTGCGTGCCTCCGGCCATCATCCATGCGGCGGCCCCGACCTCGAAGCTGGGCCTCGGGATCCACAGGGCGGAAGCCACAGGAAGTTTCGGAAGCGGCTTAGGCTCAATGCAATCCACCTCGTTGACAACCAGACGGAAACGTCCGCCCATATCGACCACCGTAGCTGTCACGCCGTAACCGGTCTTGCTTGTGAACACGAGACGGGCGGTCGGGGTCTTGCGGATTCCGATACCGAGCTCATGCACCTCAAGTTTGGGCTTTTGGGCCGCGATCAGAGGGCAGACTTCCAGCATATGGGCCTGGAGGATGGACGAGCGCTCCCCAGCGAAATTCAGGGTGTAATCCTCAAGGAAGGAGCAGCCTTCGGAGAGGCCCCTGGTCATGAACCAGACAGTCCTGTAAAGGGCGGCGGACTTCCAGTCACCCTCAGCTCCAAAACCATATCCCTCCTCCATAAGTCTCTGGGAAGCAAGGCCGGGAATCTGGTCGAAGCCACGGCCGGTCTCCTCGACATTGACGTCCCCAAGGTCATCGAAATTGGTCGTGAAACCCTTAGCGTCCTTAGCTTTAAGGATAGCCCTGAGTGTCAGCTCGGCCTTGGCGGAACGCCATATCTTGCAATAAGGGAGAGTGCCTTTCTCCTCCAGAGAGGCCTCATGGTCATATAATCTGAAATATTCCCCGACCAGGGCATCCACATCGGCGTCAGCGACCTTGTCGAAATATGTCATCAGCTCGCTGAAAGGCACATAATCAACATGATAGCCAAGTCTCATCTCAGCCTCGACCTTGTCTCCGTCGGTCACGGCGACATTATTCATCTGGTCGCCGAAACGGAGAATCCTCATGTCCTTAGAGTCGGCCCAGGCGGCGGCGACGCGCTCCCAGACGGCGATATGACCGAGGGTCTTGGGATCTTTCCAGTAGCCGACCACGGTCTTGTGGTTCTTGCGCATCCGGGCGAGGATGTGGGCATATTCCCTGTCACCATGAGCACTTTGATTCAGGTTCATGAAGTCCATGTCCATGGTTTCCCAAGGAATCTCCTCGTTATATTGGGTATGGAGGTGCAAAAGCGGCTTGCGGAGAGCCTGGAGGCCCCTTATCCACATCTTGGCGGGAGAGAAGGTGTGCATCCAGGTGATGACTCCGACACACTTGGGATCGGCTTCCGCCCGGCTCATCACGTCCAGAACCTCGGCAGAGGAGTTGGCCGTGCCTTTATAGACAACCTTAACCGGAAGGAGACCGGAGGCGTTCATGCCCGCCACCATCTCACTTGAATGGCCGTCCACCTGGACGACAGCATCGCCTCCGTAGAGCAGCTGCGCTCCGGTGACGAACCAGACTTCAAAGTTTTCGTATTGCTTGATCATACTATTAATGTTATTATTTTTGACCGTAATAAGCGTTGGGGCCGTGCTTGCGGGAGTAATGCTTCTCGATGAGATGCTTGTTCATCGAAGGAACATGATCGATCACATCGAGAGTCGGCAGCTGAAGAGTCGAGGAAATGAACGCCATCTTGGCGACCTCCTCCAGCACCACGGCGTTATGGACCGCGTTAGCCGCGTCAGTCCCCCAAGTGAAAGGTCCGTGGTTACGCACAAGGACCGCAGGAGTGTCATCAGGGTTCATATTCCTGAAACGCTCTACAATCACATTGCCCGTCTCCTTCTCGTACTCCCCGAACACTTCCGACTTTTTCATGTCGCGGGTGCAAGGAATATCATCGTGGAAATAGTCGGAATGGGTCGTGCCGATGTTGGGAATATTCCTCCCTACCTGGGCCCAAGCGGTAGCGTAAGTCGAATGAGTATGGACAACTCCCCCGATGTTCGGAAACGCCTTATAGAGAACAAGATGAGTCGGAGTGTCGGAGGATGGCCTGAGCGAGCCCTCAACGACATTCCCTTCCAAATCCACGACCACCATGTCCTCCGGCTTCATCACGTCGTAACCTACCCCGCTGGGCTTGATGACAACGAGCCCGGTCGCCCGGTCGATCGCCGAGGCGTTGCCCCAGGTGAATATCACAAGGCCGCTCTTAACAAGATCGAGATTGGCCTGCCAGACTTTTTGTTTCAGCTCTTCTAACATAGATTCTTTGCTTCGCTCAGAATGACAGAAAGGTACTACCAGAAATAGATATAGAATGCGACGGTGACGGCCAGGATAATGCATGAGTGGATGATGTCCCAGGTGCTCCAGGAGGCTCTTGTGGCGGCCTTTTGCTCAGGAGTGGCAGTGCCGAAACAGAGTCCCTGGACCTGCTCTTCGGAAGGTTTGGGAGTAAACATGGTCACAACCAGAGCCAGCGCGACGCAGAACAGGAACATCCATACGCAGAACGCGTAGACATTCATCTCGTTGAAGATGAAAGTAAAAGCGTTATGCGACTCCGGATTGACAATCATCGTGACGAGCCGGGTCAGGCCAAGCGCCAGTCCGGCGACAAGGGTCCACATTCCGGCCTTCGGGGAGGTCTTCTTCCAGCATATTCCCAGAAGGAACACCGCGGCGATCGAAGGAGCCACCAGGCTCTGGACGCTCTGGATGTAGTTGTAGAGGCTCTTGCCCATCTTCTGGATAACTAATATCCATAAGACTCCGAACACGACCACTATCACGGTCGCCAAACGGCCGATCCTCACCAGCTTCTTTTCCGGGGTGTCCGGATTGCGGCGTTTGTAGATGTCGATAGTGTAGAGCATCGCCGAGGAGTTGTACAGAGATGCGAGCGAACTCATCAGCGCGGCCAGGATGCCGCAGATCACGACTCCCTTCAGACCAACCGGCAGAAGAGTGTTGACCAGCATCGGGAAGGCGAGGTCGGGATTGGCCAAGGTGCCGTCAGCCTGCACTCCGAGGGCGGTGGCGAGCATCTGCCCGGTCTGTGAGCCAGGCGTCTTAGTGAGAGCGAAGGCTATCATTCCCGGAATCAGGAACAGGAATACGGGGAGAAGCTTAAGATAGGCTCCGAATATCGCTCCCCTGCGGGACTCCTTCTGATCCTTTCCGGAGAGGACCCTCTGGACAATGAACTGGTCGGTACACCAGTACCAGAATCCGATAATGGCGGAGCCGAACAGGGCTCCGTACCAGGGGAACTCTGTGTCCTTGCCACTTCGCATCAAGGTCGTCATCGAGTCGCCGTATTCATTGACAGGCTGCGAGGCGCAGATGTCCATCATGGTGTTCCAGCCGCCAAGTTCCTTAAGGCCGATCCATAGGATCACCAATGAGCCCAGAAGCAGAATCGGGGTCTGCAGGACAGAGGTCTTGAGGACGGACTCCATGCCACCGATGACGGTGTAGATGGCAGTTATGATCACAAGCGCCAGGGCCGCGACCCAGAAGTTGATGCCCAGCAGCGCGTTAAGTGCCAAGCCTCCGGCCATCACGGTCACAGAGACCTTGGTCAGGACATAGCTCGCTAGCGAAAGGTAGGTCAGGATGCCGCGGCTCTCCTTGTTGTAGCGTTTCTCCAGAAACTCAGGCATGGTATAGACCATCGAGCGCTGGTAGAACGGAACGAAGACCCAGCCGAGGATAAGGATCATCCAGCCCTGGATCTCCCAGTGGGCCTGGGCCATGCCGGCCGAGGCACCAGTGCCTGCCAGGCCGATAAGGTGCTCGGAACCTATGTTGGATGCGAAAATGGACGCTCCGATGGCGATCCAAGTAGCAGAGCGGCCGTCCAGGAAGTAGTCTCCGGAAGTGAGCTTCTTCTTCCGGAAGACATCCCAGACGATCCAGATCATCCCCGCGAAGAAAAGAGCGATGACTATCCAGTCCCAGGACTGGAGGGTGATGCGGTTGAGATCCATATTACCTCACGGAGAAGGCGAAGACGCAATGGCTGGTGTACTTCTCGCCGGGTTTCAGGGTAGCTGAAGGCCAGTCGGGCTTGTTGGGGGTGTCCGGATATTTCTGGGTCTCCAGGCAGATGGCGTGACGGAAGTTGTAAACCACACCCTTCTTTCCGGTGACGGTTCCGTCAAGGAAGTTGCCCGCATAGACCTGTACTCCGGGCTCATCAGTGTACTGCTTGAGGGCGATGCCTGTCTCCGGGCAATAAAGCTCGGCGGCGAGGACTGTGTCATCTCCCTTGGTGTCGAGCACCCAGTTGTGGTCATATCCTTTTCCGTTGTGGAGCTGGTCGTAGTCGGCATTGATATCCTTGCCCACGAGCTTAGCCTTGCGGAAATCCATCGGGGTTCCCTCGACAGGAGCGATCTCGCCGGTAGTCATGAAGGTATCATCCACAGGAGTGAAATTGGAGGCGTTGATGTATAGCTCATCATCCTCGACGCTGTGGCCAGCAGGGTCTCCAGAGAGGTTGAAATAAGAATGGTTGGTCATGTTGATGACCGTGGTCTTGTCTGTGGTGGCCTCGTAACGGATGTCGATGGCGTTATCCTCAGTCAGGGTGAAGGTCACATAGGCCGTGACATGGCCAGGGAAGTTGGCCTCTCCGTCGGGTGAGTCGAATTTCAGTTTCAGGGTGTTGCCGGAGCCTGAGACAACCTCAGCGACTTTGTACTGCCAGCCGTTGGGGCCTCCGTGGAGACAATGGCCGTAGTTATTCTGAGGCAGCTGATACTCAACACCTTCCACGGTGATCTTCCCCTGATTGATACGGTTGGCGTAACGGCCGATCGTGGCGCCGAAATCCGTCTGGTTGTTCTCCGGGAAATAATCCTGGATCTTGTCGAAGCCAAGGACGACATCCTTGTACTCGCCCTTCTTGTCCGGCACCATCACGGAGACGATTCGGCCTCCGAAATTCGTGATGCTGACTTCCATGCCGGACTTGTTGGTCAGGGTGTAGAGGTTGATCCATTTCCCATCCCTTTCCACATGGAAGGCCTCGGGATCAAGTCCGGACTTCAGGCCTGTGACTTCGGCCTTCTTCTTTCCGCCGCATCCCATGATCAGGAGAGCGGCCGCACAAACAGCGAAAAACTTTTTAAACATGGCTTAAAAATATTATTAATCAATTATTTCTTCTCAAAAGGCTTGGCCGGAGACGCTGACCCCAGCTCTGTCGGGAGCCAAACGGTCATCTCCCCGGCACCCCTGTGGCACCAGGCGTAATAAGGAATCATGGTCAGTTTGACATCGTCCACCCTCAGACGTCCCATCTGGTCATAATGGAGAGTCTGGGCGACAGTGGAGATCTTCTCGACCGGGTAACCGATGACATCGCCATGCGAGACGACCAGGTCGGGATTCTTTCCGATCAGAACGCTCCTGACAGGGAATTTGTTGTCGGCAGCCTCAGCGCAATAGACAATCGGACCCCTCTCCACGGCTATCCTTCCACGGTCCGCCTCAACCTCCTCACGAGCGGTGACAATCCTCGGCTCCATGTCCAGATGGAGGGAGACCTTGTCGCCCTTCTTCCAGTTTCTTGTGACAGTGAAATAGCCTTTCTCGAGGTCAGAAGTGACCTCCTCGCCGTTAACCAAAACCTTGTAACCCAGCGACTTCCCGTCAGCATATTTATAGAGCTCACCGGGTGCGACCTCTCCCCTGACCCACCCGGGAATGCGGAGCTTCAGGGAGAAAGTCTTGGCGGAGTTCTTGTCAATCGTGATCTGGACATCCCCGTTCCAGGGATAACCGGTCTCTTGCCTCAGGACGACATCCTTCCCGTTCACTTTCTGTGTGAGGGTGTTGGGCATATAGAGATTGACGTACAGGTCATTCCCGTTGACGGCATAGACATATCCCGGGACGGAAGGGATGAAACGGCAGATGTTCGAAGGGCAGCAGGCGCAGCCGAACCAAGGTTTGCGCTCATAGCCTCCGGCAGACTCCAATGGGTTCGGGTAGAAGAACCCGTCGCCCTGGAGAGACACTCCCGAAAGGAGCCCGTTGTAGAGGGTCCGCTCCAGGACATCGTAATATTTCGACTCGCCATGGAGGAGGAACATCCTGTGGTTGACATAGACGTTGCCGATCGCGGCGCAGGTCTCGCAATATGCCGAGGCGTTCGGCAGCTCGTAATTCTTCCCGAAAGCCTCGCCATGGCGGGTGGCGCCGATGCCTCCTGTAATGTAGAGTTTCTTGCTGACGATGTTGTCCCAGATCCGGTCAATGGCATCGATATATTCCTTATCCCCGGTCAGGGCCGCCACATCAGCGATTCCGGAATACATGTAAGTCGCCCTCACGGCGTGACCCACAGCCTCGTCCTGCTCCAAGATCGGGAGATGGGACTGGGTGTAAAGATCACTTGTGGCCGTCTTGCCCCTGCGATCGAGGAAGTACTTGGCTTGTTCGAGGTATTTCTTGTCTCCAGTCACGAGATAGAGGCGGCAGAGGGCCATCTCGGCGATCTGGTGGCCGGGAACCCTCTCCACCTGGCCCGGTCCGGGACCGATCTCTCGGCAGACGCAGTCGGCGTACCTGATCGCTATATCGAGGAAGTTACGTTTGCCAGTGGCCTGGTAATGAGCCACGGCTCCATCGACCATGTGACCGAGATTGTAAAGCTCATGGCTGAGCACCTCGACCTTTTCCCATCTATGATCTCCGGACCAATTGTGCGGATGCTTGGGGTTCATGGTCCTGGAGGTATAGAGATATCCGTCCGGTTCCTGACCGGCGGCGACAATGACAAGGACACTGTCGATATATGCCTCGAGTTTCTTGTCGGGATAGGTCTGGAGGACATAGCTGGCGCCCTCGATGGTCTTGTAGACATCGGTGTCGTCGAAAGCGAGGCCACCGACTTTATATTCCTCACTCGGATGGGCGGCCTTGACGAAGTTCTCGTAACGGCCGGTCTCCTCGCACTTGCTGAACGCCAATGGGATAGTCACTTCCCTCGATGCTTTCAATCTCTGGCCCCAAAAGCCATCGCCTACTTTAACGGAGGTGAACTGGACCGGGGTTATAGGGTAGCCCCCGTCCTGGTGGTTTGCCTTTTTGTTCTTGTCGGCAGAGGTCAACAGAATGATCGCGGCGGCGCAAAGGAGGATAGTGGTTATTCGTCTCATCGGAAGGATGTTCTTAGTGTCAAACAAATGGTTCTTTTCCAACTATCAAATATAAAGAATATTCGCCGAAAACGAAAGCGGAATAGTGGATCAAATCCAAAACCCTGCTCCAAATAATTGAACGGCAATACGGTGTGTGGAGCCGGAGGTGGGCGTCAACCTGCGTTTTTGACATGTCTTGCGGGCGCATTACCACCACAGGTGGCTTCACACCCTCATTTTGTCCTCTTTTTGCGGTTCATCTCACACCTTGTTCCTCAATATAATGCCCGGCTTCCCCACTTGAGAGATATCGCGCGGACAACTTTTCGGCAAACCGTGCTGGCAGTGGAGTATAAGCAAGAGGGCTCTTCATCCTGCTTCTGGTTTGCGGATTATTCTTCGCCTGTTCGGTGCTGCCCGCACTGGAGGGATACCGGACTGGAGCATATTAGGTGTGCATTTTGGAGCTTCTTTGGCTACGCATATTATGTAACACGTGACGCTGGCAGGTAAAGGGCTGAATGCCATTATAATAAGACATTATTAAGTCCTGCAATACGGAACTTAAAAACAAACTAAAGCATTAATATACAGGGAATTAAATGCCAGACTTCCTATACCGTCCTGTCAGTAGGGACGAGGGTGACAATAGATTCTTCGCTGGCGCTCAGAAAGACAGAGGGGATGTTCAGGATGACAGGGGGATGGCCTGTCAAGCCGGAGATGAGATTTTTTTCGTATATTGCGGAAAATCAGAGAAAACTTATGGATAAACTGGTATCGGATCTTCTTGGCGGACTTGGTCGCCTGTTCAAGAACAAAGTCAGCCAGACGGTCAGCAAGGCCGTCAGCGGGAAAAGCAAGACCTACACATTTGAGTCATTACCTCAGACTGTGGACGACCTCAAGGCTCTTCCGGAGGCGACGCTGTCAGACGTTTACGCTGTAGCCGCCCTGTCGCTCCTGGCGCTCACACGCTTTGAGACCGACAAGGAAGAATCAATCAAGATGCTGAACTTCCTGAAAGGGCCCGATCCGCTGACCCCTATGGCCCTCCAGCAGATATCCGACCGTTTCATGGACGGAAAGTTCTACAAGGTCAACTCGTTCTTTGAGGGTGCCACTCCGGCTAACAACTACACGCCTTCAAAGCCTTATAAGATTAAGGTTTCCTCCACCCCATATTCATTTGACAACGAGAACTGGGCTGTCCTGTACCTCCATTCCGGAGGAGCGGACAACCCCCGCCCGGTGAAGCTGAGGAAGAAACCCAGCACCGGGCAGTGGTTTGTCGTTGAGATCCAGTATCTGGGCGACGTGCGGACCCCTGTGGCGGCCGATAAATGGGCGTAATGATCAATCCAACGAGTGGATGAAGAGGCCTGAGCGGAGCTTGGGCTCGAACCAGGTGGTCTTCGGAGGCATGATGTTGCCGGTGTCAGCGATGTCGATCAGTTGGCCCATCGAGACAGGATAAAGGGCGAAAGCCACCTTCATCTCACCTGAATCGACCCTGCGGGAAAGCTCGCCGAGTCCCCTGATACCGCCGACGAAATCGATCCTCTTGTCGGTACGCAAATCCTTGATTCCGAGGATGGAATCCAAGACAAGGTTCGAGAGGATGGTCACATCCAGCACACCGATAGGATCGGAATCATCATACCTTCCAGGGAGGGCCTCAAGGGAATACCACTTGCCGTCCAGGTACATCGAGAAGTTGTGGAGATGGTCCGGATGATATATTTCCGTACCCTTCTCTACCACAGTGAAATCCTTCGCCAACGCGGCAAGGAACTCCTCTGAGGAAAGACCGTTCAGATCCTTCACGACGCGGTTGTAGTCCAGGATCTTGAGCTGGCTCTCAGGGAAGCAGACGGCCATGAAGAAGTTGTACTCCTCGTCTCCGGTGTGGTTCGGATTCTGTGCCCTCTTCTCAGCGCCGACACGGGCAGCGGCGGCGGTGCGGTGATGGCCGTCAGCAACGTAGAAGGCCTCCACGTTACCGGTGAACAGGCGGGTGATCTGGTCGATGGTCTTGTCGTCGTCGATGACCCAGAACTTGTGGCCGAAGTTGTTCTCATCCACGAAGTTATATTCCGGCTCCCTCAAAACCGTCTGGGCGACGATCTTGTTCAGGATGTCGTTGTCCTTGTAGGCGAAGAAGACAGGCTCGATGTTGGCGTTCTGGATGCGGACATGGACCATGCGGTCGTCTTCCTTATCCTTGCGGGTGAGCTCATGCTTCTTGATCTTTCCGGTAGCGTAGTCGTCGGTGTGGGCGCAGAGCACGAGGCCGTACTGGGTGCGGCCCTCCATGGTCTGGGCATAGACATAATAGCACTCCTTGGGGTCCCTGCGGAGCCATCCCTTGGCCTGCCAGGCCTTGAAGTTCTCGACAGCCTTGGCATAGACCTCAGGGTCATGATCCTCGAGCATCGGCTCAAAATCGATCTCTGGCTTGGTGATATGCAGGAGGGACTTCTCGCCGGCCATCTCCTTGGCCTCGGCGGAGTTAAGGACATCGTACGGCGGAGCCGCTACTTCTGTGACAATATCTTTAGGCGGACGGATCGCCGCGAAGGGTTTTACTCGTACCATAATGACTATTTGTTGACCTGGAAACGGGTGTTGCCGGTGGCGAAAAAGTCGCAGATCTGACGGGCGGCGGCAAGGCCGGCGTTCATGTTGGCCTCGGCGGTCTGAGCACCCATCTTCTTGGGAGTCGCGAAGACCCTCATGCCGAACTTCTCGCGGAGAGCCTCGTAGTTGTCAGGCATCACGTCGGTGACGTACTTAAGGTCGGGACGCTCCTCAAGAGCCTTCATAAGTCCTTCCTCGTCAATAACTTCCTTACGAGCGGTGTTCACGAGCGTAGCTCCTTTGGGCATCTTGGTGATGAGGTCGTAACCGATGCTCTTGATTGTTGAAGGCAGGGCGGGAATATGGATGGATACATAGTCCGAGGAGGAATAGAGCTCGCCAAGATCAAAGACGGGCTTGGCGCCTCCGGCCTCGATCTGCTCGGGAGTGAGGAACGGGTCGAGGGCGAGGATCTCCATTCCGAGAGCCTTGGCCTTGGCACCGACCAGACGGCCCACATTGCCGAAAGCCTGGATGCCGAGCCTCTTGCCCTGCACCTCGCTTCCGGTGGCGGGAGTGAACTGGGTGCGGGCCATGAATATCATCATGGCGACAGCCAGCTCGGCCACGGCGTTGGAGTTCTGTCCGGGAGTGTTCATCACGACTACCTTGTGGGCGGTCGCGGCTGCGAGATCCACATTGTCATACCCCGCTCCGGCGCGGACGACTATCTTCAGGTTCTTCGCGGCGTCAAGCACCTCCGCGGTGACTTTGTCAGAACGGATGATGAGGGCGTCAACGTCAGCGACAGCGGCGACAAGTTCGGAAGCGTCGGCATATTTCTCAAGGGCGGCGAACTCATGGCCGGCTCCCTCGACAATCTCCCTGATCCCAGCCACGGCGGCGGCTGAGAAAGGCTTCTGGGTAGCTACTAATATCTTCATATCCAATTATTTCTTAAGAGTCTCGAATTCCTTCATGCAGTCCACGAGAGCCTGGACATCCTCAAGGGTGCAGGCGTTGTAGAGAGAAGCCCTGAAGCCTCCGACTGAGCGGTGGCCCTTGATGCCGATCATGCCGCGCTCCTTGGCGAAGGTGAGGAACTCGTCCTGGAGAGCCTCATAGCCGGGAGCCATGACGAAGCAGACGTTCATGATAGAGCGATCCTCCTTGGCGGCAGTGCCGACGAACAGGGGGTTACGGTCGATCTCTCCGTAAAGCAGGTTGGCCTTCTCGGTGTCGATCTTGTGGATAGCCTCGACTCCGCCGATGCCCTTGAGCCACTTCAGGGTCTCGTTCATCATGTAGATGGAGAACACGGGAGGGGTGTTGAACATGGAGAGCTTGTCGATGTGGGTGCGGTAGTCCAGCATGGTGGGAATATACCTGGAGACCCTTCCGAGGGAGTCTTTCTTGATGATGGCGAAGATCACGCCGGCGGGGCCGACATTCTTCTGGGCACCTCCGTAGATGAGGTCGTACTTGCTCACGTCAACCGGACGGCTCATGATGTCGGAGCTCATGTCGGCGATGAGGGGGACGGGGCAGTCGATATCTTCCTTGATCTCCGTACCGTAGATGGTGTTGTTGGTGGTGATGTGGAAGTAGTCGATGTCAGTCGGAATCACGTAGCCCTTAGGAATATAGGAGTAGTTCTTGTCGGCGGAGCTGGCCAGGGCATAAGCGTCGCCAAGGCCCTTGGCTTCCTTCAACGCCTTCTTGGCCCAGACACCGGTCTCAAGGTAGGCGGCCTTCTTCTCAAGGTAGTTCATGGCCACATAGAGGAACTGCAGCGATGCGCCGCCGCCGAGGAAGATGACCTCATGAGTGTCGGGAATATTAAGGAGTTCCCTCCAGAGGGCGCGGCACTCATCCATCGTCTCATCCCACTCCTTTGTGCGGTGGGAGATGCTGAGGACAGACACACCTGTGCCTTTGAAGTCTTTCAGAGCCTCGATGGCGTTGTCGATGGCGACCTGCGGCAGAAGGCAGGGGCCGGCGTTGAAAACATGGACCTTTTTCATTTCAGATATTACAATTTTAAACTGTTATTTTTTATGTGATTAGGAATCAAAACCGAATCGGGGGTAAATATAGGTAATTTAAAAGGAATAACCCAATAAATATGAGATAATCGCCATGCGGACATACATCCCGCCTCCGGCCTGCTGGAAATAATAGGCGTAAGGGGTGTTGTCGACGTCCTCGGCGATTTCCCCGACCCTCGGCAGCGGATGCATCACCTTCATCCCCGGACGAACTCTTCCAAGCATGGAGGCCGTCAGCCTGTAAACATCCTTGACCTTCTCATATTCGGAAAGATCCGGGAACCTCTCCTGCTGCACGCGGGTCATGTAGAGGATGTCGCAATCATTCAGGCCATCCTCTATCCTGGAGACCTGGCGGTAAGGGATCCCATCCTTGTTGAGCATCTCAAGATACTTCCTCGGCATCTCGAGCTCCTCGGGAGCGGTGAAGGTGAACCTGGGGCTGAAATGCCTCAGCGCATCAACCAGCGAATGGACCGCCCGGCCATATTTGAGGTCGCCGACCATATTGATGTCCAAGCCGTCAAGCCTGCCTTGGGTCTTCTTTATGGCATAGAGGTCAAGAAGCGTCTGCGAAGGGTGCTGGTTGGCGCCATCGCCCGCATTGACGACCGGCACGGACGCCACGGAGGCGGCTATGTCGGCGGCTCCGGCCATCGGGTGACGCATCACGATCATGTCCACATAGTTGGAGACAATCCTGATGGTGTCCTCCAGGGTCTCGCCCTTGGTCTGGCTGGTGTTGCGGTTGTCAGGGAAGCCTATCACCCTGGCTCCCAGGCGGTTGACAGCCGTCTCGAAAGACAGCCTCGTCCTTGTGGAAGGCTCGAAGAAAAGGCAGGCCACCACCTTGCCGGTAAGGAAGTCACGCTCGCGGTCTTTCTCGAAGCCGGCGGCCATGTCCAGGATGTGGAGTATCTCCTCTTTGGTGAAGTCCTGGATAGAAATCAGATTCTTGGGCATAATATATATGTATTTATTGTATTTCCTCAACAGCGACGCTCCCGATCCCCGAGAGCCTCTCGATCATGTCAGCCTCCGCGGAGAGCCTGACCCAGACCTTCAGGGAGCACCCAAGGCCGAAATCCTGGTCTTTTTGGCGGAGATCCATGTCTTTCAAGACTTTCATGACAGGGTTCATGTCCTGGTAAGAGAAGCTGACCTTGAACCACTTCCCGGCAATCTTCCCCACTGTTCCCGCATTGTCAAGAGCCTCGGCGGAAGAAGTCTTGTAGGCACGGATCAAGCCAGGAATCCCCAGCTTTATCCCCCCGAAATACCTCACGACGACTACCAGCGTGTCACTGAGCCCCCGGGAATCGATCTGCCCGAGGATTGGCCGCCCGGCGGATCCGGAAGGTTCCCCGTCGTCGTTGGCCCGGAAACGGTCGCCTTGATATCCCAGCCTGTAGGCGTAACAGTGGTGGCGGGCATCGTGGTACCGCTTCTTTAAATCAGCCACGATGTCCTTCACTTCTTCCTCTGTCTCAACGGGATAGGCAAACGCTATAAAACGGCTTCCGTTGTCCTTGAACAGCCCTTCGGCAGAAGACGGGACGCTCAGGTAGGAGTCTTGAATCATATCCACGAAATTAACGTTTTTCACATAATTTTGCAACGAGGCGGGATTTTTTGTATTTTTGAATAACTATTTGGGTTTTATGGTTTATCAATTCAGAGTTACCCTTGCAGGGATCAAGGGATTCTACAGGGTCTACCGGATGGACTCCGGAACCACTCTTTACGAGTTTCACAAGCAGATGAGGGCTGACATGGAGTTCCCTCAGGACCAGCTGATCATGTTCAAGGCGATGGATGCCGACGGAGGTGTCGTGGCTCGCTACGGCCTTTTCGACCTCGGATCCGGGACGGTGGACAAGGTGACAGTCAAGGACACCGTCGAGAAGGGAGTGGCCTCGTTCATATATTTCTACGACGTTCCCAACAAAAAGAGCGTCATCATCACCCTCGAGGAGACAGAGGAGGGCAAAGGCCCTTCACCGGTCATCGTCGATGTCAAAGGGCCGAACCCCATCGAGTTCGAGAACGGCTACGTGGCCTTCGAGGATCTCCCCGACTCCCAGCGCCACCTTCCCGGACAGAAACCCGACTGGCTGGGAGAGCTCGGCTCCGGAAGCGACGAGGACAAGCAGGATGAGGACGAGGACGACGAAGAAGACGATGACGACGAGGACGGGAAGGAAGTCTTCGACGGCACTGAGGATCTCGATTTCTGACACATGCCGCGCCGGCTCGTCATCATTCTCGGGCCGACGGCCGTAGGGAAGACGGAGTTCAGTGTCCGGAAGGCCCTGGAATACGGCTCCCCCATCATCTCCTGCGACTCCAGGCAGATCTACAAGGAAATGTCCATCGGAACGGCTGTCCCCGACAAGGAACAGCTCGCTAGGGTCAAGCATTATTTCATCCAGACAATCCCCGTCACCCAGGCCTACACGGCCGGGGATTATGAGCGGGATGCCTTATCCCTGATTGACACTCTCTTCGAGGAAGGTCACGACACCCTCGTCATGACCGGAGGCTCGATGTTCTACATCGACGCGGTGTGTGAGGGACTCGACGACCTGCCGGACGGGGATCCTCAGCTGCGGAAGGCTCTCTGGGAAAGAGTTGATTCAGAGGGGCTTGAAAGCCTTTTGAAGGAACTGGAGACAAAGGATCCGCTGACATATTCCAGGATCGACAAGAAGAACAGCCAGAGGGTCGTGAGGGCCCTGGAGGTGTGCCTTGTCTCCGGCCGGCCGCTCTCCTCATTCAAGTCAGGGGGCAAGAAAAGGGATTTCGAGATCGAGAAGATCGGGCTCACAAGGCCGAGGGAGGAGTTGTATTCAAGGATAGACAAAAGGGTCCTGTCCATGATTGACGCTGGTCTTGAGGACGAGGTCCGCTCCCTTCTCCCTTACCGGGACCTGCAGGCACTGCAGACAGTGGGGTATAAAGAGATGTTCGACTACCTCGACGGCAAGATCCCCCTTGAGGAAGCCATCCGGCTGATCCAAAGAAACACCCGCCACTATGCGAAGAAACAGATGACTTGGTGGCGGCGGGACAGTACGGTTCATTGGACTGAACTGGTTGACAGATAAAATATTTTATTATTTTTGTATTTTACGGATCATTCGAAAAGCTAGCGCGGCAATGCCAAAAGGAATACATCTCGATCCCCACTGCGAGGCGATCATGCGGGAGTACCGGGACAATCTGCCCTGGTTCGAGGAGTCATCCAAGAAGGTTTATCAGCTCCTGAAGGAAACTATGGACAAGGCGGGGCTTCTGACTGCAGCCCTGGAATACAGGGTCAAGGCCGAAGACTCGCTGGCGGGAAAGCTGGAGCTCAAAGGTGGGAAATACCACTCGCTCAAGGATATAACCGACATCATCGGGCTCCGGGTGATAACCTTCTATATTGACGATGTTGACAAAGTCGCGTCGGCCGTGGAAAGGGTTTTCGAGGTGGACTGGGAGAACTCCGTTGATAAGCGCAAGGCCCTTGAGATAGACAGTTTCGGGTACCTCTCCCTCCATTATGTCTGCCGCATTCCCGACTCGGAGTACAAGATGGAGATCCAGATGAGGACCGTCCTCCAGCACGCCTGGGCCAACATGAACCACGACACCGGCTACAAGTCAGGGGTGGAGGTGCCGCCCAGATACCTCCGCAACCTCAGCCGCCTTGCCGGCATGCTGGAACTTGTGGACGACGAGTTCAGCCGGATCCGCACCGAGCTGACCAATTACCGGAGACAGGTCCGGTCACTCGTCGAGTCCGGTAACCTGGACGACGTGCCTCTCGACGGGGACACTTTCAGGAGTTTCATGGAGATGAACGCTTTCGAGCCACTAAACCAGAGGATAGCCTCCGTCAACCAGGCCGAGATCCATGAAGTGTCCTTGATGCCCTACCTCGAATTGTTCAAAGGAATCGGTTGCAAGACCCTCGGAGACATCTCCAACTTGATAAAAGACTACTCTGAAGGAGCCTTCCAGATCGCGACCTTCCAGATCGGGCTGACGGACCTGGACATCGTCTCCTCCTCCATAGGACCACAGAACATCTGCATCGCCTACCTCCTGAAGCAAGGCAGCGGGAAAGCGGGTATCAGATTCATGTTTGACACACTCAACGGCAAGTCCGAAAGCAACGACATGATCGCTGAACTGATCATGAACCAGTCCAAGGACCTGCCTTTCATGCACCAGTGATATGGCAAACAATCCTTTAGACACCAGCCTGCTTGACCGCGCGATCATCTTCGCGGTCAAGGCCCACGCCGGCACTGAGCGCCGGGGGAAAGGTTTTCCCTACATAGTCCACCCTATGGAGGCCATGGAGATTGTCTCCACGATCACCAAAGACCAGGAGCTGCTGGCGGCCGCCGCTCTCCATGACACGGTGGAGGACACTTCCGTCACGGTCGGAATGATACGGGAAGAGTTCGGAGACAGGGTAGCCTCCATAGTGGAAGCCGAGAGTGACAAGCGGATAGAGGGGCTCAGCGAGGAGGACAGCTGGTACGCCAGGAAAAAAGCGGCCATGGACCATCTGGCAAATTCGTCCCGGGATGTTAAAATCGTGGCGATGGGCGACAAGCTCTCCAACATGAGGGCGATCGCGAGGGATTATCAGCAGGTCGGGGACAAGCTTTGGAACCTGTTCCACGTGAAAGACCGGAAAGCTCATGAGTGGCGCTACAGAGGCCTGGCCGACGCTCTGCGGGAGCTTGAGGACACTTTCGCTTTCAAGGAGTTCGAGAGTCTGGTCAATCAAGTGTTCGGAGACTGAGATGGAAGCCAAGAGAATATCCCTGGACGATTATGTCCTGACCGGAGGCGGTTTCAACGGAGAGAGCTACGACCACAAGACCGACCCTACGGTCATGTTGAAACTGTACCTTCCGGGCAAGATCAGACAGCCTCTGGATGAGATGCTTCTGGCCCGGAAAGTCTATGACATGGGGATTCCGACCCCGGAACCTGGCGAGTATGTCCAGACCGAAGACGGCCGTTTCGGAATCCGTTTCCACCGCATCGTGGGCAAGAAATCATATTCAAGGGCCACAGGGGACAACCCTGAGGAGGTAGCCCGGTACGCCTGGGAGTTCGCCCAGATGTGCCTCCAGCTGCACGCTACCCACGTGGACACCACCAAGTTCGAGAATGTCAAGGACCGCTACCTCAGGCTTCTGTCGGAAAGTCCTTTCTTCACGACCGGAGAGAAAGACAGGCTGGGCAAGTTCATCACGGACACTCCGGACGAGGACACCGCTGTCCATGGAGACCTACAGTACAGCAACGCCATATTCGCTGGGGACAAGAGGTATTTCATCGACCTGGGGGACTTCTGCTACGGCAACCACCTCTTCGATGTGGGGATGGTCTACCTCTGCTGCTATCTCAGCAGCCCTGAGTTCATCCAGGAGACTTTCCACATGCCCAAGCCCCTGGCGATGAGATTCTGGGACGAGTTCGCTCCCGTGTATTTCGGGAAAGACCGTCCCCTGAAAGAGATAGAGGAAGAGATCCGGCCGTACGCCGGTCTCAAGACATTGATAGTTGAACGGGACTGCGGTTCCCCGATGCCGGAATTCAGGGCCGCTTTATCATCGATATTATGAGGACAAAGCTGAAATTAGAGGAACGCATCAAGCGCAATTCCGCCCTGACCGCCCTGCTGCTGGTGGTCGTGGCCGCGTTGACCCTGGAAGCCACCTCGCTCATCCAGTATTATTACTCGGAGAAAGGCATAAAGGAAGAAGCCTCCAGGCGGGCCGAGAGCCAGCTTGAGAACACGAGGCTCAAGATTGAAGGGGTCCTCGACCAGGTCGAGGCGGTGATCGGGAGCAATATCAGGCTCACCCAGTGGGGATTCGACCATCTGGACAGCCTTGACATGATAACCTCCATAATTGTCCGGGACAATCCTGTCGTGAGCGGCTCCACAGTCGCGCTTGTCCCTGGATACAACAGGAAACGCCCGAAATTCGCCCCTTACTCTTACAGGGATCCTGGCACCGGGGAAATCCTCTCCAGGTCCCTCGCGACAGAGGAATATGACTACCCTTCGAAGGAGTGGTTCACCAAGGCCATTGAAACCGGCTCCGGTTACTGGTCAGAGCCCTACATAGATGTCGGTGGCGGAGAAATACTGATGACAACCTACTCAATCCCCGTGCGGGACGGGAAAGGCCAGGTCGCCGCTGTCCTTACAGCGGACATTTCCCTTGAGTGGCTCACGAGCTATGTGGGAGGCAACAAGGTTTACCCGGAGGCTTTCAACATGGTGATTAGCCGGATGGGCGAGATCATCGTCTGCCCTGTCGAGACGCTTGTCATGAACAAGACAGTCCAGGAGGCCTCGAAGGATTTCGGAGACCAGGAGAGGGTCGGAGCGGTCATCCGCTCGATGATGAGCGGCGAATCAGGGATGCTGGAGATACGGGGCAAGGCATCCAACAACCATGTGTACTTCGCGCCTGTGGACCGCACAGGATGGTCCATGTCAATAGTAATCCCCGACAGCGAGATATTCGGGGAAATCAAGAAGACCAGAAGGCTTGTGGAGTTGCTCCAGATCCTCGGCCTGCTGATGCTGGTCACCATACTCGGCTTTGCGGCCAAGAGCCAGAACGAGTATAAGAACCTGTCGGAGAAAAAAGAGAAGATGGAGAATGAGCTGAACATCGCGAGGAGCATCCAGATGTCCATGATTCCCAAGACCTTCCCTCCTTTTCCTGACAGGGACGACCTCGACATCTCAGCGGTGATCGTGCCGGCCAAGGAAGTCGGCGGGGATCTGTACGACTACTTCATAAGGGACGGGAAACTGTATTTCTGCATAGGAGACGTGTCCGGAAAAGGTGTTCCGGCGGCATTGGTGATGGCTGTGACCAGAAGTTTGTTCCATTCCGTGGCCACCCATGAGCACACCTCAGCGCACATAGTGAACACCATGAACAAGAGCATGGCCGAGATGAATGACAGCAACATGTTCGTCACCTTCTTCTGCGGCATCCTGAACCTCGATGACGGCCATCTTGACTTCTGCAATGCCGGCCACAACGCTCCCGTGATCATCTCCGGCGCAAGAAAAGAGCTCGAACTGATTCCGAATCTTCCTCTGGGAATCATGGAGGACTTCGTCTTCAAATCCCAGAAGGCCGTCCTGAAAGACGATGACGCCTTGTTCCTGTACACAGACGGACTCACCGAGGCCGAAAACATAAACCAGGACTTGTTCGGTGAGGAAAGGATGATGGATGTGCTCTCCACAAGAAGGGACTCCGTCGGCCACCTCAAGGCCATGGCCAAGGCCGTAAAGCAGTTCGTGGGCGACGCCCCGAGAAGCGACGACCTCACCATGCTTTTCATCCACTATATCAAGAGTGAGCCGGGAGTGCTTAAACGCCATCTCACCCTGGAAAATGAGATCGGGCAGATCTCAAGGCTGTCGAAGTTTATTTCCAACATCGCGACCAGCAGAGGACTCGACGAGGACCTCGCCATGAACATCAACCTCGCAATGGAGGAGGCCGTGACGAACTCGATAATGTACGCCTACCCGGAAGGTACCAGGGGCGAGATCGAGGTTGATGCCAGAGTCGATGACGACACCATTGAGTTCACGATCGCCGATTGTGGCATGGAGTTTGACCCGACCGCGAGGCCGGAGCCAGACATCAACGCCGGGGCGGAGGAAAGGCCGATCGGAGGATTAGGTATCTTCCTGGTTAAAAACATCATGGACTCGGTCTCCTACACGAGAGAGAAGGACACCAATATATTAAGATTGATCAAAAAACTGAAGTGATATGGAAGTAAAGATTAACAAGAATGATGACGTGACCACAGTCCGCCTTATCGGACGGCTCGACACCCCCGCCTCACAGGAGGTGGCGAAAGAACTCTCACCCCTGCAGGAGACCGCCAACGGCACTATTATCCTTGACTGCGAGGAGTTGAGCTACATCTCCAGCTCCGGGTTAAGGATATTCTTGTCCCTGCGCAAGGCCGCGGCTGTCAAAGGTGGGAAGGTGATAGTGAGAAGCATCAATGACAGCATCCGGAACGTATTCATGATGACCGGCTTCCTTAACCTGTTCGAGGTCGAGTGATGCCTCTGGCGGTATTCTCCATAAACATCCTTTCCGAGAACCTGCTCCTGCTGGTGTCGGTGCTGGTGTTCTGCGCCATCCTGCTCACCAAGATCGGCACAAGGTTCGGGATGCCGTCCCTGCTCCTGTTCCTGATAATAGGAATGGTGGCCGGAGCCGACGGCATAGGGATACGTTTCGAGGATTACCACCTGGCCGAGTCGATCGGCCACTTCGCGATGACCATAATCCTGTTCACCGGCGGTCTCCAGACCTCCCTGGCCGAGTCCAAGCCGGTGATGCGGCAAGGCGTGCTGCTTTCCTCCCTGGGAGTCTTCATCACCGCCTTGCTCACAGGAACATTCATCTACCTCACCACAGGCAAGATAATAGGAGGGATCGGAGTCACCTTCCTCGGATGCCTGCTCCTGGCATCCGTCATGGGTCCCACTGACTCGGCTTCAGTGTTCTCGATCCTCAGGGGCAAGAGAATGCACCTGAGGGAACGCATCGGAACCATGCTGGAGCTTGAGTCCGGCAGCAACGACCCCATGGCTTATATCCTCACGATCATAATGGTCCAGATCCTGACCACCCCCGAGAAGATGAACGGGAGCGTGTTGGGTGCGGTCTGGACCGGAACCTGGATTTTGGTCGTCCAGATCGCGATCGGCTTTGTGGTGGGTATCGCCGTAGGCTATGGAGCCAAGTACCTTCTGGAGAAAGTTCCCCTCCCGGGGAATTCCCTCTACTCAATATTGATACTCAGCATAGGTTTTTTCTCCAACGGCATAGCGACGGTCCTTTTCGGCAACGGGCTGCTCTCCTTGTACCTGACCGCCATTATAATAGGCAACAAGACAAAGCTGCCCAACAAGAGGGATGTCCTGAAGTTTTTCGACGGGATGACATGGCTGATGCAGCTGCTGATGTTCCTCATGCTTGGCCTTCTGGCGCGTCCCTCGCAGATGGCCCATTCCCTGCTGCCAGCGATATTGATCGCGCTTTTCATGATGTTCATAGCCAGGCCAGCCAGCGTTTTCATCTGCCTCGCCCCGTTCAAGGAGATCTCGACGAAGTCAAAGCTGTTCATGTCCTGGGTGGGTCTCAAAGGTGCGGGTCCAATCCTGTTCGCCCTTTACCCTGTCATCACAGGGTTGGAAGGATCTGATGACATGTTCAACATAGTTTTCATCATCACCCTGCTTTCTCTTGTTGGGCAAGGTATGACTCTCTCCCCGATAGCAAGGAAACTCGACCTGTGCTACGACGAAGACCCGACCGTCGAGACGTTCGGGATGGAGATTCCGGAAGAGATGGGCTTGCTCAGGGACCACACGGTCACGAGGGAAGACCTGCGCGAGGGTTCCACTTTAAGAGATCTGAACCTACCCCACGGAATACGGGTCATTATGGTCAGGAGAGGGGAACATTTCCTCGTCCCTCATGGAAGCATGGAGCTGTCCGAGGGAGACCATCTCGTGATTATTATGGGAGAGAGCGACGACGATCTGGCTTAGAACGGGAGATCGTTGGAAGAGTCGTCCTCGGCCGGCATGTCGTCCAGGGACGGAGCCGGAGCCTGCTCGGGGACAGCCCCATAGGACTGGGGAGCCGGGGCGGCGGCGACGGGAGCCTGAGCCTGCGACTGACCGGCAGGAGATATGCGCCAGACACGCACATCGTTGTACCAGCGGCCGTTATATTCCCGAGCCCTGAGATTGAAAGACACTTTTACAAGGTCGCCGACCTGGAACCTGTCCAGTTCGGCGACTTTGTCATTTCCAAATGAAGTGAAACATACCTCCGCGGGAAAATTCCCATCCTGATATTCAAGGATGAAATCCTGTTTGACCCAAGCGCCCCTGGCGCTTTGTCCGCTTTGTTTGGCCTCCTTCCGGGAGATACGTCCCTCCAACTCAAGTGATGGCATCTGCTTATTCCTTAACAGGCTCGACAAAATGCTTCAATGAATCCAAGGTGATGTCGAACACCAGAGGGGAGTTGGGCTCGATACCGTTGGTACCGCGCTCGCCGTAACCGAGCTCAGCGGGAACATAGAGAGTGGCTTTGCCGCCCTCGCCAAGAAGCTGGAGTCCTTCAGTCCAACCGGGGATGACCCTGTTGAGCATCAGCATGACGGAAGGATCGCTCTCGGGAACTTCCTCAATGACAGAACCGTCCTTAAGTGAAAGCTTGTAGTGGACATAGACGGTGTCCTTGGGACCGGGTTTGGTGTCATTGCCGGGCTCCTTGATGAGGTAGCACAGTCCGGACTCTGAAGACTCGACACCGGCGATCTTCTTGACTTCCTCGAAATACTTGTCCTGCGCGACCTTGTTGACGGCGGCGGCGTAGGCGGAACGCTTCTCGATGAAGCTATTCATGACCTGGCCCATCTCCTCAGGATTAACCTTGAACTGCTTGACGAAATTGGTGTCACGCTGGTTGCCCTTGGCGTTGACGAAATCCTCGGCGCCCTTCTTGATCTCAGCGAAATTAAGGTCACCCATGTTGTAACCCTTGATCATCTGGCCAAGATTTATACCGAGAAGGTAGCTGACGGAATCAATCTCACCCTTTGAAGGAACGAGTTCCTTAGGCACGCCAGCAGCGGGTCTGGCGGAGTTGCAAGCGACTGCGGAGAAAACCACGGCCGCGACAGCGAAAAACTTGATAACTTTTTTCATGTCTATAGCTTTTATGTGTTCTATTACTTTACTGAGGATAAAGGACGTGAACAGTCCCTATATCTCCGCGAATATCGCAAATATTATTCAATTTTACATTATTAGTGTCAATTTGGTTTGCCTTTTACGAAATCTTTGGCTATATTTATGAAAATCGTCGGACATGGAGATTGATTCCGCCCAGCTGCACTCAAAATTGAAAACCTTTTTCGGCTACGATTCCTTCAAAGGAGACCAAGAAGCCATAATCCGCAACCTGATCGAAGGGAAGGATGCGTTTGTCCTCATGCCCACAGGAGGCGGAAAGTCCCTCTGCTTCCAGTTGCCGGCCCTTATCATGCCAGGCACCGCCATTGTGATCTCCCCCTTGATCGCCTTGATGAAAAACCAGGTCGATGTCATACGCGGCTTTGAGGAGAAACATTCCGGTATTGCCCATTTCCTCAACTCTTCCCTCGGCAAGGCGCAGATCCAGGAAGTCCGACAGGATCTCTTGTCCGGAGTCACCAAGCTCCTATACGTGGCGCCGGAATCATTGACCAAAGAAGAGAACATCGACCTCCTGAAAGAGATCAGGATTTCATTCTACGCCGTGGATGAGGCGCATTGCATCTCTGAATGGGGTCATGACTTCCGCCCTGAGTACCGACGGATCAGGGATATGATCCAGACAATCGGGAAAGCACCCGTGATAGCCTTGACCGCGACTGCCACTCCAAAGGTACAGAGTGACATCCAGAAGAATCTCGGCATAATGGACGCGACAGTGTTCAAATCCTCCTTCAACAGACCCAACCTATATTATGAAGTGCGGGACAAGGTGGACGCCGAGAAAGACATAATCCGCTATATCAGGCAGCATCCGGGCAAGTCCGGAATCATCTATTGCCTGAGCCGCAAGAAGGTCGAGGAGATGGCCAATCTCCTTTCCATCAACGGGATAAAGGCCCTGCCCTACCATGCGGGGCTGGATGCGAAGACCAGGGCCGAGAACCAGGATCGCTTCCTTATGGAGGATGTGGACGTGATCGTGGCGACGATCGCCTTCGGCATGGGCATAGACAAGCCGGATGTCAGGTTCGTGATCCACTACGACATCCCGAAGAGCATCGAGGGATATTACCAGGAGACAGGACGCGCCGGAAGGGATGGCGAGCTGGCGGACTGCATCACATACTACAGCTACAAAGACATCCAGAAGCTCGAGAAATTCATGCTCGGGAAGCCTGTCTCCGAACAGGAGATAGGGAGGCAGCTGCTGATGGAGACCGTGGCCTATGCGGAGACCAGCCAATGCCGAAGGAAGATGCTGCTCAACTATTTCGGAGAGGACTATCCGAAAGATAACTGCGGAGTCTGCGACAACTGCGTCCACCCCAAGCCCACTTTCGACGGAAGGAAGGAAATGTGCCTGGTGATCAGGCTGATCAAGTCCCTCCCGGAACACTTCAAGATCGAGCATCTGGCGATGGTCCTCTCCGGGCAGTCCAACGCTATGGTAAAGTCTTACAAACACGACACCCTCCCGTTGTTCGGGGAAGGCAAAGACCATAGCGACAGGTTCTGGAGCGCTGTCATACACCAGGGGCTTCTGCTCCACCTGCTTGGCAAGGAGATCGAGTCTTACGGTCTGATATTCGTGACTGAGAAAGGTGAGGAGTTCTACGCCAACCCCTGGGAGATCAGGCTCGTGGAGGACCGCGTGTTCGTGGGCAAGGACAACGACGAGGATGACGAGGACACCGCCTCCGACAAGGCTGCCATGAGGGGCGGAGGAGGAGACCCTGTCCTGCTGTCGATGCTCAAGAACCTCCGGAAAGACATGTCAAAGAGGCTGAACCTTCAGCCATGGATCATTTTTGGGGATCCGGCCCTGGAGGATATGTCCATCCTTTACCCCATCACCTTCAACGAGTTACACGGATGCCAGGGCGTCGGGGAAGGAAAGGCCAGGAAATATGGCAAGGAATTCATCGAGCTTATCAAGGCCTACGTGGAGGAAAATGACATCACGAGGCCTGCGGAGTTCGTGGTCAAGTCCGCTCCCACAAGGTCGGCCGACAAGATATTCATTATCCAAAGCGTGGATCGCAAGCTCTCCCTCGAAGACATCGCTGACGCAAGGGGCATGGAGATGGAGAAACTGATCGATGACTTGGAAGGCATCGTCTCAACCGGCACCAAACTGGACCTCAACTACTACATACGCCAGGTGATCGACGACGACATAGTCGAGGAGATCTTCGACTACTTCAAGAACGAGGCTTCTTCAGATTCCCTTGAAGAGGCCAGGGCGGCCCTGGAGCCGGACTATGACGAGATGGAGATCAGGCTCGTCAGGCTCAAATTCCTCTGCGAGGTGGCTTCCTAGATAGTCACCATCTTCAGCCTGCGGTTCTCGAAATGGCCCAAGCGGCGGAAACCGAACATCTTCACATACTGGGCGAAATAATCGAACCTGGCTCCCACCTGGTCCGCTTTGTGAGAGTCTGATCCGAGACAGAGGATGTCTCCCCCGAGCTCCATGTACCGGATCAGGATGTCCCGGTCAAGCTGGGGTGTCCGCAGCCCGTACTGCCTGTACGTCTTTGTGTTGATCTCAAGACCTTTTCCGTTCTCTATCAGATACTTCAGTATCTCATCAATAAGGCCTGGGAAATCCCTGTACTGGATGCTCTCCTTGGGGTATGGGGCATAGCGGACGATATAGTCGAAATGGCCCATGATGTCGAAATCCTCCAGCTTCCGCATCTCCCGGAGAAGGGTTTCCAGATAGCGGCCGTAAGCCTCCTTCCAGTTCTTGCCCTTGTAATAAGGGCCGAAATACGGATCGGTGTCCTCCAGGTAATGGACAGAGGCGATGACCTGGTCGAAACTATTGGCGGCGAGGATATTCTTGTTCAGCTCCCGGCTGTCCTCATAAAGGCCTACCTCTATTCCCTTGAGTACCTTGAACTTCTTGGCCGCGGCCCTGCCGAAGGCCCCTTCCGCGACAAGGCCGCTCACCCGGTCAATCTCAGCTTGCTGCGCCTTGACATCGAAAACCTCGCAGACTATCGGTTCGAATTCCTCCTTCATCTTGGGGACAAAGTAATCGCAATGGTCGGTGAAGCAGATGCCACCGAACCCTTTGTCCACCGCCGCTTTGACGCTTTGCTCGACCGTTGTCGCTCCTCCGTCAAAAGAAAACTGGCTATGGTTGTGTGTGTCGAAAAACATATTCACGAATATAGCGTTTTTTTATTAATTTTGTTTTTATGATTACTCTGGGATACAAAACAAAGTTCGACAGCGTCACCAGAGCCATAGCGGCTATAGGGATTGGACTGGTGATGGCATTCGGGGGCAACGCTCCCACACTGGTTGTGAAGATCATAGCCGGGCTGCTCGTCGCGGCAGGCATCGCGTCTTTAATATATGGTCTCATAAAAAGCAAGGAGACAGGGTTCTACCAGCTGCTTATCATCAACGCCGGCCTTGACATCGCCCTCGGCCTCCTGCTGTTCTTCAATCCGCAATGGATAGCGGGAGCGATAGTTTATGCCATCGGCATCGTCCTCATCCTGTTCGGAGGCCTGCAGCTACTCGCCCTCGCCGGGGCGATGAGCCTTCTCGGAGCGGGATTCTCATCCCTGCTGCTCTCGATCCTGGCCGTCGTAGGAGGTGCCTTCCTGCTGTTCAATCCTTTCACCATCAACGTGATGAGCATCATCGCCGGCTGTCTGCTGATCGTCTATGGAGTTGCCGAACTGATCTCAGCGTTCAGGATGGAGAAAGCCAGGGCGGAGTTTGAGATCAGGCGTACGGAATATTCCGTAAATCCTAATGCCAGGACAACCACCCCCTCCAGCCTGGAGGATGCCAAGGAAGTCAATTACGAGAAGATTGAGGATCCTGAGATTCAGGAAGACATGGATTAAGCATGATCCCGAGGGACACAGTTCAGAAGATCCTGGACACCGCCCAAGTCGAGGAGGTAGTGGCCGATTTCGTCTCGCTAAAGAAACGCGGGGCGGAATGGTGGGGCTGCTGCCCTTTCCATAATGAGAAGACTCCCTCGTTCCATGTGGTTCCCGCGAGAGGAATATATTATTGCTTCGGCTGCCATAAGGGAGGATCCGCAGTCGGGTTCGTCATGGACCACGAGCACATGTCCTATCCGGACGCATTGAGATATCTCGCCAAGAAATACAACATCGAGGTGGTCGAGGAAGAGGAAAGCGCGGAGGACATAGCGGCTCGTCAGAGGAATGAGAGCCTCTATCTCGTCTCCGAGTTCGCAGAAGGTTTTTTCACCGACCAGCTCACCAAAGGAGAAGGTAAAGCCATAGGTCTCAATTATTTCCACACAAGGGGTCTCGAGGATTCGACCATTTCGAAATATGGTCTCGGATGGGCTCCTTCCGACCGCCACTCGTTCACGGATGCCGCCAAGGCGAAAGGGTTCAAGGACGAGTACCTTCTGGAGACCGGCCTTTGCGCCAAATACGACGACAAGCCGGACCTTCACGACCGCTTCGTCGAGAGGGTCACCTTCCCGATCCACTCTGTCAGCGGAAGGGTGATCGGATTCGGCGCCAGGACACTCAAGTCAAAAGAAGAAGGGAAACCGTACGCCAAATACGTCAACTCCAAGGAAAGCGCGATCTACGTGAAGAACCAATCCCTTTATGGAATATGGTTCGCGAAGGCCGAGATGGCGAAGAAAGACAAGTGCTTCCTTGTGGAGGGATATCTGGATGTCCTTTCGATGCACCAGCTGGGAATCACCAATGTGGTGGCCTCCAGCGGCACGGCCCTGACCGACGGGCAGATCCGGCTGATCGGACGCTTCACGAAGAACGTCACGATCATGTACGACGGTGACGAGGCCGGGCAGAAGGCGGCCCTGAGGGGAATCGACATGTTCCTCCGCCAGGGGATGAATGTAAAGGTGGTCCTGATACCGGACGGGGACGATCCGGATTCATATTCCAGAAAGCACACACTGGAAGAAGTCGAGGACTTCATTTCAAGTAACGAGCAGGATTTCGTGGATTTCAAGAGTTCCTTGCTGCTTAAAGGGACTGATAGGGATCCTCTGGGTAGGGCCAATGCCATCAATGAGATCGCTGACACTGTGGCGGACATCCCGGACGCGGTCAAACGGGAGACCTACATTGATTTTCTCGCCCAGAAATTCGACATTCGCCGTACCGCCCTTGAAGATCGTGTCAGCTCCACCCGGGCGAAACTATTATCTAAGGCCGGACAGCCGCTCGAGCCCGGCCGCGTCCATTCTCGCTACGCTGCGGCTGAGTACGGCCTAAGCTCGACGGCTGCTCCGGCCAGAGCAGACAATGCCGTCTCCGATCACAACGTGCCTGGCCCGGACGGCCGTCCGGCCGACCAGGGATTGGATGCATTGGAGGAAAACAAGATCATGGCGAAGGCAGAGCGGGATCTTCTGAACTTCATCCTGGCTAACGGCACCACCCCCCTTGAGTTCCAAAGCGACTCCGAATTCTACAGTGAGGACGAGGAGGGAGTCCAGACTGTCTTTGACTTCATCAGTCAGGCTATTGAGGCTGACGGGATCACATTCGCCAATTCGGTCTACAAGACCACCTACGACGCTTATTCAGAAGCCTATTACGAGGGATTGTCGCAAGACGAGATTGTCAAGCGACTTTTGGACGGGCCTGACAGGGATGTGGCCCTTGTGGCCGCCCAGCTCTCTATCGACGAGCGCTACGACCTGTCTATCAAAGGCTTGAGGGACGCGATGATGTCCAAGGGATCCTGGCTTACCAAATATGTTCCCAAGGCCATTTTGGTATTTCACGCCTGCCGCCTCGAGGACAAGGAACACTCCTTGAGGGAAGACCTGAAGGAGGCCCAGACTGAAGGGAACCAAGACCACGAGGTGGAGATCATGAAGGATCTCATGCGCGTAATGAAAGCCATCAAAGCCGTGAAAGTCCGTCTCGGACGCGAGAAATAATCCATCGTCCCCCTGGTCCGGGACGCTGAATAGCGCTGCCGCTAGCTAACCGCCCCGTGAATCCCCTCAGCAGCCGCTTTTACCGCCAAACTGGCGCACTTCGACCTGCTTCTGGCTTGTAGATCCTTCGCTCCGCTCAGGATGACAGCGGGGATAGCTGGTTAGGCCGGCTAAAACGGACGTATTCAAAAATACCATCTCGGAACCCTACAAATAATAATCCTTGCGAAACATACCGAGGATTTTACTAACTTCGCGAATCTTTACATCATAGCTTATGGAGAAGAATTTCAAGAGAACTCTTGTGACATGCGCGCTGCCGTACGCTAACGGCCCCGTGCACATCGGCCACTTGGCCGGAGTCTATGTGCCAGCTGACATATTCGTGAGATATAAGAGGATGAGGGGCGAGGATGTCCTGTTCATCTGCGGCTCCGACGAGCACGGGGTGCCGATCACGATCAAGGCGAGGGCCAACGGGGTCACCCCGCAGGACATCGTGGACAAGTACCATGGCATCATCAAGGACTCTTTCATGAGGCTCGGGATCAATTTCGACATATATTCCCGGACCACCTCGGCCGTCCACCACAAGAACGCCTCCGAGTTCTTCCGCGAGTTGTACGACAAGGGAAAGTTCATCACCAAGGAGAGCGAGCAGTACTACGACCCCGAGGCGAAGACCTTCCTGGCCGACAGGTACATAGTCGGGACCTGCCCCAAGTGCGGCAACCCGAACGCATACGGGGACCAGTGCGAGAAGTGCGGAAGCACCCTCAGCCCTGAAGAGCTCCTGAACCCCAAGTCCAAACTCAGCGGCGCTGAGCCTATTAAGAAAAAGACCACCCACTGGTATCTTCCTCTGGACCAGTACGAGCCTTGGCTGCGTGACTGGATCCTCGAGAACCACAAAGAGTGGAGGAGCAATGTCTATGGCCAGTGCAAGTCCTGGCTGGACGGCGGGCTTCAGCCCAGGGCCGTCAGTCGCGACCTTGACTGGGGAGTTCCCGTGCCGGTCGAAGGAGCTGAAGGCAAGGTCCTTTATGTCTGGTTCGACGCTCCGATAGGATATATTTCCAACACTCAGGAGCTTCTGCCTCAGAGTTGGGAGAAATGGTGGAAGAGCGAGGACACCCGTCTCATCCATTTCATCGGCAAAGACAACATCGTCTTCCATTGCATAGTCTTCCCTTCGATGCTGAAGGCCCGTGGCGGTTACATCCTTCCTGACAATGTCCCTTCAAATGAGTTCCTCAACCTTGAGAGCGACAAGATCTCTACCTCCCGTAACTGGGCGGTCTGGCTCAATGAATATGTCGATGAGTTCCCCGGCCAGGAGGACACGCTTCGCTACGTGCTTTGTGCCAACGCTCCCGAGACCAAGGACAACGACTTCACCTGGAAGGATTTCCAGCAGAGGAACAACAGTGAGCTGGTGGCCATCCTGGGCAATTTCGTCAACAGGGCGGTTGTCCTGACCCAGAAATATTTCGAGGGCAAAGTCCCCGCCAACCTGAAGCCGGAAGCCATTGACGCTGAGACTCTTGGCCAGATTCCGGAACTTCGTCGCAGCCTTGAGGCCAACCTTGAGGGTTTCCATTTCAGGGAGGCTCTTAAGGACGCCATTAGCATAGCCCGCATCGGCAACAAGTACATCTCCGACACCGAGCCTTGGAAGGTCGCGAAGACCGACATGGACCGCACCGCCTCGATCCTTTACACCTCGCTTCAGATATGCGCCAATCTCGCTATCGCCTTCGAGCCGTTCACTCCGTTCTCTGCCGAGAAGCTGAGGGGAATCCTGAAGGTCGGGCTGGACGCCGGATTCGATCATAGGACCGGCGAGGGTGAGCCGACAGAGAACTTCTTCAAGCCCGGTGAAAGCCGCGCGCTGCATACACTCAATGCCGAGCAGGCGCTCGAGCCCGGCCGCCCTGTGCTGACTTGGGACGACCTGGGCCGGGGGGACATCCTGCCGGTAGGACATGAGCTCGGTGAGGCTGTGCTGCTGTTCAGCAAGATCGAGGACAGCGTCATCGACGCGCAGATCGCCAAGCTGAACGCTACGAAAGAGGCCAATGCGGCGGCCGCCGCTGCTGCCGCCGCCGAGCAGGCCACCCCTGCCAAAGTCGAGGAGCAGAAACCCGAAGTGACGTTCGAGGAGTTCGGTACGATGGACATCCGTGTCGCAAAAGTACTTGAAGCTGAGCGGGTTCCAAAGACCGACAAGCTTCTCAAACTCACGATCGACACAGGAATCGACCAAAGGACCATCGTCTCCGGAATAGCCGAATACTATTCCCCCGAGGACATGCTTGGAAAGCAGATCTGCATCCTCGCCAACCTCAAGCCAAGGATGATCCGCGGCATCGAGTCAAAGGGCATGATCCTGATGGCCAAGCAGCCTGACGGCAAGATGAGACTTGTTAGCCCCGCTGAAGGGATCTCCAACGGGGCTGTCGTAGGATAGCTCAAACTGGGAAGCCGCTATTTCTTGATCAGCGACTTCACATAGTCATAGAACTCCGGATCCTCACCCACGAAGGTCTTGTTGATGGTACCGTCAGGGTTGAGGATTATCTTTGTGGGATATCCCTTGATGGCATAGGTCGTCGAGACATCCACCTTGTCGTCTCCGGGATTATACACATGGAGCCAAGGAAGCTCATGGTCCTTGATGGCTTTCTTCCACACTTCCTCGGTGTCCCTGCAGTCGATGCTGAGGATCTCGATCTTGCCCTTGGCATCCTTGTAGAGCTGTTTCATGTCGGGAATGCCCTCCTTGCACCAGTAGCACCACTCGCCCCAGAAATCGAGGATGATGTACTTGCCCTTGTTGTAGAGGGATGACAGGGTGAAGTCCTCGCCCTTCTCGTTCTTCAGGGTGAAATCAGGAGCGGTCATGTTGTCCTGGATCTTCTTGGAGGCCTCCGCCCGCTTATAAGCGCGTTGGGCACTCTCCTCGGTCCTCTCGATGACAGTCTTGAGGGGGCCGTTCTTCACATTGTCAGGGATAAGTTTCAGAAGCTCAAGGGCATCCTTTCCATCCTCACCGACCGTCTTGCTGATGACGGTGGCGGAATAGAGGCTTGTAGGATGGGTCCGCACGAATTCCTTGGCAATTTCGTCGATATGGTCGTTTATCTTACCGAAAACTTCCTCCAGAGAGTCAGCTTTAGCCTGGTCGCTGGCTCCAACAGCAGCCCGGTATTCATCCCCGAGAGCCTCGAGTTTATCGAGATCCTCCTTGCACATGTCGTCGTAAACCTTCTTGTCCTTGAAATAGGCGCTGCCGTCTATTACCGGCTTGTCGATGGTTCCGGCGATCTTGGCATATTCCCCGGGCACGAATATGAAGGAAGTGATGCCATGCTTCCTGCCTCGGGTGTCATCGGGAAGATAAATCATTACTCCCCTGGCCACGGAATCACGGAAAGTGTATGAGAATTTTCCGTCCGGGGCCGGGATGACTTCGGATGTGAGCGGTTCACGCATGTCATAGAGATTCAGGATCTCGACAAGCAGCGAGTCGCCCGGAAGGGACTCGTATTGACCGGAGATAGTATTCTTACGCGCGCAAGAGGCGAGAAGAAGCGGCAGCACAGCCGCCACAAGATAGATGATTGTCTTTTTCATATTATTAATTGTTAAAGCTCGTCATGATACTATTTATCGGGGAGAAGGTCGTCCCGGAGCTTGAGAAGGCTCCCATGTCATAGGCTCCCCATCCGGAACATACAAGACCGGACTTGCCGTAGATGGCAGGTTTCCACTTGCCGTCCACTTCAGGCTCCCAATAGAAAACACCGGCGCAGACGTCCTGTCCAAGGCCTTTCACTGAATCCATGAATGACTTCAGGCAAGCTCCGGCTTCGGAAGAAGCTGGTTTGACACCGACTTCGCAAATCATCACTTTACGGGAGTACTTGGCTGCCAGGGTCTTCACGCTCGACACCGCCAGTGAGTTCATCTGGCTCCAAGTCTTTCCGGACACGCTCATCGGATAGTGCGAGAGCCCGATCATGTCAAACTTGCCGCCCGCCTCCTTGAACTCCTTGAAAAACCAGCCTTCATAGTCGCCGGCATTATATGCGTCAGCGATGTGAACAATGACAGGAGTAGCCGAAAATACCTGTTTCACAGCGTCATAGCCAGCATTGCTTACCTGGACATAACCGGAGTAACGGGCTGAGCCCGACTTTTTCCAGTCGATCTCTCCGGCCGGCCAGACCATGCCGTTGTTGGTCTCGTTGCCCACCTGGACCCAGGCCGGAGTCACCCCGGCCGACTTCAAGGCGTTCAACACCGTGGTGGTATGGGAAGCCACCGCTGCAGCCACCTTGGCGACATCCGAGGAATATGAAGACCACTCCGCAGGGATCGTCTGCCTTCCGGGATCTGCGAATATATCACTGTAATGGAAATCAATCATCACAGCCAGGCCTTCCATCTTGGCTCTTTTGGCCATATTCACGACATCCGCCAGTCCGCTCCAGGAAGTCCCGCCGATAGGATCGACCCAGACTCTCAGACGGATTGAGTTCATTCCCAAGTTCTTCAGGACCTTGAGGATTCCCTGGCCACCTTTATCATCTTTAAAAGAGATTCCGCCCGACTCCATCTCCGAGGCCCAGCTGATGTCAGCGCCCCTAGCGAAGGAGACGTTTGTGACAGGCTCGGGCACAACTTCCTCTTCCTCTTTGACAGGATCTCCATCGCAACCGCAGGCGGCCGCGAGAAGGGAAAACGACAACGACAAAAAGTATGATAAAACCCTATTCATCAATCTGATGCACCTCGGGGAAAAGGCCGAAGAGCTCGGCGTCGATCCTGTCCGTGATGACCTGGAAATCCTCCGGACGGTTCTCGAACTTGATCTCATCGACATTGACGATCAGAAGGTGGCCGTCATACTCCTTGATCCAGTCCTCATAACGCTTGTTCAGCCCGGTCAGGTAGTCGATCCTGATGCTGCTCTCGTAGTCCCTGCCCCTCTTCTGGATCTGGGCGACAAGATTGGGGATCGAGGATCTGAGATAGATCAGCAGGTCCGGCTTGCTCACGAGCGACATCATCAGGTCGAAAAGGTCGGAATAGTTCTCGAAATCCCTGGTGCTCATGAGTCCCATCGAATGGAGATTGGGAGCGAAAATCCTCGCGTCCTCGTAGATGGTCCTGTCCTGGATGATGACATCGTCGCAACGGGAGATGTCCACCACATCCTTGAACCTTTTGTTCAGGAAATAGATCTGGAGATTGAAGGACCAGCGTTCCATGTCGGCGTAGAAATCCGCCAGATAGGGGTTGAAATCAACTGACTCGAATTTGGGTGTCCAGCCGTAATGTGCGGCGAGCATCTTGGTCAGCGTGGTCTTGCCACTTCCTATGTTTCCTGCTATCGCGATATGCATATCTATATGATTTTTAATTATTTCTCCATCGGGAAAAGGCCGTAAAGCCCGGCGTCTATCTTATCGGTTATATATTCGAAATCCTCCGGACGGTTCTCGAAATCGAGGTTGTCGGTCTCTATCGTGAGCACCTTGCCTTTATACTCGGCTATCCACTTGTCGTAACGCTCGTTGAGGCCGGCTAGGTAATCAAGCCCTATGGTCTGCTCGTAGTCCCTGCCTCTTTTCTGGATCTGGGCGACAAGATGGGGGATGGAGCATTTAAGGTATATCAGCAGATCCGGCATCCCGGCCATGGAGGACATCACTCCGAAGAGATCCATATAGGTCTCATAATCCCTTTTGGAGAGGTTCCCCATGGCGTAGTTGTTCGCCACGAAGATGTAAACCCCCTCATAGAGGGTCCTGTCCTGGATGATCACATCCTTGCTCTTGGATATCTCAAGGACATCCTTGAAGCGCTGCGCGAGGAAATAGGTCTCAAGGTTGTAAGACCAACGGGGAATGTCCTTGTAGTAATCCTCAAGATATGGATTGTACGTGACGGACTCATACTTCGGAGTCCATCCGTAATGCTTGGCGAGCATCCTGGTGAGAGTGGTCTTGCCGCTGCCGATATTTCCCGCTATACCTATGTGCATATTCCCTGAGTTAAATTATGTCCGTCTCGTTCTCCCAAGGCTCATTGAACGGCTGGAGGAACGGATTGGAGGTCCTCTCCCCGGCAATGGATGTGGCTGGCCCGTGACCGGGATACACTTCAACGTCGCCGGGAAGTTCCATAAGCTTCTCCATTATGCTCACGATCTCCTTGTCGTAGTCTCCCCCATCGACATCGGTGCGTCCTATCGAGCC
This sequence comes from uncultured Bacteroidia bacterium, assembly GCA_902780935.1. Lineage (GTDB taxonomy): Bacteria > Bacteroidota > Bacteroidia > Bacteroidales > UBA932 > Cryptobacteroides. Next base: position 14,372 of record CACZHP010000003.1, on the reverse strand, counting down.
GGCGAAAAGGGTGTCGCCGCTGAAAAGCACCTTGGCTTTCTCGCTGTAAAAGCAAACGCAACCGGGGGTATGGCCAGGGGTGGCGATGACCCGAAAAGAAGGAGATTCTTCACTGGAGTTCAGAATGACAGTCTGTCCGTCAACCAGTTCCCTTGTCTCAAACGACATGTCCGGCCGCCTTAGCCCGAAGCCGAGCGTGAGGTCGTTATTGCTCCGGATGGTTATCCCGTCAAGAGGTGAGAGATACACAGGGATTGAATAATCCCGGCTCAGCCCGGCCACTCCGAAGATGTGGTCGAAATGGCCATGGGTCAGCCAGATTGCCCTCGGAGACAAACCTTCGGAAGAGATAGCTCCTTTCAGGGCGGCGACTTCCGCAGGCTCATAGCAACCCGGATCGATTATCACGCAATCCTTCCCCTGATCCCAGACGAGATAGCAGTTCTCCCGAAAAGGATTGAAACGAAAAGTCTTGATATTAATACGATCCATTCCTACAAATTTACTGAAATTATCGAATAATTCACCTAACTTCGCGCATAATGAGCGAGAACAAGAAGGAATACATAGAGATACGCAAGGCGGAAGCCCACAACCTGGCAGGTGTCAACGTCGACATCCCGAGAAACGAGTTCGTGGTGGTGACCGGCCTGAGCGGAAGCGGAAAGTCTTCACTGGCTTTCGACACGATCTATGCGGAGGGCCAGAGGCGGTACATGGACACTCTGTCCACCTACGCCAAACACTTCATGGGCATACTTGAGAAGCCGGAGGTCGAGAGCATCGACGGGCTCAGCCCGATCATCGCCATTGAGCAGAAAACGACCGGTAACAATCCCCGCTCCACGGTGGGGACGATCACCGAGATCTTCGATTTCCTCCGTCTGCTGTATGCCAGGGCCTCAAGGGCATATTCCCCCGTGACAGGCAAGGAGATGGTACGGTACACCGACGAGCAGATTGTCGATCTGATCATTGAGGAATACAAGGGAAAGAGATGTTACCTTCTCGCTCCGCTCGTCAGGGGCCGAAAAGGCCATTACCGGGAGCTTTTCGACCAGCTCCGCAGGCGCGGCTATACCGAGGTCAGGGTTGACGGGGATATCCGCCCGCTCAACGAGATGGATGCCCTGGACCGCTACAAGGGCCATTTCATCGAACTGGTCGTGGACAAGCTCAAACCCGCCGAGGGAGACACCAAAAGAATCCGGGACTCGGTGATGACTGCCCTCATCATCGGCAAGGGATCCATCGCCATGATGGAGAGCGGCGACGACAAGCTGCGCCATTTCTCGAAGCACCTCGTGGATCCCGACTCCGGCCTGTCACTCCAGGAACCCGCCCCGCACTCGTTCTCTTTCAATTCTCCCGAAGGTTATTGCCCCCACTGCAAGGGACTCGGAATGATAGTGGACGTGAATATGGACTCGATCATCCCCGACAGGAGCCTGTCGATAGCGGACGGTGGGATAGTACCCCTGGGTAAGGTACGGGAGACCAGGAAGTTCGAGATAATCAGGGCTATAGCCCGGAAATACAACTTCTCCCTGTACGACCCCATAGCGACCATCCCCGACGAGGCGGTCTCCCACATCATTTTCGGAAGTGAGGAGATGTTCCGCATCGGAGAGGGCAACCTTTCGGAAATGGTGTCTTTCGACGGGGTGGTCGAGGACATCGACGACAAGATAGTGTGCCCGGTGTGCCACGGCACCCGCCTCAACCAGAACACGAACTGCTTCAAGATAGACGGGAAGACGATTTCCGAAGTGGCAGCCATGGAAATGACCGATCTGAAGGATTGGCTCTCATCACTTCCGGGGAAACTTTCCGCCAGGGAAAACAACATAGCGAGGGACATCCTCAAGGAACTCGACGACCGGGTGCGCTTCATGCTGGACGTGGGGTTGGACTATCTTTCCCTCGACAGGCCAACCGGCTCACTCTCAGGAGGTGAGAGCCAGAGGATCAGGCTCGCCACCCAGATAGGCTCAAAGCTGGTCGGGGTGCTATATATTCTTGACGAGCCCTCCATAGGCCTCCACCAGAGGGATAACCGCAAGCTAATCTCATCCCTCAAGGAACTCAGGGACGAGGGCAATTCAGTCATGGTCGTCGAGCATGACCTCGAGACAATGATGAGCGCCGACTGGCTGGTCGATGTCGGTCCCGGTGCCGGAGAAAAGGGTGGGAGAATATGCCTCAACGCCCCTCTCGAAGCATTGCTGCAGTATTCCCCGGAGAAGAGGAAGATACCCTCTTCGGTAGATAAGGCCACGGCTGCCCACTGTGTGTTCGGCGACTCCCTCACCCTTGAATATCTCCAAGGACGGCGGAAAATCGAGGTCCCGACTGTCAGGAGGAAGGGTAACGGGCTGACTTTGAGACTTTCAGGAGCGCGGGGCAACAACCTCAAGAATGTCGATGTTTCCTTCCCTCTGGGCTGCCTTATCGGAGTGGCCGGAGTCAGTGGCAGCGGCAAGTCCTCGCTCATCAACGAGACCCTGATGCCCATCCTCAAGAACAAGATCCACCGGGCCAAGCTCCGCCCTCTCCCCTACGATTCGATAGAAGGCATCAAGAATATCGACAAACTCATTGAGATAGACCAGAGTCCTATCGGCCGCTCCCCGAGATCCAACCCCGCCACTTTCACCGGAGTCATGAGCGACATCCGCAACCTTTTCGAGGACACTCCGGACGCGAAGGTGAGGGGCTTCAAGGCCGGAAGATTCTCCTTCAACGTCCCTGGAGGACGCTGCGAGGCTTGCAACGGAGCCGGGATCAAGGTGATCGAGATGAACTTCCTGCCTTCGGTCAACGTCGTCTGCGACGAGTGCAGGGGTCGGAGGTACAAGGAAGACACCCTTGCCGTCCACTATAAAGGAAAGAATATCAACGACGTGCTGGAGATGCCCATAAGCGAGGCCTATGAGTTCTTCAAGCCGATTCCCTCGATCGCCAGGAAACTGAAGGCGCTCGTGGATGTGGGCCTGGGATATGTTCATCTCGGCCAGAGCGCCGTGACCCTTTCCGGAGGCGAGAGCCAGAGGATGAAACTGGCCGCGGAGCTCTTCCGCAAGGCGACCGGCAACACCCTCTATATCTTGGACGAGCCCACCACCGGGCTGCATTTCGAGGATATAAAGGTCTTGCTGCAGGTCCTTCAGGAGCTTGTGGACCAGGGTAACACGGTGATTATCATCGAGCACAACCTGGACATCCTAAAAAGCGTGGACTACATCTTCGACCTGGGTCCTGACGGCGGACAGGGAGGAGGGAGGATCGTCGCCCAAGGCACGCCGGAGGAACTGGCCGGCAATCCGGACTCGGTGACCGGACCCTATCTTAAAGATGTGCTTTGACCTTGAGGTCAGTCCTGGTGCAAGCCTATTCTGGCCAGAGATACGGACTTAATCTCCATCTTCTGCAACATCCCGGACATATAGATATAGTTGTTGAGAGGATCTATACCCTTCCTCAAGGATACAGGGACTGAATAGAATTCCTTCTTTCCGTCAAACTTCTCAACTTCCAGGGTCAGCTCCATACTGTCCGGCAGAAGGGAAGGATCCGTCCGCTTGTCAACCCTCATGAAAACCTGAGCCTCATCATCATAAGGAATGAGGGCACAGCTCAATACCCCGATCCTGCCCAGATTCATCCTGCCGCAAAGCTTGAAATTCCTATCGTCTTTAGGATCCAAGGGATAATTCTCAAAGAAACCGGCTTCCCCGTAGAACATATCTCTCCACTCGGGGGACTCATATCTCTTGGGAAAGTCAACCTTTGCCTTTTCAGTCAGGAAAGAGGCCAGCTTATAATCAGCCTTAAAGGCTCCGACGGCGGTCATGTGCTGGTTGTCTTTACGGGTGTTCTCGAAACACTCTTTCGTAAACACTTCATAATCATAAGGATCCTGAAGGTCAAGGTGATCATATTCAGGGCCGATCACCCTGGAGACGATGGTGTGCCACGAAGAATAATTCTTGATATGCTTGTGGTACATCGGAAGGGTCAGGAAGACAAGTTTGATCCCTTTCCTGTCACAAAGACGCTGAATCTTTTTGACATATTTATAACACTCCCGGTTGACCCTGAAAGCATTGCCGTCAATAACAGCACCCTCCTCATCGTATTTTTTATCTGTTTTGTCCGTTATTCCTGAAGTGAATGTCGTAAATCGGCCAAGATTCATACCCTTCCTCTTGTGGACGATGTTTTTCCCGGACAGGTTCTTCTTGACAAGCTCCGGATCCTTGAACAGGATGTCATGTCCCCGGACAGACTCCGACCATGCCATCAGGTAATTGTCAGGGGAGAAAAGGAATGGGGTTGAAAACAGCTTCTGGAAGAAGTTCTTCCGGCTGTAGAAACTCCGGAACACAAGAGTGAGACTGCCGCCGGTATAAGTTCGGACATTGGCCGCCTTGATACCGAAAGTCTCCAAAACGACAACCTTGGGATCACACCTCTTCAAGCCCTCTTTCAAAGCGAAATAAGAATCCATGATCGGAGAGCCCGGAGCGGCGAGGATGAAACAGTTCGCCCCGAGGGCGCAGGACAGGTGATTGGGATCGATGCCTGTATATAGGTGGGAATTACCGATGAGAAGCACATCGACATTGTTCGATTTAGTGAACTCATAGAAAGAGTCCCACCTGCGCTTCTCGTGGTAGTTCGCCTGGTCCGGAGCGAAGATACCGGACTTGTCAAAAGCGAAAATAGCCGCCCCGATGATGGCCAGGAACAAAAGCGCTTTCAGATAGAGTCTCTTCATGGCCATCAGAATTGGAAATAAATGAAAGAGTTGTCGTTAGCCCCATAAACCCCGAGATATAGGATTGAGAGAGCCACAAGGATGTACACGGTCCAGCGAAGGACGGTAGGGAAAGAGAGTATCCTGCTCTCGAGACTCTTTTGACTTCTTTCAGTCAGGATCTCCAGCAAGGCGAGGGCGGCGATCAGGAAAAACGACAGGCGCAGCTCAGGGAGGCCCATCCCGCAGGACTTCAACGTCTCCGCTCCCGAGAATCCGAACCCGGAGAACACCGCCATGGCGTCAGCGAAAGTGGGCGTCCTGAAGAAAACAAGCGACAGGGCCCAGACAGAGAACACGAACAGGCAGGAAACCACCTTGGTGAAAGCTCCTTCAGGCTTCATGTTGAAGACCTTGCTGGTAAGCACAAGGAACAGACCATTTACGCATCCCCATATCACGAAATTCCAGGAGGCTCCATGCCAGAGGCCGCTCACTGCGAACACTATCATGACATTCAGTATCGTCCTCGCCTTCCCTCTCCTGTTGCCTCCGAGAGGGATGTAAAGATAATCCATGAACCAGGAAGTCAGGGTGATATGCCACCTTTTCCAGAACTCCTTGAAGGATGTGGCAAGGTAGGGACGCCGGAAATTGTCGTGGAGACGGAACCCGAAAAGGCGGGCGGTACCGATGGCGATCTGGGAGTAAGCGGAGAAGTCAAGGTACAGCTGGAAGGCGAAGAAAAGGATCGCCACAAGGATCGGAAGTCCTTGATGGGAAGCCGGTTCCGAGTAAACTGAATCGACCAGGACAGCAAGCCTGTCTGCTATGACCATCTTCTTAAAGAGGCCGACCGCTATCATAAGCAGCCCCCACCGGGCCTCCTCGTAATTGAATTCCTTCTTCCCGGAGAACTGCGGCAGAAGATCCTTCGAGCGTTCGATCGGACCCGCCACCAGTTGGGGGAAGAACGAGATGAAAGCGAAGAAGGCCACCGGATCCTTGGTGGGAGCGGTCTTCTTGTAATATATGTCAAGGACATAGCTCAAGCCCTGGAAGGTATAGAAACTGATTCCGACAGGCAGGACTATGTCGAGCGGATTGAAAGCTGAGCCGTGGCCGGAGAGGAATCCGAAAGCGGCAGCGAAACTCTCCGCGAAAAAATTGAAGTATTTGAAGAAACACAAGGCCCCGAGATTCAGCACGAGGGCCAGGATCAGGATTCCCTTGCCATTCTCTCCCCTCTCCTGCTGCCGGGAGATGGACATTCCGGAAAGATAGTCAACCAAGGAGATGCCCGCTATCAGAGGAAGCAGCTTCCAGTTCCACCAGCCATAGAAGAAATAGCTGGCGGCGAGCAGGAAGATATTCCTATAACCTACGTTCCTATTGAACAAGGTCCAATAAAGAACGTAGGTTATTATCAGGAATATCCCGAATGTCAGGGAATTGAAAAGCATCTTACCAGGCGAGGGCCGAGGCGCCGAGGATGGCGGCATCGGACTCCTTGAGAGCCGAATAGACAAGCTTCACCTTGCCCCTCCACAGAGGAAGGACATTGGCATTCATGGACCGCTCGATAGGCTCGGTGAGGAACTCCTTGCTCTTAGCCATGCCGCCGAACAGCACTATCGCCTCCGGAGAAGAGAACTCGATGAAGTCGGCGAAAGCCATTCCGAGCATTGTGCCGGTGTAGTCGAAAAGTTTGAGAGCTATCTCATCTCCTTCTTTTGCGGCCTCGTAGATGTCCTTGGCGGTGATCTTGTCAAGACGTCTGAGCAAAGAAGGCTGGTCGGTCATGTCCAGCCACTCGCGGGCTGTCCTGGCGATACCGATGGCGGAGCAGTAGGCCTCAAGGCAACCGTTCTTTCCGCAGTTGCAAAGGCGGCCGTTGTTGCGCACCAGCGTAGTGTGGCCAAGCTCTCCGGCAAAACCGTCGTGACCGTAAACCATCTCGCCGTTAATGACGATACCGCTGCCGACACCCGTTCCGAGGGTGATCATGATGAAATTCTTCATGCCCCTTGCGGCTCCGTAAGTCATCTCTCCCATCGCGGCGGCGTTGGCGTCGTTGGTGAGGGTGACAGGGATGCCGCCCATTGCCTCCTTAAGCATGGCGGCGAAATGAAGGGAACCTGAACGGCCCCAGGAAAGATTCACGGCGTTCTCGATGTCTCCGGTATAGTAATTGGCGTTGGGGGCTCCGACACCGATTCCGCGGATTTTCCCTTCGGCGCCGACCTCGGTGATGAGTTTCTTCAACGCCTCGGCAAGCTCGGCGATATAAGGCTCGACAGTGTCGTGGGTGTCTGTCCTGATCACGGTCTGGGCCACTACGGTACCGCGGGTGTCAACTATTCCACACTTGGTGGTCTGGCCACCCACATCAACTCCTATAACAAGGTTCTGATCAAAATTCTCCATATTCAGTGAATATTAGTCCACAGGGATGTCTTTGTTGACGTTCTTGCAGCCGATGAGGGCATAGTAAAGGAGGTAGCAGAGCATAGCGATGACAAGCCAGTAGCTGTTCATGTAGCCGGCTCCCTTGGCGATGAAGTCCTGGATGAACGGCATGATACCACCACCCACGACAAGCATCATGAATATTCCGGAAGCGGCCTCGGTGTACTTGCCGAGTCCCTCGACAGCGAGGTTGAAGATGGCGCCCCACATCAGGGATGTGCAAAGACCGCAGAGAACCAGGAACAAGCAGCTCAAAGGAACCTGGAACATCCTGAAACCATCGGCGGCGCTATAGCCTGGCATATTGATAGTGACCGATTTGGGGATCAATATGGCGATGAGGACGAGGAGAATAGCCACCGAGGACACGGTGATCATCTGGGCCCTGGTGCTGACTTTCCCGGAGATAAAGGTGCTGCAGAGACGGCCGACCATCATGAGCAGCCAGTAGATGGCGGCGATTGCGCCTCCGATAGCGGCGGCTCCGGCGAAACCGGCCGGGAAAGCTCCCTTACCAGTGGCGTCAGCCAGATAGAAGTTGACCTGCGAAGGGATACCGATCTCGATACCTACATAGAAGAAGATAGCGATAGCTCCAAGCACGAAGTGACGGAAGTTCCAGGCGCTGTGCTCATAGACGGTAGCGTTGCGCTCCTTGGCGGGCTCAGGGATCTTGACAAGGGAGATGATCACGAAAGCGACCGCGAAGACACCCATGGCGATGAAGAGCAAGGGAGCCACATCAGACATCGAGGTGCTGGCCGTGACGGTACCGATAAGGGCACCGACAAGGAGAGGAGTCAGGGTACCGGTCAAGGAGTTGAGGGTGCCACCAATCTGGATGTACTGGTTGCCCTTGTTACCGCCGCCACCGAGGATGTTGAGCATCGGGTTGACGACCGTATTGAGCATGCAGACGCAGAAACCGCATACGAAAGCACCGAGCAGATAGACATAGATGGCTGAGCCACCGCCCACCTTACTGGAAATCCACTGGATCACGATACCGACGAAACCGGTCGCGAGAGCCACCAGGGTGGTGTTCTTGTAACCGATCTTGAGGAGCATCTTACCGGCGGGGATACCCATGCAGAGATAAGCCAGGAAGTTCATAAGGTTACCAGCCATCTTTGACCAAGGGTACTGGTTACCCCAGATGTTGCCGAACGGGGCGGCCATGTTGGTGACGAAAGAGATCATCGCGAAGATGAAGCACATCGTCACGATAGCCACCATGTTAGTTTTTTTCTTTTCCATTTGAGATTGATTTATGTTGTTAGTTTAATGTGTCCGTTTGTGGCGCATTACACAAAGCTACGAAAAAATCATGAATCTTGAGCCTAACGACATCAATTCTTTTCATAAATAAGGGCCGGCGCTTTCCCCAAAGCGCCGGCCTGTTGTATATAAAACGAACTTAACAAATAGACAACAAAAAGAACTTTTGTCTGTCTGGGAGCAAATATATCAAGAAAAACTTAAATAGCAAATTATTTTTATTATTTTTTAAAACGGTTTTGATTTAAACATATTAAAATTTCAACGTTTTTTCTTTAAAATTTTAAGACATCAGCCGTTTCTATACTCACTGGGAGTCATGCCCGTCTGGGCTTTGAAAAACTTGTAAAAGACTGACGCATTGACGAAATTAAGTTTGAAAACTATCTCCTTGATGCTCTCGTCCGTGTACTTGAGCATGCTCTTCGCCTCCTGGATGACGAAGGAGTCTATCCAATCTGGAGCTGAACGGCCGCTTACTTGCTTTATGAGCCTGGAGAGATACTTCGGAGTCATCCCGAGACGCTCGGCATAGAAGGCCATGCCTCTTTCGGAAGTATGATATTCCGACACAAGGGACATGAACCTCTCGAAAAGCATGTTAAGGCGGGTTTGGGAAGTCTTTTCCCCTTCCGAGACTTTCACAGTGTTCTTCCTTATCAGGCCCGCAAGCACATGTAGAAGGGATTCTACCAGAGGTTCCACCGCCTCGTTCTTCCCCTGGATCTCGGATCCGATGACCTCCTTAATCAGATGGAAGTAATTGGAACAGAAATACAATTCCTTCTCGCCAAGGGTTATCCGGGGGTCATGGAAAAAGGTCAGCCTGGAATCGAACAACTTTGAGAAATCAAATCTAATATCTGAGATAAAACTCCTCGACACCGCGAAAGCCATGAAGCGCCCTGGGAGGCCGCCGGACGACCTCGACGGCTCCACTTTTATAATGTTCCCTGGGATACATACTGTCAGCGAATTATCCTCGATCCGGTATTTCCGCAGATTGATCTCGATGTCAAAACCGCCCTTCTCGCAAAAGATGGCGAGGAAAGCGTCCGCCCTGAAAGGGTACTTCAGGAACCCTTTGTCGCCCCCCTCATGGATGTCGATGATGAAGAAGTCATTCCCGAGATGGATATCCTCTCCCGGTGGCAGGAACTTCTTGATTTGAGCCAGTCCGATATTCTGCAAAGTCTCATTCATATATGCAATTTAGGATAAAAAGACTATAATAATAATAAAAAAGGTAAAAATTCGACCTTTTGACATTAAAAAGCACTAAAATAGAGATAAATAAGGGCTGTTTGGCAACTTCTTTGCAGCATTCGCCGACGCTATTGAAACAAAAGACATGACATATATGAAAAAGTTAATCATTACCTTCCTGACCGCATCCCTCCCGTTCACAGGGGCGATGGCGCAGAGAGTTCTTTCGCTGGAAGAGTGCCGCGAGATGGCGGTCAGCGGCGACAAGGAACTCGAGCAGGCCAGGACGAAAGTGGAGATGGCCGGCTACGACAGGAAGATAGCCAGGGCGAACTATCTCCCGAATGTCTCCGCCACCGGAGCCTACCTTTATAATCCCAACGATGTCTCGATCATCAGCGATGCCACGTCCGCCACTCTCACCGGCATGGGTACGACCATCCATGGGATGTCTCAGCAGTACCAGCAGAAAGTGATGTCCGACCTCACCGCGTACATCCAGCAGCTGGCCGCCACGGATCCGGCGAGCGCAATGAAATACATGCAGCTTATGCAGGATCCACTGCTCCAGACGCTGATAGGGAAACTCCAGACGACAGATCTGTCAGCGACCATCAACGCCATCGGGCAGGACATCGACGACGCCCTTCACCCTGACCTGGAAAACATCCTGGTCGGCTCGGTGACTGTCCAGCAGCCCATATTCATGGGAGGTAAGATCGTAGCGGCCAACAAGATTGCCAAATTGGCAGAGCAGTTGTCAGAAGCCAGTTATGACCAGAGGTACCAGCAGACAATAGTCGATGTGGACCAGGCCTATTGGCAGATCGTCTCGATCGCGGCGAAGAAGAAACTTGCCGAGTCGTACGCCGACCTGCTCCACAGTATGGAACATGACGCGGACCTTGCTGTCAAGGAAGGTGTGGCGACAGAGTCCGACGCGCTTCAGATCAAGGTCAAAGCCAACGAGGCCGACATGCTCAGGACAAAATCAGAGAATGGCCTGACCCTTGCCAAGATGCTGCTCTGCAAGAGGATAGGACTGCCGCTGGACACTGAGATCACCCTCGCCGACGAGGGACTCGACAAGATCCCCGTCGCAAGGATAGAGTCTGGGAAAAGCATGGAGGACATATTCGCCGACAGGCCCGAGACCCGCAGCCTTGAGCTCGCGTCCAAGATATACGACAAAAAGTTCGCCGTCGCCCGGGCGGACATGCTTCCGAAAGTCGCGGCGATGGGAGGCTACATGGTCTCGAACCCCAGCCTAAAAAACGGCTTTGAGAAGCAGTGGAACGGGTACTGGGGAGTTGGCGTGGTCGTCAACGTCCCGATCTTCCATGGCTTCGAGGCGCTCAACAAGACCCGTAAGGCGAAAGCTGAGGCTACCCTTTACCGCAGCCAGCTTGAGGACGCCAAGGAATTGATCAACCTCCAGGTGACCCAGCTGCGCAAACAGGAGTCGGAGGCTCTTGAGAAACTCGGAATGGCCGAAAGCAATCTCTCAAGCGCCGAGGAGAACCTACGCTCCGCAACGCTCGGTTTCAATGAGGGAGTGATCACTGCCAACACGGCGATGGCCGCCCAGACGGCTTGGCTCCAGGCCCACTCCGAATACATAGACGCCGGAATAGAGCTTCAGATGCTGGCCGCCAACATCGACAAGGCGGAAGGGAACCACAAGGCGACAAAATAAGGAAATAATTAAGAATCAATATTATGGAAAAGCAGAAAAAAAGTTACAACCTTGTGATCGGGATAGCCGCGCTGATCGCCATAATCCTGGTGATCGCCATCGTCGGCTATTTTGTCTCCAAACCAAAGCCTCTGGTGATCCAGGGCGAGGCAGAAGCTAGCGAGTACAGGGTGTCCGGAAAGGTTCCGGGAAGAATCGAGGAGTTGTATGTAAAGGAAGGCCAGAGGGTCCAGAAGGGCGACACGATCGCTTTCATCGACTCTCCTGAGGTCAGGGCCAAACTTATCCAGGCCAACGCGGTCAAGAACGCGGCGACTGCCCAGAGCGACAAAGCCCGCCACGGAGCCCGCAGCGAGCAGATCCAGGGCGCTTACCAGCTCTGGCAGCAGGCCATCGTCCAGGAGGACGTGATGAGGAAGTCTCTGGACAGGGTCGAGAGACTATACGACCAAAAAGTCATTCCCGCCCAAAAATACGATGAAACAAAGGCGAAATATGATGCAGCGGTAGCCCAGACGAAGGCGGCCAAGAGCCAGTATGACATGGCCGTCAACGGAGCCCGCAGGGAGGATAAAGCTGCCGCGCAGGCCCTTGTGGAGCAAGCTGCGGGAGCTGTCCAGGAAGTGGAGTCATATCTCGGAGAGCTTTACTTGACCTCCCCTGCCAGCGGTATTATCTCGGCGACTTATCCCAAGGTGGGAGAGCTGGTCGGACAGGGTTCGCCAGTGGCCAGCGTGATCGACACGGATGACATCTGGTTCACCTTCAATGTCAGGGAAGACTATCTCCACGGAATGACGGAAGGTGACAAGGTGACAGTAGTGATCCCGGCCCTGGACGGCAAGGAGATCACTGCCACAGTCAATTATATAGCCGTCAGGGAATCCTACGCGACCTGGAAGGCCACCAAGGAGACAGGACTTTACGACGCCAAGACCTTCGAGGTCAGGGCCGTTCCCGATGCTCCGGTTGACAAGGTTCGTCCCGGAATGTCCGCGATAATCAAACAGAAATAAAAGAATATCAGCATAATGAACAACTGGCAAAGGATACTTTCGGTCGCCCGCCGCGAGCTCAGGATAGTGAGGAACCGTCCTATGTATTTCATGGGCTCGATAGGTGTGATCGCTTTCTGCGCCATTTTCTTCCTGACCTTCCTGGACCACGGACTGCCTGACGACATCCCGATAGGGGTGGTTGACGAGGATTATTCCACCACTTCCAGGAACTTCTGCCAGCAGCTTGACGCCACGCAATTGGGCAAGGTAGTCCACTACGATTCCTTCTCAAGCGCGAGGGAGGACATGACCAGCGGGAAGATCGCCGGAGTCTGCGTCATCCCCGAGGGTATGAACGAGGACATCCAGGCGTTCAGGCAGCCGAAAATCACGTTTTATGTCAACGGGCTGTATTTCGTCAGCGGCGCCCTAGCCTGGAAAGACCTGCTGACCATGGTGAACCTCACCAATGGAGCGGTGCAAAGGGAAGTCTTGAGAGCCAAGGGCTTCAATGACAGCCAGATAATGGGCTTGATCAGACCTATCGACATCGACACCCACCAGATCGGTAACGTCACGACGAACTACAACTACTACCTGAGCGGAATTCTTCTACCCGGAGTGCTGGAAATGATTGTGATCCTGGTGCTTATATATTCACTGGGAGCGGAACTCAAGTTCGGGACCTCCAGGCATCTGATGGAATATTCAGGCCACTCGGTCGTGACCGCCCTCACTGGCAAACTGCTGGTCTGGACCCTGGCTTTCTCAGTCATCGGATTCGTGATCATAATGCTGCTTTACCATTGGCTGCATTTCCCGATAAGCGGCAGCATATTCAACATGTTCATCGCCATGTTCCTGATGATCTTAGCCAGCGAGGCCATCGGGGTGTTCATCCTCGAGATGCTTCCCGTGCCGAGACTCGCCCTGAGCGTCGGCGCCCTTTACAGTGTACTGGGATTCTCCCTCTCCGGGTTCACACTCCCGCTTGAGGCAATGCCACCGTATATCCAAGGACTCGCTTCGATGTTCCCGCTCAGGCATTATTACCTTTTCTATGTCCAGGAAGTCATCTTCGGAGCCGGATTCGCCGGATGGTGGAAAGAGGTTATCTATCTGCTTATGTTCCTGTTTGTTCCGCTGATCGGCCTTAACCGGCTGAAGAAGGCGTACATCCATCAGAATTTCCCTAAAGAATAAGACCATGGCAAAAGAAGGATTCATAAAGACTTGGCTTCGGGACTGGTGGGATATTTTCTGCCATGAACTGAAGCAGATATTCTCGGACGGCGGTGTCCTGCTTATTTTCTTCGTGGCCGGACTCGCATATCCGCTATTATATAACGTGGTGTATCTCAACGGAATCCTTTCCGACACCCCGATAGCGGTTGTCGATGACGCCGACTGTTCCGACAGCCGCAGGTTCATCAGGGAGATAGACGCCACCAGGGAAGTGGAAGTGGCCGCCAAATGCGTGAATATGGCTGAGGCGGAACAGCTTATGAAGGAGAGGAAGGTCAACGGTATAGTATATTTCCCGAGGGATTTCGGTGAGAAGCTGGCCCGCAACGAGACCGCAAAGCTCTCCCTGTACGCCGACATGAGCAGTTTCCTGTACTACAAGAACGCCATGATAGCGACCAACTTCGTCATGCTCCACGAGATCGGTCAGATCCAGATGGAGAGGTATTCCCTTGCCGGGATGACTGAGCAGGAGGCCTCGCAGGTCATCAAACCGCTGGGTTACGAGGACAACAACCCCTTCAACAGGGCCTTCAACTACAGCTTTTTCCTGATCTCGGCGATCCTGATGATCATCATCCAGCAGACAATGTTCTACGGCATGTCGCTGCTCGTCGGGACACAGAGGGAAAGGAACCACAGTTTCGCCTCCTTGCCTGACAAACTCGAGGGACATGGAATGGTCCGTGTCGTCCTTGGCCGGGGAGGTGCGTATTGGCTC
>CACZHP010000002.1 GCA_902780935.1 uncultured Bacteroidia bacterium | reverse complement strand
ACATTCATAAAATTCCAGTTCGACCCCGACAGCTTCATTCTCATAAAGAATCAACGCTCTCGATTCAAAAAATTCTCGGTACTTGCTTGTACTAATCTTCAACCTTGTCAATGATCTCGCTAAAAAATCCCATTCGCTTGCGAACGGGAATGCAAAGGTAAGGAGTTTTTTTTAATTGGCAAATTTTTTCACTAAAATTTTAAGATTATTTTTGATTCTTTTGGTTCATCTTAATCCTCGCCAGAAGCTCCACCGTACGTAACTTGTCCTTGTACAAATTGTTAGCGTTGACCTTATCGATATCAAGCGACGCGTCGGAGTTGTCGTCCCAACGACGGCAATTATACAAGACATCATAAATCCTCCCGATCTGATACTCCCTGGAGATTCTCAATCCGACAGCGTAATCCTCCCCATATTTGGTCACCGGGAAATTGATCTTCCTCAGGACAGGGACGAAAAACCCCCTCGGAGCGCCAAGTCCGTTGATCCGCAACGCATTGTTTCGGCCGTTCTCAGGTGTCCACTCCTTATGATCGATAATCCCCGGAGGAATAGTATTCAAGTTGAAATCCGTTATGCGATATGTTCCTACAACCATGGCGCATTTCTGGGCATTGAAAGCGTCCACGAATGCCTGGACCGTATTCTCGTCATAATACATGTCGTCCGAATCGAGCTGGATGGCGAACCTCCCGCATTGGGGATGGTGGATGGCGGCGTTCCAGTTGCCACCGATAGCATGATAGGTCTTGTCCTGGGCTATATAAATGAGCTTATCATCTCCCAGGAAACTCTTTATGACATCGACCGTACCGTCGGTGGAATTGTCGTCGACCACAATGACATTATATTTAAAGGATGTCTTCTGGCAGAGCGCCGATTTCAAAGCGTCGCCGATCGTCCGCACCCTGTTCTTGCACGGGATCACGACTGAAGCCTCGTACTCGAAGTTCCCTTCGGAAAGGTCAACCTCGGCGAAGACGGGCTCGAGATACCCGCCGATGTCTTTCAGGTGCCGAGTGCAGGCCTTCTCCATCTCGATCTGGACCGCCCTGTTTTTAGGATCGACATAATCAAAGAGTTTCTCCCCAGACTTGCGGGTATCTGTCTCGACTTCGTAATATAGGTATTCACTGACATGGACCAGGCGTCCTTTTTGCGAGACCTTCAGCCGAAGGTCATACAAGCCGGCATATTCATATTCGACATCCATCCTGGACACCGCTTCCCTGAGAGCCTCCGTCCGAAAGATCAGCACAGCGCCGAAGTCAAAGTCATCCCGCAGCGCTCCCGCCTGGCAATCAATCACGGGAGAGAATGTCCTCACGCCCGCGATCTCCTTAATATTGTCTGAATAGACCATAGCGGCGGACGTGTCCTCGGCCACCGAGAGGAAACGCTCGAGGGAGAACCTTCCCATACGCAGGTCTGTCGTCTTCGTGTAGATCATGACAAACGGTGCCTCCGCCTGTGACGAGATGAATCTCATGGTGGAGGTACTCTTGAAAGAATCCGCCGGAACTGGGATGACTCTCGAAACCTCACTCTCCGCCTCAAGGCAAGAAGTGGTGGCAGCAACTTGGCCTTCGCTGACAAATGGGATGAAACAATCTATCCTGCGCATGGTAAAATCATTATTTGACAAAGACAAAAATACGAAAATCTCACGAAAGATTAATATATTTGTGGATTAGAGACCAACCAAGCCGTAAAGGCATTAAACAACCGATATGGACAGAAAAGTAGTAATCATCCCGACTTACAACGAGAAAGAGAACATCGAGGCGATCATCCGTAAAGTGTTTTCCCTCGAAGGTGAGTATCATATACTGGTCATCGATGACGGTTCCCCGGACGGTACGGCCTCCATCGTCAAAACCTTGATGGACAACGAGTTCCCCGACAGGCTCTTCATCATAGAAAGGTCTGGCAAACAAGGACTTGGCACAGCCTACATAACAGGATTCAAGTGGTCTCTCGAGCATGGGTACGACTTCATTTTCGAGATGGACGCCGATTTTTCCCACAACCCGGATGACCTCCCGAAGCTTCATGCCGCTTGTGCCGACTGCGGCGGAGTGGCCGTGGGGTCGCGCTACTGCGACGGGATCAGCGTGGTCAACTGGCCGATCGGAAGGATATTGATGTCCTATTATGCCTCCAAATATGTGAGGTTCATCCTCGGGATGAGAGTCCACGACTGCACCGCCGGGTTCAAGTGCTATAGCCGGAAGTGCCTGGAAGCCATCGACATGGATGCGATCCAGATGAAGGGCTACGGATTCCAGATCGAGATGAAATACACAGCCTACAAACTGGGATTCAAAGTCACCGAAGTGCCGATCATATTCGTGAACCGCAAGCTCGGCACTTCAAAGATGAGCAGCGGAATCTTCGGAGAGGCCTTCTGGGGAGTCATCAAGCTGAGATTCAGGAAATTCCACCGGAAAGGACAGTAATGATCCTTCTTAAGAACGCGCTGATAGTGACGGGAACCTCCATTACGAAAGGGGCTCTCGGGATTGAAGGTGAGCTTATCAGCGGAATATGGAAGGAAGCCCCCGTTATCCCCGGGGCTGAGGAAATTGACCTGGAAGGGCACATACTCATGGCAGGAGGGATTGACGCTCATGTGCATTTCAGAGAGCCTGGGATGGAATGGAAAGCTGACATCGGGAGCGAGTCCAGGGCCGCCATCCTCGGCGGGATCACATCCTTCATCGACATGCCCAACACATCCCCCGCGGCAACTTCAATGGAAATCATTGAGTGGAAGCTCAATAGGGCTGCCGAGACATCCGCGGCCAACTATGGCTTCCACATTGGAGCGACGAACTCCAACGCCGCTCAGATCCGGGAATATATAGAAAGCGGCAATGGCGGTAGGTTCGGAGGGATCAAGGTGTTCATGGGGTCCTCGACCGGCAATATGCTGGTGGACAGGGAGAAAGCCCTGGAAGATTTCTTCCGGATAAAGGGGAAGACCATTCTCATCCACAGCGAAGATGAGACAATGATAAAGAGCAATCTGGCGGATGCCAAGGCAAAGTACGGTGAGGCCATCCCGTTCGAGGCCCATCCCCTGATCCGGAGCCGGGAGGCCTGCGTCAAGTCAACAGCCAAGGCCTTGGAAATGGCGGTCAGGCATGGCACCTGCCTTCATGTGCTCCATGTCTCGACCAAGGAAGAGATAGACCTGATCCGGGAGGCAAAGGCAGCGAATCCCGGGATCACCGCCGAGACTTCAGCCAACTACCTATGGTTCAGTGACAAGGATTATCCCAAGATGGCCGGGAGGCTTAAATGCAACCCAGCCGTCAAATCCGAATCAGACAGGGAGGCCCTCATCGAGGCCCTCAGGGACGGCACGATCGACACTATCGGCTCCGATCACGCTCCTCATCTGAATGAGGAGAAGGACAGGCCATACCTCGACTGTCCTTCAGGACTTCCAACTGTCCAGCAATCACTTCCGGCAGTCCTGACGATAGCCCGCAGGCACAATATTCCGCTGACCAGGATAGCGTCCGCCTTCTCTGAAAAAGCGGCCGGGATATTCGGAATAGAGAGGCGGGGCTTTCTTAAGCCTGGCTACTATGCCGACCTCATAGTCATCGATTCCGGGAAGGAGTTCAACGTCGCGAAACCGGCATACAAATGCGGGTGGTCGCCATACGAAGGATGCCGTTTCCGAGGAGCCGTCGAGATGGTCTGGATCAACGGATCACTCGCCGTCAGGGACGGGAACCCCGTCAATGATTATTTCAGAAGCCGCAAAGAGATCCTGTTCCGGTCAAGGTCCACCGACAGTACGCTCACTTGAACTTTCTGATGGAGTTTGAGCTTGGCTCCCCGCATCTGGGAGACGTGGATGAGTCCGTTCTCATGGATCCCGATATCCACGAAAGCTCCGAAAGCAGTGATATTGGTCACGATACCAGGAAGTTCCATTCCCGGCTTAAGATCGTCTATCTCATGGATATCGTCAGCGAAACTGAATTCCTGAGCCTCCTGGCGGGGATCCAGCCCCGGCTTTGACAGTTCCTTCAAGATGTCGTTGATAGTGGGCAGGCCGAACTCTCCCTCCACATATTTCGAAGGATCGATCTTCTTGATCAAGGCCTCATTGCCGACAAGTTCCTTAGAGGAAACGCCAAGGTCAGCTGCCATCTTGGCGACTATGTGATAGCACTCCGGATGGACGGCGGAATTGTCTAAGGGATTTGCCGCTCCATGGATCCGGAGGAAACCGGCGCACTGCTCGAAGGCCTTAGGGCCGAGTTTCGGCACTTTATGGAGCTGCTCCCGGGAGGTGAAGCCGCCTTCCTGGTTCCTGTAGGCTACTATATTCCCTGCGAGGGCGGGACCGATACCGGACACATAGCTAAGGAGATAAGGGCTGGCGGTGTTGAGATTCACCCCGACGCTGTTGACGCAGATAGCCACGGTATTGTCCAGTTTCTCCCGCAGAAGGTTCTGATCCACATCATGTTGGTACTGGCCGATTCCCAAAGACTTTGGATCTATCTTGACCAGTTCCGCCAGCGGGTCCATCAGGCGGCGGCCGATCGAAACCGCACCCCTGACCGTCACATCCTCATCCGGAAACTCTTTTCGTGCCACTTCAGAAGCGGAGTAGATCGAGGCTCCATCCTCACTGACCGTATATACCTTGACCTCCTCGGGAAGCCCGACCTTCCTTACGAAATCCTCCGTCTCCCTGGATGCGGTGCCGTTGCCGATCGCGATAACTTCAATGCGATATTTCTCCACCATGTCAGAGACAGCCATGATCGACTTTATCTTCTCACTCTGGGGTGGATGCGGGAATATGATCGTATGGCACAGAAGGTTGCCATGCTCGTCGAGACAGGCGATCTTGCAACCGTTCCGGAACCCCGGATCTATGGCCATGGTCCTTTTCTGTCCCACCGGAGGGGATAAAAGAAGTTGTGTCAGGTTCTCACCGAAAACAGCTATTGATTCAATATCGGCCTTTTCCTTAGCCTCTTTCAAGACCTCGTTGGAAATGGAAGGCTCAAGCAGACGCTTGAAAGAATCATCGACAGCCTCCCGGATCTGCTCAGCGAGTTTAGGCCCCGGATATTTCCGTTCCTGACAGAAATCATAATAGATCTTGTTGCCGCATTTCTCGGGATCGGCGTCGAGACTCACGGTTAGGAAACCTTCTTTCTCCGCCCTCAATATTGCCAGGAGATTATGGGAAGGTATTCTCTGGATGGGCATTGAGAAATTGAAATACGCCCGGTATTTCGAGGCTTCCGGATTGGTGGAGGCCGCCTTGGTCGCCTTCGACTCCACACGGCGGGTACGGAATATTTGACGCAAGGCCTCCCTTGTAGTGGCAGATTCGGAGAACCGTTCCGCTATTATATCCCGAGCGCCTGAGAGTGCCTCTTGGACATCCGCAACCTTATCCCCCACGAATTTCCGGGCCTCAGACTCCGGATCCTGGGCCTGCAAGTTCCACATCTTGTCCGCAAGCGGCTCAAGCCCTTTTTCCTTAGCCACCGTCGCCCTCGTCCGACGTTTGGGTCGATAAGGCAGATACAAGTCCTCCAATTCACTGGAGACCAGGCAATTCTCTATCTTGGATTTAAGATCCGGAGTCAATTTGCCCTGTTCCTCGATCGTCGAAAGAATCCCGACCTTACGTTTCTCCATCTCGGAGAACACGTCACTCCAGTGCTTGATCTCAGCGACAGCCATATCGTCCAATCCCCCGGTTTTCTCTTTACGGTAACGGCTGATGAAAGGGATGGTGGCACCCTCCTCAAAAAGGCCGATACAATTCTCCACCTGCCAGTCCTTGACAGAGAGCTTGCGGGCTATCTCGTTAATATAAAGCTGTTTCATATCTAGTCTTGAGAGAATATCCTTAATTCGTCCCTATAAGCCGAGAATATTTTCGACTTCGAGACGAAGCCGATATAGGCCCTGTCGGCGCGCCTTACCACAGGCAGGTTCCATGCCGATGTGATCTCGAATTTCCTCATTACCGAGTCCATGCTCTCGTCCTCATAGACATATTCCACCGCGCTGCGCATGAAATTGAACACATGCAAGGTGTCATATTCCCCAGAGCGGAACATGTCCTTCCTGATATCCTCCAGGGACACGTAGCCTTGGAAACGGCCCTTGGAGTCCACCACAGGGAATATATTCCTGGAAGACTCGGATACCACCTCCACCAGAGTGCCGAGGGTGTCGTCGATTTTGACAGGAGTGAAGTCGTTCTCTATCACATCGTTGACTTTCAGGAGCGTAAGCACTGCCTGGTCACTGTCGTGGGTGAGGAGTTCCCCACGCTGGGCTATTCGCTTGGTGTAGATCGAATACTTCTCCACAAGTCTGGTGGTGCCGAAAGCGATCGTAGCAGTGAGGATCAGGGGCAGGAACAAGTCATACCCCCCTGAGATCTCGGCTATCAGGAAGATCGCCGTCATCGGGGCCTGCATGACCCCGGCCATCAGACCGGCCATTCCAACCAGAACGAAATTCTGCTCGGGAACGGACAATGCCGTGCCGGAAAGCATGAGGTTAAGTGTCCTCGCCACGACAAACCCAGCGATGGCACCTACGAAAAGGGTGGGACCGAAAGTACCGCCCACTCCACCGCCAGCATTGGTCAGAGTCATAGAGAAGACTTTCAGCAGCAGTATCAGCAGGAAGAACACAGGCACCGACCATGGGCTCCTTGACAAGAAAGCCAAGGGAGTCTGCCCCTCCAGCGAAAGCTCCTTTCCATTCAGCAGAACGCCGAGTGAGTCATAGCCTTCCCCGTGAAGTTGAGGGAAGAGGAATATCAGGAGCCCGAGCCCGAGGGCGCAAAAACCCCAGCGGAGAAACGCGTTCCGCATCTTGCCGATCTTATCCTCAAGCCAGAGGGTCGTCCTTATGAAGTAGATCGAGCACCCGCCGCAGAATATTCCCAGAATGAGGTAGAAAGGAATATTCGCGAGGTTGAATGGGGTCAGGGTACATTCGAAAGGTGTGCTCTTGCCGAGGAATATATAAGACACCACCGTGGCGGAAACCGTCGAGAGCAGCAGGGGCATCATCGAGTTCATGGAGATATTGAAAAGGAGTATCTCCAACACGAAAAGCACTCCAGCGAGAGGAGCCTTGAATATTCCCGCCACCGCAGCGGCTGCCCCACAGCCCAGCAGGATGGTCATGCTCCTGTAAGACATTCCCGCCTTCCGGGCGAAATTGGATCCGATCGCGGCACCGGTATAAACGATGGGAGCCTCCGCACCGACCGAGCCTCCAAATCCGATCGTGACAGAGCTGGCGGCTATCGAAGACCAGGTATTATGAGGTTTTATCCTGGAATCATGCCTGGAAACAGCTTGAAGAGCCTTCGTGACACCGTGACCGATATTGTCCTTGAGAAGGTAACGGCAAAAGAGCAGCGCCAGGAGCATTCCGACTCCAGGCAGCGCGATATAATATACAACCCCGTTCCAAAGCCCTCCGAAAGCCCCGCCCAGCCCTCGTTGGATGAGGCTGATAAGAGTCTTCAGGATGACAGCGGCAAGACCCACGACGAGTCCTGTGACAACGCTGAGCACCAGGAGAAGATTCCTCTCGGAAAGACGTGAAAACGGGTTCATCTTTCAGTATCCTTACATTCCCAGGCCGCTGATGATCCCAAAAGTAATGGACTTGAACTGAGGCCCGAAACCTTCCTCGAACTGGGTGACCGGGCAATACTTCACATAGACGCCTATGCCTCCGAACGAAAGGGCTCCAAAGACGTTATAAGTGAACGGCCTGGTCTTGATCTGTTTGGAGAAGTGTTCCCCGTCCTTCCACTCCTTGAGGGTAGTCCCGTCTCTGGTTTCGCCCTTGAACCTGCTGATAGCCGGGAAGTTATACTCTGCGGCGGCACCCAATCTCAAAGTGAACTTATCAAAAGATTGCTCGAAAGCGAGCGGCACCGAAACGGTCCGGACGGAAAGCCGGGACTTCTTGATCCTTTTCAGGCCGGAGTTTTCCATCGAAGCTATGGTGACCTTCTCCTTGGAAGCGTCAGGCTGCCAGAAGTAGGTGTTCCTCAGGCGATAGTAATCCCAATCGAAGTCCACGCCAAGGGTGAACATGCCGGTCTCGTAAGGATGCACCCTGAGCTCGACAATATTCATGAAAAACTCGGTCAAAGCCTTTCCCTTGTTGTTCTGGAAATCAGCGTCCGCATCAATGATGTTGTGGTCGCCGAAAGCGACATAACTTACAGTTTCAGCGGAGAAAGCACCTTTCCTGATGGAGAAATCGGCGTCCTCACCAAATTCAAAGTTGTTTTGGGCGGATAGCCCGAAGCTAACGATTGTCGCGAGAGCAACGATTGAGAAGAATCTTTTCATGTTCTTTTAATCTATCACTAATGCTTTACAGATAATCTTTTGAATTCCTTGACCGCCCTGGCCATCTGCTTTCTGAAAGCCGGGCTTGTCTGAAGTTTGTCGTAGGCAATGCTGGCGGCCGCCCTGCTGGCATCCACATCGCTCTGCCAGTGGGCTCCTACGATGACGCGGCTCTCGCCGTATTCCCATCCCCGGGCGAAAATCTCATTTGCGGCGGATGGGTTTATCTCGGCAAGGAGCAGCGCGGCGCACCATCCCCGGATCGTATGGCCTGAAGGATATGAACCCTCTCCCCTGAGATCATCTTCCTCCCAAGGGGTCAGGATATGGTCGTCGAAATATTCAAACGGACGCTTCCTCATGAAATGGGCTTTGGGACGAACACGGATGAGATCGGTTGTGGATATGCTGGTTTCCAGCAGTTTCCAAATCTGAGGAGTGGTCTCTTTCGAGACAGTCATACCGAACTGGTCCCTGAAGCTCCCGAAAAGAGCGTCAAGGGTCCACACGGCATCTCCGGCGGCCATCTTGGCTCGCTCGGGATCGGAGCGCAGCCCTTTTCCCCAGAAATAACGGATAGAATCGTATTGGAACTCCACACTTCCCCAAGCGGGAGGCGCGGGAAGGCACCTCACGAGATCTGGCATCTCATCTATAGTGAAATACGTCTGGACAATGTTCCCGGTAGCGGCGACACTCTCCCGCACGGCACAGCCCTGAGAGAGACTTAGCGACAAAACGACAAGAATCAGCCCCAAAAACTTCCTTGACCCCATCATCTTTTTACCAATAGATTCCATTTAATTCGCTAATTTAAGAATTATTCGATAAAAAGACTTATTTTTGATTCCATGAAAAAGGTAATTCTATCAATCGTATCGGTCATTATCCTCGCCCTTCTGGGGATCGTGAGCCTGAACCAGATGAAAAATAACGGCCCGAGAGGAAGGGTCATATCTCCTACCGGCTCCAAGATAATCGTAGAAGAGATGAGCTACTATATCGGCGGCGAGAAGGTCTTCGGCAAGGTTTTCAAACCCGCTGACTCTGAAGGCAATTACATCGGCGGCGACGACGCCATGCCGCTGGTGATATTCTTCCATGAGCCGCTCAAGACCGAGTGGCCCGAGAATCTCATCAAGTCTCTCGTTCCTGCCGGGTTGATAGGTTACACCTGCGGTTTCCGTGCCGACGAAAAGGATGCCGAGGCCCTTGTAAAGCGGCTGCGTAAAGAAAAGATGGTGCAGGACGACATGGTGTTCATCATCTGCGACTCTTCCTGCGGCAACGAGATTGTCAAGGCCGTATCAAGGCTCGGCCATAAGATCCAGGGACTGGTCCTGATCGAGCCGGAGCTTTCCGGCAAGGCCAGGGAGACCTACGTCCGCTACTCCCGCGAGTTCCTGACCGTCAATGAGGCAGCCAAACCGAACGCCAAAACCCTGATCGAGGACTACCTTGAGGAGAGAGGGGCGCTGAAATGAGAAAGACAAGGTTCGGAATAGTCGGCACCGGGAGAATAAGCGACTGGGTGCTGAAAGGGGCGGTGTTGGAGCCCCGTTTTGAGGCCGCCGCGGTATGTTCCCGCACAAAGGAGAACGCGTTGGCTTTCGCCGCCAGCCACAATATTCCAAAGACATTCACGGACATCGACGAGATGGCTTCGGATCCTTCGATCGATGCCATCTATATCGGTACGCCGAACCACACCCACCACGACATCGCGATCCGTTGCATGAATAAGGGCAAGCACGTCCTTTGCGAGAAGCCGTTGGCTTCCAACGCTTTGGAGGTCAGCGAGATGATCGCCGCTGCAAAGAGGAACGGCGTGGCCCTGATGGAGGCGATGATCTCGACCTTGAGCCCCAACTTCCGCATGGTCCAGGAACGCCTGAAGGAGATGGGACCCGTCAGGAATTATTCCGGAGTCTTCTGCCAATATTCCTCGAAATACGACCTTCTGAAAAGGATCCTCGCTGGCGAGGAGGACTCCCCTGTCCCGAGCTCATTCAATCCTGACCGCTCCGGCGGGGCCTTGACTGACATCGGAATATACCCGATCTACCCTATGGTCGCCCTCTTTGGGATGCCTTCCGGGATCAAGGCTAATGTCTTGACAGTCAATGTCCCGACCTCAAGGGGAATGAGTCCGATCGATCTCCAGGGCGCTGTGCTTTTTGAATATGACGGGATGACCGCCAGCGCGGTCTATTCCAAGATCGCTGACTCAAGACTCCGCACCGAGATTTCCTGCGACAAGGGAATCATTTCGCTGGACCAGATCCACATAACACGCCAAGTGGAGCTCATACAAAGAGGGGCGCCGACTTCGGGACGGTCAAGCGGGCCGGCAAAGCAAGACATCACCGTACCTTGCGATCCGGATGAGTACCTCTGCGAATTCAAGGAGTTCATCGACATTATTGAAAACGGCTCCCTTGAGTCCCGCAACAACTCCCTGGCCAATTCCCTGTCCGTCGCCCGCATCATGGACGAGATCCGCCGCCAAGCCGCCATCACCTTCCCCGCCGACTGAGCTGGGCAGGTGAATTCACTGGCCGCCGAGGCGGGAGAAGAAGGTGAGGACGTCTTCCCAGGTCTTGAAGGCGTCGGAGCCGAAGTGGACAAGCGTACCCATAAAGTCCTGGCCACCAGCAGTTTCCAGCTCGGCGTCAATCAGATAATCAGCCAGAATCAGATTCTTGTGATTGCAGATCTCAACTCGGTTCCAAACCGGAACACCGAGGTTGTCCTCGCACCAACGGAACACTTCCTCACACTGCCCAGGACAATTGTAATCAACCGAGGCGACAATATGGACCTCATAACTCCGGCACAAAGTCTCCACCGCTCCCCTCATCCCGCTCGAATGATTCACAAGCCTGTCACTCAAGGAAATGAACAAAACTGGACGTGACACTCCATTCTGCCGGTCATCAATCCTCTGTATCACAGGAAGAAGGGAATGGACAATCACCGAGTCATTCAGATGGTGTTCCCCGTCAAAATGAATAGCCTGCGGATAGTGTTCCCGGAACAGATCAAAGGTGTGGACAAGGTTGTCACGAGTTCCGAATAAGCCAAAAACACGGTCACAATCTTCCGGAGCCCGAGAGAAACACCGCGACGAGACCTCTCTGAAATGCTCCAGAAGAGTCTTGGTGACAAGGAACGAAG
This sequence comes from uncultured Bacteroidia bacterium, assembly GCA_902780935.1. Classification (GTDB taxonomy): domain Bacteria; phylum Bacteroidota; class Bacteroidia; order Bacteroidales; family UBA932; genus Cryptobacteroides. The sequence goes on along the minus strand of CACZHP010000002.1, from coordinate 120,733 downwards.
TCTCCCCATCAACCCTTTTGTTATGGAACTCCCTACGACCTAAACCATTGTTTTTCAGCAAAGTGTCAGCCAGCTGGAAAGCAGGGTTGACAATGATCCGATCGATCCCGTAAAGCATCTCGGAATACATCCCACCCATCGAGGTACCGATGACCAAATCCGGTTTTTCCGAAGCCACGACCGAACGGAGCAACGTCATAGCCTCCTCCGGCTCAACAGGCAGGTCAGGGGCAATAACGGCCGCGTCGGGCAGGAGCAGCCGGAGCGTATGAACGCTCCCAGTCTGTCCGCTCGACGCGAATCCATGTACATAAAGAATTGTCTTGCCGGCCATCAGGCCCGGCCTGGCATATTCATAAAGTTCCATTACTCAGCCTCTTCGACAGCACGGAAAGCGGGAAGGCTCTCCTTGTCGAAGCCCATGATATAGGAGCTCTTGCCGGCCACGGTCTCGCAAGCCATCTGGCAATAGACCTTGGCGGAGCCCAGGAACATGTCGGGAGCGACGGTGGCGTCACGCAAAAGGAGCAGTGACATCACGATCTCACCGGTCATGTCGTAGAGCCTGCGGGCCAGGAAGTCCTGCAGCTCAGCATCCCCAGCCTCACGGACCTTGGCCACGCACTCGGAAAGGATCTGAGCGCAGCCAGCGATCTTATTCTTGAGCGGAACCAGTTCAGGCAGAACATCTTCAGCGAGCATGTCGTTAATGATATTCTGATATGTCCCGTTGGTGATGTAGCGAATAGCGGCAACCACCTGAAGCTGGGTCGTACCCTCGTAGATCGAGAATATGCGGGCGTCACGATAAAGCCTCTGGCTCTTGTACTCCATAATGAAGCCGGAACCTCCGTGGACGGAAATGGCGTCGTAGGCGTTCTGGTTGGCATATTCGGAAGCCATACCCTTGCAGAGAGGAGTGAAGGCGTCGGCCAGGCGGCTGTAGGTCTTCATCTCTGCCCTCTCGTCGGCCTCAAGCTTGCGCTCCCTCTGGATGTCCTCAAGGGCCTTGTAGATATCGACATACCTTGAGGTCTGGTAAAGCAGCGAGCGGCTGGCATCGAGCTTGGCCTTCATACGGCTGAGCATGTCGTAAACACCAGGGAACTTGTTGATCTTCTGACCGAACTGGGCTCTCTCGGCGGCGTATGCCACAGCCTCATTGTAAGCCTCCTGGCTCAGACCGACGCTCTGCGCGCCGATTCCGAGACGGGCACCGTTCATAAGGGCCATGACGTACTTGATGAGGCCAAGCCTTCTCTCACCGCACAGCTCAGCGCGGGCATCCTTGTAAGTCAGCTCGCATGTCGGGGAACCGTGAATACCGAGCTTATGCTCGATGTGGCGAACGTTGACTCCACCCTGACGCTTGTCGTAGATGAACATCGAAAGGCCGCGGCCATCGCGGGTTCCTTCCTCGCTACGGGCCAGAACCAGGTGAATATCAGAGTCTCCGTTGGTGATGAACCTCTTCACTCCGTTAAGGAGCCAGCATCCCTGCTCCTCGCTCCAGGTGGCCTTGAGCATAACGCTCTGAAGGTCGGATCCGGCGTCAGGCTCAGTGAGGTCCATGGACATGGTCTCACCGGCGCAGATGCGAGGGATGAACTTCTGCCTCTGCTCCTCGCTGCCGAACTCGTAGAGGGTCTCGGCGCAGCTCTGGAGGCTCCAGATGTTCTGGAAGCTGGAGTCAGCGGCGGAGATGACCTCGCTCGCCATGCTGAATACTGTTTCAGGAGCGTTGAGTCCGCCGTAACGGCGCGGCATGGTGACTCCCCAAAGTCCCGCAAGACGAACGTCCTCCATATTCTCGACAGTCTTGGAGGCATATTTCATACGCCCGTTCTCGAGGTGAGGTCCCTCAAGATCAACATCTTCCGAGTTGGGAGCGATGGTGTTGGCGGCGATGTCACCCGCGATCTCGAGCAAGCGACGATAGTTCTCGATGCAGTCCTCGTAGTCAACGGGAGCCTCCTCGTAGCGCTCTTTCTCGGAATATCCGCGCTCCTTGAGCTCGGCGACCCTGCGCATGAGGGGATGGTTAAGGTGGAATCCGATCTCCGGATGGTCAGTATAGTAATTTGCCATTGCTTGTCCTCCTTATTTGCTGTTCTGCTTGTAGTACTTGATGAGTTTCGGCACAACCTCCTCGACAGGGCCCGTGATAACGTAATCAGCGATCTTGTTGATCGGAGCGTCCGGGTCGGTGTTGATGCTGATGATGATACCGCTGTCCTGCATTCCGGCGATGTGCTGGATCTGGCCGCTGATGCCGCAGGCGATATAAACCTTCGGATGGACGGTCACACCAGTCTGGCCGATCTGGCGGTCATGGTCGCAGAAACCGGCGTCCACGGCGGCGCGGCTGGCGCCAACCTCGGCGTGAAGGACCTTCGCAAGCTCGAAGAGCATGTCGAAACCTTCCTTGCTGCCCATTCCGTAACCTCCGGAGACCACGATGGAAGCGCCCTTGAGGTTGTGCTTGGCCTGCTCCACATGGTGATCGAGGACTTTCACGACATATGCCTCAGGTGAGACATATTCATTGACAGCGGGATAGACAACCTCTCCGGCCGCCTTTCCCTCGTAAACCGCCTTCTTCATGACGCCCGAGCGGACGGTAGCCATCTGCGGACGGTGGTCGGGATTGACGATCGTCGCGACGATGTTGCCTCCGAAAGCGGGACGGATCTGGTAGAGAAGGTTCTCGTAAGTCTTTCCGGTCTTATTGTCAGTGTAGGGACCGATCTCAAGCTGGGTGCAGTCAGCGGTGAGGCCGCTGGTCAGGGATGAGGAGACCCTGGGGCCGAGGTCACGGCCGATCACGGTCGCTCCCATAAGGCAGATCTGAGGCTGCTCCTGCTTGAACAGATTGACAAGGATGTCAGTGTGGGGAGCTGAGGTGTAAGGGAAAAGGCCCTCGCCATCAAAGACGAAGAGTTTGTCAACTCCGTAAGGAAGTATCTGATCCTCAACTTTTCCCTTGATTCCAGTGCCGGCGACAACAGCGTGAAGCTGGACTCCGAGCTCATCGGCGAGCTTGCGGCCCTTGGTGAGCAACTCCTGGGAGACCTCCATAACTGTCGTCCCTTCTATCTCGCAATATACAAATACGTTGTTCATGGCTCTATCCGATTATCTTCTCATCCAACAATTCCTTGATCATGCCCTCTATGTCGGCGTCGGAAGCGGTCAGATGCTTGCACTCCTTGGCCTGGAAGACGATATTCTGGACACTCTTGACCTTGGTCGGCGAACCGGCGAGGCCGCACTGCGAAGGATCCCCGTCCACATCGGCGACACTCCACTGGTTGAGAGTCAGGTAAGGGCGCTCCTCGTAAAGCTCGGCGTAAGGAACCTCAGCGGGACGCTCCATGGGGCAGGAAGCCCTCTTGTATTTCATCACGAGTTTGGTGTTCTGCGGGCGGCAGGGAGCGGCGCTTCCGTTGACCGTGATAAGGGCGGGAAGCGGGACCTCCACAGTCTCAGCACCTCCGTCAATATGACGACGGACAGTGGCCTTGCCATCCTCAACTTTGATCTCTTCGGCGTAGGTCACCTGGTTCAGCCCGAGTTTCTGGGCGACCTGGGGACCGACCTGAGCGGTGTCACCATCGATGGCCTGACGACCTCCGATCACAATGTCAACATCGCCGATCTTCTTGATCGCGGTGGCGAGGGCGTAAGAGGTGGCGAGCGTGTCAGCTCCAGCGAAGAGCCTGTCAGTCAGCAGCCAACCGGTGTCAGCACCCCTGTAAAGTCCCTGACGGATGATCTCCCCGGCACGGGGCGGGCCCATAGTGAGGACTCCCACGGTCGATCCGGGATTCTGTTCCTTGAGACGGAGGGCCTGCTCGAGAGCGAGAAGGTCGTCCGGATTGAAAATGGCGGGCAGGGCGGCGCGGTTGACGGTACCTTCGGCCGTCATAGCGTCCTTGCCGACATTCCTTGTGTCGGGCACCTGCTTAGCCAGGACAACAATTTTCAATTTCATATCGATACGAATAATTTAGTTTCAATCATGACCGCATCAACCGGCCAAACGGACAAATATACACATTTTTCGCCTTAAGACAAAAAAGGGAGGTCTTTCCCCGTAAATCGATAAAATCAAAAAAAATGATTCATAGTTCGCGATTTTTTCCTAAAATCGCGTCAACGAACTAACAGACAAATGGTAATACAACCCATCATAAGCGATAAAGAGGGCTAGTCCATGGCGGACTAGCCCTCTTTCGTTAACAGGGCACTTACACTTAACAAATATTCAACAAAATGAGTACAGACAGACTTGAATTGGTGAAGGGGTCCTTCGAGAAGAAGGCCCTCCCGGCGGATGTTCCCCAAAAGAAAGTCTCCGAATATTTCGGAGAACTGGTCTTCGACCGGGTAAAAATACGCAAGTACCTTGACGCCAAAACTCTCGCCTCGCTGCTCGACTGCATCGACAAAGGGGGATCCCTGGACAGGGAGACGGCTGACATGGTCGCGAAGGGGATCAAAGAATGGGCGCTGGAGCACAACGTCACACATGTGACGCATTGGTTCCAACCCCTCACGGAAGGGACAGCCGAGAAGCACGACTCCCTCATCGACTATGACGGCAAAGGCGGTATCATCGAGACTTTCGACGGGTCTTCCCTGGTCCAGCAGGAACCTGACGCATCCTCATTCCCCAGCGGAGGCATCAGGGAGACCTTCGAGGCGAGAGGCTATACCGCCTGGGACCCCACTTCACCGGTATTCATCATGGATGACACCTTGTGCATCCCTACCGTGTTCATCTCCTACACCGGAGAGGCGCTCGACTATAAGACTCCTCTCAAGAAAGCCCTGAAAGCGGTCAACGACGCGGCGGTCCCGATCTGCCGCCTGTTCGACCCCGATGTGTCAAAAGTGTATTCCTATCTCGGGTGGGAGCAGGAATATTTCCTCGTGGATGAGGCCTTGTATGCGGCCAGGCCCGACCTGATGATCACAGGACGCACACTCATGGGACACGCCTCCTCCAAAAACCAGCAGCTTGACGACCACTATTTCGGAGCCATCCCGCCACGGGTCGCGGAGTTCATGAGAGACCTTGAGATCGCCGGGCACAAACTGGGAATACCGATAAAAACCCGTCACAACGAAGTGGCTCCCAACCAATTCGAGCTCGCGCCGATCTACGGCGAGGCGAACCTGTCGAATGACCAGAACCAACTCGTGATGAACCTCATGAGAAAGATAGCCAGGAAACACGGCTTCGTGGCGCTCCTCCACGAGAAGCCTTTCGACGGGATCAACGGTTCCGGGAAGCACAATAACTGGTCCCTCGGCACGGACACCGGGACGGCGTTGCTGGCTCCCGGAAAAGATGCCAAAGGCAACCTGCAATTCGTGACTTTCTTCGTGAATGTACTGGTGGCCGTCCAGAAATACAACGCCCTGTTGAAAGCCAGCATAGCAAGCGCCACCAACGCCCACAGGCTGGGAGCCAACGAGGCACCACCGGCGATCATCTCCGCCTTCCTCGGCAGAACCATGACCGGGGTGCTCCGCAAACTGCTGGAAGTCCCTTCAGGGACTCCGATCGAGATCGCCGGGAAACAAGGTAAGAGCGTGGGACTTGTGGAAATCCCTGAGATATTCGTGGACAACACCGACCGCAACAGGACATCCCCATTCGCTTTCACTGGCAACAGGTTCGAGTTCAGGGCAGTGGGGTCGTCAGCGAACTGCGCCGGGCCTCTCACGGTCCTGAACGCCGCGGTAGCAATGCAACTGACTGACTTCAAGAAAGATGTTGACAAAAGGATGGCCTCAGGCGTCCCTCTGGACATAGCTGTCATGGATTCGCTGAAACCGCTGATAGCCTCTGTGATAGACACGGTATGCTTCGACGGCAACGGCTACTCTGACGAGTGGAAGGAAGAGGCCGCCAGGAGAGGGCTTGATGTCGAGACCAGCGTCCCGGAGATGTTCAAGGCCTTCACCAGCCCGGAGGCCTTGGAGATGTTCACCGCGACAGGGGTGTATTCCGAAAAAGAATTGGCGGCCAGGAATGAGGTCAAGTGGGAGACCTACACCAAGAAAGTCCAGATAGAGGCGAGGGTTATGGGACGGATGGCGATCAACCACATCATCCCCGCGGCGATTGAATACGAGACCGCTATCCTAAAGAACATGTCACTCTACAAAGATGTGTTCGGGGACTGTGGGAAACTGGTCACCGACAAAGAGATCCTCGACAAGATTTCCGGGCACGTGGAAGATATCAGGACAAAAGTGGATCGCATGAAAGAAGCCCGAAAGAAAGCCAACGTCATCACCGATGAATACCACAAAGCTTTGGCCTACCGGGAAATAGCTGAAAGCCTGGCCGGGATTCGCCGCCCCATAGACAAACTCGAGGAGATCGTGGATAACCGCCTGTGGCCACTTCCCAAATACCGCGAACTGCTGTTCATAAGCTGAACGAGATGGAGACGAAATACATATTCATAACAGGAGGTGTGGCCTCCTCCCTTGGCAAAGGGATAATCAGCGCCTCGCTTGGGAAACTGCTGCAGGCCAGAGGCTATAAGATCACTATACAGAAGTTCGACCCGTACATCAACATAGATCCGGGCACACTGAACCCTTATGAGCATGGGGAATGCTACGTCACGGCGGACGGGCAGGAGACAGACCTGGACCTCGGCCATTACGAGAGGTTCACAGGGATACGGACGACCAGGGACAACAGTGTCACGACAGGCAAAATCTACCTGAGCGTAATTGAAAGGGAGAGGCGCGGTGACTACCTCGGCAAGACTATCCAGGTAGTGCCCCACATCACCGACGAGATAAAAAGGCGGATCCGCCTGAACGCTTCGAAAGAACCTTTTGATTTCGTGATCACCGAGATAGGGGGCACTATCGGAGACATCGAAGGACAGCCGTTCCTTGAGGCCATAAGGCAACTGAGGTGGGAGCTCGGACGGAACGCCCTGAACATCCACCTTACTTATGTCCCTTACCTTAGCGCGGCCGGAGAACTCAAGACCAAACCTACCCAGACAAGCGTCAAGCAGCTCCAGGGCCTTGGAATCCAGCCGGAAGTCTTGGTGCTGAGGACAGAACATGACCTCAGCGACGACCTGAGAGCGAAAGTCGCGCACTTCTGCAACGTGGAGGTTGAGGCGGTAATCCAAAGCCAGGATCTACCTTCAATCTATGAGGTTCCCCTCAACATGCTCCGTCAAGGGCTCGATGCCATCTGCCTGAAGAAAATGGGGATAGAGCCCGGACCGCCGCCCGAGCTGAAAGACTGGCGTTCCTTCCTTGAAAGAAGGCGGAACGCGTTGAATGTCTTGACGATAGGTCTTGTAGGGAAATACTCCCTCCAGGATGCCTACAAGAGCATCACTGAGAGTCTCACCCATGCCGGAGTCTATCGCGACAGGAAAGTAAAGGCCGTGTTCGTCAACAGTGAGGAGATCACCGCGGATAATGTGGCGGACAGGCTCGCAGGCCTTGACGGAATAGTCATCTGCCCAGGATTCGGCCAGAGGGGGATCGAGGGCAAGATCATAGCCGCCGGATATGCCAGGACCCACGACCTGCCGGCTTTCGGGATATGCCTCGGCATGCAGATGATGGTCATTGAATATTCACGGAACGTCCTTGGGCTCAAGGATGCCGACAGCATGGAGATGACCCCCGTCACCCCACACAACGTCATAGACATGATGGAGGAGCAAAAAAACATCACAAACCTCGGAGGCACGATGAGGCTGGGAGCTTACAATTGCCGTCTGGCGGAAGGCAGCAAAGCGAGAGCCGCCTATGGAGGAGCGGATCTCGTCAGTGAGAGGCACCGCCACCGCTACGAGGTCAACAACCATTTCAGGGAGGCCCTTGAGGCATCCGGGATGAAATGCGTCGGGATCAATCCCGAGAACGATCTTGTTGAGATAGTGGAGGTTCCCTCGCACAGATGGTACATCGGGACTCAGTTCCACCCGGAATATTCCTCAACGGTGCTTTGTCCCCATCCCCTATTCATGGATTTCATAAAAGCATGCGCGGGAAATGACTGATCAGCTCAAACACGAATGCGGCGTGGCGATGATCCGCCTTCTCAAGCCGCTCGGATACTACCAGGACAAATACGGTACCGGCAGGTATGGCCTTGACAAGCTCTACCTGATGATGGAGAAGCAGCACAACCGCGGCCAGGAGGGTGCGGGAATAGCTTGCGTCAACCTGACAAATCCCCCAGGTGAGGAGTATATGTTCAGGGAAAGGGCTGAAGGCAAAGATGCCATCACCGAGATCTTCGGCAGGGTGGACAGCTCTTTCCAAGGCGAGCTGCTGATGGGACACCTACGATATTCCACCACCGGGAAATCGGGGTTGTCATACGTGCACCCTTTCCTGCGCAGGAACAACTGGAGAGCCAGGAACCTCTGCCTGTGCGGCAACTTCAACATGACTAATGTCGATGAGATTTTCGAGGATATGGTCAGCCAAGGACAGTCCCCGCGCATTTACAGCGATACTTACATCACTCTTGAACTGATGGGGCACCGCCTGGACAGGGAGGTCGAGCGGAATTACATGAAGGCCAAGGAGGCCGGGAAAAAAGGTCAGGAGATCACACGGTTCATAGACGACAATGTCAAGATAGAGAACGTCCTCCGCTCCACGCTTGACAAATTCGACGGTGGCTATGTGATGTGCGGAATGACGGGTAGCGGTGAGATGTTCGCGATCAGGGATCCATGGGGAATACGTCCCGCTTTCTATTATAGGGATGATGAGGTAGTCGCCCTGGCCAGTGAGCGGCCGGTCCTCCAGACTGTTTTCAATGTGGACATTGGGGAAGTCCGCGAGTTGCCTCCGGGGGAAGCGCTGATAGTCAGGAAGAGCGGAGAGAGTTCGGTGGAGAGGATATTCTCCCAAAGAGGAGATTTCAAATGCTCATTCGAGAGGATCTACTTCAGCCGGGGGTCTGACGCGGACATATACCGGGAGCGCAAAAAACTTGGGGAACTACTTGTCCCACAAGTTCTTGATGCGATAGGAGGAGATGTCGGGAACACAGTTTTCTCATTTATCCCGAACACCGCGGAAGTCGCATTCTACGGGATGGTCGAGGGCTTCAGGAGGATGGGGATGGATGTCCGGAGCGAGAAAGTCGCATGGAAAGACATCAAGCTGAGGACATTCATAACCGAGGCCGGATCAAGGGACGATCTCGCCTCCCATGTCTATGACATCACGTACGGCAGCCTCCGCCCGGGCAAGGACAACCTCGTCATCATCGACGACAGCATTGTCCGGGGAACGACACTCAAAGACAGCATATTCAAGATCCTTGACAGGCTCCATCCGAAAAAAATCGTCATGGTAAGTTCATCCCCGCAAGTCAGGTATCCGGATTACTATGGCATAGACATGCCGCGTCTTGAGGAACTCTGCGCTTTCAGGGCGGCGATGAAGCTCTGGAAAGACAGCGTACAGGAAAATGAATTGATTGACCTGCGTAAGGCTTGCGAGCACGAGCTCCGTAAGCCGGCGGAGGAAATGGCGAACATGGTTCGGAATATCTACAAACCATTCTCCGCCGAGGTGATCAGCAACGAAATGGCTCGAATGCTGCGGCCCGAAGGAATGGCCACCCCCGTGGAACTCGTGTTCCAGTCGCTGGAAGGGCTTCACGAGGCTTGTCCCAGCCACCGCGGCGATTGGTATTTCTCCGGGATATATCCGACTCCGGGAGGAGTGAGAAGGGTGACGGAGGCCCTGGTCAATTATTTATCCTGCAATGATTTATAGATTATAGAAAAAAACTTGCGCGTCCGCCAAGTAAAAAAAAGAGGCCGTTTTCGCGGCCTCTCCCTAATGCCTCCAAGGCATCCGCTAGAAGTGATAATACAGACCAGCGGAGGCGACATTCCCCACTCCGATACCGAAGGTGGTGTCGGAGTTGTAAGCGACGCAACCGATATGTGCGACAGCGGAAACTTTATTTCCAAGTGGAGCGGCTACTCCGGGATAGAGTCCGAGTTCCCAAGTGCCATCCCCATTCTTAGGCTTCATGTATGTGAAAGCGGCATCAGTGAACAGGTTCACAGGACCGAATCTAAGCAGCGAGTACCTGACATAGGGCTTGATGGACAAGACATTAGTACTATAACCGCCATCAGCGCTGTAGGTATAAAGTCCAAGCACAGCACCGAGGGAGAACTTGTCATTGAGGTCATAGCCGACCTCGGGAGCGATGCTGACAGTGGTCGACTCGGCGTTGGAGTTTGTCGAGAAAGACAACGAACCACCAGCGTAAATCTGGGCGTTAGCGACCGCGGCGAACGAAATCGCGATCAGAACTAGGAAGAATTTTCTCATTATCAGTTGGTTTTAATGTTACTCTGGAGACAAATATAGAAAAATTTTTCATATAAGCATCTCTTTTTGTATCTTGTCATTATGGTCAAGCTATTGTTCATATGCCACGGCAATATTTGCCGGTCCCCGATGGCGGAATTCGTGATGAAGGCTCTGGTCCGCTCCAGGAGGCTTGAGGATGAGTATCACATCGAGTCCGCGGCCGTCTCTGACGAGGAGACCGGCAACCCGATCTATCCTCCGGCAAAGCGCTGCCTGACCCAGCATGGGGTTCCCTTCGACAACTCGAAGACAGCGAGGAAAATAACCCCGGCTGATTACGCACGCTTCGACAGGATCATCTGCATGGATGCGTCCAACCTCCGGCTTATCAGGCGCATAATTCCTTCAGACCCAGAGGGTAAGATCCATCTTCTGATGTCCTACACCGGGCGGAGCCGGGATGTCGCCGACCCTTGGTACACAGGAGATTTCGAGACGACCTTCCAGGACATCCTCGAAGGCTGTGAGGCAATGCTCGCCGCAAGACTGTAGTTTAGAAATGAATCCCGAGCCCGAAGACAGGGCTGATGGTGGCAAAGGAAACTGATGACGCCCCGGCCATGAGTGCGACTTTGCCGGCAGAGAATATGAGACCAGCCTCAATCTGTGCTCCTCGATGTGAGATATCGGTTATCCTTGCCCACTGACCTGCAGTGTCTTCCCAGATCTGGTCAATCTTACCGTAACCAGCTCCGGCATAGCAGGTTACTCTTTTCCCAACCCGCATTAGAGCCCCTGCGGCGAGGCTATACCTCGACAACGCCGCCTCCCCTGAAACCCAAAGATAACCGAAATCAGCACGGCCGTCGCTGGTCGCTGAATAGTCCGAACGCATATTCCCGAACCCTTTCCTTGCGGAGACATATCCTCCGAATGATCCTTTCATAGCCCCCCAAAAGAGGCCGCCCTCAACAGATGGAAGTGCCGAAGCATCAAGCAGGAGATAATAAGACCATGGATTGCCCCTTCTGGGAGCAACCTTTTTTAATTGGACTGGGTAAGTCTCTGTCTTTCTGGAGATTCCCTGCCTCCGGGAGACAACAGTGGCGGGGCTTGACGCAACCCCTCCTACTGAGACCAGAGGAGCGATGGAAGGCCGGGGCATGGGTTTAGTGGGGACGGGGATCTCCGTCGCAGGCTTGACGGGCGAGGCCTTTTTCCCAAGGGCCGCACGGATAGCTTCCACTTCCCTGCCGATATAGGACAGCCCCGGAATATCGCCGGTCCGTGTTCCCTTGTATTTATTCCTCAAAGACTCCAACGAACGGCGGGTCTTCTGATCTGCGGGCAGGGCATCCAGCAAGGTCAACGCCCAGTCCGCGCACGTGGCGACCACGACCGGATCTTTGGACCCGGAAGCCCTTGAAAGCAGGTCGCCAACCAGGGCCTCCCTTCTTGAGAATATCTTGTTAACATCCTTCCAAGCGATATACCTGAGGGCCGTCTTTCCCTCATTCTCCACACCACTTGCCGCGATTATATCCCTCCTGTAGGTTCTCCAGACCGCCAGCCGGGATACGGAAGGGACTTCCAACAAATCAGTCGCCGAAAGTTTACGGATCAGCTCATCCACCGCCGAGCTTTGCGCCGCCTCGTATCCTGCTCCAATCCCCTCGCCCCAGATGTACGAAGGATCCTCCTTGATCCTCCTGGAGTTCTGTCCATGAAGAACCAAAGATAATGTCAAGAGTACGAATATGAAGCAGAATCTTCTCATAATATCTTTTCCAAACGGGTGCGCTGGGAATCCGTCATTCTCCCGGAAACGTTCCCGAGAGCGGACTTGAACGCTTCGAGCCTGGCCGTCACCGTTTCCTCACTCCCAGGATTGAGGCACTCATCCCGCAATATTTCCAGTTCATCCAAAGCATTATCCCAGCGTCGCATATCATCGAACATCCTCTTTTCATAAAGGTCTTGAGCTGAAGAGACAAGATCCTCACGCTCAGCCCCTTCCGCGAAAATGCGACCGTCTCTCGCGCAAAGCCGGCACAATCCGTTCTTACCCAAAAGAGCAACATCTGGCAGGATGAATTCAATCTCGTCGAAAGAGGGCTCCAGGATAAGATTTCCAGAGGAATCCATCAGACCTTTCCCATCCTCAGTGGCGACAATGAACATACCGTTAAGACAGTCAAGGGTGTCAGTGAATGAATATCCGGAAGCATCCAGCGACGGCACCGCCGAATCATACTCTCCGATAAGCGCGGCCGCTTCCTTAAATACCTCATCGTAAGACGGTGCGACACTTGACGGCTTAGCTTTTGGCCATATTGCCAGAGCGATCAAAGCGGCCGCAAGAACCGGAAGGATAATCCAAAGCCTCCTCTTTTGAGGGCGTCCTGTTTCTATAGCCTTCCGAACCTCCTCCACTGAAGTGAACCTTCCTGACGGATCCTCCAACAGGCAACGTTCATAGACATCCTGCCTGGAAGGCATCATAATCGAAATAATCTTTCCCAGGGAGAATATGTCCGAACGCACGCTCGCCTCGCCCCCTGCGACAACCTCCGGAGCCGCATAGCCTTGGGTCCCGGCAGGAATATGGCCACGAGCCATCGATGGCGAGTCCGCAAGACTGAAATCAATGACTTTCACGACATTCCCTTCCCGGGTCACCATGACATTCTCCGGTTTAAGGTCATTATGGAGGACTTGCTTGCGATGGATGTATGAAACCGCATCACAAAGCTGAAGGGCAACGGCCTTGCCGGTTTCAGGACTAACGGGACCGCCGCCGATGAAGTCTCCGAGAGTACAGCCGTCTATCCATTCCATCACTATGGTATTCCCAAGGCCTTCTATCCGGGTCATCGAAAGATAATCGCAGACTCCGGGATGCTTGAGCGGCTGGGCTATCTCATATTCATGGCGGATAATAGCCTCATACACCTCGTCCCCCCGGAACTCTTCCTTTAGGCATTTGAATACGGCGATCCGCTCCCCGAACAGGCCTTTATAAAGCAGATACGGGCCGGCGGGAGAAGAGTAGATGAGCTCAAGCGCATCTACTCCAGGAAGTTTGGAGAAAGCGTCCCCAATCTCTTTGAAATATCCCGACGAACTGCCCATCTTCAATCTTTACCTCTTGTTGATGAATGCGATTCCTCCGTCAAGTCCAGCCACGTAAGGATCTGTCTTCAAGCCATTTCTGAATATTCCAGACAATGCCAGAGGATATCCTTTCATGATCGTCGATGCCTCAAAACAGTCGTCTTTCTGAAGCGAGGAATTCTTGCTCTCGAGGACACGGAATATCGAGTCGCCCTCGTAGGAGAGAAGCACTTCCCTGTCCGGGCGCCAGCCGATCATGATCCTCTCACCTTTGGTAAGTGAGGATGCTTCAACGACTTCCGCCTGAAAATATGAAGAAGGCAGTTTCCCGGAATCCATAAGGTGATCCCGGAAAGCCTTGAAATTCAGGTACCCGGAATATCTCGACAACGAGTCGAGGGTGGAATTCCTGGGAGCCGGGTTGTCTCCCACATATCCCCAGAACCGCTTCAGGGTGGACACGGAAATGCTCTCGTCCATAGCCTCGGCGAGCGCGGCGAAATCCGCCGATGTAGCCAGTCTCCGGCCCCATTTGCGCTCAACTTCCTGCCGCAGGAATGAATATTCAGGATTATCTTGTTTCATTGTTAGTTTCTTTATTGATAAACAATTTTTGTGTGGCTCTCCACCGAAAGGACCTCCGGAGAGGCCTCCTTATGGAGGATGACCTTCTCAAGGAGAGGATTGTCTTCGGAAGAAAGTTGCTGGATTCGTCTGCAGTTCGAGAGGTCCAGTTCCTTGACCTTCGATCCGGTCAGACGGAAAACCTCCAGCTTCCGGTTCTTGCTCAGGTCAATGCTCTCAAGAGATTGGTTGTTATACAGTTCCAGCATCGTGATTTCAGGACATCTCGAGAAATCCAAGGTCTTCAGGACCTTGCATTCGATAAGATAAAGGTACCCGAGTTTAGGATTGTCAAGATAGAACTCCTCGAGAAGGGCCTCCCTCCCGGCATAAAGCAACTCAAGGTTCTTGTTGGCGGAAAGGTCTATCTTCTTCAAGTAATGGCCGCCCATTCCGAGAGTCCGGAGGTTCACGAGAGCCTCAAGCCCAGCAAGGGAATCCACTGGCAAATCAGCGATCTGAAGTTCTTGTATTCCAAGTAGTTCCTCGTCACTCATGGTCCCGTCCGCATCTGTGTCGAACTTTCCGGTGATAAACTCCCACAGGGTTGGATCGGGATCGACTTCGGGGACTACCACAGGATCATCTGTCCCTGCCGGCGGATCAGGTTTGACATGCGGCTGCGGCTTGGTCATGAAAGTCATGGCCGGAGTCTCAAGGGTGTCTCGTCCGTTAGTGAAGTAAACTGCCCAGGAATATTCAGTCTCCGGCTCCAGTTCTGAAACTTCGGCCGAGATCTCTTCACCGGGAATGACTCCTATCTTCATCTGAGTCCCGGATGAGAGCCAGACCTTGAATCCGCACGCCGCAATGTTGTCGCCCCTGTCAAATGACGCCTTCAGTGTCACTGACCGGATTCCAGGCACCGCCTCCGAAAAGACCACCTCCGGCCGCTCCAGCCCCCGGGGAGTCTCGACGCCGCAAGCCATGGACATCAGCGAGAAAACGCAACAAACGAATATTTCCCATGGCTTAATCATGCCCAAATTTAGCAAAGATTATCCGATTCCCGAAACGGCTTTGTCATTGCCGTAAGGCAAAAAACAACATTAGTTCAAGAGCGATAGCCATCGTAGCCATGAAACAAGCGTAGAATCTGTTGAACGTATATTTCCATTGTACTTCGAACACTGACAAAGCACTGTTCCTGTAGAGGAAACGCCTCGAGACCACTTCGTCGAAATTACGGTTGGCATAGATCGCTCCAGCGAGACCGAAAACGGAAGAAATTACGGCTGCCCAGATCAGCCATGACCAGCTTACTCTCTCCAGCATCTCATCTAACATCAGGGTTGTTGAATCAGGCTCGTGCGCAGGAGGGGAATCAATTTGTTCATGCTGAAGCTGTTGATCCTCGCCGGACTCCGAAGAAGGGTTCCGGTATAATGAGGCGACTACCGGAGAACAAAGGATCAGCAGACCGATGAATCCTCCTATTCCACTCTTTATCAATGAAACCAGCAAAATGCTCAGGAGCACGGTAGGAATCACTATATAAATAGCCATGTTGATGTAAACATCATCCCCGGTGGCATTGTAATGATTCCAGGTATAAAGACCGACTCCAGCAAGGAACAGGGCTGTGAAAATAATAAACACCACTTCCACATTGGCCACAAGCCATGATTTGAAAACGCTCATTTTCCTTCTTTTTATATAATTGGTTTGTTCTCAGTAAGAAATCTCGCTATACTCTTGGATATTTTCATTCCTGTTTCGAGTTCTACCCACAACCACTGGCCATTCGGATTACACTCCAAGAAAATGTATTCACCGTCAGGTCGTACTATTAAGTCTATGCAACCGAAATTCAATCCAAGGGCATGTACAAGAGTCAAACATTTATCTTTAATAGTTTCTGGCAACAAGAATTCCGAGAGGCGTAACCCGGAATCATAGCCTTGCCTCCAATCAACCTTGCCTTTGTCTTCTTCCAATTCCTGATTGTCAATACGAGCGGTAAAAACATCTTCGCCCACGATTGTCACCCTCAACTCGAAAGATTTCGAGACATACTCCTGGACAAAGGAGACCGTCTGGCTGAAGGCTTCTTCCGGAATAGCTGCCATTTCTCCAGAATCTATTTTCGAGGAATAAAACACGTAATCAGCCATATTCCCGGCATCCCAAACACCATGTCCCCCTATCCCTTTAACGCACAAATCCTGGTATAATCCTCCTAACAACTCAAACGCGTTTTTTCTATTGGAGAATACAGTGGCTGGAATACTGAGGCCACAATCCAGAGCCACTTTATACTGGAGCATCTTTGAAGATGCGACCCTATCATAAACGATGCTGCCTATCGACGGGATATTATCCAAATAGTATCGTAAATACCTAAGGAATTCCAAGGCCTCTTCACGGATATGATTATTAATGATCTCCGTGTTCCTGATTGGAAGGCTTGAAGGAGGCTCTGGGCGCCTGTCCCATAGCGAAGTGATCTCAGAACCCTTGATAATAGAGCCATTTTCACGGTTTATGATCTCAAAATCACAGCCGTTGTTATCCGCTGACCAGCAAAATGAGTATTCAGTCAGAAGCTCCTCTGTATTAAGCCTAAAGAAAGGCACACCCCATTCAGATAGATAATCTATCACCAAATTAGGGTGCACGTCTTCCTTATTGGTAAATATCAAGACCATCAAACGTATTTTGTATCGTCTATCTCATTCTTCTTGTCCGTTTTAAGATTTGTTCCACGGCCAGTTTCCGTGTGAGAGGTTTTCAGGCACTTCGTTCCAACTGAACGAAGATCCATCACTACTTTCTGTGTCTGCGGATCATAAATGATGTTGTGATCCACCTCCTCAAATTCAATAGGGACAGGTTTGGTGCATCCCATAAGCAAAGGCATCACTTGCCCCGCATCTGTTCTTGTGTTGTTGTAAATCATAGCACTTTTATTTAATAACGATGTGACATACTTTAAGTTATACTTTGAACAATTTCTTCCAGAATGGTTTTCTTTCGACTTTACTCACGGAAGAATCTGTGCTGGTCTGGAGTTTTACCAGGTTGGGACAAAACTGAAATACTGCAGCCAAATGATTCTCGTCATATTTGAATACTCGCACAATGGCAGTCGGCTTACCTGATGATTCAGGATTCGTGTAATACAGGATTCGCTGGGTCGGAAGCACGAGATGAAGTTCTTTACGGAGTACTTCATGGATACCATCAATCAAGTCAGGTTGCCAAGGCATATTATCCAAGGATTTTTCATTCTCATAATAGCCATCCCTTGCCCCGACTTCCCTGGATTCAGCAATGATATCATATTGTGCATCAAGCAACAATTCTCCTACCATATTCTTTTGAAGGGAAATGCCACCAAGTTTGTTAACATATGAGAAAACATCTTCAACTTGGAATCTTTCCATACGGGGCATATCCTCAGGCACATTGTCATGTGCCAAGTCGTAATTCAACTGCCAAGCGATGCCGTTTGACCATGGATCCCAGTACACGACATCGACATTTCTAGGATACTTTCCAGGGACTCCATCAGCAGAAAAGGGAATTGCAATCATCTGCTCTATACCTATTTCCTCACTCGAGTAATAGGTATTACGGAAGGATAATACCGAATTGCCTTTCTCCACCTTCCAGCTTTTCACTTCTTCTGGCATCCTACACAGAGATTCTACTACATAAGCGTTCATCACCGATAGCTTTTCCCCATAACATCTTGTCTTATCGGCAACTCTTCCTATCAGCTGTTTGGGTTCAATTTCTCCCACATCTCCTTCCACGATGAAAGAGGGACCAAGACTGATGCCCCCGCGGATGATACATTCTGTGATAACTTCATTGGCGGAAGGCCAGAAGACATCTAAAACTTCCTTAAAATCAGGTTTTCTAAAATAAGTCATAGTATCTTAAATAATCACATTGGTAATTAAAGAGTCATCCCTTCCAAACCAGCATCTAGAATCATCCTCGAGAACTGGAGACCATCGACAAGACGTACTCCTGCCTCTTCCGCAAGTCTCCTGGCCTCTTCAGAGAAACCATCGCCGCTGGAGACAACCCACAGCGCAGTGGAGTATTCTCCGAAATTATGGTTTGTAGAGTACGCCTTTATCTGGGTCACCGCCCAATCATCCGTGATGCCTGAGTGCTTCTTGATCTGAACCATGATGGCGAAACCAATATTGTCAAAATAAGCGACCTTGTCAGCATCTCCAGCTTCAGAAGGAGATTCCCCTCGCCATGGAGTCTCAACCCTGTTAGCACCAAGAGATTTAAGATACCACTCCACTAAAGATTCGAACTTGCTGTCGTTCTGCAGTCCCCTGATCTTCTCCAGGGCCAGAGGGGCGGCCGATTCCATCACGGACTCACGAAGATTGACCGGCTTGCCCTTCCTGAATGCCTCAACGGCATTACAGATTGATTCTGCCAGATCATTGATATTCGCATTGGTCTGGCGGATCTTCATTCGTGAATAAAGTGCCTGGTCCGCATAACCGTCCCTGGGAATGTCTTTCTCCAATATTTCCACCTTGCGATAAAAACCCAAGTCAACATAATTCCCGGCAGAATTGTAAAGATATCCGTCTTCCCGCAGGGTCACTTTGTTCCCGTCACAATCGACAAGCAGATCAGGGCTGATTGACTCATTGGTCAGAACTTCATTGTCAGTTATCCTGCATATAAAGAACGAGTAAGGGAAAGGGACAACCACGAGGTCTCCCTCTTTCATCTCATTGACGAAGCGCCACAAGTTCCATCTGTTTCTCGGACGGCCATAACGCATTTCATCCATCGCTTTGTCAAATCCCTCCTCCCCGGAGCGTATCATTGACAAATAATTCTCTGTGGCAAAATCACTCCAGCCAATAGAGATGTAGCCTTGTTCGGAACCGTAACCTTTCTTGAATAATCCCACCGAGAGAGGCCATGCATTGTCTCCTCCAGTGATACGATGCAACCAGTAATTCATAAGATTATTTCTTTTTAACAAATAAAAGCATTTAGAGTTTCAGAATAAGGTCCAAACAAGGTTCTTTTGAACCCCGCCGCCAAATAGGCGCATCATAACGCTGGTTTGGTGGGACGTCGCGCGCCAGTTTGGGGAAATTTCATATATTTGTGAATATGGTAGTGTTAATAACTGGTATCTCTTCAGGTTTCGGCCGGGCTATGGCCCAGAGGCTCTCCGCCGAGGGTCACAAAGTCTATGGCACGCACCGCAAAGCTGGGGAACGGATCCCGGGAGTGACTTACCTCAAGGCCGATATCACTGACGAGGAACAGGTCAATGCCGCTGTGGACACGGTTCTTCAGAAGGAGGGCAGGATCGATGTGTTTATCAACAACGCGGGAATGGGATACGGCGGACCATTGGAGTTCGCTTCTGTCGAGGACGCCAGAGCCCAGATGGACGTGAACTGGCTCGGAATGGTCCGGTTCCTTCACAGGATCGTGCCGATAATGCGAAGCCAAGGAGAAGGTAAGATCATCTGCGTCAGCTCAATAGGCGGACTTATGGGACTCCCCTTCCAGGGCCTTTATTCGGCAAGCAAATTCGCGATCGAAGGCTATCTCGAGGCCCTGCGGCTGGAAACCAGGGACTTCGGAATAAAGGTGATAGCGATCCAGCCTGGGGACTTTGCCACTGGATTCACCTCTAGCCGGCGATCAATCGCTGCCGAAGAAGTTCAAGCCGCCTATCCAAAATACGCCACTTCCCTCTCGAGCATCGAACATGACGAGACTACCGGCCTGAAACCGGAATATCTCGCCGGCAAAATATCCAGGATCATTAAATCCAAGAGACCTGCGAATCATTATGTTATCGCCTCGCCGCTCCAGAAACTGGCGGTGTTCGCCAAACGGATTCTACCGTCAAAGCTATTCGAGATAATTCTCGCCTGGTACTACAAACTCATTTAACATGGATCAATCTAATGAATTCACTTTCCGGCCGATGCGCCGGTTCAAGCAGGCGCTTCCGCCGGAGGAGTGCCGGGATATTCTTGACAAGGCTTACCGGGGCTTCCTTTCCGTCATCGGTGACAGCGGTTACCCGTATTCAATCCCGATCAATTTCTACCACGAGGATGGGAAAGTCTATTTCCACAGCGCCATGCAGGGTCATAAGATAGACTCTCTAAGAGCTTGTGACAAAGCGTGTTTCACAGTTCTCGGAGAACCCGAGAAAGAGCCTGGCGACTGGTGGTACCATGTCAAGAGCGTGATATGCTTCGGCCGCCTCAAGGAGATCACTGAGGCCCCCAAACATTACGATATGCTAAGAAAGTTCGGCCGGAAATATTTCCCCGGCGAGGAATATCTCGAAAAAGAGATGGCTGAGAGCGCCCGTCACGCCGCCGTCCTGGAACTTACCATCGAACACATGACAGGAAAGTCCGTCAGGGAAAAATAGTCTTACTATGTTCAAGGTTAGCGAGATAATCACCACTCCCCCAACGGAGTTCTCTTCGGAACTGCAAAGAAAGGTTTATGAGACATTCGCCTCGTTGGATATTCCTTTCGAGAGAGTTGACACCGACCCGGGCCTCACTATGGAGGACTGTCAGCACATTGATGAGAAGATAGGGGTCAGAATCGTCAAGACGGTGTTCCTTTGCAACAGGCAGCAAACGGAGTTTTACCTGTATGTCACCACCGATGACAAGCCATTCGTAACCAGGGACTTCTGCGGAGCCCTCGGGATTCCGAGGGTGTC
The DNA here is from genome assembly GCA_902780935.1 of uncultured Bacteroidia bacterium. Taxonomy (GTDB): domain Bacteria; phylum Bacteroidota; class Bacteroidia; order Bacteroidales; family UBA932; genus Cryptobacteroides. Next base: position 99,939 of record CACZHP010000002.1, on the reverse strand, counting down.
TTTCGCACCCGCCGACAAGCTTATGGAACTGACCGGAGTGCTGGTCGGAGCGACCACCATACTGAGCGCCATTCTCCCCTCCTGCGGAAAAGTCCATCTCGTAATGGATCGGAGCGTCGCGGAAAGCGAGATGTTCGCCTGCACCGATGGTACAGCGACATGCTTCGTCAAGATAAAGACCGAGGATCTTCTCGGTAGATACATTCCCTCTTCAGGAAACACAATCACTTTAATATGAGTAATATAGACCAGGTTCTCGCCTTCAACCGAGAGTATGTGGCCTCCAAAGGCTACCAGAAACATATCACCGACAAATTTCCTGACAAGAAACTGGCTGTCCTGAGTTGCATGGACACCCGCCTTTCAGTCCTCCTCCAGGAAGCGCTGGGGCTGAAGAATGGAGACGCTAAGGTCATAAAGAACGCTGGAGCGGTTATTCCCACACCTTGGGACTCGGCTATGCGCAGCCTTATCGTGGCCGTGTACGAGCTTGGTGTTGAGGAGATTATGGTCGTGGCGCACACCACCTGCGGGGCCTGTCACATGAGTTTCCATCACTTTAAGGAAGAGATGCTGAAAAGAGGTATTCCTGAAAGCGAACTGACAAGGAAGGATGTCGATCTTGACGAATGGCTGGAAGGTTTTCATGACACGGAAGCATCTGTCCGCAAGACAGTTGGGGCAATCGTGAGCCACCCGCTGATCCCCAAGGATGTCACCGTCCGGGGTTTCATAATAGATTCTGTCACTGGCGAATTAACTGAAGTGAAATGAAAAGGATAGTTATTGCCCTTTTAGCCTGCCTTCTGGCCATCATCGCGATGGGCCAGGAAAGGAGCGGATATAAGTTTGAGACAGATATCCCCTACCACCAGGACGCTGGAGAATATGCGGCCCAAAGGTGCTTGCTGGATTTTTTCTATCCATCTGATATTAAAGGATTTCCGACCATTGTCTGGTTTCACGGTGGCGGACTTGAAGGAGGCCGGAAAGAGATCCCGGAAGGACTCAAGGATTCCGGAATAGGAATAATCGGAGTAAACTACCGTCTGCTCCCCAAAGCGGATGTCAAAGAGATTATCGATGACGCCGCGGCGGCTGTCGCATGGGCATTCAAAGAGGTTGCCACAAGGGGCGGCGACCCTGACAAGATATTCGTGGCCGGCCACTCCGCTGGAGGCTATCTTATCGACATGATAGTCCTCGACAAACACTGGCTGGAGGCCTACGGGATTGATGCGGACAGGATAGCGGGAGCCTTCCCCTACAGCGCCCAGAAAATGACCCATTACAATGTGCGTAAAGGGATGGGAATAGGCCCGCTTCAAGTGATCGCAGACGAGAACGCTCCTATCTTTCACGTCCGTAAACTCCCGATGCCGATGTTGGTCCTTTCCGGTGACAGGGAGCTTGAACTCTACGGCCGCTATGAGGAGCAGGCATATTTCTGGAGAATGATGAAGCTCGTAGGTAACGAGAACATCTTCATTTACGAGTTTGACGGTTACGACCACGGCGGGATGCCTGCCCCAGCGCACAGCGTCGTGAAACGCTATATCAGAGCGATTTGTAAAGGAGAACTGCCAGTCAGGTAATATCAGCCTTCCAGGATCTGCGCGGCGGCGTTTTTTGTGTCAACCTTCTCGATGACACGCTCGAGAATGCCGTTCTCATCAAAGATGAAAGTACGGCGGAGAGTGCCCAGCACGGTCTTGCCGTACATCTTCTTCTCCCCTATCGCCCCAAAAGCCTCGTGCATCTCCTTGGTAGTGTCGGAGAGCAGGGTGAAAGGCAGGTTATGCTTCTCCTTGAATCCGGCGTGGGACTTGCCTGAATCTTTGCTCACCCCGACCACATTGTAGCCGGCGGCCAGAAGCCGGTCGTAATTGTCCCGGAAAGAGCAGGCCTCCGACGTGCATCCGGAAGTGTTGTCCTTCGGGTAGAAATACACCACGGTTTTCTTTCCTTTTCCGATAAAGTCCTCTGACTTAACCATATTGCCGTCCTGGTCCATGACCTCGAAGGACGGGATTCTATCTCCAATCTGAAGCATATCGATTATTCTTTTAATGTCAATATACAAATATACTAAAATCTTAGTTTACAGGTCAGCTTGTTACCCGTTTTGGCACAAGCTACGATTATATTTGGACGCTTATTAGTATTATTCCATGAACGAAGTCCTGAATCCTGAGCAAAAAGCAGCGATGGAATGCACTGAAGGCACAATCCGTGTCGTCGCCGGAGCCGGTTCCGGTAAAACCCGGACTCTTACCCAACGCTACGCCTATCTTTTTAAGACTATGGGCATTCCGCAGTCAGACATCCTCTGCATGACCTTCACGAACAAGGCCGCGCATGAGATGAAGACGAGGATCGCGGCCATGTGTCCGGGCGGGGCAGCCGGAGATTTCGTGACGACAATCCACGGCTTCTGCGTGAAGTTTCTCCGGGAAGAGATCTATCGTATGGGCTATCCCCAGAACTTCATCATCTTCGACGAAGAGGACATGAAGGCCCTCATCAAGGAAGTTATGGAAGAGAACGGGATTGAGCGCAAGAGCGGCATAGTCGGCAATTACCTGGAGGATCTGGCGAGTTTCAAGGCAGCTGTCCCTTATATTCAACGTTTCATTTTGACTCCCGTTCAGAGTCCTGGTCCCGACACTCCCCTTCTGGGGAAAATGATCCTCAGGCAGAAGCGGTACAATGCCCTGGATTTCGATGACCTCATGTTCTTTACCCTCCACATTCTCAACAACTTCCCAGAGGTTCAGAAAAAGTGGCAGGAGCAGTTCCAGTACGTCATGGTTGACGAGGTACAAGACTGCTCCAAGACCGAATGGGAGTTGTTCTCGATCCTGAGCGGCTACTACGGCAACCTCTTTATCGTGGGCGACGCCGACCAAGCGATCTACGAGTGGCGAGGGGCGCATCCCGAGATATTCGTTCACTACAATCCTGAACATGAGTTCTACCTCAAGCAGAACTACCGCTCCACCCCGAACATAGTTTGCGTCGCGGACTGCATCATAAAGAATAACAAGAACCGCCTGTCGAGAACCTCTGTAACGATGCGTTCAAATGGCTGTCGCACAACATTTTACCACTGCAAGAACGAGAATCAGGAAGCCATGACTCTCGCCCGGGAACTGAAAAAGTCCGGTCTGGAATGGAACAAAATGGCCGTCCTGTACCGGGCCTCTTACCTTTCCAGAAGCATAGAGCAGACTTTCATCCGGGAGAAAATCCCTTATGTGATATGGGGTGGCGTACGTTTCTTCGAGCGGAAGGAGATAAAAGATGCTCTCAGCTACCTCAGGTTGGTGGCGATGGACGACGACATGGCTTTCAAGCGGATTGCCAACAAACCTTCCAGGAAGATCGGGAAGAAAACCATGGCCTTTCTGTCCAGCTATGCCACGAAGGGCTGTTCCTTATTCACTGCCTTAGAGCAGAATCTCGACCGAATAAAGAACGCCAAAGCGGCCAGGTTCGTGTCTTTGATCAAGGACGCCAGGGAAGAAATGGAGACCTCCTCAATCTCAAGCCTTCTCGAGTTCCTTTTGGAAGGAAGCGGCCTGCTGGCTGAATATCGGGCCGACACCGAGGAGGAGCGCCTTGAGAACCTCCAGGAACTTCTCAAGTCGGTCCGGACCTATGAGGAAGATAATAAGAATGAAGAGAATCTCTCGGCCCGGAAATACCTACAGGACATTGCGTTATACACCAACGCCGACTACCGCAAGGATGACGATAAGGTCAAGTTGATGACAGTCCACCAGGCCAAGGGCTTGGAGTTCCCCCTGGTGTGGATCTATGGCCTTAACGAAGGAATATTCCCAAGCCACAGGACAATCCGTGAACGCGGTGAGGCGGGGCTCGAGGAGGAGCGCAGGCTGATGTACGTTGCTTGCACAAGGGCCATGGACAAGCTTTGTTTCTCCGATTCGGAAGGGTTCAATGTTCAGAATGGCCTCTCTAAATACCCCAGCCGGTTCATCCGCGAGGCTAAGGACGATTTTGACGACTATCCTTATTATGACATCGTCGGCCAGTTCAGCCCCGAACTTTGGGAAGGAACTGACCGGATAATAAACACTCTTGAACAGTCACCAACGACATCAAAGGGATCAATCACCGTCGGCACAAAAGTTCACCACACTATCTTCGGAGACGGGGAAGTCATTCAAGAAGATCCTGATTACGGGACAGTTACAGTACAATTCAAAGACTTCGGCAAACGCCGCCTTAAATCAGATAATCTTATCTTTGCGGAATAATCAGATTCAGGGCGATGATGTTGACCTTGCCCATCCAATAGGCTTCTCAGCCCTCTCTACACCCTTTTCCGCTGGCAAGATCCCCCTACCCCAAATTAGACCTTGCCCGGAGATACCACTATTACAGAATAGGATCGCCGCAGTATTGCTTCCTGCGACAGTCTTTGCACTTGAAGCCTGCCCACACTGAATCGAATTGATTCATGGCTGCTTCAACCAGAGCAGGATCATCGGTCAGGATTCCCGCTTCGAAGTTCCGGGTTGCCGCCCCTTTCATGCCTATGCCGGCACCGGTGAGGTTAGCTGAACCAATGTATGCTACCTTACAATCGAAGATGATTATTTTGAAATGGACCCGCGGACACAGCGCCCGCTCAAGTCCAGTGAAAAGGACCGGATAACGGTCGAAGTCTTCACGGAAGTTGGGGCCTGGCTCTTTGGCATGGATAAGGCGCACTTCCCTGCCCTTCGATATCAAGTCAGCAAGGATGCCCAGGAAGGGTCTGTCACCGACATACAGGTCCTTGATGTCCGCCGTTCCGATCCATAGGGAACGCTTGACATTCGGGACCCGGGCAATGACCTCCTTGAAATGGGCTTCGTCTGCGATGTACTGTAACATGTCGCAAATTTACGAATTATTCAACGGCTTACCTTTAGATGGCCCGGAATAACTGATTCTGGGCCCAAATCTGGTTAGTAGCATTGTTTTAGGCCCAAATACTGCAATAATAGGCCGAAAACGACCTTTCCTCTATCCAAGATGATGCACCCTGCCGGAATTTGGCATTTTTTCTTCCTATCTTTGTAGTCATGGCAAAGAACTATTTCAACAGGTACGTGTGGCTGATTAACACCATCAACCGGCACGGGCGCATCTCCAGGGAAGAGATCAGCCGGCTCTGGAAGCGGTCCTCACTCAACGATACGGGAGAGGAGCTGTGCGAGCGGGCTTTCCACAACCACCGGGAGGCCATCCTGGATACCTTCGGGATCGAGATCAAGTGCGACCGGTAATTGGAAAGATATGACTGATTTCGCGGCGATAGATTTCGAGACGGCGAACGAGTGCCCGAGCAGCGTGTGCAGTGTCGGGATCGTGGTTGTGCGGGACGGGGAGATCACTGACCGGTTCTACAGCCTGATCCATCCTGAACCGGAATATTACCAATGGTTCTGCATGAGGGTCCACGGACTATGCGCCGAGGACACTGAGGACGCTCCCGTATTCCCGTATGTCTGGGAAAAGATAGAGCCTCTGATTGAGGGACTTCCACTCGTGGCGCACAATGCCAGATTCGATGAGGGCTGCCTCAGGGCCGTGTTCAGGGTATATCAGATGGATTATCCGGGATATGAGTTTTACGACACCCTGTGGGCCTCCAGGAGGCATTTCGGCCATAGTCTTCCGAACCATCAGCTACAGACCGTAGCGGCCGCCTGCGGCTACGACCTCACGAACCACCACCACGCCCTGGCCGATGCGGAAGCCTGCGCCGCGATCGCGATCGAGTTACTCTGATTCCCCGGAAGAGCGCTTCTTGCGCTCGTAGGCCAGCATGCGGGCATCCTCCGCCTTGGCTTTGCGTTCGTCATATTGCCTGTCCCACTCCCGGTAATATTCAAGCTTCGGATCCTCGAAGAGGGACATCTGGATGTAACTCTCGTGGGTCAGTTTCGACACGCCGAGCCCGACCTGGCGGATGGGTGTCACCCCGTCCCAGACCTCGGAAAGCATCCTCCGTGCCTCGTTCAGAATCACGGCGGTAATATCCGTCGGCTGGGGGACCTGGCACTGCTTCTGCGCGACTGAGAAGTCCTTGTATTTTATGAACATGGAGACTGTCGAGGCCCTGAAACCATCCCTGCGGATCCTGTGGGCCACGACGCAGGCGACATTGAAAAGCGCCCGGTCGATGTCTTTCAGCTCATACAAATCCTTCGAGAAGGTTCTCTCGGCGCTATAACTCTTAGCCTCAGCGGTTTCCGTCTCGACCGGGGAGTCGTCCCGACCATTGGCGTTCTCGTGGAGTTGGTAGGCGAACTTCTTCCCGACAAGCCTGGAGAGGGACTCGATACCAAGATTCGCCAGGTCACCGATCGTCCGGATTCCGTATGACAGCAGCTTCTCTTCCGTCTTTTTCCCTACCCAAAGAAGATCCCTTACGCCCAGAGGCCACATCTTCTCCTGGACCTCGCTTTCCCAAAGGGTGTGAACCTTGTCGGGCTTCTCGAAATCGGAAGCCATCTTGGCGAGAAGCTTGTTCGAGCCGATTCCGACATTGACCGTGAAACCAAGTCTGCCTTTTATCTCATCTTTGAGCCTGGTCGCTTCCTCGACCGGATCCTTCCCGTAAAGCCGGAAGGTCATGTCGATGAAGCACTCATCAATCGAAAACTGCTGAAGGACAGGAGAATAGCTACGACATATCTCTATAAAACCCTCAGAACACCGCTTGTACCACTCCCAATCCCCACCGACGACGACTAATGAGGGGCAAGTCCTCATTGCCATCGAAAGCGGCTGGGCGGTCTTGATTCCGAGTTTCTTTGCCGGGATGGAGGCCGCCGTGATAATACTCCTGCGGTCGTTCGGGTCACCCGAAACGACCGACGGCACGAGCCGTATGTCCGGATGTCCTTCCCCAAGCATCTTGACAGCGGTCCAGCTGAGGAAGGCAGAATTGACGTCAATATGGAATATGACCCGCTCCAAGAGGTTATTCCTTGTTCTTCGTGTCTATGCAGATCGTGACGGGGCCGTCGTTCACAAGGGCGACCTTCATATACGCTCCGAACTCGCCGGTGCCGACAGGCCTTCCAATAGCCTCGGACAACGCCGTGCAGAAAGACTCGTAGAGAGGCACAGCGATCTCATGCCCGGCAGCATGGATATACGAGGGCCTGTTGCCCTTCTTAGTGGAGGCCATGAGAGTGAACTGGCTGACTACCAGCGCCTCACCTCCCACATCCACAACACTCCGGTTCATAACCCCGTCCTCGTCGTCAAATATCCTGAGGCCAGATATCTTCTTTACAAGCCAGTCAATATCTTCCTGCCCGTCCTCATAGCCAACTCCGAGAAGGATCAGAAGCCCCTTCCCTATCGAAGACTTCACCTGCCCCCCGATCGTCACGGAAGCTGATGACACTCTTTGGATTACAGCTCGCATTCGAAACCTACATTAAGCTATTTGAATATTTCTCATCCAAATTTAAGGTTTTTCACAGATATTGCATACAAAGACTCATTGACTAATATAACAAAACCATGAGCAAACTTATCATAGCCCTTGCTATGGCATTATCCCTCGCCGCTAGCGGACACAAGATCTCCAGCGTGGAGACTTCCGGAAGCTGGATCTACATGTACGACGAGAAAGGGACCCGCTACAAAACTCTCAGCGCCAGCTCCGTGGGAGAAGTCAAAGGCTACAGCTCGACTTTCTTCATCTCCCGCAACGGCAGTTGGGTCTATCTCTACGACTCAGAAGGAAGACGCTACAAGACAATGAGTTATTCATCGGTCGGGGATGTGACCGGGGTCTCCGGAGAGACTTTCACCTCCCGCAACGGCTCCTGGATCTACACCTGGACCAAGGAAGGCAAAAAGATAAACACCCGGGCGGCAAGGTAATATTCGGCGTCAGCGGGAGCTCATCCGGTCCCTGATGTCGCGGGACACTTCGAGGAGTCTCGCAAGGATCGCGTCTCTCTCAGCATCCGGAGCCTCAAGGCTCTGATGGTGCGCCTCAAGAACGCAGTCTCCTTTGTAACCGACCTCTTTCAGAGTCGAAAGGAACAGGTCAAAATCGATGGTCCCGTCTCCGGGGATCAGGTGCTCGTCCCCGTTCCCGTGATTGTCCTGGATGTGGAGGGAAAGCGGCACGACTGAGCATTGCTTAAGGATATCGGGAGCGAAGTCACAGCTCCAGGCGTGTCCGACGTCAAAACACCAGCCGAAATAGGGACTGTCAACCTCCTTTACAAGATCAGCGATGATTCGGGGGTCCTTGGACGCTCCCCAGAGAATATTCTCGGAGAGAATGACAACGTCTTTTTCTTTTAGCAGAGGAAGCCACTTCCGAATCGCAGCGGCATTGACGGATATGAATTGATTCCTGTCTTCTATGTCATTGCCATCAATCTTGAATATCGGATGCACGACAAGGTATTTCGCCCCGAGAATAGCTGACATTTCAATGGACCGCTCCACCCACCAGTCGTTGCCCGCATCTCCAGGAGCATGGGCATGAGTGTATGGTATGCCGACTTTATCGGCATGGGCGCGCAGGGTCTTTCCCCACTCAATGTAATTGTCAGCGGCGAAAGGTGATCCCTCGAACGTCCAATAGTCCAGCCCCATGTCGATTCCCTCATAACCAAGTCGGGCGAGCCTGTCTATCGCTTTTTCCGCGGGGTAGCCATCTTCGAAAACATCCGTCGTCGTGACGATCAGGTGTTTCTTGTCAGAACCATTTGTGCATGACCCCGCAACGATGACAGAAGCCATTAACACGACCCCCATAGCGGTTTTACGTAGCGGAAGGCGCTGACCATAGGTGAGCATGCGCCATACCCACTCGACTGGGCCAAAACGGAAGTAGCTCAGCCACAAGGCGCTGGCGGCAATCTCCAAGGCATATACTCCAGCAGCGATAGCCTCCGTTCCAAGCAGTCCAACCTTGCCTCCAAGACCGAATCCGATCCCGTAGAAGATGATAACGCCCAGAACCGACTGCATCAGATAGTTGGTACATGCGACCTTTCCGGGCTTGGTCAGAAGCAGCCAGCCCTTTCCTTCAGGAGAACGGTCAAAGAGCATGCAGAATCCGGCGGCGTAGGCGAAGCCCATCGGATAGACGCTCAAAAGATAGAAAACGCTGTGCGCCACGCTCCCGAGAGGCTCACCGGCCATGGAGCTCCAAGTGTAGAGGAAACTCACGGGAATGCCCAGCATCAAACCGTATAAAAGAATATTCTTCAGCAACTTCCGGTGTGCTCCCAAGTCCGCGAACAACTTCTCCCTACCGATAGCAAAACCGATCAGGAAGAGTCCAAGCACCTTGAAGAAACGGTAGCTGGAGACGAACTCCCACATCCTCTCGACAGCCCCCTGATGGAGGAACTGGAGCATGCCTTTATAACTCGTGATGTCCGCCAGCCAGGTTCCGAAGTTAGCCTCTGTGATGCCGTACAGGGCACAAATCCTCCACTGCTCAGCCTCAAGAGGATCAGACAGGGTTGTACCGAAAACAGCCTCGCAGACAACAGGGAGGGCGAGGAATATGCCCGCCGAAATCAGTATTCCTTTGGTGGACAGGCGTTTGAACAAAGGCAGCAGCATGCCCATGGCCGCATAGAGCATCAGGATATCCCCGCTCCAAAGGAAGAACAGATGGCAAAGTCCGATCAGGAAAAGAATGATCATCCGGCGATAGAAAGTCCTGGTCTTCTGTCCAGCGTTCTCGAGCTGGATGCTGAAACCCATCCCGAACAGAAGGGAGAACAGGGTGTAAAACTTACCGTCAATCAGGAATGTCTGTATCGCCCGGGTGACCTTGTCGGTCATAGTCCAGGTGGAAGAATCCGAGAAAGTCCATAATGAGAACTCCGGAAAATTCGCCAGACATATTCCCAGAATGGCGAATCCCCTGAGGGCGTCGAGCACAACGTATCTTTTCTTTTCCATAACCCTGCGAATTTCGTGAATATTTGTTATTTTTGAAAGATTAAAACGTCAAACACTAAAACACGAAATAATGGAAGACCTGAAAAAGATCGTAGAACGCTTCGCCATCGAGGGTGAGGTCAAGGAAATAGCCCCGCTGGGGAACGGACTCATCAATGACACCTATAAGGTGACAACCGGAGACGGCACACCTGATTATGTGCTTCAACGGATCAACAATGCCATTTTTACCGATGTGGAGCTTCTCCAGAACAACATCGAGGCCGCGACCCGGCACATCCGCCGCAAACTGGAGGCCGCCGGAGAGACCGACATCGACCGGAAGGTGCTGAGATTCATCCCTTTGAAGGACAGCCCAAAGACCTATATCGAGGTGGACGGCAAGTTCTGGAGGATCTCCGTGTTCATCACTGGAGCCAAAACCTACGAAACCATCAATCCTGAATATTCCGAATATGCCGGAGAGGCCTTCGGCAATTTTGAGGCGATGCTCGCCGACATCCCCGACACCCTCGGGGAGACCATTCCGGACTTCCACAACATGGAACTCAGACTCCGCCAACTCGTGGAGGCCGTCCACGACGACAAGGCCGGAAGACTCGCCGCCGATCCCAAGGACGGAGAACTCCACAAGATCCTCGAGGAAATCGACAAGCACGGGGTCGAGATGTGCAAGGCCGAGCAGATGCACAGGGACGGCATCCTTCCCAAGCGTATCTGCCATTGCGACACCAAGGTCAACAACATGATGTTCGACGAGAACGGCAACGTCCTCTGTGTCATCGACCTCGATACCCTGATGCCGAGCTACATCTTCTCCGACTTCGGGGACTTCCTCCGTTATGCCGCCAACCCTGTCGCCGAGGATTCCCCGGAACTGGACAAGGTTGACTTCGACATGGATATATTCAAAGCATTCTCAAGAGGTTACATCAGAGGCACCAAGTCCTTCCTGACCCAGGTCGAGAAGGATAACCTTCCCTACGCCGCCTGCCTCTTCCCGTTCATGCAGGCCGTCAGGTTCTTCGCCGACTACATCAACGGAGACACATATTACAAGATCAAATACCCCGAGCATAACCTGGTGCGTACCCGCAACCAGATGGCCCTTTTCCGCTCCGCTTATGCGAAGACTCCGGAGATGAAGGCCTGGCTCGATACGCTTTAGGGATATGCCCTTCAACCGCAGGGAATTTATCAAGACAGCCACCTCGGCAGTCGCCGGAGCGGCTGTCGGGGCGGCCACATCCTACGCCGTACAGCAAGTGAAGAAGAGAACGGTGGGGGCGAGCGTGGAAGGCTACCACGTCAACACAGCCGGTCCGGCGAGGATGAAACTGAGCTTCGAGCCCTACGAGCTCCAACTCCGCCACACTTTCACAGTCGCCTCATATTCAAGGACTTCCACGCCGGACGTTCAGGTCAGGATCGAGTACGACGGCTTCACAGGGTACGGTGAGGCCTCGATGCCGCCATATCTCGGCCAGTCTGTCGAAACCGTCTCCACATTTCTCAAGAAAGTGAATCTGGAGCGGTTCAAGGATCCGTTCCAGATCGATGGGATCCTGGAATATGTGGACGGTCTCAGCGAAGGAGACACAGCCGCCAAGGCGGCTGTTGACATCGCCCTTCACGACTTGGTAGGGAAACTGCTGGGACAGCCCTGGTACAGGATCTGGGGACTTGACCCTTCAAAGGCTCCCGACACGACCTTCACTATCGGGATCGACACTCCCGAGGTCGTCCGGGAAAAGACAAAGGAATGCGCCGACAAGTTCAACATTCTGAAAGTCAAGGTCGGGCTGGACAATGACAAGGAGATGATCGAGACTATCCGGGAGATCACCGACCTACCGATAGCCGTGGACGCCAACCAGGGCTGGAAAGACAAGAAACAGGCCCTGGAGATGATCCATTGGCTCGCCGAGCATGGGGTCGTCATGGTCGAGCAGCCGATGCCGAAGGAAATGCTCGACGAAAACGCATGGATCACAGAGAACAGTCCGCTTCCGGTCTTTGCCGACGAAGCGATCCAGCGCTTGAAGGACATCCCGGCGATCAAGGGAGCATATTCCGGAATCAACATCAAACTGATGAAGTGTACCGGCATGCGGGAGGCCTGGAAGATGGCCAACTACGCCAGGGCTGAGGGGATGAAAGTAATGATAGGCTGCATGACAGAGACCTCGTGCGCGGTGTCCGCGGCGGCCCAGCTCTCCCCCATTGTGGATTTCGCCGATCTCGATGGGAACCTATTGATCAGCAACGACTTATTTGAAGGAATGATAGTCGAGAAAGGCAAGATCACCCTTCCGGACAGGCCCGGAATCGGACTAAAACCGCTTGGACAGTTAGGAATATAAAAGGCCCGGCTTATGGCGAAAATGAAACGCAGCGAGATTATTCTCTGGACCATGGTGGCGATTGCCCTGGCGGCCAATATCTGGCTTCCGAGACATCTGCGACAGAAATACTCATGGGACAGGGATCTCAGCCAAAGACTTGCCACCGATTTCTGCAAGACAAGGGATGAAGTGAAGGATTATATCCGGAAATATGACCCCTATGTCACTGACGCCCAAATCGATGCCTGGACGGAGTCGGGCAAGTTGGAGTCTATGGTCATCGGAAAACGGACAATGTATTTCCGCAACGCCGCTCCCAACCTTTTCAGGCTGGTGCCGGAGATGAAGGCCAAGAAGGAACTGATCGACGGACAACCATCCGGAGGTCACGAGGAGATCGACGCTGTGACAATCCCGGCCATCAAAGACGAAGTCCTTAGTCGGCTTGACGGCAGCGCCGATGTCCCCGGGACGTACTCAGCCGCAGCGAAGCGAGAATGGACGCGGACCGGAGACATCGGCGTGCCGGAAAACCCGTACCTGGCCCTGCCGAAGAGGATGAGGGTGCGCTTTTCTTTGACGGTGCCGGTGAATACCCTCAGGCCCGGAAAGACCCTGAGATGCTGGCTGCCATACCCAAGGGCAGACGTTCCCAGGCAGACCGATATCAAATTCATCGAGGCGGGAGTGGACAGCGTGGCATATCCGATGGAAAAGATCATCTTCTCCGATCCCTCCTGCGCCCACAGCAGCCTCTATATGGAGGCTAAGACCAACCGGTACAAAGACGTCACCTTCTACGAGGTGTTCGAGTACACTTCCTACGGGGAATGGCACCCGATAGCTCCCGCATTGGTGATGCCTTATGACAACACGACCGAGGACTACAAGGAATACACCTCCGAGCGAGAGAAGCATATCATATTCACCGACAGGATAAAAGCCTTGGCCGATTCCCTCTCAGCCGGAATCGGCAATCCCTACCTTCAGGCAAAGGCCTTCTTCACCTGGATAGACAAAAACATCCCCTGGGCATCCGCCAGAGAGTATTCCACGATTGAGAATATTCCCGAATATGTCTTAGCCGAAGGCCATGGAGACTGTGGAATGAAGACCCTGCTTCTTCTTACCATGTGCCGCTACAAGGGTATTCCCGCACGATGGGAGAGCGGCTTGATGATGCACCCAGGAGCGAAGAATCTCCACGATTGGGGAAAGCTTTATTTCGAGGGTTTCGGTTGGGTGCCTGTGGATCAGAGCTTCGGTATGACACCTTACGGTGACGATTTCTTTCTTGGCGGTATTGAACCCTACAGGCTGATCGTCAACAATGATTATGGCAGGGAATTCTCCCCTGTCAAGAATTACCCCAGAAGCGACACGGTGGATTTCCAGAGAGGTGAGGTCGAGTGGGAAGGAGGTAACCTTTATTTCAGCCAATGGGATTACGATTTTGAGATAGAGTATTTGTAAGGATATGAAAAGAAACCGTACAGTGTCGGCCATTGTGTGCCTCACGATTGTCGTTGGACTCTTCACCTACATGGGAATTGTGATGGGAGCCGCCAACATGCTCAACACCATCATGCGGACGGCCCATGATCTGCTCTTGAACACCGTATTCTACCTTATGGGGATATGCGTGATCACCGGAGCGCTCGGAAAGCTGTTCGTGGAGTTCGGAGTTGTTGATCTCATCGAGAAACTGCTGCGCCCGCTAATGAGACCGATATTCAATCTCCCTGGTGTAGCTTCTCTCGGAGCCGTCATGACCTTCCTTTCGGACAACCCGGCGATCATTACCCTCACCAAGGACAAGCGTTTCGCCAGCTATTTCAAGAAATACCAGTACATCTCCCTCACCAACTTCGGAACCGCTTTCGGAATGGGACTGATCGTGATAATATTCATGATCAGCCAGGGGTATTTCATGGAGCCTCTTGTCGGTCTTTTCGGTGCCATAGCCGGCTGTGTCGTAACCACAAGGCTGATGCAGCACTTCGTCATCAAGGCTTATCCGGCCTACAAAGATGAGGATGTCGTCAGCGACGAGGAACTTGAGGCCATCAATGCCGAGCCGGAGCATGTCGAGGAGAAAAGCGTGTTTCTGAGGACCCTCAACGCCCTTTTGGACGGCGGTAAGAACGGGGTCGAAGTCGGTTTGGCGATTATTCCGGGAGTCCTCATAATCTCGACCCTGGTGATGGTGCTGACTTTTGGGCCAGACAATGCTGGAGCTTACACCGGAGCAGCCTATCAGGGAACCGAGCTACTCCCCTGGCTCGCCAACAAGGTGGATTGGCTGTTCAAGGGGCTGTTCGGGTTTGGGGATCCTCACCAGATAGCTTTCCCGATCACTGCCCTCGGAGCCGTTGGAGCGGCTTTGAGCTTGGTCCCCAATTTCGCGGCACAAGGGTGGATCGACGGAAACGCCATAGCGGTCTTCACCGCTATCGGGATGTGCTGGAGCGGCTTCCTGAGCACCCACACGGCGATGCTGGACTCCCTGGGCTACCGTGAGCTCACCGGCAAGGCAATCCTCTCCCACACGGTAGGAGGTCTTGTCGCGGCGATCGTCGCCCACTGGACGATAGTTCTGCTTTACCTGATCATATAATAACACTAAACCATAATGAGACAAATCATCGAGTGTGTGCCCAATTTCAGCGAGGGGCGTGACAAAGGCGTTATCGACCAGATTGTGAAGGCGATAGCGTCAGTTGAAGGAGTGAAAGTCCTGAATGTTGACCCGGGCGAGGCCACCAACCGTACGGTGGTGACCTTTGTCGGGGAACCTGAGGCGGTCCTGGAGGCTGCTTTCCAGGGCGTGAGGAAATCCGGCGAAGTTATAGACATGAGGAAGCACCACGGGGCTCATCCCCGTTCCGGAGGTTGCGACGTGCTGCCTCTGGTCCCTGTCTCGGGAATAACCCTTGAGGAATGCGCAGTGCTGGCCAGGGGACTTGCCGAAAGGATATTCAAGGTACTCGGCATCCCCTGCTATTGCTACGAGGCCGCGGCTTTCAAGCCTGAGCGCAAAAACCTGGCTGTCTGCCGTTCCGGAGAGTATGAGGCCCTTCCGGAGAAGATAGCGGATCCTGAGAGAAGGCCTGATTTCAGTCCAAAGGAGTTTAACGAGACCGTGGCCCGGTGCGGGGCTATCAACGTAGGAGCCAGGAACTTCCTTGTCGCCGTCAATTTCAACCTCAACACCACCTCGACCCGCAGGGCGATGGCGGTGGCCTTCGATGTGAGGGAGAAGGGGCGCAAAGCGCGGGAAGGAGGATCCCTTACCGGAAAGCTTCTAAAAGACGCCGACGGGAACCAGATCTGGATCCCCGGCACCCTCAAGGGTTGCAAGGCGATCGGCTGGTACATCGATGAATATGGGATCGCCCAAGTCTCGATGAATATCACCGACATCGAGGCCACTCCCCTTCATCTCGCTTACGAGGAAGTCTGCAGGGCGGCTGCCGCCAGGGGACTGAAAGTAACAGGCACAGAGATAGTCGGTCTTGTTCCGAAGAGGGTGCTGATGGACGCCGGAAAGTATTATCTGGAGAAACAGCGGCGGTCTCTCGGCATCTCCGACGAGGAGATCATGAAGATAGCCGTCAAATCCATGAGCCTCAACGACCTCAGGCCGTTCAATCCAAAGGAAAAGGTTATTGAGTATCTGATGGAGGATCCGGCGGAAGTGGCTCTGCATGAAAGGCTTGTCAGGATGACTCTGAAGGGGTTCGCTTCCGAGACAGCTTCCGAGTCCCCCGCCCCGGGCGGTGGATCCATCTCGGCTTACATGGGAGCTCTAGGAGCTGCCCTCGGGACCATGGTGGCCAATCTCTCCGCCCACAAGAGAGGATGGGACGACCGCTGGAAAGAGTTTTCGGACTGGGCAGAGAAGGGTCAAGCCGTTATGGATGAACTGGTAGGCCTGGTGGATGAGGACACTGCGGCCTTCGACAAGATTATGGCCGCGTTCGGTCTCCCTAAAGGCACCGATGAGGAGAAGGCCGCGAGAGACCAGGCCATCGAGGATGCGACTCTCTATGCGTCTCAAGTACCATTACGGACTATGAAGGCATCTTTGAAAGTATTTGAGATCGCCCGGGCGATGGCCTCTGAAGGGAATCCCAATTCCGTTTCTGATGCCGGAGTAGGTGCGTTGGCCGCGAGAAGCGCAGTGCTTGGAGCCTGCCTCAATGTCAAGATCAACGCTGTCGGGCTTAAGGACCAGGCCAAGGCCGCAGAGCTTATTGCCGATGCCAGGGAGATTGCCGCAAAAGCAGTTACTGAAGAACGAGAAATTCTGGAAATCGTTAACAGCAAAATAGATGGATAAGTTTCAGGAAGAGATTCTCGCCGGGATTCCGCATGACCGGCTTCCCGAGCCGAAACCATACGACAAAGAAATCAACCACGCTCCCAAACGCAAGGACATACTTACGAAAGAGCAAAAGGAGCTAGCCCTGAAAAACGCCCTTCGTTACTTCCCGGAGAAGTTCCATGCCGAGCTGGCTCCGGAGTTCGCCAAGGAGCTGAAAGACTATGGCCGCATCTACATGTACCGTTTCCGCCCGTCGTACGAGATGTACGCCAGGCCTGTTGGCGAGTATCCGGCAAAGTCCCGCCAGGCGGCCGCGATCATGGCCATGATCCAGAACAACCTGGATCCGAGAGTCGCCCAGCACCCCCACGAGCTGATCATCTATGGTGGTAACGGAGCCATATTCCAGAACTGGGCCCAGTACAGGCTGACGATGAAGTACCTCGCCACAATGACAGACGAGCAGACGCTGGCAATGTATTCCGGCCATCCGATGGGTCTGTTCCCCAGCCACAAGGACGCTCCGAGGGTCGTGGTCACCAACGGGATGGTTATCCCCAACTATTCCAGCCAGGATGACTGGGAGCGGTTCAATGCCATGGGGGTTTCGCAGTACGGCCAGATGACCGCCGGATCCTACATGTACATCGGCCCGCAGGGAATAGTCCACGGCACGACTATCACTGTCATGAATGCCGCTCGGAAACAACTGAAAGTCAAGAATATTCCGGGAACTTCCGAGAACATGAAAGGAATGCTTTTCGTGACCGCCGGACTCGGCGGGATGTCGGGAGCGCAACCGAAGGCTGGCAATATAGCCGGAGTGGTCAGCGTGACCGCCGAGATCAATCCCCTCGCAGCCAGAAAGCGTTTCGAGCAAGGTTGGGTCGATGAGCTTCACGATGATCTCGATGAGCTTATCCCAAGAATCCGGAAGGCCGTCAGCGGCAAGGAGGTGGTCTCGCTCGCCTATGTCGGCAATGTGGTCGATCTTTGGGAAAGACTGGCCTCAGAGGACATCAGGGTCGATCTCGGCTCCGACCAGACCTCGCTCCACAACCCTTGGGCCGGAGGTTATTACCCCGCCGGCCTTAGCCTGGAGGAGTCCAAGAGGATGATGGCAGAGGATCCGGAACGCTTCAAAGAGGCCGTCAGGGCTTCCTTGAGAAGGCAAGTTGCCGCCATCAACAAGCTCTCGGACAGAGGAATGTACTTCTTCGACTACGGCAACGCTTTCCTTCTGGAGTCCTCCAGGGCTGGCGCCGATATCCTAGCCCCTGGCGGAGGCTTCCGATATCCCTCATACGTACAGGACATCATGGGTCCCCTGTACTTCGACTATGGTTTCGGTCCGTTCCGCTGGGTCTGCATGAGCGAAGATCCCAAGGATCTGGCCAAGAGCGATGAGATTGCCGTCAGGATCCTCTCCAAGGAGGCGGAAACCGCCCCGGAAGTTATTCAGGGCCAGCTCCGTGACAATATCCACTGGATTGAGGAGGCCGGTCGCAACCACCTGGTTGTCGGGTCCCAGGCCAGGATCCTTTACGCCGACTGCGAGGGAAGGACCAATATAGCCCTCGCCTTCAACGAGGCGATAGCCAAAGGTGAGATCTCAGGGCCGATAGTCCTCGGAAGGGATCACCACGACGTCTCCGGAACCGATTCCCCATTCCGGGAGACGTCCAACATCTACGACGGGTCCTCCTTCACGGCCGACATGGCGATCCAGAATGTCATCGGCGACTCCTTCCGCGGAGCCACCTGGGTCTCCATCCACAACGGCGGCGGAGTCGGCTGGGGCGAGGTGATCAATGGAGGCTTCGGAATGGTCATAGACGGCTCCGAAGATTCCGCCCGCCACATACGCCAGATGCTGTTCTGGGATGTCAACAACGGCATCGCACGCCGCTCCTGGGCCAGGAATGAAGGAGCCAGAAGCGCCATTTTAAGAGAAATGGGCCGCACCCCGGGCCTTCAAGTCACAGTTCCGAACTTAACAGATGATTCGTTGATCACTAAAGCTTTGGAAGAATAATGACACATATCATCTCGAAAGACCACCTCAGCCTCCAGAGGCTGAAGGACATCCTTAACAACCATGAGAGACTCGAACTCGGCTCCGAGGCGAAGGCGGCCATAGAAAAATGCCGCTCCTACCTGGACAGCAAGATGGAGGACATCAGCCGTCCTGTCTATGGGATCACTACTGGTTTTGGCTCGCTCTACAACGTCACGATTCCCACGGACCAGCTTTCCCAGCTGCAGTACAACCTGGTCGTGAGCCACGCCTGCGGCACAGGAGAGACTGTCCGTCCTGAGATTGTGAGGCTAATGCTGCTGCTGAAAGCCCAGTCCCTCTCCTATGGTCATTCCGGAGCTCAAGTCGTTACAGTCCAACGGCTTCTGGACATGTTCAACAACGACATCCTCCCTGTTGTGTATCAGCAGGGATCGCTCGGAGCGTCCGGGGATCTCGCTCCCCTGGCCCACATGAGCCTCCCGTTGATCGGCCTTGGAGAGGTGCTTTACAAAGGCCGGATAAGGCCAAGCACCGAGGTTTGGAAGGAAATGGGATGGGAGCCGATCACCCTGCAGTCAAAGGAAGGTCTTGCCCTTCTGAACGGAACCCAGTTCATGAGTGCGCACGCCATCTGGTGCCTGATCCAATGCCACAGGCTGTCCGAATGGGCGGACAAAATAGCGGCCATGTCCCTGGAGGCGTATGACGGAAGGATCGAGCCTTTCCTTCCCTTGACCCACGTCCTGAGGCCTCACAGGGGCCAGATCGATACCGCCGACCGTTTCATGAGGCTTCTTGAGGGCAGCGAGCTGATGGGGCGCCACAAGGAGCATGTACAGGATCCATATTCATTCAGGTGCATCCCGCAGGTGCATGGAGCCGTCAAGGACAACTGCCGCTACGTGGAGTCTGTCATCGAGAATGAGATCAACTCCGCCACCGACAACCCGAACATATTCCCGGACGAGGACATAATCATCTCCGCCGGCAACTTCCACGGAGAGCCTATCGCCATCCCGATGGACACACTCGCGATCGCGATGAGTGAGCTGGCGAATATTTCAGAAAGAAGAGTATTCCGACTCATCTCGGGCCAGAGAGGCCTGCCTAAGTTCCTGGTAGCCAATCCTGGACTCAACAGCGGGTTCATGATCCCGCAATACACCGCCGCCTCGATTGTCAGCCAGAACAAGGGCCTTTGCTGGCCGGCCTCGGTAGATTCGATTCCGTCTTCACAAGGACAGGAAGATCATGTCAGCATGGGATCCAACTCCGCCACGAAGCTCGTCAGGGTTGTGGAGAACTGCGAGACGGTGCTGGCTATCGAGCTTTTCAACGCCGCCCAGGCACTGGATTTCAGGCATCGCGAGACAGGAGCCAAATCTTCTCAGGCCATTGAAAGCATATTCGATGAGTACAGGAAGACGGTTCCCTTCATTGAGAACGACGTGTACATGCACCCGTTGATAATGAAGTCCATCGAATTCATAAGATGAGGATAATCAAGAATATAGGCAGTCTTGTCGGTATCGTCCCCCCCGAGGTGCGACGCAAGGTTGGGGCCCGGATGAATGAGGTCGCCTCCATCCGGGACGCATACCTCACGATAGAGGGAGATACGATCAAGGATTTCGGACATAGCTCAGAATGTCCCGAGGTCGGTTCCTCAGACGAGGTGATAGATGCAGTTGGAGGCATGGTCATGCCCATGTTCTGCGACGCCCACACCCACATCTGCTACGCCGGCTCCAGGGAACAGGAATTCATAGACAAGATCAATGGGTTGAGTTATGAGGAGATTGCCGCAAGGGGTGGCGGCATCCTCAACTCCGCCGACCTGCTGCATGCCACTTCCGAGGATGACCTTTATTCCCAGACGATGGAAAGAGTCCGGGAAATGATCGGAAAAGGCACCGGAGCCATTGAGATCAAAAGCGGGTATGGACTCACTACGGAGGACGAGCTCAAGATGCTGAGGGTGATAAAGAGGGTCAAGGAGACTTCTCCCGCAATCATCAAATCAACGTTTCTCGGAGCGCACGCTGTCGGCAGGGCATTTTCCGGAAGGCAGGAGGAGTATGTCGACCTCGTATGTGAGGAGATGATCCCGGCCGTGGCTTCACAGGGACTGGCTGAATATGTGGACGTTTTCTGTGACGAGGGTTTTTTCACCCCAGAACAAACGGCCCGCATTCTGGAAACAGGTGTAAATCACGGACTTATTCCGAAAATACACGCCAATGAACTCTCCTGTTCAGGGGGTGTCCAAGTGGGAGTCGCACATGGTGCGCTCTCAGTCGATCACCTTGAAAGGACAGGCGAGGCGGAGATCGAGGCTCTTGAAGGGAGCTTGACAATGCCGACTATGCTTCCGGGATCTTCCTTTTTCCTTGGTCTGCCATACGGGAAAGCGAAGGACTTCATAAACTCCGGATTGGGTATAGCCCTCGCGTCGGATTATAATCCTGGCTCTTCCCCTTCCGGTGACATGCGGTTCGTCATGGCGCTCGGGTGCATTAAGATGAGGCTTACCCCCGAGCAGGCGTTCAACGCCTGTACCCTCAACTCGGCCTATGCGATGGGAGTGTCCGACATTGCGGGATCCATCACGAAAGGAAAAAGAGCGAACTTGTTGATAACCAAGCCGCTCTCTTCAATCGCTTCAATCGCGTACAATTACTTGACTCCGTTTATCCGTCAGATCATCATCTGAAAGAATACCTCAATCCGAATGACATGACAAAGTCGAACGGATGCTCAGTGTAGATCGACTTGACTTTGCTGTCTCCGGCGAAATGATAGCTGATTCCCGGCTCCAGGAATATTCCGAAGGAGCTTGGAAGGTTGGCCTGAAGACCAGCCGAAGCGTTCAAAGACCAAACCAAAGGCTTGACGCTGAAGCTGTTCTTGACAGAACCCTCATTCTTTTCCCCTGCGATAGAGACAACGGACTTTGTCGATGCGTTGACGCATTTCTCGACCATCCCGCCACCCGAGGCGTAGAGAGTGAAGAGGTTCTTCTTCCAGATATCAGCCTTAAGGTTCAGAGGTACTCCAAGATAGCCCAAGGTCTGCGTGTCTTGCGACACACGCGTCCCTGAAGAAGTCGTGAAGGAGCTCTGGAGTATCGAATATGTGAGCCCGGACCCGACCGACAGGACATCGGTGAGAGGGAAATCCAATGCGAGGGACATCCTCACCGGCCGCTTGTGGTCAGCTTCCTTTGACACAGGGACAGATACCGTACGGGTATAGATGGAAGTCTCATCCCTGGTGGCAATGTCCATATTCGCCGCTATGCCATGGAAGAAGGTCTTGGTGTCAAGCAAGCTCGCATCCTGTGCCTCCCGAGCGGCGCTGGACATCGAGAAACTGGCGGAAGGACGCTTCCTGGGAGAATCATGCCCGTCGGAAAGCAGATCAGACCAGTCCTCACCATCGTGGTTGGTGTACCACTTCTTCTCATCCTGGACGGTGATGGCCGGTGCCTTTACTACGCTCGGACGGACGTTCAAGACATTATCAGGAATATCCATCTGATTCTCAGGCACTTCCACAACAATCTCAGGCAAATCTGGAACGTCCGCCTGATCAGTGGCAAGCGCCAGGGCAGAACCTTCAGGAGCGGAGATAATCCGCACCGGCTCCTTAATACGGCCGGCTTTTGGAGAGACCTGACCTCCCTCATTGTCAGCTGAAGAAGAAATGTTATTGTCAGGGGAGGCCGGGTTCTCCGCTATCCTGTTGTCCTCAATAGGATCCATGCCTGTGCCGGCATTCCCGTCGATCAGACGAAGGCCGGCAAAGACACCCAGGGCCAAGGCTGCGGCTGCGGCGAAGGCCCAGACCCAAGGCATGAACCTTGGCCCGCGCACCTTGGCGGGGAAGAGGGACGACTCCACGCTCTCCCAGACCCCTTCCGGGACCGGAGACTCGTAGGACTCCATCTTGTCCTTGATTATTTTCAACCAATCTTCGCTCATCGCTTTATCTTGACCTTTTCTAAATATTCCTTTATCTTTTTCGCCAGTATCGCCCTGGCTCTGTGCAGCTGCGAGGCAGACGTGTTTTCCGTTATTCCCAACAAACCGGCGATCTCCTTGTGGCTCTTGTCCTCCAACGCGTAAAGGTTGAACACCGTCCTGTAACCTTCCGGAAGACCTTGGATCATCTCCTGTATCACCCGCGCCGGGATTCCCGACATGTCAGGCGGATCAGTATCCTCTTCCTCCGCCACGTCCCGCACATTATCCTCAAACACAAGCGGCACACTTCTTCGCCTCTTCCGGAGAGCCTTCAGGCACTCATTGACCAAAACCCTCCTCATCCAAGCCTTCAACGAGCCTTCTCCCCTAAAATCGAAGCTGTCCAGAGAGGTGAATACCTTCACGAAGCTCTCCTGAAGGACATCCTTCTGGTCCCTGGGGTCAGGAAGGAACCTTGAGCAAGTGGCGGCGAGATATCCCGAATAACGGTCG
The DNA here is from genome assembly GCA_902780935.1 of uncultured Bacteroidia bacterium. GTDB lineage: Bacteria > Bacteroidota > Bacteroidia > Bacteroidales > UBA932 > Cryptobacteroides. The sequence continues at coordinate 76,794 of CACZHP010000002.1, read as the reverse complement.
TATATCTCTTTCACCGCCGCCCTGTCGCCGTTTCTGGCCCTCTCCAAGACCTGGCTTTCAGTCTCCGCAGACAATCCGTTATCTCTCAACCTCCCTGATCCCATACTTCAACCTCAACGTTTTCTCTCCACTGAAAGACATCCAATGAAGGACGACTGATGCCGGACTCGTGTACTCGTCCTTCCTGGACATGTACAACTGGCAAATCCTGAACGCGACCAAACTCTCTTTCCAGGCGCTTTGATAATCCCCGTTGTCCTTATGGACCAAATACAAGTGGTCCGGATGTTTCCGTGAAGCGTAGAGGTTGACGGAGTGCCTGGTGACATCCCCCCAGAATGTGGCGAAGTGGATCATCAAGTAGCCATCCTCGGAGAAAGTCATCCAATCCGGGATGCCATCGCTGGTGACAACATCGATCGGGCTGCTAGCCTGGAACATTTCCGAGACCGAGTCGAAGCCTGTCGGAACCGGGGCAACAAGATAGTTTGATCCACCGGACATGCCGTCATCAACGTCGATGTAGGCCGCATCCCTTGTCGCTATGGAATCTATCCGCTCGACAGTGATCGCTTTCGTGCAGAAATCAGATTCCCACTCCAGGTCCGTGTAAGCTACCAGCGCTCTCACTTCACCGCTGAAAGGGTTCTCCCAGCCTACGGGCTCAAGCGTCACGCCTCCATCCAACTGAAAGTAATCCCGTCCTGAAAAGGCTCTCCTCACCGTCACGATGGCGTTTGCCCATCTGATGTCTTCCTGTAAGCCACTCACCTGAGCCGTTTGGTCCCGATCCTCCAAAAACACCTCTTCCTCTACGCAGGAAGGGAACGAGACAAGCGAAATCAGAGAGAAAGCCACCAGGAAAAGGCGGGAAAGGAGCGGAACCTCCCTCAACAGCATTCCATCATCTTTCTTCATAGCTTCTACACTATAAATCCCGGAATTGGGAAATCTTGCATAAAAATGACAAAAAAATTTTTATATTGCGTACTGTTATACAACGAATTTGACGAAATGACCCATAAACACATGGCTAAACTTGGGATCTCACTGATTCCAATAGTCGTCCTTGTCATACTTCTAGCCCTGGATATAAGTATATTCGGCAGTGACGCCATTCTCGGCGCCAGCCAGGTCTCCCTTCTGTTCTGCGCGGGGATCAGTGTCTGGTTATCATCCTGGCTTTTCAAGATGCCGTGGAAAGATTTCGAGGATGCGATCAAAAGCAATATAGGAGACGTTACCTCAGCCATTGTCATCCTCTTCTTGATCGGAGCCATATCCGGAACATGGACGATGAGCGGTATCGTCCCCACATTCATTTATTACGGCGTCAAGATCATAAGCCCGAAGGTGTTCCTCCTGACCGCCTGCGTGATCTGCGCCTTTGTCTCATTGATGATCGGAAGCTCCTGGACAACTATCGCTACTATCGGAGTCGCGCTGCTCGGCATAGGTAAGGCAGAGGGATTCAGCGAAGGCGTCATCGCGGGCGCGATCATATCCGGAGCGTATTTCGGTGACAAGATCTCCCCTCTTTCAGACACGACGGTTATGGCGTCATCCCTGAACAAGGTCCCCCTGTTCGAGCATATCCGGTACATGCTTTTCACGACCGTCCCATCCATCACGATCACTCTGGTCATATTCCTGATAATCGGCCTTTCACACTCAGGGGCTGATTCGGGCACCATCGAAAAATACACCGAGGTGTTAAGCTCAAGGTTCAACTTGTCACCATGGATTCTGATAACTCCTGTCCTGACAGCTGTGATGATAGCCAGGAAGATGCCGGCCCTGTCCGTGCTGGCCCTTTCCACCATACTGGCGGCAATCACCGCGGTCGTCTTCCAGCCAGACATCATCCGTGAGATCGGATCAAAGGTGGCCTCCGGCTCGGACGGGAAAATAATGTTCACCGGAATTGTCCAGACCATTTACGACACTGTCGCCCTGGAGACAGGAGATCCTGAAGTCAACGAGCTTGTCACTTCCAGGGGGATGGTCGGGATGCTCAACACCGTATATCTCATAATATGCGCGATGTGTTTCGGGGCCGCAATGAAGGCCGGAGGGATGCTGCGCAATATCTCCAAGCTGATACTTCCTTTCTCCAAACGAAGGGGCAGCCTGGTCGCCTCAACCGTCGTCTCGGGAACCTCACTGAACGGTCTCGTCTCCGACCAATATCTCTCTATCATATTGACTTCTAGTATATTCAAAGACATTTACGAGAAAGAGGGATACGAATCCAAACTGCTCAGCCGGGCCGTAGAGGACTCAGCCACAGTTACTTCCCCGCTTTTCCCATGGAGCAGCTGCGGAATGACTCAAGCCACTATCCTGAGCGTGCCGACCATCACATACCTCCCATATTGCTTTTTCAACATCATCAGCCCGTTCATGAGCATAATAATAGCCCTGACAGGCTATAAAGTCGTCAGGGCCATTAAAAAAGATTCCGGGAAGGAGACTAGGCCTGCTTCTTGAGAAGGTCGCGGATCTCCTCGAGAAGAACCACGTCGTCCGGCTTGGGAGCGGGAGCCTCGGGCTCTGCGGGAGCCTCTTCCTTCTTCTTCTCGCTCAAGGCCTTGGCCTTGTTGATAGCCTTGATCACCATGAAGATGCAGAACGCGATGATGATGAAGTCGAAGATCACCTGGAGGAAATTACCCCAAGCTATGGCGACCTCGGGCTTCACAACCTCTCCGCCTTCCTCAACAGCCTTGCTGATGACCCATTTCCAATCAGTGAAATTGAGTCCGCCACAGAGTGCGCCCACAGCGGGCATGATGATGTCGCTCACAAGTGAGGTGACGATCTTTCCGAAGGCACCGCCGATGACCACACCGACCGCCATGTCAATGACATTGCCTTTCATCGCGAAGTCCTTGAACTCGGACCAAAGTTTTCCTTTTGCCATACGCTTAATTATTTGAGATTGATTAGGAATGATTCCGCTTCATCAAGTGTCTCCATCTTCCCGACATCCATCATCCTCAAACGCCCGGGCAGCACTCCATAGATAGGATGCGAGGCGCACTCCTTTATATAAAAATCCATAATCGGGAATCTCTCTCCCCAACCGCCATCATCAAATATAGTGAAAATTCTGTCAGAAATCAAATGAACGCCGGAAAACGCAAGTTTTCTGTACTTTCCGGGATTTAGTCCGGGATATGGGCTCTGAACCTCTCCGGTCTGGACGTTCGTCCATCCGACCATCCTCATGTCGTCGTCGAAAAGAAGGTAACGCTTGGTCTCACGCTCGCTCACCAGCACGCTTGCGAGAGCGTCAGGCCTGGCCTGGGACATGAACCAGCGCAGGTCCAAATCAGAGAGTATGTCAACATTATGGACAAGGAACGGCTCCCCAGAGAGATATTTCCTGGCATGCCTGATGCCGCCACCGGTCTCCCTTAGAAGATCCCTCTCGTCCGAGAAGGAGACGTTGATTCCGAAATCCTCCTGGCTATGGACATATTCGATGATCTGGTCGGCGAAATGATACACATTGATCACCACCTCGTCTATTCCGGCGGACTTCAGCTTCCCGATGACATGACTTAGCAAAGGCTTGCCTCCTACAGGGACCAGAGCCTTCGGCATCGAGTCAGTCAGGGGTTTGAGCCGGGTTCCAAGGCCGGCGGCGAATACAAGAGCCCTCATCACAGGATCCTCTCAATGTCAAGCTCCCGGTGGGAAAGAGTTATCTTGATGTCGAAACGGTCGGACAGGTGCCGGGCCAAACGCTCAGCGCAATAGACCGAGCGGTGCTGCCCGCCTGTGCAGCCGAAACACACCTGCATATTGGTGAACTTCCTCTCTATGAAGCGTTTGACATGGGTGTCCACCAATGAATAGACGTTCTCAAGGAACCTGATGACTCCCCCATCGTCCTCCAGGAATTTGACCACTTCTTGATCAAGCCCGGTAAACTGACGGTAATGCTCGTACTTGCCAGGGTTGTTGATTGCCCTGCAATCGAACACGAATCCGCCCCCGTTCCCGGTAGTGTCCACCGGGATGCCTTTCTTGTACGCGAAGCTGAATATCTTGACTTCCAGGCGCTTGTCCTCGGCGATGTTGTTGAACTGGGGCATCGTTGCCAAGGTGGTCAATATCTCATTCAGATAAGGATACTCGACGAACGGCTTCTGGAGCAACTTACGGAGATTGCTGAGCGCGTAAGGGACGCTGGCAAGGAAATGAGGCTTCTTCTCGAAATAGCCTCTGAAACCATACGCTCCCAGCACTTGAAGGGTCCTGAACAGGACGAAAAGTCTCAACCTCTCATAAAAGACCGCCTCATCAACTTCCGTATAGCCTTTAAGGGCTGTCAGGTAAGTCTGGACCATCTCTTTGCGGAGGTTCTCGGGATACCGGGACCTGGCCTGCCAGACGAAGGAGGCGACATCATAGTATATGGGTCCCCTTCTTCCTCCCTGAAAATCAATAAAATAAGGCTCCCCTTCCTTTACCATCACATTCCTGGCCTGGAAGTCCCGGTACATGAAGGTCTCATATCCCTCATCCTTAAGAAGGTCGTCCTTGAACTTCTCCAGGTCGTCCTGCAGCCTGGTCTCGTTGAATTCCAGCCCCGTTGCCTTCAGGAAGCAATACTTGAAGTAATTGAGGTCGAACATGACCATCCGCGCATTGAACGCCGGATCAGGATAACAGACGGACCAGTCCAGCCCCTGGGCGCCTTTGAACTGGATCTTTGGAAGAGTCTCCATGGTCCGGCACAGAAGCATGCTCTCATAGGAGCTGTACTCGCCGCTTTCCCTGCCGTGCGAGACGAGCTTATAGAGCTGGTCGTCGCCCAGATCTTCCTGAATGTACCTCATCCCGTCCTCTGATACGGACAGAACCTTCGGCACCCTTATTCCTTTCTCGTTGAAATGCCGGGCCAGTTTGACGAAGGCGTTGTTCTCTTCGACATTAGTGCCCACTACACCGATAACGGAGATATTCCCGCCCTTGAGGCGGAAATATCTCCTGTTGCTGCCGGAAGAATTGATCTCTTCCGTATCTGTCGCTTTTTGACCGGTATAGCTTTCGAATAAATCCTTAAGCTTATCCATCAAATCAATATAGATTGTTGAGAGTCACTCCATTGGAGTAGTAATTGTATTGCTTGGCGAGCTTACCATACATCTGTCCGAGGACCTCGAGATAGGGCTTGCCCTCCACGAGAGTGGTCCGGTAGACAGTGTCGTCGACTTTGTAGTAGTCGACCCCGTCAAGGGTGATGGTGTCGTAGTCATCAGGAAGCTCTTCCACAAGGGCTCCGGCCGGAGGTACTATGACCTCGTACTGGCCATTGGAGTTGACGATGTAGAAGACACCGTCCTGATAGTAATACGGCTGGTTGGCGTAGGCATAGCTCTGGACAAGTCCGAGACGATCGGCGAGAGTGGCGGCGCTGTTGGCCCTGGTGGAATTCAGGGCGAAGGCGCTGTTCTGCGCGGCGATTGTCGCGTTGTTCTGGGCTATGATCCTGTTCTGCTCGTCAATGATCCGGTTGTTGGCGTCAATGGCGCGGTAGAGCCGGTAGGTGTTGTGGTAGTACGCGAAGCGCACGCTCCTGAACACCAGGTCGGAAATCGCGACATCGATGCACACTCCGAAAGGAGGTCTGCACACTACCCAGTAGCTGCCGTAAGGCCTGTAGTAGATGCCGTCATAGAAGCAGTAGTCGATGCCCCAGTAGGTCAGCCTCCTGTACCTAGGCGGCAGGTAGTTGACCCTGTAGCCGTAGTAGTGAGGATGGTGGGCCCAGAAGTGACCCGGACGGTCGTAAGGCATGAAATCACGCTCTCTCGGAGGGATCCTGTGGACATTCCTGTCCTCGCCGATCCTCATGAAGTCACTGCGGCTCTCCTTCATCACGTCGCTGCCGCGGGAAGCGGTTTTGTCGTAGGGAGAGAGTCCGCCGCGGCTGGCGTTGCCGACCACAGCCTGGGAGCGCTCCCTTGCGGAGCCGCCGGCAGCGCTGCGAGCAACGTTGCTACGGGTAGAGGAGCCGATAGGCTGAGCCACCCTCTGGCTGGAGCTGCGGGAGCTGGAAGCGGAGCTTCTGGAGGTGCTGGCGGAGCTTCTCTGGGAAGAGCCGCTGGTCACCTGAGAGCTACGGGAGCTGGAAGCGGAGCTTCTGGAGGTGCTGCCGGAGCTTCTCTGGGAAGAGCCGCTAGTCACCTGAGAGCTGCGGGAGCTGGAAGCGGAGCTTCTGGAGGTGCTGCCGGAGCTTCTCTGAACAGAAGGAGTGGAACTGCTTCTGGAGACGTTGGCGGAGCTTCTGGAGGAGCTGCCGGAACTTCTCTGTACAGAAGGAGTGGAACTACTTCTGGAGACGCTGGCGGAGCTTCTGGAAGAGCTGCCGGAACTTCTCTGTACAGAAGGAGTGGAACTACTTCTGGAGACGCTGGCGGAGCTTCTGGAGGAGCTGCCGGAACTTCTCTGCACGGAAGAAGATGAACTGCTTCTGGAGACGCTGGCGGAGCTTCTGGAAGAGCTGCCGGAGCTTCTTGAGCTTGAGGAAGCGGAAGAGCTTCGGGCTGAAGAGGAAGAACTTCTGGATGAAGAAGACCTATTCTGAGAGTATGAATCTACAGGTACAGCGACCATGGCAAGTGCCACTATCGATGCGATCGCTATGTTAAGGATGTTTTTCATATTACATTAGTTTTAGTAGTTACTCGTACATCAGGTACTTGCTGGAGAGTCTCTTGAAACTATCGACATCCTTGGACCAGTAATCCGAGATGTCCTCGACTTTCAGACGTCTCTCAAAATGCGTCCTTACATAATCCGTACCACAAACTTTATCAAACATCCCATTCCTGCCTCCAGACAGTTCAAAAGGGTTTTTCGAAGGGTATAATTCCCCCACAGCCTGCATCACGTAGAACTGGGTCAAGGTGCAGCAGGCGGCCTCGAAATCAGTATAATGATACTGCACCCCATGGATAAGCTTTCCTTGCGAACTACCCGAGAATGGTTTGAAATGGATCGTCCGGAAAGCGATCCCTGGAAGGTTATAGCTGTCGAGCCTGGCCTTGAGCTTGTCGGCGTCGATCCACTCTGCCGCGAAGACCCCGAAAGGCAGAGTGTAACCTATCCCTATGTTCAGATATCCCTGGAACTCCCCCGCGATGCCAGCCGAAGGGTAGTTGATGGCTGACTGGGGATATGGAATATTCGGAGAAGGAAGAACCCATGGCAACTTGGTGTCCTCATAGAGCATGTTCCTGTGCCAGCCCTCCATCGGGACAACGGACAGGTCGCATTTGAGAGGCTTCTGGTCCCCTTTCTCGCCCCGGTTGAGCCCTTCCTCGTTGATCAGGGAAGCAAGCTCGCCGACCGTGAGCCCGTAGATGTATGGGATCTTGAACTCGCTGACAAAAGAGTGGAAACCATCTTCGACGAGGCAACCTTCCACCTTGTTGCCGCCCAATGGGTTAGGACGGTCGAGAACCATCACCTCGATTCCTTGCTCGGCACAGGTCCGCATCACCAGGCCGAGGGTGCTGATGAAGGTATAAGAGCGGCTCCCGATATCTTGGATGTCGTAAACTATGATATCCAGACCGGAGACCATCTCCGGAGTAGGTTTTCGGGTGGCTCCATACAGGGAATATACCGGGAGGCCTGTCACAGGATCCTTTCCGTCCTCGACACGGCCTCCGGCGTAGATGTCGCCCCGAACCCCATGCTCCGGAGCGAAGAGTTTCTTAAGATCCACCTCGGGGGCGTCATTCAAGATGTCGATCGTTGAGCGCAGGTTCCTGTCGACTCCGCTGGGATTTGTGACCAGGCCGACCTTTTTTCCTGTCAAGCCCTCGAAGCCGCGCTCGACCAGGACCTCGATCCCGACCTTGACCACGGGGGAATCAGTGGCGTTGACCTGGGCGGGGGCGTTACCAGACGCCCTTGCGCAGCAAGTCAGGAGGAAGGTGGCGGAGAGGATAATCAATTGTCTTGTCCGCATATTCTCGTAAATAATTAATTCAAAAGCTCATCGTCCCTTCCCAGGATCTTCTTTCGGGCGATGATCGCGGCCGCGAAGGTTCCCAGGCATGTAACCATCACAAGAGTGAAGAAGCCCACATATCCGAGCCACAGCTGGAGGTATCCCGCAACGAGGGCCGGCAATTTCATGGACAGCCACATGAATGCGGTGCAGATGGCGTAATGGGATGTTTTCAACGGGCCGTCCACGAAACGCATCATGAAAAGGGTGTAGGCGGTGAAGCCGAAGCCGTAACCGAACTGATCAAGGACTATCAGCGAGCCAATTGACCAGACACTCACCGGATGTGTGACAGACATCAGCAGGTACACGGCGCAAGGGAGGGCCAGCGACAGAGCCATAGGCCACATCGAGGCGCGAAGGCCTCGTTTAGAGGCGTATATTCCGCCCAGGATCCCGCCCAGAAGCAGGGCCACGACTCCGAATGTCCCGTAGACAAGGCCATACATCTGGGTTCCGGCGCCGAGCCCACCGACTTCCACTCCGTCCTTGAAGAAGGGATACAAGAGGTTGAGAGACAGGGCTTCCGGAAGCCTGAACAGGAGAAGAAACGCTATCGCCCACCAGACTCCTTTCTTAAGGAAGAATGAGCGGAAAGACTCTCCGAACTCCGCCCATATCGCTGAGGAAGACCTCGTCTCTCGTTTGTCCCTGTCCTCATCCGCCTTCGGGAGAAGGAAGAGATGATAGACGGCGACAAGGGCGAGCAGCACGGCGCAGATAAATATCACGATCGCCCAGGAGCGGGAAACATCGCCCGAGCGCTTCTGCAGGACTCCTCCGAGCATCACCAGCAACCCCTGGCCGAGGACAAGTCCTCCCCTGTAGAAGGTGTTGCGGATGCCCACGAAGGAGGACTGGCGCTGCCGGTCAAGAGCCAGCATATAATAGCCGTCAGCGGAGATGTCATGGGTGGCGGAGGCGAAAGCGACTATGACAAAAAGCGCCAGGAGTACCGACATCGAGCAGAAAGGCAGGCAGAGGGCGATCACCGCGAGGGTAGCCATCATCGTGAACTGCGTCAGGAGGATCCACCAGCGCTTGCTCCTGAAAATGTCCATGAAAGGACTCCAAAGGGGCTTGATCAGCCAAGGGAGGCTGATTAGGGTCGTCAGAGGCCCGAGGGTGCCGTTGTCCACCCCCATATCCTTAAAAATGGCGAGCGCTATCGTGTTGACTACCGCGTAGGGCAGGCCTTCAATCAGATACAACGTGGGGACCCACCGCCATGGTGACGCATCAGCTTTCATATTCTTTCAATTGTGGAACTTGGATAATAATGCCTTAGTATCTCATCGTAATGGTAACCCTTCGCCCCCATCACGGCCGCGCCGATCTGGCAAAGACCCACGCCATGGCCCCATCCTGAGCCATCAAGAATCAACCGGTCTCCAGACCATTTAATCGTGAAAGCGGAACTTTTAAGATGAGAGTCGGAAAGCCACTTCCTGATTATCAACTCCTTCCCGATGACCAATGATTTTTTGGACCCCTCGATACGCAATCTTTTCAGCCTGCCGGAAGGGCCTCTCTCAACCGGCACCAAATCCCGAATCTCCCCGAAGTCGATCCCAGAACGCCGGCGGACAAGGTCCGAGACTTCCGCCCTGGTATATTCGGTCCGCCACCTGTAGAAGTCCTTAGTCTCGAGGTCGTAGTCGTTGAGCACCTGTGAGAGGATAGTCTCATCGGCGGTGTCGCAGAAAGCGGTACCCTCCGGAGTCTCTCCGGGAGTGTCCGGAAGTGATTGGAGATAAGGGTAATCCTTATCCTCCCAACAGGTGCTGAAAAGTTCCATACGTCCTCCGCAGCACTTGGAGAAACGAGCGTCGCAGATCTCACCGCCATTGGTGAGGACCATCCCCCATGTCTGGTCAATGGCCTTGCGGACGGTCTCCCCGACAGCCATGGTCAATCCCTGATAACGCTGGCAATGGTCGTCGGCACACACATCGAAACGGGTATGATCCTCATGGTCAAACCACTTGATATATTCCCCCGCCGGTTCCGGGCCTTCGCCTGAAGAGGAGAGCCTGGAATCCAGACTTGTCACCAGGGCAGGGACACTATTCATCGCCTCCAGATCCTCCGGAGGGATCCTGGCACCAGCCTTGTCCTTTCTCCGGGCAATCTGGGCCAGCACCCATGAACGGGAGATAACCGCATGAGCCTTAAGGAATTCCAGTCCGGCGGTGGATTTCATCTCCGACGAGATCACACTCAACAGGTAGTCTTCAACCCCGATTATGTTGACAGCCGCGACTTTTCCACCGTCAACTATGAATTTCAGGGTGCCGGCATACTGACGGGTCAGCTTCCGTTCCCAATGGAAATCGACCCCGATGGTCACGTCATGGAGGATGAAAGAAGGCTCGGCGAATAAGGTCGCCTCGGTCCTGGCCTCGAAGAACAGCTCGTCGTAAAGGGCGCCGTTGTAAGATATTTTCCCTTCCTGGTATTTGACCCTCTGGGGACCCGCCCCATCGGAAATGATCTCGAACACGATCTCGTCAGCAGCCATAATACCTACCTCCAGAGTGGCTTGGGTCCTTGTCAGACGCCACTGGATCTCCTCGTCAGCTTCCTTGGACAGGGTCACCTCCGAAAGCATATTTCCAAGCAAGGCCGCGTCCAGTTTCCGGAAATCCTCTTCCCGGGTGGTGATGAAGACACCGGCCATGTCGGCACATCCGGGACTCATGTGAAGGTTGTCAGTATCGGGGGATCCATAATGGTGGGAACGATGTTTTTCCCTGAATATCACCGCTGACCTGTACTCTTTTCCCTCTCGCCACACGATGACATTGATCCTGGGCTCCGAGTCGCCTTCCTTGACGGGAGCGCAATCCAGAAGCCTGTAGAAGAGTTTCGTGATGGACTTGGCCGTGGAAGCTTGAAGGATATATATACCACGTACATATTCCTCAAGATGGAAAAGACGCGCCTCCTTGACAGATGTCATATACTTGATTCCCGCACCCTGGGAGTCCAGCAGGCCGCCGGCCCTTTCCACGAGCGGCATGAATCCCTTCGGACAGGCCTGGAAATGGAGATGGTCCGGAGCTGACGCACCGCACTTGGGCCCATTATAGAAACAGACGAACCCGTCGTTCTGGCTGGCGAAATCGAGCATGTCCTGGTAGCGTCTCCAGATCGACTGGGGGATATGGCCGACACTGGAGATCACAAGATGCCTGGGGAATATCGGGAAGGGATTCAGAGTTATCCGGTACTTTCTTCCTTTCCGCCCCTCGAAATCGATGTTGAACTGCTCGGCGGGACGGTTCTCCGGACAAAGGAAACAAGGTCTGGCGGCGATGGAGGCCGGGTCAAGGGCGGCTTCGGACGAGACTTTCCTGGCGGGATTGAACTGGACGGTAACGTCAAGCCCGCCCACATCAAGCGTCTTGGTCCGAACCGTCTTCAGGTCCCGGTAGTTCCTGGCAGCCAAAGGCCAGACCGAGAGCTGGTCCCTTATGAATTTATCGATACGGTCTTCCATCACAAAAGAGCCAGAAGGGTTTGCCTCATCATGGAGAACTCATGTTCGAAATTAGGTGTGAACACCTCTTTGCCCAGCGAGGACGCGATCTCTTCCATGGACCAGTAGCGGCATTCGGACACTTCCTCGTTCGTGACGTCGATCTTGAAATTGCCGACAGCGGCGAACACATTGACTAATTCTTTTTCGGTAGAACTCTCCCAAAGGTATGTTTTCAGATATATAGGATTGAAGGCGCTGAACGACAGTTCCTCAAAAGCCTCGCGGTAAAGGGCGGACTCGAGCAGCTCACCGTAATCGACATGCCCTCCTACCGCGGTGTCCCATTTTCCGGGCAGAAGATCCTTGGACATGGACCTTTTCTGCAGGAAGAGCTCGCCCGAACGGTTTAGTATATGGAGATGAACGACAGGATGAAGCAGTTTCAGGCCCGAATGGACCAGTTTTCTCGGGGTCTGGCCGATAACGAGACCGTTCTCCTCCACGACCGGCAGCATCTCCGATCCCCTTGCCGGCCGCAAACCCGGCTTGTCAGAGCTCGGAAGCGGGAGAAGCGGGGCCGGATCGACCGGATATATCAATTCAAACATTTGATTATCAATAATTAATGATCCTTAATTCTTCTTCAGAGTACAGGATCTTGTCAGTAAGGTCAGGCGCTATCCGGGCGAATAACATGAATAGTCCCAGGAAAAGGATCACTGAGGCGGCTATCCAAAGCGTGGCGGCAAGCCATGGTTTCTTTCTCCTCGCAACCGTTTTTTCCTCCACCTTTACGGCATCATCGGCCGTCAAGGCCTCTTGAAGCTCTTTAACCACCGCAGTCACCTCCTCAGGAGTCTCCTCATGGGTCTTCAGGGACACCGGTTCCAGGCCGAAACCGTATGGGTAGATGTCGAGATCCTCATCAGCGATAAAGAAGAAGGCGTTCTCCTTGGTGGCTCTCAGGCGGCCGAGACCCGGAAGGACGACAAGTTTCTTGGATTGAAGGGTTTCCTTTAGCCCTGAGATGAACTCTCCCACAATCCCAGCCGCCTGGGACTTGTCGATCCCGTTCGTCCTGGAATAGAAATCGGCTAGCAGGCTGTCATCCTCCCTCCAGCGCTGGCGGAAAGAAAGACGGCGGTAAGGAGGGTTGATGGTATAGCCCTTGTCGGAAAAAGTCGATGGCATCAACTCGGAGACGAAAGTCCCGAGTCCAGGCAACGTAACTTCATCATTGTCAAGAATCAAGTCTTTGACTATGTCGGAGAACAGGTCGATGTCCATCTCTTTATCAGCGATTATAATTACAAATATACGTAAAAAAACACACAAAAAATTTGGAGAAATCTCTTTTTGTTGTACCTTTGCAATCCCGAAAGGGAACTAACCTTCCTCAATAGCTCAGTTGGTTAGAGCACCTGACTGTTAATCAGGGGGTCGTAGGTTCAAGTCCTACTTGAGGAGCAAGAGAACAAGCACTTCCGAGTGCTTGTTTTTTTGTATATTTGTGGCAATTGTGATTCAATTGTGATTCATATGAGTCCACAGACAGCCGCCCAGATCGACCAGATCAATGTGACTCTGAACGCCGGAGGCATGAACACGATCAACATCGTGCTGGCTTTCGTGATGTTCGGGGTTGCCCTCGGCATCACACCCCGGATCTTCGCCGAAGTATTCCAGAAACCCAAATCCGTCCTGCTCGGCATGCTCTGCCAGCTCGTGCTGCTGCCCGCTTTCACATTCCTTCTGGCAATCCTGATGGGATCCTGGATATCCCCTATGATGGGGCTCGGAATGATCCTGGTGGCATCTTGCCCGGGAGGGAACATCTCCAATTTCATGTCGTCCCTGTCGAAGGCCAACATTGAGCTGTCTGTGTCCTTGACCGCGATCAGCACGGCGCTGGCGGTCCTCCTGACTCCCGCCAACTTTTTCATATGGGGCAACCTCTATCTCCATACCGCCAAGATAGCCACCGAAGTGCCGACCCTTGTCATCCCCCTTTGGGATGTGTTCAAGACTATATTCATCCTTCTGGGCATCCCGCTCACGCTCGGAATCCTTTTCTCCCATTTCCTGCCAAAGATCGCTGACAAGCTGAAAAAGCCGTTCCAATGGGTCTCGATTCTGTTTTTCATCGCGATGGTGATTCTCTCATTCGCTGGCAATATGGACGCTTTCTTGAAGTGTGTCAGATATATTTTCGTCGTTGTGCTCATCCATAACCTTCTCGCGCTCGGGATCGGTTTCGGAGTGGGGACAGCCTTCAAGGTGCCTTTCCGGGACCGCAGGACCTTGACGATCGAGACCGGAATCCAGAATTCCGGACTCGGGCTGGTATTGCTGCTCGGCACCTCGATCTTCGCCGGCTTTCCCCCGCACGGAGGAATGCTGGTGATAACAGCTTGGTGGGGCATCTGGCACATAATTTCCGGACTCACTATCTCAACGATATTCAACCTGAGGGACAACAAAGCTTGAGGACTGGATGGGGGCTCTTTACGATAAGGACTGGAAGTATTCCCTGGCGAGGATTTGGTGCGACGATGCTATTCGAAGCATGTTCAACCACATCCGCTCCGAAGGGAAAGAGAACGTTCCAGCCGACGGGGCCGTCATTTTGGCGCCCAACCACTGCAACACAGTGATGGACGCCCTGGTCATCCTCCAGGACTGGAAGGATGCCACCCTCTTCGGAGCCAGGGCGGACGTGTTCCGCAGACCTCTGGTCAGAAAGATACTCCATTTCCTTAAAATTCTCCCGCTGCCAAGAGCCCGTGACGGGGTCAAAGCAGTACTGGACAACAAATCCACGATTGAGGACGTTGTTGATTGTCTGGATCATGGGATGAGGTTTTGCATGTTCTGTGAAGGCGCTCACCGCCCCATGCACTCCCTGCTCCCGCTTAAGAAAGGCATCATCCGGATCGCGCTGGAAGCGAATGAGCGTTTCGGAGACCGGAAACCGGTCTATCTTGTTCCTGTTGGGCTTGAATATCAGGACTATTACCGGATCAAGACACCGCTGACGATCCGCTACGGGGAGGCGATCAATGTGACCGAATTCATTTCCTCCAATCCGGAAATGATTGAAAGCCACCTCTATAGGAGTCTTCTAGGGACTCTTCGTGAGCGGATCGCCTCCCTCATCACCTGCCTTCCGGATGACGAGACTTACGAGGGCCGCTGGTCGCTCGCCAAGATATCGGGAGAAAAAGCCGCGCTCACCGCCAATCCTTCACAGATTGAGAACGCGGCGGTCTTTGAGCGCGGACGCAAAGGTAAACGACTGTCTTTCTTGTCCTTCGGCAAGGCGGGAGCCCGTCTGAATATCTTAGGAAAAGCACTTGCCGGCATTGCCCTGCTCCCGCTTATCCTTCTCTCCGCGGTCACCGCCGCTCCCATGTGGCTATTGTCCGAGTACCTGGCAAGCAGGATTCAAGACAAGGCTTTTGTCAGGACCGCACGGTTCGGAGTCAAGTTCGCGATGATGCCCCTGCTGATGATCATCTGGGCGGTTGTCTATTTCCTTTTCCTGCCGTTCAAGGTCGCGGTTTTCGCCTTCCTTTTGTCATTCTGGTCCCACAGCATCTTCTATGAGGCCATGGAGCAGGGACGTATCCTGATTTCTGACATCAGGCTCGCGTTCGGGCATAAGAAACTGAAAGAATCATACTTGAAATGTCAAATTCAAAAAATATGAAAAGAACCCTTTTGATCGCCGCCTTGTTGGCCGGCAGCATTCATTATTCCAATGCGCAAGAGGTCACCAAGACCGGCTTGAACTTCGGACCACTACCAGCGGTGGGATATTCCTCAGACCTTGGTTGGCATTATGGTGCCCTCACGGACATTTACTGGTACGGTGATGGATCAACGTACCCGGAGTACAGGTGGAAGGCCAATGTCGAGATCTCTCAGTACTCAAAGGGAAACACTGTGCTGCACAGCTTCTTCGACAGCAAGTACCTGATCCCCGGCCTGAGGGTCTCGGCCGCGGTCTCATATTTCGGGAACAAGACCTATTCCTTCTACGGCTTCAACGGAGCCTCCTCCCTGTACATCCCTGAACTTGACGGGATTACAGACGGAGGACAGGGGTTCTTCCTTATGAGGAGAGACATCTTCCGCGTCATGACCTGCCTCCAGGGCAAATTCGGAGACAGCAAGTGGGGATGGGCCGGCGGAATCACCTACTGGAACATGAACACAGGACACGCCAAGAACAAGGGGCTGGATGCGATGCACGATCTTTCCCTATACGACCTCTACGTCATCCATAATGTGATCCCACAAAAGGAAATAACTGGCGGACAGCACCTTGAATTCAAGGCCGGAGTGGTCTATGACAGTCGCGACCATGAGAACAACCCCTCCAGGGGAGCTAATCTGGAGGTATATGCCTTCGGCTCGCCGGACATCATCTCCAAGCACGACAACAGTTACCTCAAACTGGCCGCCCATTGGAAGCAGTTCTTCCCCGTAGTCCAAAACAGGCTGACCTTCGGGTATCATCTCGCCTATCAGGGTCTTGTGGCCGGAAACGCCCCATACTATCTGCTCCAAAGCATCCAGTCGCTGAACATGAAGCAGATCAACACCGAAGGACTCGGTTCGACTTGCACGGTCCGAGGCACGACTTCCAACCGTCTGATGGGAAACAGCTATGCCTGGTCCAATTTCGAGCTTCGTTGGAGTTTCGCCAAGTTCCGCTGGATCAACCAGAACTGGACCCTGGCGACCAACCCGTTCTTCGACGCGGGAATGATTGTCAGCCCCTACAGAGAGGAGGAGATGAAGAACCTTCTTGGAAACAAGACAGTCGTCGCCAAAGTTGACGGGAAGGAGTACACCGCAGCTGATTTCTACACTTCCCAGGCCGAGAAATTGCACATGGGAGTCGGAGCCGGACTGCACATCATCATGAACCAGAACTTCAACATCAACTTCGAGGTCGGTAAGTGCCTGGATCCGAACGATGGCAATATCGGAGTCAACGTCGGTCTGAACTATATTTTCTAAGAATCCTACCGCATGTCGCGGAGACGGACATCGATTCCGGGAAGGCGTCCCGGAATCGGTGTTATGTCTGTCTGGCTGAAGTGATAAGGAATCAGTACCTTGGGCTTGAAAGCCATTGCCGCCGAGACGCATTGGTCCACAGTCATGGTGTAAGGCTGATTGACCGGCAGGAAGGCTACATCAATATCCTTAAGGTCAGCCATTTCCGGAATGTCCTCAGTGTCCCCGGCCACATAGACGCACAAGCCGTCAATAGTTAAAACATAACCATTACCGTTGCCCTTGGGATGGAATTTCTCACGTCCTGGAGTGGTGTTGTACGCAGGAACAGCTTCCAACTTGATTTTACCCTCGCAAAGTTGCCTCGTCTCACCATTGCGGATCACCTCTCCCCTGCCGATCTTATCCCGGCTGGTCTGGTTGAGAATCAGGGTCGTGTTCTCACCGGTGAGGGTCGCTATGGTAGCATCTTCCAAATGGTCCCCATGCTCGTGCGTCACAAGGATGACATCGGCCTTGGGAAACTCTGCGGCGTAATCGGTCGGCTTACCTAGTCCTGAGACTGGATCGATCTGGATTGTGAGACCATCGTAACAGATAGCCAGGGAGCCGTGCTTTATAAGGGTAATGTCAACCGGCTTGCCGGAAACGGTCTTGAACCTCTCCACCGCATATTTCGTCACTGGCATCCCGGCCTCTGTCCAAGCCAGATAGCCTCCCTTAAGATTAAACACCTCAAAACCTGCCTTGTCCAGTGCCGCGGCCGCCTCTGAGGCCCGTTTTCCGCTCCTGCAATAGATGTACAAGGGTGCGTTCTTGTCATAGGCGACTGAGACTTTATCCACAAAGGTAGAATCGTACCAGTCGTAGTTGACCGCCCCGATGAGGTGGCCTTGGGAATATTCCTCAGGAGTGCGGACATCGATCAGCCTCACGGCGGGGAAATCCTCAACTTTGCCTGCAAAACCTTCGACATCGAGATTATTCACTGACGCTCCGCAAGAGAAGAGTCCAAAGAGTGAGAATGCCATAAAAACAGAGAACAACTTATTCATATTCAGGTTTCTATCTATTTCTGGTCCAATCAAGGAGAGGCAGTTCCAGCTTCAGGGTCACATTGCGGCCAGGATTGTGGATCCCGACATACTTCAGCCTGCTGAGATGATTGAAATAAACCTCATCCGTCAAATTGTCCGCTATAAGGCTTACTGTCGCGATCCTTTTCCCCTTCCGCATAACCTCCGTGGAAGCGGAAACTCCGACCAAGGTGTAACCTTCAGTGGCGGTCTCGGTTCCGGGGAGGAAATGATCCTGGGAGAAATGCCTGTCTATACGCAAAGATACATAATTATTATTCAATACCTTCCCGTCATGAGTGATTTCCCATTTCAATTCTCCGCTTATCCTTGGAGCCGGGATCAGCGGGAGGTCTCCGTCACCGGAAGTACCCCGGACAAACGAATACGAAGTCCCGATGTGGAGACTGTGGATAGGATGGAAATCTACGGAGGCCTCAAGGCCGCGCAGCAGGGCTTCTCCGGAAGTGTAGGCATAAACATCGTGATCCTCAGCGACTTCCCCGGTTTTCGCAGCGAAAATGTAGTTATCTATCTTGTTGCGGAAGGCCGCGACCGTGAAGAAGAAGTGCTTGGTGGTCCAATCCATACCGAGATCACCCTGAAGGCTGAACTCCGGATCCAGGTCATTGTTGCCGATCTCGTAACGGACAGTCCCCTCGTGGACACCGTTAGAGGCCAGCTCGCTAAGGTTGGGAGTACGGAAACCACGGGCGATATTAGCCCTGATATTCAGGTTTTTAACCGGTGCGAAGACAACGCCGAAACTACCCGTGATACCCTGGAAATTCCTGGTGAAATCATTGAACTTATCCTCAAGGGAAAAAGAATGCAGGTGCCTGACATCACCCCGCAGTCCCCCGGATAAATGGAAGAGTCCGAGCTGTTTCGAGCCCGTGGCGAACACACCGGCATCAAACAGGTTGTATGCCGGAATCAGGACCTCCTCACCGAGATTGTCGCTGGCTTGGAACATACCGCCAAGACCGACTGAGTATTTCCAACCGTCGTTCTCACCCGAGATGTATTTCAAATCATAATTAAGGGTGTTGAGTTTGAAGTCCAGTTCCGCCTCGTCAACCTCTTCCTCGAACTCCTGCCGGCGGTTCTGCTGGAAGCCGACAAGAGCCTTGATCCTTCCCTCGCCTACCCGTATCGAGTTGTCCCACGCGGCCTTATAGTGGTGCACATGCTGGAACGGGAGCTCAAGGCCATAACCGGTCGGGCCGGCAAGGACACCGTCCTCAAAGCCCTCGATCATTCCCGGTGTCAAATGGTAATATCCAAGCGTCATACGGGAGAAGCCCCATTTCCTGTTGGTTCCCACTTTACCGGTCAAAGCCCGTTCGCGGAACTGCGAGCCAGGCACAAGCCCATCGGCACTATTACGATAAGCATGGGCATATTTGTCACTAAAACGGGCATCCCAGAACACTTTGCCGCTGTTACCGGCATGGTAGAGGCTATATGACGCCAGACCGCTGTTGCTTTGATACTCGCTGGAAAGGCCAGCGGAGAAGGAATCAGGAGCCATATTGGGGTCAGGATGGAAAATGATGACTCCGGCCAAAGCGTCCGACCCGTACATCAGGCTGGCGGGACCCTTTATTATCTCCACATTGTGGACACCATTGGCGTCCACCTCGATCCCATGCTCATCTCCCCACTGCTGGCCTTCCTGACGGATGCCGTCTGAGATGACCACGACCCGGTTGTAGCCCAGACCCCTGATAACAGGCTTGGATATTCCGGAACCTGTGGTGACCTGACTCACTCCCGGATCCCGGGAGATAGCGTCGATTATATTCCCGGAGGCCACTGACCTCAACTCTTTGAAATCCAGCAGACTGACTGCTGTCGAAGTCTCACCGAGCTTGCTTTCGCCGGTCAACCATGTGACTATCGACTCATTCAAACGCAGATGCCTCGAGAAGACATCCGTAGAGTCTTGTGCTGAAGCGGAAAACGATCCACAGATAAGGAAGAACCAGAGAGCCAGGTATCCGCGTCTCATTTCCCGAGCTTTTCCTTAAGATGTTTGTGGTTGGGATGGCTTTTGAGGATCGCGTCGCCAAGCTCCGCGCGGCGGCGCTCATAATACTCATGGCGGGCGGGATTCTCCGGGAACCAGCCACGCAGAACCCTCATCTCCTGCGTGATCACCTCATGGATGCCCCAAAAGCATGAGAAAGCGAAAGCCGCGAGAATGGTGGAAAGAACCATATTTTTCGTGAACAGGGAAAGGACACTGAGGATGATCCCCGCGGCGCAGAAGACCATCCAGCTTTTCCTGCCCCAGTAATATTCCATCTTAATCGTGATCGGGTGGCATATTCCTATTATAAGGAACACCGACACGCCCACTATTATTCCATTAAAATTCATTTCGTCGTCAATATTTTCTGGTAGGCGAGCCTCTCGTCGCCCGACTCCAGGTAGATTATGCCGCAATAGGTAAAACCGTGTTTGGCTATATTGTGGCGCATTATAGAATTATCCCGATGTGTGTCAATCCGGATGTTCGGATCCCGATCGAAACAGAAATCCATCATGTCCGAGAATATTCCGTGAGCATCAGGATAGCTCGCGATACGATGTATGACATGATATGGCATCACATCATCCACCCACTCCCCGCCTTCGATATAAGAATATGTCGGTTCCGGAGAAGGCAGGAAGGCGAAGTAGCCGGTGACACGGCCGGAGTCCTCCACGACAAAACCTCCGTTCCTGTGGATATCCGCCAAGATCGCCTCTCGCGAAGGATAACCGTCGGACCACTGGTTCATGTTCCCGTCAGAGCGCATTATTCCTTTGGCGGCATCCAGGACGGGCATTATCCCATCCAGATCGGCGGCCGTGGCCTCACGTATGATTCTTCCTTGGCGAGTCATGAGTTGACAAAGATAGCAATAATTGCCGTCTCGCCAAGGAAGTAGGTCAATTATAACGAATTAATAAACTCGACCACAGCGTCGCGGTCTTCCTTGGAGAGGTTGTAGAACTTCTCCGTGGACTCATAAGCGTCGCTCTTCCTGCTGTAGCCGTGCCACATGATGGCCTCGATGACATTCCTCGCCCTGCAGTCGTGGATCCTGTCCTCTGACCCGGTGTTGGCCCTGGAGAGTCCCCTGCCCCAAAGAGGGGTCGTACGGCACCAGCTCCCATGGATCCCATTCTTCATGAACAGGCGGTGCTGGATCATGTCAGTGTAAGGGTAAATCTTCTGGTTACGGTATCTTGGGAGCTGCCTGCCCTTGGTGATCGCGGGAGCCCAATAATTGTCATCCTTGGTCTCCCATGAAGCCTTGTGGCAGGTGGCGCAGCCGATCTTGTTGAACACTTCCTTGCCTTTCTGGACTTCTGGACGGTTGAGGTTCCTGGCCCTCGGAATGGAGAGTCCCCTATGCCAGACGAGGAAGTTATAATATTGATCCTCACCCATTTCCGGAGTGAAGTTATGCCATTTGTTGTTAAACTGATCGGTTGAAGGATCGAGAAGATTCAGGATCGCCTCGGCGATACCATCGTCAGTCCCGTCAGCGTAGTAAGGAGATGAGGGATCGGCCTTGACAGCCGCGATCACGGAAGGAGTCTCGGACATCTTCTTCGCCCAGGCCTTAGTGGTATAGAGGAAATGGCGGTCTCCGCGGCTCACATTCGTGATATTCCAGATGGCGTTGGCTCCGGCTCCGTCCTGCAGCGAGGCGCGGGTCATGGCGTACGTGAACCTCTTGAGCTTCTTGGTACCTGCCGGAGCGGGTGTGCCATCAGCGAATTGGCCTTCGGCAAGAGTGTACCATGCTGTCGGGGCGAAATCGCCGGCCTCCTTGTCCCAGAATGCGGGATTCAACTCCACGTAAGGCGCTTCGGCCATGTACTGCTCCTTGATGCTCTCCTCGGGGATGGCATCAAGAAGTCCCGTCCCGATTATCCCTATGGTAGATTCCAAGCGGAAAGCGACCGGCCCCGTCTGATAGGGTGTGGGATCGGTATTAAAGGCATCTTCGGGAATATACAACTCCGGATAGATAAGCTCGTAGGTCTCTCCGTCCGGGAAAGCCATCGGCAGACCGCTTTCCATGGAGGTGACCTTCATCCAATTGAGGGATATCTTGTCCTCGTCGATAGGAGGAAGGAATGGAGCGACAGCCTTCGTCTGCGGCATACCGGTAACCTCAGCCACATAGGGGCCGTCATCGCTGTTGGCCCCGTCCGCCGGATGGTAAACCACAAGGAGATAGCCATTCCCGAAACCGGCCTTGTACTCCTTCTGCCATTTTCCATGGCCATATCCGGGATGGCAGTCGAGGCAGGAGGAACGGACATAGGCTGGTCCCAGACCCTTGAAAGGTTCAGTGTTCTGGGTGAACTTGCGCTCGAAGGCAGCTTCGCCCAGATTGAATTCGGTTTCGAGTCCTTGAGCCAAGACCGACGGTGTCTCATCCTCATAACAGCCTTCAGTGACATTGTCGGTGGTGCCGAGTTCTCCTCCAGGATACCACTCCGAAGCCTCGAAGTTGCCCACAGCCTGGCCGACATATTTGGCGTCGGGCTCCCTTTTCAAAGAGGGCCCGTCGCCATTGTCGCGGCAAGCGGCCAAAGAGGCCGCCGCCATCAGAACCAAAACCAATCTTAACGCTTTACAATCCATGCCGCGGCCTTATTAAGTTCCTCATCCAGTTTATTCACCTCATCCATCGCTTTCTGGACTGAAGAGTCAGTGTAGATGTCCACGAAAGCGCCCTTAGCCTGGCATGCCTTCAAGGCTGAGAGGGATGCCTCAAGAGCCTTTTGCATGTCTGAAGCTCCGCTGTAGTTGTGGTTGCCCAGATAGCTCATAATGGATTTGGATCCAGGGGTCGTCGCTCCCGCACCGCCATAAAGGCTGTACTGGATGCTCAGGATATTGTCTATAAAGTCCTGGAAAGATTTCTTGCTGTAAGGAGACTCGATGTAGTTGACATCCTCTCCGGAATGGGCGTTGCCCATCTTGACGTTGGCCACCTCGTTGCAGATGTTGGAGCAACCGGCGACAAGGATCGAGGAAAGTGTCTCCTGCCAAGTCGAATAGGTGCTTCCGGTCTCAGCGGCGCCAAGCATGTTCTCCCCATAGGTCCTGTCGGAGCCTGTAAGGGTGACAGCCACCTCAAGTTCCTCGCAACGGGACTTATAGGCGGCGGGAGCATCGGGGTTCCATGAGACGCACAGACGATAGCAGTTGTCCCTCAGATCCCCGGCGACAGCCGTGGCATAAACCAGTTCCTGGGCACCGGTGACAGTCTTGCCCGCAAAAGCTGAGTGATCCTCATTCGAGCGCAGAGCCTCTACCTTCCTGTTGGATCCGTCACGGAACAGCACGAACTCAATACCGTGAAAACCAAGTAGTTCCTGACCAAGTTTCGCAGCAGCGTAAGCGATCCCGTCCTCTCCTTCGAGGGCGGCAACCTGCTCGGCGTTGGACAAGGATGTCGCAAGAGCCTCCACATCCAGCGGCCACGTGTCGATATGCGGATCAATGCCGAAGTCGGTGGCGGCTCCGTAAAGGAAGGCCTCAGACTCTTCCCAGCTCTGCCTTGCTTGCAGGAATTTGGCGCAGATCGCGTCCAACTCGCCTTGGCTTAAAGAGGCGACTCCTTTCCTTGATGCCGCGGCAAGAAGGTCGTAGAGTTCGGAACTCTCTTTGGCCAAGTCACCGTAAGTGGAGTAAATCACACCTGGGACATACTGTGAGACAATGTCTTTCATCTCCTTTTCGTCATCGGAGAGGCCAGGGCCGTCATTATTCTTGTCGCAGGCTACGCACATTCCGCAAGCGGCGGCAAACGCAAGCATCATTTTAGTTAACTTTCTCATATTCAATAATCTTTTACAATATTACCTATTAAAGAAACCCATATATGCTATTCCAATGGAGACTGAAGGTTCATTGTTGAACTGGCTCTTGAAGAAACGGTGGGAATACTCCGCCTTGACCGCGATCTGTGGCAGAGGCAACCAGTTCAGTCCGACCGTGGCTACATGCCTGGCCGTGTATTCGTATTCCTGCTGCCCGGAGGCAGGGATGTAGGAGTCGTACCAGTCATATCTCCCGAACAGGAAGACTTTGTCGCCTGCACCGGCATTGAACAGCCGAAAGATATCATAACCGGCCTCCAGACCAACTGCCATGGCGTTTTGCCCTACCGGGGTCTTCTTGTAAGGGGCGCTGTTTGAGGTCAGGTTCCGTTTCACCGTGCTGATGGTAGCGGCGTCACCCACATAACCATAGTCCGCGTTTCCCCTGACAATAAGGTGATCCGACTTGTAGGCGAAGTCAAAGGCCCCGATCGCTGTCGCGCCCTTCAGTTCCCCGTAACGGGTGTCCCTCATATCGTTGGGGAAGGAATTGTGCATGCTGTTACCGTAGTATCCGCTCAGGCTGAGCCTGAGATTCCTTACCGACTCGTTATCGATCCGGGCGACGAAGCCGTAATTGTTGGCCACCTTGAACTCGTAAGGAGACCCCGCACCATTCCCCACGAAATTGTCGCGGTCGAACATGAACGCGTCGAGCCCGGCAATCACCTGGGCCTCATATCTCCATTTCCCGGCCTCACCCCAAAGGCTAATGCCCGTGTCATGCCAAGTGGAAGGCAGGATCGTGTACTCCCCTTCAGGACGGTAAACCGTGAAGAAACTAAGTGGTTCATGGGCATTATTCAGCCCGCCTACAGGCACGACGAAGTGCCCCATACGCACGTTAAGGGCCCTCGCAAAAGACTTCTGGATCCAGAACTGCTCGAGCTCAACCTCTCCGCCTTTCTCGATCTCGGTTTCCCACTCGCCAGCCTCGGTGTACTCTTTCTCTACAGCCGAACCCGCACCTGTGTGCTCGAACTCGATCTCACTTTGCATCGTCCAGCCCTTCCCGAAGTCGTATCCGAGATATATCACGGCGTGGGGGATGTCAAAGCGGCCGTGGCTCTTGTCGTTCTTGTAATTGTCGGGATGGGAATACCTATAAACATTGTCGCTGTAAAAGTGCCTGCTCAAGGCGACTTCTCCGTAACCACCGATCACAAGGCGGTTTCCATTTTCCTGGGCCACTGCCCCGAAGGCCATCAGAAGGCCGGAAATCAGTATTATTAAAGCTTTTCTCATAATTCGGACGCGAATTTCCTTCTTTAAAAGTTCCCCCGCAATCCCCATTTATTGTTAATTATTGGGGAGAACAATTATATTCGCGACTATGTTACTTAAAGATTCAAGACCACATTACGACATCCTCGACGGCCTGCGAGGTATCGCGGCACTGATCGTCATAGTTTACCATGTGTTCGAGCTTTTCCCCGGAACGCCTGTACCTCATGGCTACCTTGCAGTGGATTTCTTCTTCATCCTTTCAGGCTTTGTCATCGGTTATGCCTATGACGGCAGATGGGACAAGATGACCACCGGCGGTTTCTTCAAACGCAGGCTCATCCGGCTGCATCCGATGGTCGTGATGGGAGCCGTCATAGGAGCCATCACATTCCTTCTGCAAGGTGGTGTCCAGTGGGACGGGACAAAGGTCGGGACCGGCTGGGTGATGCTCGCGATGCTATGCGCGATGTTCATGATTCCTTCCGCTCCCGGGATGTCAAGGGAAGTCCGAGGCAACGGGGAGATGTTCCCCCTCAACGGCCCCTCCTGGTCCCTCTTCTTTGAATATATCGGGAATATACTTTACGCTCTCCTACTCAGGAGGCTTCCAAAATGGGCCCTGGCGGTCCTCTGCGCTGTCTCCGGCGTCATGCTCGCCGGTATTGCCGCACATGACGGTTTCCTCGGTATCGGCTGGTCATTCATCGACGGAGGATTCTGGGGAGGCCTTGTGAGGATGCTTTTCCCTTACACCGCAGGCATGCTGATGGCCAGGGTATTCAAGCCTGTCAAAGTCAGAGGTTCTTTCCTCCTTTGCTCGGTCATGCTTCTGGCTGTTGCCCTGCTCCCTGCCATTGGTGGCCAGGCTTGGCGCAACGGCTTGTTCGAGGCTTTTTGCGTGATCGTAGTGTTCCCATGCCTGGTCTGGCTGGGAGCCTCTGACAGCTCATACGGTTCACGGACAAAAGGGGTTTGCGCTTTCCTCGGAGACCTGTCCTATCCTCTATACATGGTCCACTATCCGATCTTCTATCTGTTCTATAGCCACATAGGGTTCGACGGGAACGGGGTGTCAAAGACCT
The DNA here is from genome assembly GCA_902780935.1 of uncultured Bacteroidia bacterium. Lineage (GTDB taxonomy): Bacteria > Bacteroidota > Bacteroidia > Bacteroidales > UBA932 > Cryptobacteroides. The sequence goes on along the minus strand of CACZHP010000002.1, from coordinate 50,964 downwards.
TCGCCGAAACCTGGCCAGCGGCATTGCTGACGGTGGCGGTCAGTCTGGCGCTCGCCCTCGTCTGCATGAGGTTCTACGACCGTCCCGTCAGACGTTATCTTTCCTCTAAATAACCGGCTGATTCAGTTTATAGAAGGGATTCAAGGTCAATATCAGGAACAGGGTTGCCACCGGTTCTGTTGAAGACGGTGCCATATTCAGTTTTTTCATTGAAGAAGCCACAGTTCTTCAAGAGGAAGCGGGATCCATCGGAAGCGCCGTACATATCTCCGCGCATGCCGCTCCGGCCGGTATTGTCGCAGGAGAACCTTGCCGACGTAACCTCTTTCCAGGTCCCATCCGTCATCCGGACCCACTGGTTGCCGAAAAGGACACTACGAGGCAGGAAGCCGGTATTGGGATCAAAGCATTCCAAGAAGGAGTACGCGCCTTTGTACCAAGTGTCGGTGTGCGGGCGGCGGAAGGATGCGAGGAGGTGCCACTTACCCTCCTCATCACGGAAATAACCGGTGTAGTCGGTGTTTCCCTTCCCGTCCGGACGGACATGGACCAGAGTCCCGTAGGTCTTTCCAGGCTTCCAGGGATAGGTCATGAAGCTCTGACCTCCAGAACCTTCCCCTCCAAAGTCTTGAGCGGTCACGCCATCACCTTTGCGTAGAGTCTTGATACGCATATCCTCGGGGATAGCCCCTGGATTATCTGTCTTAAAAGGGCTCCACACTGAGAAAAGAATAGTGTTGGGACCGTCCGTATGAGTCTGGATGCCCATATATCCCTCGCTGAAACCGGTAAGCATGTAGTAGGTGGCCGGAACGTTACCTTCTTCGGGAACAGTGGCTTCATTGTAGAACCACTCCGCGTCACCATTCGGGAAATCGTAGAACAAATGCACGGACGGGCCGCGACGAGACCAGTAGCTATCGTCTCCCTTGTCTTCAGGGGTATAGTCCAGTTTACCGGAAAGGGCTGTTCCACTGGCATAAAAATGGTTGATCCGGGAGAACTGAGCCCGGTCAGGCTTCGCGGAGCTTCCCTTTATGTCAACCCGCACATAGCCAGGTTCCTTAACTTCGAAATCACCAATGTCAAAGGTTCCGGATGCCGTGATCTTGACCTTATGTGACTGTCCCCCGCAGGTGAAAGAGAATTCATGTTCCTCTGTCCCGGAAGGTTTCACGGCTTGGAAAGCCAGGTGCAAGGTTCCTTTCCCCTCGGTCCGGAAAAACATCGAGAGAACCGTTTGGGAATCATTCCATGACTTGAGGGTGCTTTCGTAGGTATCGATGACTTTCGGAGCCTCTTCGAAAATGGAGCCGCCCGCGGCAGTGACAAACACATTTCCCCGGAAGGGTATGACTTTGGCGTCCCCTGCAGGTTTGAAAGGGACTGTCGATGGATTCCCACAGGCAGCCGCAAGAATCATGACCGGCAGTAACGCTTTGAATAGAATACGCATAACCATCTAATCTTTGCCCAAAGATAATAATAAAAAAAACAGCCGGTCGCATTTGCGAGCAGCTGTATTCCTTTTTGCGGAGGCGGAGGGATTCGAACCCCCGGAACGTTGCCGTTCAACAGTTTTCAAGACTGCCGCCATCGACCACTCGGCCACACCTCCAGTATTAAAGCAGCGGCAAAGATAAAGATAAAATCCTTCCCGCCAAAAATTATTTCTTCTCCTTAGCTGTCTTTTGTTCCAGTTCGTCGCTCCGGGCGAAGAACTTGTACTGGAAGAAGATCAGATACAAAGCCCCGACGGTCACACAACTGTCAGCGAAGTTGAAGACAGGAGCGAAAAACAAGAAATCATTTCCGCCCACAAACGGCACCCAATCAGGCCAGGTCGTATCAATGATCGGGAAATAGAACATGTCCACTACTTTCCCGAACATGAAAGGGGCATAATCGAAGATGATCCCGTAGAATAGGCTGTCGATGATGTTTCCCAATGCGCCTGCGGTTATGAGAGTAAGTCCCAGAAGAACTCCCGTCGGAACCTTGGGAGTCCCGTCCTCAAGGAGAGCCTGGCTGCCATTCTCGTCAACCGATTTGCGGACAAGGGAAGAAATCCACCAGCAAAGGGCGGCGAAAAGCCCGATCCTGAAGAAGGAAAGCAGGAATTTGCCGACGGGACCTCCGAACTTCATCCCGAAAGCCATCCCCTCATTCTCGATAAACAGGATCTGGAACCAATTGCCTATCACGTGGATATGCTGGCCAATCTCCATGTTTGTCTTCACCACGATCTTGATGATCTGGTCAATCACCACAAGGAGAACTCCCAGCAGAAGAAGCTTTTTGCCTTTTGAAATATTCACTAGTTGCGGCCTTTTTTGGCAAGCATCTCCTTAGCCTCAACAGTCAAGGTGGCATGCGGGACAAGACGCAACCTCTCTTTAGGGATCAGTTTGCCGGTCACACGGCAGACTCCGTAAGTCTTGTTCTCAATACGCACAAGAGCGGCCTCAAGATTCTGGATGAACTTATACTGCCTCTGGGCGAGCTGGCTGGCCTCTTCTTTGGAGAGCTGGTAAGCGCCATCATCCTCAACAGTCTTGAAAGAGGGTGTGGTATCCTCAATGTCATTACTGCCATTGTGCATGATTACCTTGCGGAGGGTGTTGTATTCCTTCCTGGCCTTATCAAGCTTATCATTGATGATGACCTTGAACTCAGCTAGTTCCTCATCACTGTAACGTGTCTTCTCCACCTCGGGCGCCGGCACGTTCTCTTTTAAGTCCTCTGACATGGCTCAAAATTTAAATCAGGTTGTATTCTCTGTTCAGCACCATCCTCAAGGCTCCGTCATCCCATTCCACATCGGCGGCTCCTTCGGGAGCTTCTCCAGCATCATGAACCTCTATCGAGAGCGCCAGAGTCTGGGCTGAGACATAATCCTTATATACTTGGAGAGCGGACTCGACTTCGTCGCGAACGTTTCCATCTGCAAATATAATAACTTCTATCTTATCAGTGACCTCAAAACCGCTGTCTTTTCTCAAATTCTGGATCCTGTTGATAAGCTCCCTCGCAACTCCCTCTTTCTTAAGGTCTTCCGTAACCTGGACATCAAGGGCGATAGTAAGAGGTCCTTCCGTGGCGACAAGCCAGCCCGGCATATCCTCAGAGGAAATCTCGTAATCGGCGGGGCCAAGAGTCACGTCGCCGGAAGGAAGATTTAGAACATATTCAGAATCAGAGGCCTGGGCATTCTGGATAGCGGAAATAGTGGCCTGGTCGAGCGTGGCGAAAGCCCCGGCTATCTCCTTCATTTGCTTCCCATAGACCTTGCCGAGGGTCTTGAAGTTGGGCTTTATCTTCTTCGTGATGATCCCGGTAGTGTCCGAGATGAACTCGGCCTCCTTGACGTTGACTTCGCCAAGGATAGTACCCTTGACCTGCTCAAGCTGGGAGCGGACCTTGTCCGAGATGACCGGAATGACCAGTTTGGAAAGCGGCTGCCGGACCTTGATGGAGACCTTCCTGCGGAGAGCCAGCACCATGGAGGTAGCCTTCTGCGCCAAAGCCATCCGCTCCTCGAGATCGGTGTCGATAACAGAAGGGTCAACCTCTGGCATAAGGACATAGTGGACCGACTCCTCCCCGTCCGGGACGAGATCCAGATAGAGGCGGTCCATATAGAACGGTGCGATCGGAGCGGACAAAATCGCCACATCCACAAGGACTTCCCTCAGGGTCTGATAGGCAGAGAGTTTGTCCTCGTCCATCTTTCCTCCCCAGAAACGCTTGCGGTTCAGGCGGACATACCAGTTGCTCAGGTCGTCGCAGACGAAATCCTGGATGAGACGGCCCGCGGTCGTGATGTCGTAATCCTCGTATGCGTCCCTGACCTTTCCTTTGAGGGAATTGAGCAGGGAGATGATCCAGCGGTCTATCTCCGGCCTCTTCGAATAATCGACCTTCGGAGCGGCGGGATCAAAACCGTCCACATTAGCGTAGAGGGCGAAGAATGAATATGTGTTGTACAGGGTTCCGAAGAACTTCCTGCGGACCTCGTCAACGCCGGCCTCGTCGAACTTGAGGTTGTCCCAAGGCTGGGCGTTGGTCAGCATATACCATCTGAGAGCGTCGGCGCCGTATTTGTCGAGCTCCACGAAAGGATCGACGGCATTGCCAAGGCGCTTGCTCATCTTGTTGCCGTTCTTGTCGAGGACAAGACCGTTGGAAATAACTGTCTTATAGGCAGGTGTGCCGCTTACCATCGTGTGGATGGCATGCAGGGTGTAGAACCATCCGCGAGTCTGGTCCACGCCCTCGGCGATGAAGTCGGAGGTGCATCCGAACTTCTCGGAACCGAGGTTTCGGAGCCCTTCCTGGGCGTAGGGCATGGCTCCTGAATCAAACCACACATCGATCAGGTCCGTCTCCCTGGTCATCTTCTTTCCAGAAGGGCTGACAAGGAATATGTTGTCAACGTATGGCCTGTGGAGATCGATCTTGTCATAGTTGGCCTTGCTCATGTCGCTAGGGTCGAACCCCTTGTCCTTCAGAGGGTTGGAGGGCATGATCCCTGCAGCGACAGCTTTCTCGATCTCGGAATAGAGCTCGGCGGCGGAACCGATGCAGATCTCCTCCTTGCCGTCCTCCGTGCGCCAGATAGGCAGCGGGGTGCCCCAGAAACGGCTGCGGCTGAGGTTCCAGTCCTGAATATTCTCAAGCCACTGGCCGAAACGCCCCGTTCCGGTCGATTCAGGCTTCCAGGTGATCGTCTTGTTGAGGGCGACCATCTCGTCTTTGACGGCGGTTGTCTTGATGAACCAGGCGTCGAGAGGGTAATACAGGACCGGCTTGTCAGTACGCCATGAGTGAGGATAGCTGTGGGTGTGCTTCTGGATCTTGAAACAACGCCCGTCCTGCTTCATCATCATGCAGAGGTCAACATCCAGAGTCGGAGCATCAGCGGGGATATTGTCGTCGAAAGAGTTCTTGACATATCGTCCGGCAAACTCGCTGTAAGAAGGATCCACGTGAGTCCTGACATATTCAGGATCAAGATCTTCCATCCGATAGAAACGTCCTTCGTGATCGACCTGGGCCTGCCTCTTCCCGTCCTTGTCGATCATGATGATGCCAGGAACGCCGAAGTTGGCGGCAACCTTCTTGTCGTCAGCACCGAAGGTCGGGGCGATATGGACTATGCCCGTACCATCCTCCGTAGTGACATAGTCCCCGGATATGACCCTGAAAGGCTCACCCTCATCGACAGGGCGGAACCAGGGGATGAGCTGCTTGTAACGGATCCCGACCAAGTCGGAACCCTTGATGCTGCCGTCGAGGACCTTATAAGGGACAAGTTTGTCTCCGGGCTTGTAGTCCTCCAGCGGAATCTCCGCGGCCTTGAGGTTGAACCATGCGCCGACGAGTTCCTTGGCCAGCACATAGACTGCCTTGGAGCCGGTGTATGGATTGAAAGAAAGCACCCTGACATAGTCGAATCTCGGGCCGACGCAGAGCGCCACATTCGACGGAAGTGTCCAGGGAGTGGTCGTCCAGGCGAGGAAATACACCGGGACATCAACACCCGCGAAAAGCACCTCTGATTTCTCATCCCTGACTGCCTCAAACTGGACAGTAGCCGTCGTGTCAGTGACATCCTTGTAGCAACCAGGCTGGTTGAGCTCGTGGGAGCTGAGGCCGGTACCGTCAGACGGCGAATATGGCTGGATCGAATAGCCTTTATAGAGGAGTCCCTTGTCGTAAATCTTCCGAAGCAGGTACCAAAGGGTCTCGATGTAACGATTGTCGTAGGTGATGTACGGGTCGTTCATGTCCACCCAGTAGCCGACCCTCTGGGTCATCTCCTCCCACTCCGCGGTATATTTCATGACTTCCTCGCGGCAAGTCCTGTTATAGTCCTCGACAGAGATCTTGTCGCCGATGTCCTCCTTGTGGATCCCGAGCTTCTTTTCCACGCCGATCTCGACAGGGAGGCCATGGGTATCCCAGCCCGCCCGGCGGCTGACTTTGTATCCGGTCTGGGTCTTGTAACGGCAGATCGCGTCCTTGATCGAGCGGGCCATGACATGATGGATGCCAGGCTTGCCGTTGGCTGACGGCGGTCCCTCGAAAAAGACAAACTCGGGAGCGCCCTCCCTCACCTCCAGGGATTTCTCGAAAGCCTTGTTCTTTCTCCACCTCTGGAGAATCTCATTACCTGTCGAAACCAGATCCAGTCCTTTGTACTCTTTGAATGTCATATTTTTATTTCTAATTTTGCAACCGGAGAGGCCATGAGGCATCCGGATTACCGAAGATGCAAAGATAGGCATTTCCCTGTTATTTTTCAATAGAATACCAAGGTGAACATAATCGACATCATCATCATCTGCTGCCTGGTGCCCGCCGTCATAAGAGGGATTTCCAAAGGATTCGTCAACCAGGCTTACTCACTTGTGGCCTTGATCGCCGGAGTGTGGCTGTCATTCAAATTCTCAGGGGCCCTGGGAGACTGGCTGGTGTCTTTCGCCGACTTGCCATCCGGCGTCCTCCATGTGATAGCGTTCGCGCTTATCCTGCTTATCGTGATGCTCTTAGTCCACCTCGCCGGGAAAGCGGTGGAGAAAGTTGTGAAAGTGATGATGCTGGGATGGCTCAACAAGCTTCTCGGTGTCGTTTTCGCCCTTTTGAAGATGGTCTTGATCGTAGGCTTGGTAATAATACTGTTTGACGCGCTCAACTCGACCATCCCCCTGGTCAAGGAGAGCACGCTGAGTGGATCCATCCTCTACCAGCCGGTCAAAGACATCGCCAATACAGTGTTCCCATATCTGAAAGAATTGATATTCAATAAGTAAAAACCATGAACAGACTTATCCTGATCGAGACCTCGACCTCTCTTTGCTCCACGGCGATCGCCGAGGACGGGAAAGTTACCATAGAGAAGATTAGTGATGAGCCCAGGGCCCACGCCTCACTCACCGCCCTTTTCGTCAGCGACATGCTGAAGGAGAAAGGTTTGAAGGTGACCGACTGTGACGCTGTTGCCGTCAGTGAGGGGCCGGGATCTTATACTGGTCTCAGGGTGGGAGTCTCCACAGCCAAGGGATTGTGTTTCGGAGCCGGGATACCTCTGATCTCGGTTGGCACACTGGACACACTCGTGTGGCAAGCCATGGATGAGGGGCTGCTCCCGGATGGATGCGAATATATCGTGCCTATGATCGACGCCCGAAGGATGGAGGTCTATACCGGCGTCTTCACCCCTGATGGCAGGCAGGTTTCGCCTACGGTAGCTCAGATCGTGAACCCGGATTCTTTCCGGGATTGTCTCGAAAAAGGCCCCGTCCTCTTCGTCGGAGATGGCGCCATGAAATGTGAAGGGACCATCACTCACCCCAACGCCACCTTCGTTCAACTCGCTCCGAAAGCCTCCGGGATGGTAAAGCCGGCCACCGAGGCCCTCAAGGCGGGGACTTTCAGGGACGTGGCGTATTTCGAGCCTTTCTATCTGAAGGAATTCGTCACCACGGTAAGCAAGAAAAAACTCTTTTAACCACATAATCACGCATCATGAAAATAGGAGTCGCCTCAGACCATGCCGGCTATGAGTACAAGAACAGGCTCGCCGAGCTTTTGACAAAGAAAGGACACGATGTGGCTGACTACGGGACTTATTCCGAAGTCAGTTGCGACTATCCAGACTATGCCCATGCCCTTGCCGAAGCTATTGAGAGAAAGGAAGTTGACCTTGGAATAGCTCTGTGCGGTACCGGCAATGGGATGGCCATCACCCTCAACAAGCATAAGGGCGTTAGGGCCGGACTGGCCTGGAACAGCGAGATCGGAAGGCTTGTCAAAGCCCACAACGACGCCAATGTGCTGGTCCTGCCGGCCCGTTTCATCTCCTACCAGATGGCGACCAGGATCGTCAACACATGGCTTTCCACCCCGGTGGAAGAGGGACGCCACCAGCGCAGGAGAGACAAGATCGACATCCAGTGACTCTAACACCGGGAACTGTGATCGCCGATTCCCGGATAGCCGGGAGGGTGTTTTCGGGGAATATCGACGACTACCCCGAAGGAATAATCATACCCGTCGACAAACCTTACAGGTGGACTTCTGCCGACGTGGTACGGAAGATCAAACGCGCGGCCTGCAGACACTTCGGCAAGAAGAATCTCAAGGTCGGCCATGCCGGGACCTTGGACCCGCTCGCGACCGGGGTTCTTCTCATCTGCATAGGGAAAGCCTGCCGCCAGGCCGAGACTCTCCAGAAAGAGGCTAAGGAATATGTGGCCGGAATATCATTCGGGGCCACCACCCCGTCCTATGACCTTGAGAAGGCTGTGGACAAGCTTTATCCGACCGACAACGTGTCAGAGGAATCCTTGCGAGAAACGCTTCCTAATTTCATAGGTGAGCAGGACCAAGTAGCTCCCCTTTTCTCGGCGAAATCCGTGGATGGGGTCAGGGCTTATGAGCTGGCGCGGAAACAATTCAAAGCCAAAGGTTTGGCGAAGAGCGATGTGATCGCTGGCTTTGACCATTCGGTAGCGGAGATGCTCAATGTCCAGAAGATCACCATCTACGAGATGGAACTACTCTCGTTCAAAGCCGTGGCACCGCTGAACCTGGGCCGCGTCCATTCTCGCTTCGCTGCGGCTGAGTACGGCCCAGGTTCACGGTGCCCACGGCCTGACAATTCCAGCCAGTACGACCCGAATAGCAGGATCAACGTGGCTGACACTTCGGGGCTGGGCCTGCCCCTCGCCACCATCCGCGTCGCCTGCTCCAAAGGCACCTACATCCGCGCCTTGGCCAGGGACCTGGGAGAGGCTTTGGGGACAGGCGCCCACCTCAACTCACTCCGCAGGACAAAATCAGGCGGCTTCGATGCCGAAACCGCCCTTTCTGTCGGACAAGCCGCAGGTTTATTCCCTACAAAAGATCGAGAGACACCCGCCTGTCAAGATAATTGATGCGGTCCCTCGAGACCTGGAGCACGCCTTTGACTTTCTCAAAATAAACGATAGCTTCCTCCATCTTCCGGGGATCAGGAATCCTGACCGCTATCGCATTGCCGATCCTATAGTCGTAAATGATTGACGCTCCGTACTTTCTGATGGCTTTCTTGAGAGGATCTTTCCCAATCTCGATGTCGTAGCTGACCACAATGACATCCCTGGAATACTCCAGACCCGAATCAGTAGGCCTTACTGGAGGAACCGCACCGGGCGATGGAATGTCCGGAGCGTCAAAAGAATCCACCTTGGCCAACTGCTTTTCAGTACGGCTCATGGTGCTGCATCCCGCCAGGATGGACAGGACCACAGCCAGACACACTGGGAAAAACAAGGACCCCTTATTCATAACTCAAGTTGAAAACCGGATTATTCCCCTGCAAGTTTGAAGCCAGAGGAGGCCCACTCAGTCATATTCCCTTTATCATCGTAGATCAGATAGCCCTCGACATCATCCCGGGAAGTAATGAATTCCCTCGCGGCTTCCAGCCCGATGACCATGCAATACGTGGCATAGGCGTCAGCTGTCGTCGCATCTGGAGCTACTATCGTGGCACTCAGAAGGTTATGACTAACTGGATAACCGGTGCGAGGGTCGATTGTGTGGGAATACTTACGGCCGTCCTTCTCGTAATATTTGCGGTAATTCCCGGATGTGACGACCCCTCGGCCTCTCCCGTCACCCCGCCATATTCCATCAAGATCCGCTCCGGGAGTCATGTTCCCGTCGAACGGCCTGTCGATGCCGATGGACCATGGCAGACCCTTCGGATTGAATCCCTCGCAATATATCTCCCCTATGTCCACGAGCATGTCTTTTACTCCGAGAGAGTGGAGGTAGCCGGCGATCTTGTCAGAGGTGTAACCTTGGGCTATGGCATTGAAATTCAGCTTAACATGCGCCCCAGGGACAATTGGCTCCATATTCTCTCCTATCTTGTCCATCCCACAGACGGCCAGGACGCTGTCCACGGCCTCCGCGGAAGGAAGCTTGTCGGAAGTGAAACCGAATCCCCAGATGTCAAACAAAGGTGCGGCGGCCACATCCAAGGCTCCACCTGTCTCCGTATAGAACTTCCGGGAAATGGAGAAAACCTCCTTGAACATCTCGTTGGGCTCGACAGGAACTCCAGCGTTCAAGCGGCTCAGCTGGGAGCCTTTGTTGTAGCCGGAGAGAGTCGTGTCGATCAAGGTCAAAATGGAATCCACACCTGACTGGATCTCCTCAATGGGTGCCTTCACTCCTTTGAGGTTGAGTTTCACGGAATATGTACCTCCCTGGGCATAGCCTGTGAGCTGGCAGTACCCTCTGTCCGGAACACAGGAGAGACTGCTGAAGCCCAAGACAATCACCGACATTACGGTGGAAAAAGCATTCAGGATCCTTTTCATCATTGCAATAATAATCATTTACGTGGAAAATATCAGTCTCCTTGGACTGGTTTTTGCTGAAAGACTACCGTTTTCGCGTTTTTTATGCGATATTTGCATGTTCAAGTCAAGACTATATGAGATTTAAGAGCATATTGATTCTTTTATCAGCCGCTTCACTCGCGATCCTTCCCTCGTGCCACAAAAAGAATGAGGATACCGAATCGAACCCTTTCCTCGAAGGATCGGTGAAATTCTCTATTCCTTCTTATATGAAAGTCGGGGAGCAGGTGACAGTCACCCCGAAGGGTGCCGTCAACCCTTCCACGGGCAAAGTGGGCTACTACTGGCTATCCTCATGGGACACCAAGAGGGACACCGTCAAGACCGAGGACGGCACCGGAGATGGCACTTTCTCCCTGACCGCACCTTCGGCCACCGGTTCGTACTCGGTTACTGTGGGAGCCTTTGCGACAGACTACTTAGGCATTTCCGCCTCCAAGCAGACAACCGTCGTTGATCCTTCCCTCGAGGGTTCACTCAAGGGAGCGGGATACGAGGCTTTCTCAAGCATGGTGGATCCCAGAGACGCCGGCGTGTATTATCTCACCACAGCCGAAGGCAAGGTCTGGATGCGGAACAACCTCTACTACTCGGGTTCAGGAGTCTCCTATGAGAACAGCGCCGCGATGGATCCCATCTTCGGCAGGCTGTACAACTGGAACGAAGCCGTCAATGCTTGCCCCGACGGCTGGCGTCTTCCCACAGATGAGGAATTCGCGGCAATGGCAGGCGCCCAAGGGGATATCCTATCAAGCGTCGCCGGCTCAATGATGGTGGACGCCACATTCAACGACAACAAGATGTGGACTTTCTGGCCTGATGTGAAAATAAACAACAGCACCAAGTTCTCCGCGATTCCCGTCGGTTATGCCGTTGACCAGGAAGGAATAGTCAAATTTATCGGGGTCAACCAGTACGCTTCGTTCTGGACATCAGACTCGCAGGACGGCACTGCCACGTACCGCTACATCTATGTCTCAAAGAACGACGTATTCAGCGGACGCGGAGACAAGGAATCTTTCCGTGCCTCGGTCCGTTGCGTCAAAGATGACAATAAGGAGGAATAGGGCTACCTCAGGTCAGTGACCACATAAGAATCATCAAGAGTCTTTTCGTCGAACCGGAAAGACTCTTTCGTTTCCAGCCTGTCGGAGAATGAGAAGTCTTTGATTATGAACTCGGAAACGGAGCCGTCATTCAGCTTCACCTCAGCTCCCACGAGAGTGGTGGTCCCGCTTTTGAAATAAAGCCTCAGCTCGTTGATGTCCATTGAGTATTTCCCTTTGTTGACCGGCGAAAGCACTGAGGAGTCAACTGCCTTGCCCTGGAACTTGGCGGCTCCGAACGAGACTTCCTCGAAAGCGGCATCAACTGAGGTGATCATAAGAGCGGGGTTCGTCGCATAGACATCAGCTGACTCGTCGACGGTCTCAACCAAAGCCTCTTCGGCGAGCCTGTCCACCGTCCATCTCAGACGGCCGTCACACCAGACCTCCAGCCCGTTGCCGTTCATGACGAAAGCGTTGTCCTGGACACGCACATCACCCGATCCGGTCATCTTGGCACTTGACTTCGAGGTACGCATCGTAAAGGAATACTCAAAGGTCACAAGGGAAGAGGACACCTTGTCGATGAAGGATGAGAGCGTCTTGCTCTTCGCCCCGGCGGTAAAGGCGGTAGCGAGGATGACGGCAAACGTTATGATGATATTCTTTCTCATGATAACCATGGGAATTGCACAAGTTGTGCCAGAAGCGGCTTACTGGTTCCGGAAGGACTCCAGGACCTTTTCAAGTTCATCCAGACTGCCGATCAGGACCTCGCGAGGCTTGGATCCGGACTGTGGGCCGACCACACCGGCAGCCTCAAGCTGGTCCATCACCCGGCCGGCCTTTGCGTAGCCCATGCCCAGACGTCTCTGGAGGTCGGAAGTCGATCCCCTCTGGTTGATGACGATCATCTTCGCGGCTTCCTCAAACCTCTCGTCAAGGTTCTTCATGTCAACCAACCCTCCGGAACCGTCTTCCGTGGTTTCCTCGACATCGGGGAGATAATAAGGAGTGTTGAAGCTCTTCTTGTAACCCTTCTGGGCCCCGATGAACTCTGTCAGCCTGCTGATCTCATCACTGTCGATAAGGGCGCACTGGACCCTTTCCATCTCTACCCCGGCATAATAGAGCATGTCTCCCCTACCGATGAGTTTCTCAGCGCCTGGAGAATCCAGAATCGTTGAGGAGTCTATCCTGGAAATGACCCTGAAAGCGATCCTGGTAGGGAAATTCGCCTTGATAAGGCCCGTGATCACATCCACGGAAGGCCTCTGGGTCGCCAGAACGATGTGGATACCGGCAGCTCTACCCTTCTGCGCCAGACGGATGATCGATGTTGAGATGCTCCTGGCCTGTGCCTTGGCGTCTCCTCCACCTCCGACCGACATCGTCAAGTCGGCGTACTCATCGACTATGGTGACGATATATGGCAGGAACCTGTGACCGTCCGTGGGCAGCAGGTGACGTTCCCTGAACTTCTCGTTATAGAGCTTGATGTTGGGGACAAATGCCTTGCTCAACAATTCATACCGCTGCTCCATCTCAGCGACAAGGGACTTGAGGACCTTCTCCGCCTTGTCGGCCTTTTTCACGATAGCATTCTCCTGCTCTTCCCTCTCGTCATTGGACGGGAGCACAGCGAGATAATGGTACAGCAACCGGCCGTAATGCGAGAACTCGACCATCTTTGGATCGATGAAGACGAACTTCAGCTCCGAAGGATGTTTTGAATACAGGAGCGACGCGACCATGGCGTTCAGGCCCACGGACTTACCCTGCTTTGTGGCTCCAGCGACAAGCAAGTGCGGAGCGTCCGCCAAGTCAAAGACCTTGACTTTCTGATGGATAGTATAGCCGATAGCGATCGGGAGCTCTGCCTTGCTGTTCCGGAAAGCGTCATCATTGAGGACGGCGCGCATCGGCACGATCGAGGGTTTGTCGTTGGCGACCTCGATGCCGACCGAGTCGGTCAGGGTCACGACACGGACTCCCCTGGCATGGAGATACATACCGATGTCTTCCTGAAGCTTCTTGATCTCGGCGATCTTCACGCCGGGAGCGGGGTAAACTTTATAAAGTGTGACAGTCGGTCCGACAATCGCCTTGACATCATTAATCTGGATCCTGTAGTTCTCCAGCGTCGCCCTGATCTTGTTGTTGTTTCTGGTCAGTTCTTCTTCGGAGACATCATGGCGGCCGGTGGAATATTCCTCGAGAAGCTCGAGGGAAGGGAATTCGTACTTCGGCAGCTCGTCGCGGACATTGATCGGCTCGAGTTCCTTGGTGATCTCAGTGGAAAGCTCCGTGCCTTTGATTATCTCCAAAGAGTTCTCTTGTTGCTCCGGTTCCTTGGAATCTTTGCTCACCGGATTTTTGCTCTCCGGATCTTTGCTCTCCGTCCCGGGAGCAGACGGCAGCTCAGTACGGTCGGTGGCCAGTGGCGCGATCGGGGAAGAAACTTCGCTTGCGGCCGCAGGGGAGACGGCAGGGCCAGACCCTGCCACCCTCGGCACGGTAAGAGGGGGGACCGGAGCTTCGCTTTGCGAAGCGAGCGGTGGGGCCGAGCGGAGCGAGGCGTCTGGAACGCCGTCTACCCCTGCGGCCGAAGTAAGAGAATCCAGCCAGAGGCGGAACTTGTCGCTGGCGAAGAAGAGCCACAACGCGAGAAGCAAAAGCAGCAGGACTACCGTGATGACCGGCCCGAATAGATTCCGGGACCAGCTGACGACACTCTCGCCGCACTCTCCGCCAAGTCCCCCGCCGAAAACATTCCCCCAACCGGCGACATCAGAAACGAAAGAAAGGATGAAAGATGCGACGAGAGCCCCGGAAACGGTGAGCAGGATAGTCCGGGTCATCGAGTAATGCCACCGTCCCAGAAGAAGCCGGACGGACACGGCGAACATGATCAGGATCAGCGCCAGGCTTCCGAGCCCGAACCACTCCCGGACGAGCAAGTTGGCCCACTTGTAGCCGAGTTTTCCAGCTATATTGCTGATCTCCACAGACTTGTCAGACACAGGAGCAGCAAGAGCGCTCTGGTCGATCTTCCAAGTGAAAAGGTATGAGACAGTTGCGAGGAGGGTGAATACAGTAAGCACGGCGACAGCGAGACCGGTGCCTTTAACCAGTCTCTCCTTGTCGTCATCATCCATATTCTTCCAAAACCTCAACATCCTCACTTCCTGTTTTTCCGGTTATTCTTCTTTCCGCCCTTTCGGTTCTGGCCTCCCATTCCGAGAATCATCCCTGGACGGGAGAAATTGGAATCAAAGGATATCTTCGTGAGTTCCAGCCCCTTGGGGACCTTGATCCTGTAGTCCGATAGTTTCTCGATGTCAGCGAAGATGGTCTCGTCGGCGACACTATCCTTGTTCCAGATGAGATATTGCTGCCGCATGTAGATGGCGAGGGAGCGGATCATGGCGGTCTTTACCTCGCCTTCAGGCTCGCCAGAGATAAGATCGATAATGCTCTCGATGTTACGTCCGTAATGGTTCGCCCGCACCGGAGTCTTGTCCAGGGGGATGACCATCGGTCTGGCAGCCTTGGCTTCGGGCAGAGGAGCGGGATAGGGGGAATCTATATCGAGATCATAGCCTGCGATCATGTAGAGGTGATCCCAGAGCTTCTGTTCGTAATTCTCCTGCTGATGTACTTGAGGATTAAGTGTTTCCATCACCCGGACAACAGCCCTGGCCTGCTCGCTGCGCTTGGCTTTGTCGGGGATTGCCTTGAGCTGCTCGACCATGATGAGGATGTTGCGGCCGTACTCGGGCATCTGAAGTTTTTCCCGTTCGGTATTGTAGAACAATTTTATAGAATCGCCGTTAGCTTCCATCTGAAAACAAATTAGAGTCAATCACGCGAATATACGAAAAAACAAACCAAGCTGACAAGAAGCCCGACCACAAAACACGTCACGAAACCCACGGTGGAATACAAGAGCAGATGCACCGCCTGAGACCTTGTGACGATCAGCTGGGCGGCTATTCCGGCCAGAAGTCCGGCCACAGCGCCTGTCGAATTGGCTTTCGGGCACAGGAAGCCCAGCAGGAACAGTCCCCCGAGACCTCCGAGAAGGATTCCGAGAATCTTTGAGAACTCGTCCCAGAGGGACTTGACGTCCCAGGTGGCCATCATCAAGGCGAAAGCAATGCCGACAAGTCCTATGACCAAAGTGGCCGTCTTGGCCGTTCTCAACGAAGCGGCCGGTTTCCTTATCTTGGAGTGGATGTCGGTGATATAGGCTGTGGCGGCCGAATTCATCGATGCGCTGATCGTTGACATCGCGGCCGCGAAAATCCCTGCAATCACGAGCCCAAGGGCACCAGTGGGAATATGCAGCGAGACATACCATGGCAGAATGGCGTCCGGATCGGTTATCCCAAGGCTCAGCTCCGAAGGACGCGCCTTGAAGAAAACGTAGATGGCGGTCCCCACAAAAAAGAACAACAACGTCGCGGGAACGCTCAGGAAGGCGTTGGTATAGACGCTCTTGCGGGCTTGTTTTTCGGTACTTGTGGTAAGGTATCGCTGTACCACTGTCTGATCGGTGCCGTAGGTCGTGATATTCGTGAACACAGTGGCTATCAACACAGTCCAGACAGTCGTCTGGCGCAGGTCGAACTTGAGGGATCCCAGCGAGAATTTGCCGTCGGCGGCGGCAGTGGAGACCAGGGCGGGGAAAGAACCGGGTGTGGCGTGGGCTATGCTGAACACGACGGCCAGGGCGGCACCCAGAAGCACCACGACCTGAAGCGCGTCTGTCCAAGCGACAGCCTCGATGCCACCCATATAGGTGTAAATCAATGCAAGGAAGCCCATAACGGCGATGCAGACGAAGATGTCCAGGCCTGTCACCACGTTGAGTGCGATGGAGGGCAAAAGGAGCACGACACCCATCCTGCCCACTTGGTAAAGGATGAAAGAAAGGCTGCACAGCACCCTGACAAAAGGACTGAACCGCTTCTCAAGATACTCGTAAGCCGTTGTCACGCCAAGACTCCTGAACTTCGGTATGAACAGGAGAGTGATGATCGGGACGACCAGGACTATTCCGAAATTGAATAGCAGATAACTCCAGTCCGTAGCATAGGTTTTGGCCGGGATCGACATGAAGGTGATGGCGGAAAGGGTCGTGCCGAATATGCTCAATCCCACAATCGGCCAAGGAATCCTGCCGCCTCCCTTGAAATAGTCGTCGGTGTTTTTCTGCCTCTTTGAGAAATAAACGCCCATCCACGCCAGGAGCCCGAAATAAAGGATGATGACAAGGATATCCGCCCAGCCCATGTGGCGGGTATGGCCCTCTATGGTTCCCGTAAGGATCACGGGAGTACGCACCCCCGGAGCGACCTCCCCGCTGCATATCACGAAGCTGTTGCCGTGGCGTATGGTATTGGTCGTCACCGGGATGACCTGCCCCTCGACTGGAACAGTCATCATCGACGCCGTGACCGTGTGGTATATCCTCAGGACATTGTCCGGTATGGAAGGATCCTCGCTACGACCGCCCGCGAGGACGATATGGTTGGTACCGAAAGGCACTGCGCTGCCTGCCATGACCGGGAACTCCCCTTTCACAGGCTTCCATTCGCCCAGACGGGGATTCCAGGCCCAGCCGTCGCGAAGTACCTCCCATGGAGAGTCGCCTTCATAGTTCCTGCCACTGAAGAGATAGAAACAATTATCGAGGCCGTCGCTCTGTACCACTCCCACCGCAAAGGCCCTCGGAGAAGCGTCAGGCCACGGAAGGGTCTTGCAAGTACGGGTCCGAAGATCCAGGGACAGGAACACATCCAAAGCCTTTTGGGTGGAGTCCATGGAGGATATTCCCCCGGCAAGATAGACTTTGGAACCGATGGCTCCTCCCGCCATGTTGGAAAGAGGCATCGGGAGAGAGCCCCACTCCTCAACCGAAGGTCTTCCTTCCGGATCAAGGCGGAGCAGCCGGATCTCTGGCAGGCATTCCTCAGCCCGGCAGCCGCCTATGAGCAGAAGCCCACCCTCGAAGGGGACTGTCACTCCGTAGGCGGATTCTTTACCGAGAGCTCCGGGCCAGCAACGCCACCCGGAGTCCCGATCATAAGTGTAAACATCTGAATACCAAACCTTGGGGCCACCTGCCGATGGCAATCCTTTTGGAAAATTGGCACCTCCGGCCACAACAAGGCGGTCGCCTATCATCCCGGAATATACCCCGGCGAGACCAAGATTACCCGCCGTGTCAGAAGGTGACGGAGGGAGAGTCGTCTCTGCCCAGGACAGGTCCTCGGTGAGAGTCAGGTTACCCTTCTCAAGACCGGTTTCCGAGGAGCAGGACACCATGACGGCGAGGAGAACCAGCAGGGCCCAAGGATGTCGCATATTCTAAAATCTGTTTTTGAACTCTTCGAACCTTGTTGACGGAAGTTCCTGAAGGAAAGCTTCATAGCGCTCTCCCTCCAGGGTCACGAGAGGTCTGCGGCAAGGCCCGAGATCCAGCCCGGCGGCTTTCATGAAGCCCTTACCGGTCCCGCTGCCATATTTGTCCAGGAGAGTTATCAGGCGCACCGCCTCGAACTGGAGGGAGGCGGCCTTCTTTATGTCACCCGCCTCGAATGCCTTGGTAATGGCTTGGTACAAAGGAGCCATATAGCCATAAGTGCTGCCTATAAAGGCGTCGGCACCGATTGACAAAGCCTCCAGCAGCATCTCGTCCCTGCCCCACATGATGTTGTACTTGCGATTCTTGTACTCAAGGCAGAGCTGGTAGTCCATCATGTTCTCGTCGGTGTACTTGATGCCGGCGAAATTGGGCACGAGCCCATCGACCTCCTCAAGAAGGCGGATCATCGGGAACGCGACCTTTGTCAATACAGGGATATGGTAGAAATAAAACGGCATCCCAGGCACAGCGGAGGCCACCTGGGATATCGTAAGGGCCAAATCCTTGACCGTCGCCGGTCTCTGGTAATATGGGGCCGTCATTGCGACGGCGTCCAGGCCAACCTCTTGAGCGTAAAGCGCGAGATCCACACAGTCGCCGACGCTGGTCCCGCCCAGGAAACCTATCACGGAGAACCTGCCGTCACGCTGCTTGGCCCACTCCGCGAACAAAGCCTTTTTCTCGGGCATGGTCAAAGAGGAGCCCTCGCCTGTCGTTCCACAGGCGAAGACACCGCTGACACCATTGCTCTTGTAAAAACGCGCCTGCTCCGCGACTTTCCCCAAATCCACCTTACCGTTCTTGTCGAAAGCGGTAAAAGGAGCGCAAACAAGACCTTTGATCATGATCTAGTCCTTGAAATAACGTTTGAGAAGGCCGTAGAAACCCGCGCCGTGGCGAGCCTCGTCCTTGGCCATCTCGTGGACAGTGTCATGGATGGCGTCATAACCAAGTTTCTTCGCTTTCAAAGCGTAGGTAAGCTTGCCCTCACATGCGCCGGCCTCAGCCATGTAACGCTTCTCAAGGTTGGTCTTTGTGTCCCAGACCATCTCTCCCAACAGTTCAGCGAACTTGGCAGCGTGCTCCGCCTCCTCGAAGGCGTAGCGCTTGAAAGCCTCGGCGATCTCGGGATAACCCTCCCTCTCGGCCTGGCGGCTCATCGCCAGATACATACCGACCTCGGAGCATTCGCCGTTGAAGTCATTCCTCAAGCACTCGACAATCTCCTGATCCTCGACCTGACCGTCTCCCAGATGGTGCTCGCAGGCCCACTGGGGCTTGCCGGTCTCTTCTTTTATCTCGACAAACTTGCTGGCGGGAGCTTTGCACTGGGGGCAACGCTCCGGCGGGTTCTCGCCTTCATAGACGTAACCGCATACTAAACATCTGAATTTCTTTTTCATTGTAATCGTTATTTGGTATTTGTACAAATATAATAACTATTTTCCATTATACTTGTACCCTGTATTGGCACATTCAAAGATTATCTTTGCGAAACCAAGGATTGTTATTATCTTTATGAAGAAGCGGATTATCATGACACCTTTCCTTAAACAAGTGGCGGACCACTACATGTCCGAAGGAGACATCTCCTCCCGCTGCCTGATATTTCCCAACAGGCGAAGCCAGGTCTTTTTCAAGAAATACCTCGGCGAGGCCGTCGCTGCCGCAGGCTCCCCTATTATAGCGCCAGAATCGCTGACAATCAACGACTTCTTCTACAGGATCGCCGCGGTCCAGGCCAGCGACAGGGTCAGTCTCCTGCTGGAACTGTACGACTGCTACAAAGCCCTGAATCCCGCGGCCGAACCCCTCGACGAGTTCATCTTCTGGGGAGACGTGATCCTCGGAGACTTCGACGATGTGGACAAGTATCTCGTCGATCCCAAACGTATATTCACCAACGTCAAGGAGTTCCGTGAGATCCAGGACTCTTTCTCCTATCTCTCCGACACCCAGAGGGAGGCCATGGAGCGATTTGTCCGGCATTTCAAGTCGCCCTCCGGGTCTCCCGCGACCGGCAACGGGGATGTGAAGGAACGCTTCCTCCAGATCTGGAACATTCTCCTTCCCCTCTATGAGAGTTTCCGGGCCGCCCTTTCCGGGAAAGGCATGTCGTACGAGGGGATGACTTACAGGAACCTTGTTGACCGCCTTGAGACTGAGGCTGTCACCGATGTCCTGGCCGGATCATTCCCCAATGTCAAGGAATTCGTTTTCGTGGGCCTGAACGCGCTGAACGAGTGCGAGCGGACAGTCGCGCGCAAGATGAGGAAGGCTGGAATCGGCTCCTTTGTCTGGGATTTCCAAGGCAGCCTGCTGAAAGATCCGGGCAACAACGCCTCCCTCTTCATGTCGAGGAACATCAGCGAGCTCGGCCAGGCGTTCACGCTGGACGACAGCGACATCGGTATCCCCGAGATCGAAGTCATCAGCGTGCCGTCCTCGACCGGACAGGCCAAGCTGCTCCCATCCATCGTGAAAGACGACTCGTATGCTGTGATACTCCCGGACGAAAGCCTCCTTATCCCCGTCCTGAACTCCATTCCCCCCGAGATAAAGGACATCAATGTCACCATGGGCTACCCCATGAAGGGAAGCGCTTTCTTCGACTTCATGGGTCTGGTCTCATCGATGCAGAACCGCCTGAGGATGAAAGACGGGGAATGGTACTTCTATCACAGTCAAGTCTGGGCGATTTTCTCCTCCGGCCTTTTCAAGAGGGTGTCCGCCGGCGACCAGGCCACGAAAGATGTCGTGGAGGCGGTGAAGAAGGAAGCCAAGTATTACATCCCGGAGAAAGACCTGAGGGGCACTCCCCTTCTCGATTTGATATTCATTCCCGTTGTCAAGGATCCAAAGTCCACCTCCCCGGCCCAGATCCGGGACTACGCGCGGTACCTGAGGGACCTGGTAAGGGGGCTCGCGTCGATGATGGCCCCGGATCCAGAGATGGCGATCGAGATGGAATTCGCAAAGAAGGCTTACAACGCCGTCAACCAGCTCGGTGGCAAAGGTCTCGAAGTACTTCCGGCCACATTCTCAAGACTTCTGGTCCAGTTGCTCTCGCCCATGTCAGTCCCTTTCAACGGCGAGCCGCTAAAGGGTCTCCAGATCATGGGTCCCTTAGAGACGAGGGCGTTGGATTTCAAGCATCTGGTCATTCTCTCATGCAACGAGGGGGTGTTTCCCAGGAGAGGTTTCAGTTCCTCCTTCATTCCTCCGGAGCTCAGGAAAGGGTTCGGCCTTCCGACTCATGAATATCAGGATGCGATCTGGTCATACTATTTCTACAGGATGATCCAGAGGGCTGAGACGGTCACTCTCGTTTTCGACTCCAGGACAGAGGGATTGAAGAACGGGGAGGAAAGCAGGTTTATCAAACAGCTCGAGTACCACTATAACCTGCCCCTCAAGAGGAGTCTCGTCAGGGCGGGGGCCAAGGTACACGATCCCGCCGGGGACATCCCGAAGACCGAGGCCCATGCCGAGGCGGTGAGGAACATTGTACTCTCCGCATCCTCGCTGAAGAGCTACCTCGACTGCCCGGCCAAGTTCTATTTCTCCAAGGTCGAGGGGCTTAAGGAGGAGACCGAAGTCGCGGGGGATCTGGACTCAGGCACGCTCGGGGACGTCTACCACTCCACCATGCAGGCTCTCTACTTGGGTGAGGGCGCCATGGATCCCTCCTACGACATGAGCGACCGGAAAAGGAACGCGGCTTTCCCCGGGGCTCTCAAGGAGATCACCAAAGAGTACATCTCCTCATGGCTGAACCGCCGGGATGACATCAAGAAAAGGATCAGAAGCCTGATAATGGCCCAATTGCACACCCTTGAGGTGTCTGGAAGAAATCTGGTCCTTGAGAGTATAATAGTCCAGTATGTTCTCAAGACCCTGGAAAGGGACAAGGAGCTGCTGGAGAGGCTGGGATTGGACTCGTTCAGGATAATAGGGCTTGAGAAACAGTACTTCGGAAAAATCGACGGGTTCAACTTCGTAGGGTACATCGACAGGATGGACAGTTTCCTCCCGGGAGAGGTCAGGATCGTGGACTACAAGACCGGGAAAGTCGAGGACAAGGATGTGGACATCAACGAGGGTAATGCCACCCAGACCGCCGAGGCTCTTTTCGGGGACAGGAATGAGAACAGACCCAAGATCGCCTTCCAGATATTTCTGTACGACATTCTCGCCCAGGAGGATCCGGATGTCAAAGGGAAGGCTGTCACCAATTCCATCTACCAGCCGGCAGTATTGTTCAAGGAAGGCGTCAAGAACGTTCCGATGTGTGACAGATTCAACGAGGAGGTCATGGGGAGGCTCCACAAGATATTGGCCGAGATGACGGACACTTCCGTGCCTTGGCGCAGGACTGGTGAGGAGAAAACCTGTTCCTGGTGTGATTTCAAAATGATTTGCGGGAGGTAATACCATGATTAAGATATTGAAAGCCTCAGCCGGATCCGGCAAGACATACAGCCTGGCAAAGACATACATCAGGCTCCTGTTGTCAGACAGCGACCCTTTCGCCTACAGGCACATCCTGGCCGTCACCTTCACCAACAAGGCCACCGACGAGATGAAAAGCAGGATCCTCAAGGAGCTTCACCTCCTGGCCACCGATCCCGAAAAATCATCCTACAAAGGCGACTTCGTCCCGTCTCTTTTCCCTTCCTGCGAGGAGTTGAAGAAGAAGGCGGAAGGGATACTCCTGCGTATTCTCCACGACTACAGCGCGTTCGCAGTGAGCACCATAGACAGGTTTTTCCAGCAGACCCTCAAGGCATTCTCAAGAGAGATCGGCCAATTCGCCTCCTACCAGGTCGAGCTGGACAAGCAGTCTCTCGTCGCAGAGACTGTCGACAGGATCTTAGATTCCCTGACAGAAGACGACAAGGGACTGCTCAAATGGCTTAGTGACAACATGATGGAGCAGCTCGAGCAGGGTAAAAGACCTAATCTGGAGAAAGGTCTGTACGACATGGCCTCAAGGCTCAAGTCAGACGAGCTCAGGGCGGTGATAGAGGAATATGGCATAGATGAGGAGAAAACCTACTCTAAAGAGCGCCTCGCGTACATGAGAAAACTGATGAGAAGCGTGATCTCCAACTTTGAGAAGGACATGGCGGAAGCTGCTGAAGAGGTAGATAAGTCATTTTCCGACAACGGTTTATCCACATTCGACACTTCCGCGGGCTTCTTGGGCAAGGGTCTCGCCAAGATCCCGGAGCTTACCGAGGCTTTCAGGAGGAAAGCTCTCGACTTCGGTTTGTGGTTCAAGAAGGCTGACCAACCTCGCTATTCCGGCCTCGAAAGCGTCCTGGCTCCGCCGGCCGCCAGGTTGGTGTCCATATATGACAAAGGCATAAAGCCATACAGGACCGCCAAGATACTAATCAAGCAGATAGGGAGCCTCGGCATCGCCTCCGAGCTTCGAACCGAGTTCCAGAACCTGCTGAAAGAGAAGAATGTACTAAGCCTAGACGACTCCAATGTCATCCTGAAAAACATCATCGACGGAGCCGACGCCCCTTTCATATACGAGAAACTCGGCGTGCGATTTGAGCACTTTCTTCTCGACGAGTTCCAGGACACATCCAGGGTCCAATGGGACAATTTCAAACCCCTGATCGCCAACAGCGACTCCCAAGGACTGGAGAACCTCCTTGTGGGGGATGTCAAGCAAAGCATCTACCGCTGGAGGGGCTCGGACTGGAAGCTTATGGCAAAGGATGTGGCCGGAGAGTTCCCCGGGGCCGGGCAGGAAAGTCTGGAAGGCAACTGGAGGAGCCTGCGCGGCCTGGTCAGCTTCAACAACGACTTCTTCGAATACGCATCGACCAGGCTTGACAGGCAATCCGGATCGGAGGATGTCGGCATCTCTGTGTCCTCGATCTATGGGAAGCGGGAAGACGGGTGTTTCGACCACCAAGTGGCGATGACAAAGGATCCGGCGGAAGGTCTCGTGGAGGCCATATTCTGCGACGCGGAGCAGCAGGACAAGCATATTCTCCAGACAATCAGGAAGGTAATGGAAGCAGGGGCTCATCCTGGCGACATCACTGTACTGGTTAGGAACAACGCGGAAGGATCTTCAGTCGCTTCCTTCCTGATGGAGAATGGCCTGAACGTGATCTCCGACGATTCCCTGCGCCTTAAGTCATCCCCCGCCGTAAGGAAACTGGTGTCGCTGCTCTCATCTGTGAGGAATCCGGAAGACACCATCGGCTCCTTCCTTGCCCGGGAGGCCGGTTTTGACGCGGAAGAACTCTCCTTCCACTCCCTTACGGATCTCTGCGAACGGCTGGTAAGGATCATCAAGGAAGGGGAAGGAGGAGAATCGTTTGACAGTGAGACCCTATATATCCAGTCATTCATGGATTATGTCCGAGACCATGTGGCGACAAACGGCAATTCCCTGGACTCTTTCCTAAAGACATGGGACAATGGAGAAGATCCCAAAGTAAGCTCTCCCGCTGACGCGGGCGCCATCCGGGTGATGACCATCCACAAGTCTAAAGGACTTGAGTTCCCGTATGTGATCCTGCCATATTCAGAGACAGTCGGTCTGTACAGGGCCGGTTGCTCCTGGACGGTTCCTGATGTGGAAGGCACCCCCCTGGAAGGTCTCGGAAAAGCCGCGTTCGACGTGAGCCTCTCGTCCACAAGCGCTGGAACTCTTTTCGAGGAAGACTATAACAAAGAGCTCCTCCTCCAGTACATCGACAACATCAACACGTATTATGTAGCCCTCACCAGGGCCTCGAAGGGAATGACCATTATCTCCGACATCGGATGCTCCCCGGATAAGAGCATGGCGGGAATACTTATGGAATATCTTGACAATCAAGACCTTCTGACAGGGTTTTCAAAAGAGGCCGACGAGACAGGAGAGACTGAGATATTCCGGAAAGGGGAAATGTACGATTTCTCATCGATGGAAAGGAAGGAATCCCCTCTCGGTTCCCGGGAGACTGGATATCCCTCATTCCCTCTTAACGGGTCTTCCTCCGGAGGCGACGGGGAGAGAGGAAGGCTCAGGATTTCATCCGAGGCTCTGAACTTTTTCACCGAGGAAGGTACGGCGGCCGCAAGTGCGAGGCACAACGGGACAGTGCTTCACGACATACTCTCCAGAGTACGTGTTCCGTCCGACCTTGAAGCGTCCACCCGTCAGGCCGTGAATTCCGGAGATCTTGAGCCTTCCAGGGAGCGGGAAGTACTGGATTTGCTCTCCGCAAGGATCGCCACCCACCCGGAATGGTTCCCTGAGGAAGGGGCTCAGATTCTGAATGAGACCTCACTTATCGACTCCGACGGCCGTGAATGGAGACCTGACAGGGTTGTTATCAAAGATGGAGAGGTCACTGTCATAGACTACAAGTTCGGACAGAAGGATCCACGATACCGCACCCAGGTGGCCAGATACGCCGCCATTTACCGTAAACTCGGCTATAAGAAGGTCTCGACAGCTATTTGGTACGTCCCGACAGGCGAAGTTGAATGACTTTTTGTATCTTTGGAGTTTAAGAACAGATTATGGACAATAACGAGAAGAAACTATACCCGATAAAGTTCCTTGAGGACGGTTCCAAGGTGCCTTGGGGTTCCGTGAACTACCAGATCGCGGATCTGGGATTCGTGGATTCGATGGTCGCCGAGGGATGGTTCGGCGGCAATGCCCTCAGTGAGTTGATGGGTACTTATCTTGAACGGGTGGTCGGGGACGACTCTTTCGAGTATTACGGTCTCCAGTTCCCCATTATGGTCAAGGTCATCAATACTTCAGGATGGCAACCACTCCAGGTCAACGTGCCTGACGATGTCGCTGAGGAACGTTATGACTCTCTGGGGAAGACTTCCCTCTGGTATATCCAAGAAGCCTCCGAAGAGGCCAGAATGTATCTTGGGCTTAGGAGGGATATCGATGCGGGAGATTTCTACCGCAGGTGCCAGGAAGGATTGCTCAGGGACATCCTGAACGAGATCAGCCCAAAGACCGGGGATATGATCCCCATCAGGCCGGGAACATTGTTCGCCGCCGGGCCTGGATTGAAAATAGTGGAAATAGGTGAGAGTTCGGAACTTACGTTGAGCGTCCATAACTGGGGAGTGGAGCTTCCCGACGGAGAGGATCTCCTTCTTGAGGAAGCTTTCGACTTGATAGATTTCCGGAAGTACTGCCCCGCCGCTCCTTCCTCGGACGACGGGTTCAGGGTGACTCGTATGGAACTTAAGAACCCGCTTCACATATTCAGCGAGCAGCCCGGCGACTTCGCGGTGTATTACTGCGTCTCCGGGGAGGCCGCTATCCAACCCGGACCGGGAGCGGACGGTTTCAGCCCTGTCGGCATCAAAGCCGGCCACTCTGTCATGATACCTTCGGAAGTCAATGATTTCCTGCTGCTTCCGACAAGCGAAGGCACTGTCCTCCTCGAGGCTGTCCCCATTAAGAAAAGCGATCCCGACCCATACATCGGATCATCTCCGGAGCAGGACGCACCGGATCCTCATATAAGAAATTGGAACTGAGACCATGGCTGAATCCGACAGGATAGACAAAGTCCTCTGGGCACTGAGGGTGTTCAAGACCAGGACAGAGGCGACCGAGGCCTGCAAAGGCGGCAAGGTCAAGATAGATGGCTCGAATGTGAAACCGTCCAGGATGGTAAAGCCCGGAGAGACTATCAATGTCCACAAGGGGATCATCCAGTATTCGTACAAGCTGAGACAAATCCCCCAGCACCGCCTGGGAGCGAAGCTTGTCCCGGATTATGCGGACAACCTGACCCCGCAGGAGGAACTTGACAAGCTCAGGGCTCCCGTGGAGACTTTCTTCCTCAAGAGGGACCGGGGAACCGGAAGGCCCACCAAGAAAGAGAGACGCGAGATGGAGGAGGCTTGGGACAAGTTCGACATCGCCACCCAATATGGCCTGGACGATGACGAGGAGGAAGATGAGGATACAAACTGACATTTGACTTTACATGAAATTCAGGCTTGAATCGCCATATAAACCTTCCGGGGACCAGCCGGAGGCCATCAAAGGTCTTTGCGACGCGTTGAAGCAAGGAGTCGGGGATGTCACCCTGCTTGGAGTGACCGGATCCGGGAAGACATTCACGATGGCCAACGTCATCGAGAGACTTCAGAGGCCGGCGCTTGTGCTTAGCCACAACAAGACCCTCGCCGCCCAGCTGTACGGCGAGTTCAAGAGTTTCTTCCCCTCCAATGCCGTGGAGTATTTCGTATCCTATTACGACTACTACCAGCCGGAGGCATACCTCCCCACGACGGACACTTACATCGAGAAAGACCTCAGCATCAACGACCAGATAGACAAGCTCCGTTTGTCCGCCGCTTCAGCGCTGATGTCAGGAAGGAGGGACGTGATTGTGGTCTCCAGTGTCTCCTGCCTTTACGGCATCGGCAATCCGGAGGACTTCCACGCCCAGTCCGTGACAGTCAAGAAGGGAGAGACCCGTTCGCTGACACGTCTTCTTTACCACCTTGTGGATGCGAACTACAGCCGAACGGAAGTGGATTTCAAGCGGGGCACCTTCCGCGTGCGTGGCGACACCGTCGATGTGTTCCTCGGAGGTTCCGACGAGGCCGTCCGGATAGAGTTCTTCGGAGACGAGGTGGAGTCCCTTTCCCTGATCGACCCGGTCACGGGAGCCAGGATCGAGGACCTGGACGAGGTGCCGATATTTCCGGCCACCAATTTCGTCACGACCAGGGAGCGAAGCATCAAGGCGGTCAGCATGATCCAGGACGACCTGAAGGCTCAGATCGACTATTTCAATGAGATTGGGAAGGGCCTGGAAGCAAAACGGTTGCAACAAAGGGTAGAGAATGACCTGGAGATGATCAAGGAGATGGGATACTGCCCCGGGATCGAGAACTACTCCCGGTATTTGGACGGCCGCAAGCCAGGGCAGAGACCTTTCTGCCTCATAGACTATTTCCCGAACGACTTTATAACCTTCATCGACGAGAGCCATGTCACCATACCCCAGATCAGGGCCATGTACGGCGGGGACCACTCCCGCAAGTCTGTTTTGGTGGAATATGGGTTCCGACTACCTGCGGCGGCGGACAACCGCCCGTTGAAGTTCGACGAGTTCAACGAGATCACAGGCCAGAAGGTATATGTCAGCGCCACCCCGGCGGATTATGAGCTGGATCGGTCGGAAGGTCTTGTGGTAGAGCAGGTTGTACGTCCGACAGGGCTGCTTGATCCTCCCATCGAGGTCCGCCCGACAAAAAACCAGGTGGACGACCTGGTGGAGGAGATCCGCGCGAGGGCTGAGAACGACGAGAGAATCCTTGTCACAACCCTCACCAAAAGGATGGCCGAGGAACTTACCGACTATCTTGACAGAATCGGCGTGAGGGTCAGGTACATCCACTCCGATGTGGACACATCCGAGAGGGTCGAGATAATTGAGGACTTCAAGAACGGCCTTTTCGATGTGCTTGTAGGAGTCAACCTCCTGAGGGAAGGGCTCGATATCCCCACGGTCTCCCTTGTGGCTATCCTGGATGCCGACAAGGAGGGTTTCCTCCGGTCCGGCAGGGCCCTCACCCAGACCGCCGGCAGGGCTGCGAGGAATGTGAACGGCCTCGTGATAATGTATGCGGACACTGTCACCGACTCGATGGAGGAGACAATCCGTGAGACCAACCGCCGGCGCACCAAACAGATGGAATATAACAAGATCCACGGAATAACCCCGACCCAGGTGGAGGTAAAGAGGAATATTCTCGCTTCCGAGCTCTACGGCCCTTCTGCAGTCAATCCAAGGGTGGCCAACGGGCCGAGCGGCAGGGTCAGCGCCAAGGATTCGGTGTCGGATCCGACTTATATTCCCAATCCAAGCGAACTCGGAAGAGGCTCAGTCTCAGTGGGTCTCGGCCACGACTCCAAGAGGGAGGGCAATACGGCCTATGTGGATGGCTACGTCAAAGCCGACCTCGCCGCTGTGCTGCAAGATCCGGTCATACGCTCAATGAGTAGGGAACAGATAGAGAAAACAATCGCGGAAGACAAGCGCCGCATGGAACACTCGGCCGCCGAGCTGGACTTCAGCCAAGCCGCGAAGTTCCGCGACGAGATGTGGGCCCTGCAGGAGTATCTGAAAGTCTGGAAAAGCTAGACCCGGCTGACCTTTATCACGTGCCGGAGATTCTTTATCTGGGATATCACCTTGTCAAGCTCCATGTTGGACGGGACACTGACCCTCATCGAAATCTCATAGGTGCCGTTGCGGTTGTTCTCCGAGACATTGAACGAACGCAGAGAGGCCTTGAATGAGCCCACCACCTCGGTGATACGGCCGATGACCGAGGGTTCTATCCCGGTGACGACCTTCAGCGTGCCTTGGAAACTGCCTCCCGAGGGAGTCTCCGCCCACCGGACTTTCTGGATCCTGTACGGATAGGTGCTGATGAGCCGCGAGGCGTTGGGGCAGGAAATGCGGTGAATCTTAATGCCTTCCGTCCTTGTGACGAAACCGAAAACATCATCCCCGAACACCGGGTGGCAGCATTTCGCCATCTTGTAATCGAGGCCTTTCAGATCCTTGGCGTTAAGGACAAGAATATCATCAGACGCCTGCCGGCCTTCCCACTCGGAACGGGAGCTGATCCTGGCCGCCTCGGCCTCCTTGGCCGCATCAACCGCCAACGCGGCGATTTTGTCATGCTCCTGAATGAAATTCTTTACGTCATTAACATCAATCACCGAATCGGCTATGGCCGCATAGAATGAATTCTGGGTGGTGTACCTGATTTTTTTCAGGTACTCGGCGATCATATCGTCCGGGAACTCGAGTTTCCAGTTCTTCAGACGCCTGCCAAGCAGTTCCCTGCCGGCAGCGGCCTTTTTGTATTCCTCCTCGTCAAGCTCCCTCTTGATCCTGCTCCTGGCCTTTGAAGTCACCACAAAGGTAAGCCAGTCCGGCGAGGGCTTCTGGTTCTTGCCGGACATAATCTCGACCACATCTCCGGTCTTAAGACGTTCTCGGATAGAGACGGCCTTCCCGTTGACCTTCGCCCCGGTACACTTCACCCCGAGGCCTGTGTGGATATTAAAGGCGAAATCAAGCACAGTAGCCCCGGCGGAAAGGATCCGCAGCTCGCCAGTCGGAGTGAACACGAAAATCTCCTTTGAGGGCGGCTCAGGAAGATCTTCCGGATTGCCTTCGCTCGGATGCTCAAGGGCGTATCGGACCGAAGTCAGCCATTTGTCCATCTGGGCCTCATGACGGACCCCCTTGTATGACCAATGGGCCGCCTGGCCGTTCTCAGCTTCCTCGTCCATCCTCCTGGTCCTGATCTGAACCTCGATATAAGCCCCGCGACGATTCTTCACGGTAATATGAAGGGACTCGTAACCATTTGGCTTCGGGTTGGTTATCCAGTCGCGCAGACGAGCGGTGTCCTGCTCATACTCCTTCGTGACATATGAGAACACCTTCCAGCACAGATCCTTCTCCACCTTCGGATCTGGCTCGCAATCGATTATGAATCGGATGGCGAAAACGTCGAAGACTCCCTCGAAGGGAACTTTCTGCTTGCGCATCTTCGTCCATATCGAGTATGCGGCCTTCGTCCTGATCTTGAGCTTATACTTGATTCCTTCGTCTGAGAGTTCTTTCTTCAGCGGCTGGATGAACTCCATCATCAGTCTCTCCCGGTCCCTCTCTGTAGCCTTGAGCTTATTCGTTATCGCCCTATACTCAACAGGTTCCGTGTAACGGAAATAGATGTCCTCCATCTCCCGCTTAATGTTGTAAAGCCCGAGCTGGTGAGCCAGGGGAATATACAGCATCAAGGTCTCGAGGATCTTGTTATCCCTGGAGCTTTTAGGGAACACATCCAGGTTGCGCATCACCTCAAGCCTGTCCGCGATCTTGAGAACCGTGACACGGGGATCGGCAGAGTACTGGACAATCAGTTTCTTGTAGTTCTCGGCCTCAAGACGGGTGTCTTTCGGTTTGATGGTCGAGATCTTGTTGAGTCCCTCGACCATCTTGACCACATCGACCGGGAATGACGCGAGGATAGATTCTTGACAAGAGCCCATGCGGATGGCCTCGTGGAGGAAGACGGCGGCGGCGCACTCCGCGGGGAGGCCTATCTCGTCGGTAGCGATCAGGGCGACGTTCTCCGGGTGCTCCATGAATGGATGCCCATTCTCCCTGGTCTTTCCCTCAAGAGCCGCCAAAGCCACATCATAGGCCTTCCGAACGAGAGCCTGACCGGCTCCGTCGAACTGTGGGAATAATCTCTGGATCCTGTCTTCCATCTTTAATAATCTATTACACAGTTATTTCCCAGAGTATCGTCTAACATCCAGCGCTCGTTGGAACTCCCTGGCGTTCCGATTATGCTCGGACAAGGTGGCCGCGAATTTATGGGTTCCATCCATAGCCGCGCTGGCGCAGAAATAGAGGTATCCGTGCCTGTCAGGATTAAGCACGGCGTTCAGGCTGGCCCTGTCGGGCACACAAATAGGTCCTGGAGGGAGTCCCTCATGGAGATAGGTATTATACGGGGAATCAATCTCCAAGTGTTTATAAAGAACCCTGTTAAGGGTATATCCGAAACAGAAGGCTACAGTAGGATCAGCCTGCAGACGCATCCCCTGGTGGAGACGGTTAAGGTACACCCCGGCGATTGAAGGATATTCAGGCTCATGATTGGACTCGGACTTCACGATAGAGGCGACAATAGACACTTCCTTGGGAGTCAACCCTTGGGCACTCGCGAGTTTGAGGTTATCCGCCGTCCAGAAATCATCGTAAGCCGCTTTCTGCTTGTCCAAGACTTCTTTCATTGAGTCAGTCCAATAGACCTGATAGGTGTCAGGGATAAAAAGGGAGAAAACATCGTCCGGAGTGAAACCATATGACGAGAGAAGAGCCTTATCCTCAAGAGCCCGCATGACGGTGGTGGAATCCATCATCATCTGCCGGGATATCTTCCTGGCTATCACTGATTTCTGCCGCATAGTACCGGACAGGGTCAGATTCACAGGTGTCTGCCACCCGGCCTTAAGCATCCTGGGGACATAGATGCTTGGTTTTCCCTTCTCAACGACGTAATGTCCCGGCTTCAAGTCTTCGTCAGACAAAGACGACATCACCCTTTCAAGGCTCCGGCGCCTCAACACGACACTGTCAGGAATCATCTCCACCACTTTCGATGCGGTCATCCCGGGATAAATGTACAAATCCGCCTTGCCGGTGAAATTCGGCTTGCGGTTATCCCCGTACCAACGGCCGCCTACTGCCCCGAAAGCGACCACCAGCACCAAAGCTACGAGAAGGAGAATCAGTTTCCAGGTTTTCATTTCTTTGTTTTCCTCTTTCCGCGAAGCAGGATGGTGTCTCCCTCACTTGGCTGATAACTGGCGTCAAAGCCATTCATCTTTCGCACGCTAGACATCTTGACACCGAATCTTTGGCAGATGTCCCACAGCGTCTGGGAGTCATCGTCCACGATGAACTTGTCCAGACCTTTCTCGGACTGGTTCTTCTTTGCCTGAAGATAGACGACTGTCCCGGGCAACAATTCGCGGGAAGAGGTCAAGTCATTGTACTTCAATATCTCATTTAAGAACAAGCCATAGCGCATGGCGATCGACGCGTAGCTTTCTCCCTCCACCGAGGTCACGAACGGAACACCGTTCTTGGAATATGCCTCCCTGGTAAGGGAGAACTTGAACTCCTCAAGCTGGCTCTTGTCAATCCTCTTCGGTTCCTCAAGAGCGAGAGGGGACTGGGGTATAGTACCGGTAAGTTCCTCATCACCAGGAGATTTACGTTTGGCTTTACGAGCCGGCTTGGACGCCCTCTTATGAGCTTTTGCCTTCGCTTTCTCTTTAGCCTTATCTTCTTTCGCTGTGGAACGCTTCGGTTCAGGTGTAGTTTCCACCTTCTCACCTTCACCCTCACCCTCATCCTTCACCACTTCATCGGCTTTCTTCTCCAGGCCATCCACATCCGCAAGAGGCATGGTGTCATATTCGTATAGCTTGTAGTCCTCGATGTATTTGATGAGCTTCCCCGGATAGCCTGGATCGGTCGCATAGCCGGCTTTCTTCAGGCCATAAGCCCATGATTTATAATCCGTTGTCTCGAAATCGAAAAGGAATTTATAGCGGTCGCGGTAACGAAGGAAATCAGAGTGGTCACGGAAGGACTCCTCGGCCGAGTCATATACCCGGAAGCACTCCCCTTTCGCGTCATCGTCATGATATTGCTTTTTCCCGGTCCAGTCCTTATGGCATTTGATTCCGAAATGGTTATTCCCGTCAACGGCCAGCGTCGACAGGCCATACCGGGACTCCAGGATTCCCTGTGCGAGGGTAATGCTGGCAGGGACCCCGCTTCGGTACATCTCCCGCACCGCCGTCGGAGCCCACTGTGCTATATAGCTCTCAATCTGTGACTGTCCCGCAGCGGCGGCGGACCACAGGGCAACTATCACTATAATCCACCTTCTCATATCTACAAATATAAATATTTTATTGATATTTGACGAGAGGGACATCGAATACGTCGAGGTCAGAGGCGGCGTGAGTCTCGGGGAAAACGGACCGGCATTCAGACTCGTACAATGAAATGTCCTTCCCCCTGGAGGAATAATGGCCGATAACAAGCCGCTTGGCGCCAGCCTCAAGAGCGCAACGAGCAGCCTGGAGAGTGGTTGAGTGGTGACGGGACTCGGCCAGGTCGGAAAGTTCTTCAAGATAAGTAGCCTCGTGGTAAAGGATATCCACACCCCTCACCCAGGAAGCCTCCTCAGGGAAAGGAGCAGTGTCCGAACAATAAGCGTAGGATCTCGGCTCGAAAGGCTTGTAGCCAAGTTCCTCAAAAGGGAGGGTCAAGAAAGATCCGTCAGAATTCTCCCGGACCACATCCTCTCCCCTTTTGACGGCGGCTATCTCGGATAACGAGAGGCCATATTCATCAATCTTCCACTTCTTGACATTGAACTGCGGCTCCTTTTCGCGGAAAAGGAATCCGAAAGTCTCAATCCCGTGGTTGAGAGGGAAGGCGCTCACTGCCAAGGTCTTGGTCTGATAGATGACCTCAGGAGCCTTCATGGTCAAGGGAATATGCCGGATCTCGAAGGATATCCCCTCACCATAATATGACAAGAAAAACTTGAGGAGTGGGCCGTAATTGGCCGGGGCATAG
Organism: uncultured Bacteroidia bacterium; assembly: GCA_902780935.1. Lineage (GTDB taxonomy): Bacteria > Bacteroidota > Bacteroidia > Bacteroidales > UBA932 > Cryptobacteroides. The sequence goes on along the minus strand of CACZHP010000002.1, from coordinate 16,853 downwards.
ATATTCAACGGTTTCACCCTTGAGAGCATCCCCATGGTTGACAGCAAGCCTGGGAGTCCAAAAAGATGGTCTCCATGGATATGGGAGATGAAGATCGACTCGATCTTCATCGGAGAGATACGGCTCTCCTGAAGCCGAGACTGGACATCCTCACCGCAGTCAATCAAGAAAGAGCGCCCACGCACTGAAAGTACCTGGGCGCTCTGATGTCTTCCGGCGGTTGGCTTGGCCGAAGCCGTGCCCAGAACCGTCAAAGTGAAATTCATTTTTTACTCTCCTTTCTCGAGCTTCTCCTTAAGGGCGGCAAGAGCATCGATGTCTCCGAGAGTGGTCTTCTCAAGGTTGGAGTTGATCTTCTTGACAGCCTTCTTGGTGTTGTCAGCCTCGGCGGCCACCTGGGCGACCTTGACGTCATTGTAAGTTCTCACATGGGAGAGGAGGATCCTGCGGGTGCTCCTGCGGAGCTCGACCACCTTGAAAGGAAGGGTCTCGCCGACGATAGGCTGCTTGCCATCCTCCTTGATGAGGTCACGGCTGAAAGCGAAGCCCTCGTCATCACCCTCGAGCTTGATGTTGGCGCCCTTGTCGGTGAGAGAGGCGATAGTACCCTCGACAGTAGAGCCGACAGAGTACTTGCGCTCGATCTCGTCCCAAGGGTTGGGAGTGAGCTGCTTGTGACCAAGGCTGAGCTTGTGGTTGGCCTCGTCGAAGTCGAGGATGACAACGTCAATCTCGTCTCCAGGGGAAACCATCTCTGAAGGATGCTTGATCTTGTTCCAGCTGAGGTCGCTGATGTGGATGAGACCCTCAACACCGTCCTCAGGCTCGGCGAACACACCGAAGTTGGTGATATTGCGGACAATAGCCTTGTGGATGGAACCAACGGGATACTTGTCGCGGATGCTCTCCCAAGGGTTGGGGGTGAGCTGCTTCAGACCGAGGGACATCTTCCTGTTCTCGCGGTCGATGGAAAGGACCTGGGCCTCGACCTCGTCGCCGACCTTGAGGAACTCCTGAGCGGAGTGGAGCCTCGGAGACCAGCTCATCTCGGACACATGGATAAGACCCTCGACACCGGGCTCGATCTCAACGAAAGCACCGTAGTCGGCGATCAGGACGACCTTACCCTTGACAGTGTCACCGACCTTGATATTCTGGTCGAGGTTGTCCCAAGGATGAGGGGTAAGCTGCTTGTAACCGAGAGCGATCCTCTTCTGGCTGGGATCGAACTCCTTGACGACGACCTTGATCTTCTCGTCGAGGGAGACGACCTCCTCGGGATTGTCGATCCTGCCCCAGCTGAGGTCAGTGATGTGGATGAGACCGTCAACACCACCGAGGTCGACGAACACGCCGTAGTTGGTGATGTTCTTGACAGTTCCCTCAAGGATCTGACCCTTCTCGAGCTTGCTGATGAGCTCGGCCCTGCGGGCCTCCTGCTCAGCCTCGAGGAGAGCTTTATGGGAGACGACGACGTTGCGGAACTCCTGGTTGATCTTGACGATCTTGAAGTCCATGGTCTGGTTGACATAGGCGTCGTAGTCACGGATGGGCTTGATGTCGATCTGGGAGCCGGGCAGGAAGGCCTCGATGCCGAACACGTCGACGATCATGCCACCCTTGGTGCGGGTCTTGATGAAGCCCTTGACGATCTCGTCGTTGTTGCAGGCCTCGTTGACGCGGTCCCAAGACTTGAGGGCGCGGGCCTTCTTGTGGGAAAGGATCAGCTGACCCTTGCGGTCCTCGGCGGACTCCACATAGACCTCGACCTTGTCTCCGACCTTCAGGTCAGGATTGTAACGGAACTCGGGAGCCTGGATGACACCCTCGCTCTTGTAACCTATATTGACGATAACCTCCCTCTTGGAGATGGCTGTGACGGTACCCTCGACCACCTCGTTCTCCACGATCTTGGAGAGAGTCTGGTCATAGGCCTCCTCAATCTCTTTCCTGTCGTTCTTTCCGTAGATCTCGGAGCCGCCCTCGAAGGCGTCCCAATCGAAATCCTCGGGCGCGACCGACGCGTTGAGGGAAGGTTTCTTTGTTTCTTTCACTTCTGCCTTGGGAGCCTCAGGCTGCTCCTGAACGGGCTCGACGGCGGGATTCAATGTTTCTTCTGCCATAATGGATGATAAAGATAACTAGTTGTTTAACAATATTTTTTCGCCCCACGAAGCGTGACCCACAGGCCAGCTTCGTCGAAAAGCGTGCAAAAATAGAGAAAAATATCTGATTTACAATGGTTACAGGAAGAAAATCAGAGCATTTTCTTCTTCCTGAATATGTACAGGACAACCCCGACAAGTATGAGCATGAAGACGAACAGGATAAGCCACGCCCACCCCTTGTCCTGGAACGGCAGGGGAACGTTCATCCCATAGAAACTGGCTACGAGAGTCGGAGGCATAAGGAGCACCGACACCAGCGTGAATATCTTCATTATGTTGTTCTGGTCCAGGTTGATAAGGCCAAGGACCGTCTCCTGGAGATATTCCAGCCTCTCGAAGCTGAAATTAGCGTGGTTGATAAGGGAGGTTATGTCCTGGAGGATGACGTTGAACCTCGACTGCAGGTCAGCGGGGTACTTGTCGCTCTTGATCATGTTCTGGATCAGCCTCTGCTTGTCTATGATGTTCTCCCTGACAATCATGGTGTTCTCCTGAAGCTGGTTGATATCCAGGAGGAAGTCCTCATTGATGTCCTCCTGCTGGTTGATCCTCTTGCTATACTGCGCGATCTCCTTACTCATCAGCTCGATCATGTCGGCGTCGAGGTCAACTCGCTGGTCCATGATGCTGACGAAGACGGTGTAGCCGTTGGGATACATCTGGGGACGGGCGACAATCCTTCTCTGAAGTTCGGTGAACGAACGGATGGGAACATCCCTGAGGGTGGTCAGACAGTCCCCCACAAAGGTAAAGGAGACGGCCTCCATGGTATAGTCCTCGGGGCCTGGCATAAGGAAGTTGGTGTTGGCGAAGATGGCGTTCTCTGTCTCGGAATACCTTGAGGAGCTCTCGATCTCCTCAGCCTGGGCGCGGCTCTGGATCTCTTCTCCAAGGAAGTCGTCAACAGTGTGCTTCTCCTCTCCTGAGGGGGAGAGAAGGTCAATCCAGAGGACGTCTTCCCTGCTCAGCTGGGAAAGATCCTTCTCGGACTGGGACACCACCAGTTTGTCGTTCCTCTTATAGAAAATCGCTATCATCGCATAACCCGGAGTCTGCAAAAATATAAATATTTTCGCAAAAACAAGGAAAAAAACGGGTTAGATGAATTTGAAGAGGATATTCAGGCCAATTACGACAAGTACGATGCCTCCGACCAAGAGGGCTGGACGACCATAACGCCGCCCTGCCAGAGTACCGCCCTTGATGCCGAGAACGACGGAGACGAAGGTCACGACCAGAACGGCGACCGCCTTCAGGATCATGTCAGGGAAACTGTCGCTGTCCATCGAGAGGGAGATCCCAGCCGCGAGAGCGTCGATGCTAGTCGCCACGGCGCCTATGAGAATATTCCTGAGACCATCAAGGTTCCTGGACTCCTCCCGGTCAGTGACAGAGGAGACTATCATGGATCCTCCGACATAAAGCAGCAACAGGAAACCGACGACTGGAGCCATTTTACCCACAAAGCCGGAGAGCATGTCTCCAAAGGTCCATCCGACGACAAGTAAACCGGACTGAACGAGCGCGAAGATGGCCGCCACAAGAGAGACACGTTTCCAAGAGAAGTCCTTGACACTCACGCTTGAACATGTCGAGACAGCGAAACAGTCGGCGCAAAGTGAAAGGGCGAAAAGCAAAGCGGCCAGAACAGCGACCATGGCCTAAGGATTAAAAGGCTGCCGCCCGGTTATCGACCTTCCGAGAGTCAACTCGTCGGCATATTCCAAATCATCTCCGAACCCGAGGCCCCTGGCGAGGGAAGATACCCTCACACCAAAGCCCGAGATCTGCCTGTAGATATAGAAAGAAGTGGTCTCACCTTCAACATCACCGCTCAAGGCAAGAATGACCTCGACCTCGGAAGGGATGGAGGCCGGAGAAGCGACCATTTCCTTGACCCGTCCGACAAGATCGGAGATGGTCAAGTCAGATGGACCCACTCCCGCTATCGGGGAAATGATGCCCCCGAGGACATGGTACACCCCATGGTACTGGCCGGTATTCTCGATGCTCATCACATCCCTGACATTCTCAACGACACAAATGGTCTTGTGGTCCCGGCTCCTGTCCGAACAGATTGAACAGGTGTCCTCGTCCGAGATCATCCTGCAGATCCGGCAATACTTCGCCTCATCCCTAAGCCTGACTATCGAGTCAGCGAAATGATGGACATTCTCCTGGGGCTGCCGCAGGAGGTGCAGGGCAAGCCTGAGGGCGCTCCTCTTCCCCACTCCCGGCAGGGAACCGATAGCCTGGACAGCGTCCTCAAGAAGCTTGGAGGGGTATTTTTCCGGTACTGTCATGCCTGGCTTGTCTGGGTTTGGTAAAAGAATACGGCGGCCCTGACGGAGCCGTGCGAGAGGAGCAGCCGCCTGGCATATTCATAATCGGTCAGGCCGGTCTCCTCCATGATCATCCTCGCACCACGGTCAACCAACTTATTGTTAGTCAGTTGCATGTCAACCATCCTACTGCCTCTGACATGTCCGAGACGGATCATAGAGGCGGTGGAAATCATGTTCAACACCAGTTTCTGGGCCGTGCCTGCCTTCATCCTGGTGCTTCCAGTGACAAATTCTGGGCCCACCACAACCACTATCGGGATCTCGGAGGCCGCAGCCAAGGGGGATCCTTCATTGCAAGTTATGCAACCTGTGAGCAACCCATGGCGTCTCGCTATCTCCACTGCTCCGACGACATAAGGCGTGGTACCGGAGGCAGCGATCCCCACAAGGATGTCATCTTTTGTCGGGGAATATGGAAGCATGTCTTCCCATCCGCCTGTCCTGGAGTCCTCCGCACCCTCCACAGCATCACGGATAGCCCTATCACCTCCGGCCATAAGTCCGATGAACACATTATGGACCCCGTAAGTCGGCGGGATCTCAGAAGCGTCCACGACTCCGAGCCTGCCGCTCGTTCCAGCTCCCAGATAGAAAACACGGCCTCCCCTGGGAACTCTCTCCACTATCCCATCAACCAGATTCTTTATCATAGGGATGGCTGTCGAAACTGCCTCTGGGACAGTCCTGTCCTCTGAATTGATCGCGGAGAGCAACTCGGTGGTACTCATCCTCTCAAGGTGGTCGTATCTTGATGTCTGTTCGGTCGTCCTGTTTTCCATGCTAAACCCTCCCTGAATGGAAATCCACAAGTCCTTCGACTGGGGCCTTGATTATCTTTGAGAACTTGATCCCATAAGGCTCGGCAAGCCGCATGAGGATATTCCTGTTGGCATAACCGAAACCTCCGACAACCCCTACCGGGAGAGAGTCTGTGCCGTATCTGGTCAGAGCCCTTTCAAAGAAATCACGGAAATTACTATCTGCCAATTCTTTGACATATTCACTTGAATCATACTTGGCCATAATCCAAGGGGCGAAGGATCCAAGGTATGCGGCTGGTGTCTCACCTTTGTAAACGTTCTTCACCACTGTCATGTAGTCCACCTCAAAGTCCTTGGCGAACTCTCTACTGACCGGTTCAGGGACCAGGCCTTTAAGGAAATCCGCCATGAACATCCGGCCAAGCCTCGCGGCGCCGCCTTCATCACCAAGGATGAAGCCTCCTGAGCGGATATTGCCAATAATCTTCTCCCCATCGTAGAGGCAACTATTGGAACCGGTGCCGAGTATCGCGGCGATCCCCTTCTCATGTCCGCAGACAGCCCTTGCGGCGGCAAGCGTGTCAGAGGCATATTCGATCATGGCTTCCGGAAATAGAGAGCGCAGGACCTTGTCTAGATTAATGGCGATGGAGGGAACCGATTCCGAAGACTGGCAGATCAGCCCCGCCGCATAGAAATGGATCCTATCAAAACGGGAAATACCATTTTCTAAGAATCCTGCCGCAGCTTCTTCTACCACTCCCCTGACAACATCCTCGGGTATAGATGCCAAATTCATCCCGCCGGTTTTGACACTCACTCGAGAGCCAGCCCCTTCTAGGGCCAGCCAATCGGTTTTTGTCGCTCCGCTTTCAACTATAAGAATCATACGTGACTGTTAAATAGACAAAGATAAGAATAATAATCAAACACGATCCTTATTGGACTTGTCGATAAGGAGACATAGACCGACAATGACAAAAACGGCGTTAAGGAGCAGGATCTCGTAACTGAACTTATAGCCTCCGAACCACCTCTCCGAGTTCAGCTGCAAGACCAGGCATAAAGCAGGTGCCGCAATCGCGACCAATGGCACCAATTTGTCCTTTACTCTCCTCTTGCAAGCCAGTCCGAAAGCGAACATGCCGAGGATGGGTCCGTAGGTGTAGCTGGCGAGAGTGTAAACGGCGTTGATGGCGCTGGTATTGGATAACTTGTTGAATATGATTATCACCAAAGCCATCAGGACAGCCATCCCGACATGAACCAGCTTACGTGTCTTGGTGAGGGATGCGTCACCCTTCCTCATCGCTCCAAGGATATCCACTGTGAACGAGGTCGTGAGCGAGGTCAATGCGGAGCCTCCCGCACCATAAGCGCTGGCTACAAGCCCCACAATGAAAAGGATACCCACTATTCCAGGCAACAATCCAGAGGTAGCGACAGCCGGGAAAATCTTGTCTCCGGTATCGCTGATCCCGTTAGCTCCGGCGAACTGGTACAGCAGGACTCCGAGGCAGAGGAAAAGGAAGACCACGAACAGCTGCATAACCCCGCTGGTGATCATGTTCTTGCGGCTTTCCCTGGGATCCTTGCAGCTAAGCGGCCTCTGCATCATGTCCTGGTCCAGACCGGTCATAGCCACCGCCGTGAACAATCCTGCCAGGAACTGTTTCCAGAAATATTGGGAACCGTTCACGTCATCAAAGTAGAAGATCCTGGACATGGAGCTACCTTTGATCGAGGCCACCAGCTCACCAAAGTCCAGGGAAAGGTTCCTCGCGATGAACACTATTCCGAGAACCACGGCCAGGATCATGCAAAGGGTCCTGAACGAATCCGTCCAGATGACGGTTTTCACGCCTCCGGTGAAAGTGTAGGCGAAAACTACAAGGACCGACAGCAACACATTGACCGCGAACGGGATACCCAGCGGGTCGAAAATCAGCATCTGGAATACCAGACACACCAGGAAGAACCTGACAGAGGCTCCTAATATCTTTGATATAAAGAAGAACCATGCTCCGGTCTTGTAGGAGGACATGCCGAAGCGATTCTCAAGGTATTGATAGATAGAGACGACACTCTGCATGTAGAACAAGGGGATGAGCACGAAAGATATCACAAGGTAACCTGCCACAAAGCCAAGGCACATCTGCAGATATCCGAAACCGCTCGCGGAGACCATCCCAGGCACGGAGACGAAAGTCACTCCCGACATAGGAGCCCCGATCATAGCCAATGCCGCCACATACCACCGGGACTTCCTGGCCCCGGTGAAAAACGACGAATTGTCACTATTCTTCCCAGCCATCCATGCTATCGCGAACATGAACAGCAGATATGCCAATACGGTCGCGATAATAACAACAGTACTCATTCTCTAATTAATTTAATCCAAAGATATCAAATACACTATCGAGAATATCTAAAAATGAGCTGGATAGCCAAGCAGCTGATATGCGAGGGCATAAGCCATCCGCAAATGCCCGGCGGTGTTTGGATGGAGGAGGTCATGATGTTCAAGTGCCTGTTCTGTCCCCGCTTTCGCTGCCGCAGCCTCCTCGGGAGTGTATTTCACTTTCATGCCATCCTCCCTGAAATATCTCGCATGCTCCGGTTCCAAGGGATAAAGCCCGCAGACGCTGGCAAGGTCGATAACCGGCACTGCCCAGACATCCGCAGTCTCCTTTATGACTTTGATATAGTCATTGATGAACAGGCCAAGTGGATTGGCGATATTCTCGTCCTGTTGGATGTTACTTGGGGCGCAGTTGAAATAGGCCCTGTGGATCGGAGTCAGGAGGATGACCTGCTTGGTGGGGTAATTGTGCTTAAGATAGGCCATGAACTTGTTGATATAGGCCCTTGTGGCGTGACCTTCCATGACCGGAGTCCTGCGCTTAAGGACTGTCATCACGCCATTCCTGTTCACGGTCGCCTGCCCCTCTTCGAACCATTCCCCCAACGGAAACGCGGCGTTGAAATCGTTTGTCCCTATGAATATGAGTATAGCATCGACATCCTGCCCATGCTCAGCGTTCAACTTCTCAGCCTGTCCGAGGACATCGTAAGTCGTATGGCCGCTGATGCCATAGCAGTATGGCTTGATTCCCAATATCTTGACCAACTGGTTCCAATAGATGTCCTGGCTCTTCAGCTGCCCCTCATCCGTTATGGAATCTCCCAAAAACGCGACCTTCGCCCCGTACCACTGGCTCTGTATCTCAGGCTTCTGGGCCCGACATGAAAAGATCCCCGCCGCGGCCACCAAAACGGCCGACAATAATAAAGTTTTGATTCTCATGGTTCTATTTGAATTACTTCTCAATCTAAAACCGATGCCACTTCCTCGTCAGAGAAACCTTTCTGCTTGAGTCTCTGGGCTATAAGACGCCTCTCTTCAGCCTTCCCTTCGGCTCGACCTTTCTCTAGACCTTCCGCTAGGCCCTCTTCACGGCTGTACGCTATCTGGTTACGTATGTCACGTTCTGTCGTCATATCGTATTCGTATTTGACTTTCTCCTCAGCCGTGAATTTAGCAATTTCCGCCGAATCGAACAATAGTTCGAAGATTTCGGCGGCCATCTCCGGAGGGCGGCTCCTTAGGATCGTCATGTTGTGCAAGGCATAGCACAGCTTTTCAAGATTCGTGGACTGGTCTGAAATGGTTCTCACCTTGGGCAGTTCAAGGAACGTGTAACCTACCCGGTCGGTCATCAGCTCACCAGTCATGACATCAATTCTTTTCGTTTAGAAGTTTCGGCTAAGATACCTTGTCAAAACAGAAAAAACGACAAGAAACAGAAAAACAGTGTTAAAATAACAGAAATATTTTTTCCGAAACCTTTGCCACGTGATTCAAAAGTGATTTATAATGAATAATCTACAACAACCCCAACCCTCCTAATAATAAGAATGGATCAGTTTCAGCTAAATTGAACTAATTTATTGATATATATTGTATTTCATGGATAATATTCATATTTTTATAGATATTATGATCACCGTTAAATAACACTAGTCATGCTTAAATCAAGAATCTCGCTTTTAGTGATGCTCCTTTGCCTTTTCGGCGCTCCTTCAGCCAATGCCCAGAAGAACAAAAAGGCTAAGGAAAAAGCCGAGCCCTCAGTCGAATTCTCTCTCCCGTCCTCAGAGACGATGGAGCAGAAACTCGAGCGTATGAAATGGTGGACTGACGCCCGCTTCGGCATGTTCATCCACTGGGGGTTATATTCACTGCCAGCCCGACACGAATGGGTGAAGAACCGTGAAAGGCTCACTAATGATGACTACCAGAAGTATTTTGACCATTTCGATCCTGACCTTTTCAATCCTAAAGAGTGGGCAAAGATGGCCAAGGAAGCCGGCATGAAATACGTTGTTCTCACTTCAAAGCACCATGAGGGCTTCTGCATGTGGGACAGCAAGTTTACGGACTACAAGTGTACCAACACGCCCGCAGGCAGAGATCTTATCAGGGAATTCGTGGACGCTTTCCGCGCCGAAGGTCTGAAGATCGGGTTTTATTATTCCCTGCTTGACTGGCATCATCCGGATTATACCATTGACAGGGTGCATCCCCAGAGGATCGACGGCGGCACCAAAGAGCAATATGATGCCTTGAACAAGGGCAAAAACATGAATGTCTATCGCCAGTACATGAAGGATCAGGTGACCGAACTGCTTACCAATTACGGGAAAATAGACATCATCTGGTTTGATTTCTCCTTCCCTGGAGAGAACGGCAAAGGACATGAGGACTGGGACTCCGAGGGGCTGCTCAAGCTCGCCAGAACCCTCCAGCCGGGCATAATCGTGGACGACAGGCTCGACCTGAAAGATGTTTGGGGAGGCTGGGACATCCTCACTCCGGAGCAGCGCAAGGTCTCGGAGTGTCCGACTTGGAACGGCCAGAAAGCCACATGGGAGACCTGCCAGACCTTCTCCGGATCTTGGGGATATTACCGTGATGAGACCACATGGAAGAGCATTCCTCAGCTTCTTGAGCTCCTGATCGAGACGGTCAGCAAGGAAGGTAACCTTCTCCTAAATGTCGGTCCCACTTCCAGGGGTGAGTTCGATTACAGGGCTCAAGATCGCCTGGCCGGTATCGGGGAATGGATGCATGCCAACGGAAGGTCCATTTACGGATGTACAGCAGCTCCTAAGGAGTTCGAGGCTCCCGAGCGCACCATCCTGACTTACAACCCAACGACAAACCGCCTGTATATCCACCTCATTGATTACCCTCTCTCAAGGCTGGCTATCTCTTTCGCTGACAAGATTGAATACGCCCAATTCCTTCACGACGGATCGGAGATCAAGTTTGACAAGGAGTTCATCTACACTCCCGTGTTGAAGCCCGAAACTGAAGTCCCTGTCATTGAGGTATTTCTAAAATAAAGACGCCACCTCCTCGTCGGAGAAACCTTTTTCTTTGAGTTTCTCCATGATCCGGCGCCTCTCTTCGGCTTTTCCTTCGGCAATTCCTTCAGCCTTTCCTTCGGCCCGGCCCCTTTCCAAGCCCTCGGCAAGGCCCTGTTCCCGGCCTTCTTCCCGGCCGTAGGCTATCTGGTTGCGTATGTCTCTCTCAGTGGTCATGTCGTGCTCGTATTTGATCTTCTCTTCTGGAGCAAATTTAGCTATTTCCGCCGATTCGAACAACAGCTCGAAGATCTCGGCGGTCATCTCTGGTGGCCGGCTCTTGAGGACCGTGCCATGTGTCCCTATCGGTGCGCCACATGGCACGCTAATCCCTGTAAAACGAGCCATGTGTCCAAGAATATGCGCCACATTGGCGCAGCTGCAAGAGTGGCTGAATCTGCCGACAAAGACTAACTAAGCCTATTCAGTTGGTCCTCCGACTGGTCGGTGTACGAAACAACGGATGACAAGGGAAGACCATCGGCAAGCATTCGGCACGGCCTTCCTCTCAGCTGTAGGCTATCTGGTACCGTATGTCCCGCTCTGTTCTAAACGGAAGCAACCATAAAAAACAGAAACTTCGGACAGAGACGGATAGCGCTTGAAAATCAGCGCTTTAAGAAAGATCCCATAGCTAAAATCAGCCATGGGTCTTTACGGAAATCATTGATTATCAGCAAGAGACTGTCTCTATTATCGCCGCAGGACCACCTTGCCGGCGAGTCCGGAAGGCACGCTCTCCCAACCTTCATAGGTCGTGTGATGGTAGTTGATGTCCACGACATTGATATCGTGGAACTTCCGCCATGGAACACCTCGCCGGTCCATGTCAGCGATACGGTTAGCAGGTAGATTCGTCACCTCAATCCGGATCTCGTTCTCTCCTTGGTGGAATAGCTTGCCGCAATCGAGGGTGAAAGGCACTGCCCAGGCACAACCGACAAAGGTTCCGTTGACGTACACCCGGGCGCTCTCTCGCACATCCCCAAGGTCAATTGTCCATGCCTGCGAAGCCTCTTCCGCAGTCATATCCAGGTGGGTAGTATAGACGCCGGTGCCCATTGTGACTGAGGTGCGCTCATCCAAACCTTCCCAAGTCCTAAGCGTCTGGAAAGAATAGTGGCGGCCAACCTTCGGCGCCTCCTCCATAAAATCCAACTCCCATCCGCTCGATGTCAGGTCTATGCGTTCCTCGCCATGACGAACGCCGATGGGCGTAGGAATAGAAGAAGGTAACTCGTTAAAAGTCCGGAGGATAACAGACTCTCCCGAACGGAGGCTTAAGCATACTTTCCCGTCTTTTAATGATGCGCCGCCTATCTTTCCGGTCATCGGGTCATAGAGAACCACCGCAGCGGCGTCCACGCCAAGAGAGACATCAGACTCGATGTCAGATGGGGTCAAGTTGGCGATGAAATAGTGATATCCTTCAGCATTCTTTCGGCGAATACAGTTCAGCCCGAAAGCGCTCTTCATTTCCTCTGGACGGGCGACATTGGCTAACGCATCCTCGTCCAAGCCGTCGATCACAGTCGCTCCGTTATCTCTTAACTGGCTGATCATAAGGCGAGTCGTCTCAGGCAACATTGATCCTTCAGGAATAATAATGCCTTTATAGTGTGTCCCGCCAGATGTGACAATGGCACCTTTATCACATCGCATCAGAGCTACCTGACGATCGCTGACATAATCGCAGTCATATCCGAGCCTGTCCAAAGCATGCACCAAAGACACGAACTCTGGAGCCCTTTTATCCATATTACTGATCTCAAACATCATCAGCAGCCCTTCTTGACGTCGCTGCCACATGTCATGGACCGGAAGATAGATCAGGAAGTCGTTATCTGGTTCACCCCATTGTAAAAACCGCTGGCAACGCTCCAAATAATCCGTGAAGAAGGGGGCGTCACGCCATAGGGTGTTGGTCGGCGAAAAGTCCACTGAAGCATAGAACTTCCAGCCCGGCCAAGGATCGTCCACCGGGGAATAGCAAGTTCCATGGAAGAATACCCGGTTGATTCCGGCGCAGAAAATCAAGTCGAGATCCGGCTTGAACTGCGACAAGGAAGTGCGGAAATGTTCTGTCAACCAGGTGAAGGTCTCACAACTGGTCAACGGTTTCCCACCGGTGTGGGCCGCCGAAGAAGCATATTTGAGCATCGACAGGTCAGAGTAGTTCCTACGGGTCTTTCCCGGATCAGTCCTCAAGCCGCGGATGCCGAATTCCGACAGGCCAAATCCTTCTATCTCAGGAATATCCACTACTCCGTAAAGATCCAAAAGGTTGCCCGGTGAGCCGTGAGCCTGGTTCCGGACACGCACTCCCTTCCCGTGTGCCCAATTCACCCATTGGCTGGTGAAATACTCATAAATCAAATCGCTCAAGGTCTCTCTGTAGTCAGCGAGGACGCTGGCCGCCTCTTTTCCCCTTCCGGTCAGGAGTTCCGGCAACCGTTCCTCAAGGGCATATCCCCTCCTGGAGAGGAATTCCTCGTAAATTCGAGGCGTCCAGTCGGCTTGGTACACCTCGTAGCTATCGTTGAAGAATGTATCGGGATACGGAACGCCGCTACTCTCAAACGCTTCCTCGAAGCGCTGGATGTAATGGGCGACAGCTACCGAATCAAAATGGTCGATCACCAAGCCTTCTCCACCCGGAGCAGCTCGTTTGACTTCAGCCAGCGTCCGTGTGCAGTATTGGCTGATCACAAGCCAGCAACCTCTACGGGGATTCCATTCAAGTGTGCCGTCCTTAACTAATGCGGTAAGATTCAAGTATTTCCCATGCCAGTCTCCATTTGGCATAACCGGATATGCCAGCACACGCTGAAGGGTGGAATACTTCTCATCCTGCCCAGGGATACGGACGTCCAAACTGATATGCCTACGCTTAGTTGAGACATCGATGGTGTCAGCTTTCCAAGTCACTTTGCAGGAAGCTTCATACAGAGGAGTCGTAGGTCCGCCGAAAGGCCAGCCGGTACCGAAATTCATGTCAATTTGGATACCTAGTTTTTTGCCTTCCTCCTCTACGAACCGGAGCGTCTCCATCCATTGAGGTGAGAGAAACTCGATATTGTTCGCCTCATTTCCCTGTACTCCATAAATAGGTGTAATTTCCAAGGCTCCGATGCCCCTCGAGGCATATTCACGCATATTATCATGAAGGTTCTCACGATCAACCGCCGATCCCAGCCACCACCAGCGGCTGCCTGGCTTGGTTTCCCGCCCCCTCTCAGGCAAGGACTGGGCATCAAGCCCTACGAAGGTTAGCATCAGCGCAAGGAAAAGAATACTCCGTTTAAATAGTGTACTTGTCATGTCGTGTTTGTATTGGGGTTCCTCCTATGGGGTGAAGTTAGCTAATTAGGCAGAATTGAACAATAGTTCTTCAGTGTTCCGGCCACCTTGAGGCTGTTCCCGACAGGCTCGGAGGGGAAGGAACCGACTCTTTCTTTCCACCATCTTCTGGTACGCATATTATTGTATCACAAATAAATAGCCCTTACCTTGAGGGACCTTAATACCCTTAAGAGAAGGATTTGTCCTTTCCTCTTGGAAATCTGTGACAGCTGGTTGGACAATCTTGACTTTAGAAGGATCCAGGCCTAATTTTGCCCAATCAATATTGATGTCGCAGGTAACGTCGGAGTCTCCCCAGCATGCTACAGCGATGATGGCACTATTCTCCCCCTTGTATAGGGAAGCCTTTACCATATCGTTGTCGGTGGAGACTGGACAACGCTCATCCCAATAACCAAGAAGTTCCTTGGAAGCTATGTCATACTTGTCCCAGAATGACCAGATGTAATTAGGATAGTTTCCGCTCCAACCAGCTCTGTTAGTCATACCGTAAACCATTCCACGCCAGCGGTTTCCACCACCCTGGAGCATCTGCCCGGAAAGGCCGAAAGGGATAGATGCGACCTCGATGAGCCAATGGTCCGGCATTCGGTTGTAATCACGTCCCTCCCCGATCCATGTAAGGTCGATGTAAGGGAGCAGATCCATATAAATATTGAGACAATTCGCATATCCCGCAGGCGCGCAGAAATGATTCCAGGAGTGCATATCTATGCGTCCCTCGGGGCGGTACTGGTCAATCAGACGCCTCGCACGGCGGACTGTGATGCGGTCAAGAGCTGAGTCATCGATGTACACTCCGTCAATTTCCATGTTACGGAGCATCCAGTCGAGACCACCGATATAGAAATTGTTGAGCCGGCTGTCAGGAGTTGTGATAACGGACAGGTCAACCTCTCCCTTGAAGAGGCCGCCTTGGATATCATTGTACCAAGCGGGAATATAGTTTTCCTTCATATTGGTCTTTAACCACTCCGAAGGTCCCTTGCGATTTATCACAGTGCGGCACTCGTTTCCAGGACCCGGGAAGAGGACTTCACCCTGAAGCGAGTTGAACGCCCAGAATTCAGGAATGTTCTTGGTGATCTCACGGGTGGTGTAATAAACTTTCAGCCTCTGTCCGTGCTCATGAGCCTCATTAATGATCATCTTCAGGGTATCCACGCACTCGTCAAGATAAGGGTAATTGATGAATGGATAATGTGATGACGCATGATGGATATTTACGATGTTTGCCTCAAGCTCCCGTGCCTGGGCGAGCTTACTGAACTCGTCCGGCTTACCCCCGTGATAATAACGGTCACCATACTTGACGCTTCTGTCAACAAGTTTGAATGGAGTAAGGAGCAGCTCGAAGTTAAAGTGGAGTTCATCCCCCTTTCCCAGATGCCTCTCACCAGAGAAAGCCTTGACAGTGGCTCCATCACCGCTCGAGCTGATGTCAACCCCACCCTTACCACCGTTGCTCCAAGAGACCGGTTCGACAATGCGGCCGAATTCATAATAAATATTGACAAGAGGCTTCTTATAGTTTTCGTCCTTGAGCATAAGGCGGATGCCACCGTCAACATTACCGATCCACAGCATGTCCTGGTGCTTGGTGACATCCCATTTCCAATGGTAGTCATCTTTTGGACGCAGGCCACCCTCGAGGCCAAGACCCATGGTGTAGGCGGAACTGTTGGGACTAACGGGCAACACAAGGCTTATATCCTTGACATCAATACCCTTACGGGATTTGACAGTGACATCGTAGTTCACCCAACCGTCAAACTCTACAACCGCTTTGTAGGTGATAATCAGCCGCTTCGACTTATTGGACCCAGTCCATGAGATAGAAGCCTCCCCATCGTTGAATTCCGGCTTGCCGTTCTTCAGTTCCAGCACATTTCCATCAGCGAGAGTCACAATGAACGCGATAGGAGCTGAAAGGACATCAGTGCCCTTATCGTTGAAAGTCTCCACCGACTTGTTGAAGTATGATTTGAAACCAGCGGGGAAACCATCCTCGCCGATGATCAACTCGCGCCCGAGGAGTTTTATGACATTGCCATCCCTCTTGATGGGATCAAAGCCCTTTGTGACAGTAGGTTCCTGTCCGAGAGTGCTGTTGAGCCAGCTCATTCGGCTAAGGTTATTCCCGCTGGAGCAGCCTTTTTCCTCAACGATACCATCGCACACTGTTATGCTGACGGGCAGCTTGACCTTGCCCCGTGAACTGCTTACAATAACCTTTCCTTTGTAAATACCTGGCTTGACACCTGTGAGGTCAACACCAATCCAGAGAGGCTGAAGCTTGCCCTGGGCAATGTCAACCTTCTTGGTGAAAGGCTCGCCTGAACTGCTGATGCCACCGCAGTTGAAGCAGGTCATCACTTCTTTGCCAAAGCCTCCGACACCGGCCGCCTTAAAGGGCTTGAACACGACCTTGACATCAGTGAGTGCTTGATACGCCTTGACACCTATCTGGAATGTGAAATACTCACCGGTTATTGCCTTGAGGACTTCCGCCTTAGGGGTCCAGGTCGCGATCGAGTCAACTACTTTTATGGGATTCTCACGGCTCTCGATCACAGCGTCGAAAGCATGGCTGCCAGCTTGAAGTGTAAAAGCGGCAAGCAGGGCTAAAGCGACTGTGAAAATAAACTTATTCATATTTTACAGGAAGTGTCACGGTGACTGTTCCTCCGCTGGGGACATGGACCTTGGGCCAAGTGTAGAAAGCGTTCCATCCCAGGGAGTTACTCCGGGCGTAGTCTGAGGTCTCGGCGAGTACAGAGACATCG
>CACZHP010000001.1 GCA_902780935.1 uncultured Bacteroidia bacterium | reverse complement strand
TGCTATGGGCAGGAGCGCTTCGAGACACCGAACATCGACGCGCTGGCCGCCAATGGCCTCCGTTTCACTCAATGCTATTCCGGGACAACGGTAAGCGCTCCCTCGCGCTCCTGTCTGGTCACCGGAACCCACAGCGGCCATACCGCCGTAAGGGGCAATGTGGAGCTTCCTCCTGAGGGACAATTCCCTCTCCCGGAAGATTCCCAAACGTTCTTCAAAGACCTGAAATCCATCGGTTACACGACCGGTGCCTTCGGCAAATGGGGACTCGGAGGCATCGGCTCAACCGGGGATCCAAGCAAACAGGGCATCGATACCTTCTTCGGCTTCAACTGCCAGCTCCTCGCCCATAGCTATTACCCTGACCACTTGTGGGACAATGACTTCCGGGTGGAGCTCGAGGACAACCGGGACGATATTCCCTATGGCCGGGGGACTTATGCTCCAGACCTTATCCACGAGAAAGCCCTTAAGTTCATAGACGACAGGGCCGACGACGGGAAGCCGTTCTTCCTTTGGTACCCGACCACCATACCTCACGCCGAGCTGATAGTCCCAGAGGACAGCATTATCGTAAAATACAGGGGAATGTATCCTGAGAAGCCCTACAAAGGCATCGACGACGGGCCATATTTCCGCAAAGGAGGGTATGTGTCCCAAGAATATCCCCACGCCACCTTCGCCGCCATGGTCTCGAGGCTCGACACTTATGTCGGTCAGATTGTGGAGAGACTGAAGGAACTTGGCTTGTACGAGAACACGATAATCATGTTCGCGAGCGACAACGGCCCCCACCGGGAAGGAGGTCATGACCCTGATTTCTTTAACAGTAACGGCCCCTGGAGGGGCTACAAGAGAGATGTCTATGAAGGCGGGATCAGAGTTCCGATGATAGTCTCTTGGCCAGGACACATCGCCAAAGGAGAAACTGACTTCATGTGCTCGTTCTGGGACCTGATGCCGACCCTCAGGGACCTTACAGGCTCAGCTCCTTACGAGGATATGGACGGAATCAGCCTTCTCCCCCTTCTCAAGGGAAAGAAAGGGCAGAAGGAACATGACTTCCTGTATTTCGAGTTCCAGGAACTTAATGGCCGTCAGGCCGTAAGAAAGGGACCCTGGAAACTTGTCCATATGAATATCCGTGGAGATGCTCCAAGGTTCGAGCTTTACAATCTTGAGAATGACCCAGGAGAGACAGAGGATCTGGCGGCAAAGATGCCAGAGAAGGTCAATGAACTGAAGGTGATCATGGAAGAATCACATATTCCGAATCCTGACTTTCCGCTTCTTCCCGGAGAACGACGTGAAGGTGAATAAAAGATAATGCCGCTCGAATGAGCGGCATTTTTCATTAAAGAACGATCTCGTAGCTTAGTCCTCGTCCTGCTCCTGAGCGGCGTACTCGGCGAGAAGCTTGGTCTGGACATCAGCAGGAACCTGCTGGTACTCAGCGAACTTCATCGTGAAAGTAGCGGCACCTCCAGTGAGAGAGCTCAGCGTGGTGGAATACCTGTAGAGCTCGGCAAGCGGAACGCGGGCGTGGAGGATGGTGAATCCCTTGTCCATGTCCTGGTTCATGATCATGCCCCTGCGGCCGTTGAGATCGGACATGCAAGGACCGACGAACTCGTTCGGGGTCAGGATATCGACATTGTAGATAGGCTCGAGGATCTTCGGGCCAGCGTTACGGAAGGCCTCCTTGAAGGCGTTACGACCGGCGATGATGAAGGCGATTTCCTTGGAATCCACCGGGTGCATCTTACCGTCATACACATAGACCCTGATGTCGCGGGCGTATGATCCGGTCAGAGGGCCCTCGCTCATCTTGTCGTTGATACCCTTGAGGATAGCGGGCATGAAACCGAGGTCGATGGCGCCACCGACGACGCAGTTGATGAACTCGAGCTTGCCACCCCACTCAAGGTCGTAAGTCTCTTGGGACTTGATGTTCAGGATGGTCTCTTTGCCATTGATCATGAACTTGTTACCAGCAGGCTCACCCTCTACGTAAGGGCAGACGAGGAGATGGACCTCTCCGAACTGGCCGGCTCCGCCGGACTGCTTCTTGTGACGGTACTGGGCCGTAGCGACCTTGGTGATGGTCTCGCGGTAAGGAACCTTCGGGGCGAGGAACTCGATGTTCAGCTTGAACTCG
The DNA here is from genome assembly GCA_902780935.1 of uncultured Bacteroidia bacterium. Classification (GTDB taxonomy): domain Bacteria; phylum Bacteroidota; class Bacteroidia; order Bacteroidales; family UBA932; genus Cryptobacteroides. The sequence goes on along the minus strand of CACZHP010000001.1, from coordinate 206,617 downwards.
TTGTTCATCTTCCACTTGACAAGGTTGATAGCCTGCTCGCCCTGGCCGCTGAGAATGGTCTGGCGCAGCTCCTTGGAATACTCGACGTTGATGGTAGGATCCTGTGCGGCGATCTTGTTCAGGGCCTCACCGACCTTTGCCTCGTCGTTCTTATCGACAGCCTTGACGGCGCAGCGATACCTGGCGTCAGGGAATACCATGTGCTCGAAAGCTTCCTGGCCGGGAGCGGCGAGGGTCACGTCGGTCTTTCCGCCCTTGAGCTTCATGACGCAGCCGATGTCTCCGGCGGAGATGGAGGATACTTTCTCCTTCTTGTCCCCGGCGACGGCGTAGATGGCTGAAAGACGCTCACCGTTGCCGTTCTCAGGGTTGACAAGGTCAGCGCCCTCTTTGAGGACACCGCTCATCACCTTGAAGTAAGACACGTCGCCAAGATGCTGCTCGACAGCGGTCTTGTAGATGAATATGCTGACAGGACCGGCGGGATCGCAGACGACCTCTCCGCCGCCGATGGTCTTGTTGGTCTCTCCGGCGGGAGAAGGAGCGACGTTGATGACGAACTCCATAAGCCTGCGGACACCAGCGTCCTTGCGGGCGGAGACGCAGAAGACCGGCATGATCTCCCTCTTGGCCAAACCGGCGCGCAGACCGGCCCTGACCTCATCGATGGAGAGCTCCATGGTCTCGAAATATTTCTCCATGAGGGCGTCGTCACCTTCGGCGGCCTTCTCGACGAGCTCCATGTGAAGCTCCTCAGCCTCGTCGGCGTACTGTGCGGGGATGTCTGTCTCCTCGAACTTGCCGTTATCGTCGGTGAAATGGTAGTACTTCATGGTGATGACATCGACGATGCCGTCGAAGCCGGGACCGGGATTGACAGGGAACTGTGCAAAGACGACCTTCTTGCCGAAAGCCTCCTTGAGGGTGTCACGGGTGTGCTCCCAGTTGGCTTTCTCGGTGTCGAGCTGGTTCACAGCCACGATCATGGGCTTGTTGTACTGATCAGCGTAGCGGGCGAAAATCTCTGTTCCCACCTCAACTCCCTGAGCGCCGTTGACGGTCAGGATGGCGGACTCGCAGACTTTGAACGCCGAAATGGCGCCACCGCAGAAGTCGTCTGAACCAGGAGCGTCGATAATGTTGAACTTGGTGTTCATGAACTCGGCGTAAAGCGGAGTCGCATAGACTGACTTCTGGTTTGTCTGCTCGAACTCGGTGTTGTCGGAAACGGTGTTCTTTCCTTCCACCGTACCCCTGCGGTCGACCACTTTGCCCTCGAAGAGCATGGCCTCTGACAACGTGGTCTTTCCGGACTTGGAGCTACCGATGAGGACGACGTTGCGGATGTCTTTTGTTGAATATTCCTTCATTTCTATAAGTGATTAATTATGATCAAAATTTGGCTATAGGGTATATCCGGGCAAATTTAACAAAAAAAGACCCATTAGCAAAACTTCGACCGATAAAAGTCCACTGTCTCACGGCCATCTAGGCCGATTTCGCTTAAAATCAGTCTGTCAAGGACTTCCGCATCGGCTCCGATCGCCTCGCATATCTCCTCGAAACACAGGTCCAGGTACACTTTGTCCTGGTCCATCGCCCGCTCGAAAGCGGCATAATCTTCCAACAACTTTTCCATACCTCGAATATCCTAAGAATAACCGGAAGTTGGTGGGAAACGAGGGGGTATGAAGTGAATTTTTTCTGTTTTTTATCAAAAATATGCGTTTCTTAATAACTTTAGCTTTATGATACAAACTTGTAGTATATGAATTAAGCGGGGACCGTTGGATATCTTCGCGTTAAGATAGATTATCCCTGATGATAGACGACGGTCAGATATTGGATGAATCCTTGATGAGAGAGAACCTCCGGGCGGCGAGGATCGCTAGCGGCTTGTCCCAGGCCGCCGTCGCAGGTATTCTCGGCATCTCCGTTCCCGCATATCAAAGGCTGGAAAAAGGGAAAACACATCTCCTCAATGAGCACTATCAGCAGTGCGCCGAGATATTCGGGATTTCCCTCGCGGAACTGATCAACGGATTCAAGCCTGTCAGGAACGCGGCGGCAGTCATGTCCGACATGAGAGAGTCTTACGGCAAAAAGTTCAAGGAACAGGAGAGCGGCCATCGTTCCGAGATCAGGCTCAAGGACCAGGAAATGGAAAGGCTGCAAAAGAACCTCAAGGAGAAAGACGACTTGATAGCCACCCAGAAACTGCTGATCGACCAACTCATGCGGATGAAAAAGGACTGATCGCGGTTTTTCACTATATTCGCGGTAAGGAGAACACTTCAGATGCCGCGGGAACACAATCTTTTACCTTTTCTGGAAGCCGGAAGGCTCGAGGCCGGATGCGATGAGGCCGGCCGGGGGCCGCTGGCGGGCCCGGTCTATGCCGCCGCCGTGATTCTTCCTCCTGATTTCCACCATCCTCTTTTGAACGACTCCAAGCAGATGAGTGAGAAAGAGAGGGATATCTTGCGCCCGGTGATCGAGAGCGAGGCCGTGGCCTGGGCGGTGGAAGCCGTAAGCCCTGAGGAGATCGACCTGCTCAACATCCTGTGGGCTTCGGTCACAGGCATGCAAAGGGCTGTGCTCAAACTGGTTCCGAAGCCGGACTTCCTCCTTGTGGACGGCAACAAGTTCAGGCCTTTCGAAGGTTTCGGGTTCAATTCCTACAAGACAGTCATTCATGGCGACGCGACCTTCGCCTCAATAGCGGCCGCTTCTGTCCTGGCCAAAACTTGGCGTGACGAGAGGATGAGGGAACTCGCGAAAGAGTATCCGATGTACGGTTGGGACAGGAATTTCGGCTATCCGACCAGGGAGCACATCGAAGCGCTCAAGAAATATGGCCCTTCCCCCTACCACCGGCGGAGTTTTCATCCTAAAGAGCTTGAACCTTCGTTATTTTGATTATTTTTGCAAACACATAACAAACGAACATGATGAAAAGAATCTTTTGTTCCATCGCCGCCGCTCTGGTGATCGCCACGAGCGCTATGGCAGATGAGGGAATGTGGCTTCTGCCCCTCATCCAGAAACTCAATGCCGGAGCCATGAAGGATCTTGGTTGCAGGCTTACTCCCGAACAGATCTATAGTGTCAACCACTCTTCCCTAAAGGATGCCATAGTGATCTTCGGAGGCGGCTGCACAGGCGAGATGATCTCGGACCAGGGACTTCTTGTGACCAACCACCACTGCGGGTACGGCACCATCCAAGCTCTTTCATCCGACGAGCATAACTACCTTGAGGACGGTTACTGGGCCATGAGCCGCGAGCAGGAGATCCCCGCTCCCGGTCTGGCTGTGACCTATCTTGTGAGCATGACCGACGTCACCGACGCCATGGCAAAAGCAGAGGATCAGTTCGCCACAAGGCAGGCTCTTCAGAAGGCCGCCGAGGACAGCAATCCCAACTGCCGCGTGCAGGTAACCTCCTTCTATAATGAGAATGTCTGGTACCTTATCGTCTATAAGACCTACACCGATGTCCGTTTCGTCGGCGCCCCTCCGGCATCTGTCGGAAAGTTCGGCGGCGAGACCGACAACTGGATGTGGCCCCGCCACACCGGAGACTTCTCGATGTTCAGGGTCTATGCCGGCGCTGACAATGAGCCTGCGGCATATTCCCCGTCCAACAAGCCTTATGTTCCCGCCCAGTCCCTCAAGGTCTCCCTCAAGGGCATCCAGCAAGGTGACTATGCGATGATCATGGGCTATCCTGGAAGCACCCAAAGGTTCCAGACCGAGGCCCAGCTTAAGGCTATGCTCGACCGTCAGGCCGTCTCGATCGACGCCAGGACTCTCCGTCAGGACATCATGTGGAAGTGGATGGAGACCGATCCTTCTATCCGCCTGAAATATGCCAACAAGTATGCTGGAAGCGCCAACGGCTGGAAGAAATGGCAGGGTGAGAGGCTCGCCTTCAAGAACCTCGGCATCATCGAGAAAGAGCAGCAGAAAGAGGCCGATTTCATGAAATGGGTCGGCAAGAACAAGAAGCGCCAGGCCAAGTACGGAGACGCCCTTGAGAAAATCAAGAACGGCGTTGAGGCCAACACGACAGCTCTCGACATGCAGCTTATCGGCGAGACTGTGGCCAATATCGAGCTCATAGGCTTCTCCAGCGGCATCCAGAATGCCTTAGCCAGGAATATAAGAAATGGCCAGGACTCCACAGCCGCCTTCGAGGCTGCCCTCGAGTCGATGACCAAGAGATACCAGGACTACTACGAGCCTCTCGACCGCGAGGAGGCCGCCGCCCTGATCAAATACTATCAGGCGAAAGCCAAACCCGAATACGCCCTCGCCGGATTCGAGAACGTCGATGTTGACTCCTACGTCAAGAACCTGTTCGACAACAGCATCTTCACTTCTCCTGAGAAGGTGAAGGCGGCCGTTGCCGAGAAGGGCTTCAAGGTTATCAACAGCGACCCTGCGGGACAGTTTATGAACACCCTGCTGATGACCTACGCCAAGATGGGACTCGGTGGTGGAATGGGTGGCCGCAGGCCTGCCGGTGGCAACGCCGGAGCCAATGACATCAGGGAAGGATCTAAGGCCTACACGGCCGGTCTTCTCGAATGGCAGAAGGGTAAGGCCACCTATCCCGACGCGAACTTCACCATGAGGCTCACCTACGGCAGCGTGCTGCCTTATTCCCCGAAGGACGCCCTCATGTACAACTACTACACCACCCTGAAGGGCGTGATGGAGAAAGAGGATCCGGACAACTACGAGTTCAAGGTGCCTGCCAAGCTAAAGGAACTTTACAACGCCAAGGATTACGGCCAGTACGCCATGGCTGACGGCAACCTGCCGGTCTGCTTCCTGACCAACAACGACATCACCGGCGGCAACTCCGGAAGCCCTGTCCTCAACGCTGACGGCGACCTGATCGGCCTCGCCTTCGACGGCAACTGGGAGAGCATGTCCAGCGACGTGATGTTCGAGCCCGACCTGCAGAGGTGCATCTGCGTGGACATCCGCTACGTCCTCTTCATGATGGACAAGTTCGGTGGTGCGGGCTACCTTCTCAAAGAAATGAATATTGTCAAGTAAATGACTGATACAGAAATTAAAAGCTGGCTCCTGGAGGTGGTTCATCCCGCCAAAGGGAGCCAGAATATTGTCCAGCTGGGGATGGTCGAGGCCATCTCCGTTGATGGGAACAGAGTCACCGTCACGCTCGCCTTCCCAAAAAGGCGCGACCCCCTCACTGAATATCTTGTCGGAGCGACAAGGGCGACCATCATCCGTAACGCCCCGAAAGGAACCGAGGTGGAGGTCAAGACCATAGTCAAGGACGAGACCCCGAAGAAGAAACCCGGCCTTGATCTCGGTATGGAGGAGATCAACAACGTCAGGCATATCATCGGGATTGCCTCCGGCAAGGGTGGGGTAGGGAAATCCACCGTGGCCGTCAACCTGGCGGTTGCCTTGGCCAGGCTCGGCTATAAGGTCGGCCTGGCGGACGCCGATGTCTACGGCCCTTCTGTCCCACTGATGACAGGCACAGAAAACGAGGTTCCCGCTGCCGAGCAAACCGGCGAGGACAAGGAAGTTATCCTCCCTGTTGAGAAATACGGGGTCAAATGGATGTCCATCGGTTATTTCGCGGAGCCTGGACAAGCCTTGATCTGGAGAGGTCCCATGGCCTGCAACGCCCTCAAGCAGATGATCCTGCAGGTGAGATGGGGAGTGCTGGACTTCCTCCTCATCGACATGCCTCCGGGAACGGGAGACATCCACATCTCCCTCGTGAATGACATCCCGATGGAAGGAGCCCTGATCGTCACGACTCCCCAGGATGTGGCTCTTTCGGATGTGGAAAAAGGGGTAAACATGTTCCGCAACGAGAACATCAACCGCAAGATTTTTGGCCTGGTCGAGAACATGGCCTGGTTCACTCCCGAGGAACTACCTGAGAACAAATACTATATATTCGGGAAAGACGGAGGTCGGAAGATGGCGGAAAAGTTTGGTATTCCGCTACTGGGGCAGATTCCGATTGTCCAGAGCATCAGGGAAAGCGGCGATTCAGGAGAACCGGCCGCTCTCTCCACCCGTCCCGACGCCCTGGCCTTCATCGATCTGGCCCGCTCGCTGGCCCAGGCGGCTGAACGGGAATAGGAGCATATCGCCTTAACTGCTCTACCAGGGCCTGGGTATATGCGACAGCACCCTGGTAGTTCAAATGGTTGGGATCGTAAAAATAGTCCGGAACCCCCGCAATATCTTTCATCAGTTTATTATTGAGGAAAGGTATTCCATATTTCTCGCATAGCCTTAAAGCCTCGGAATAGTCCTTGTACAGTTGTCCCATTCCGAGAGTGGGGCTTACGGCAAACAGGATCGTGACACTATCCTGTAGAGCCTCTTTGACAAGCCTCTCCAGATACCCCAATTTCAGGGAGTCTATTTCTTGGGCCTTATAGGCCGCGGGAGCTTGCCGAGCAGCTTTTACGCCCCCCTGTTTCCTGTTCGCCGCATCAGGGATCTGCTTCATTTTACCAAAGTAAGGCACACACCCCTTATCAGAAACTGGCGGGGCTATAATATCCCTAATGTTTGTCAACAACCTGGAATTGTTCCGATACATCCTGGAACACAGCCGCAAGTTCTCCAATTCGTCCGTAAAGTCAAGAAACACGTCCCTGACCAGCTTGTCGTCGGTATATTGCCTAATCTCACCCAAGTATTTTGAATAGTCTTTGTCAACTTGGTAATCAAAATATGGTGAAACCTCATATATGAGAAGCTTCGGGGGTTGCCGCCTTGCCACAAGTTTGTATCTGACATACGCCGGAATGATTCCGCATCCAGGCTCCCCGGCATTGTAGCAACTCAGGCCCAAAGAGTCCTCGAGAATGCTTGGCACATAATGCCGCGCCGCCCTGGAGCTTCCAAGAATCAGAATGTCAGGAGTGCCGGTGTCCTTGAGGTATTCGCTTTTGTATGTCTGTCCGCCTCGGGCCATTTTTCTCAATAAAGCAAAGCCAACTCCGGAAGCCGCGTCTATGACAGCCGCAAGCAAAAAGAACAGCGCCGTATTTCGGATAAACTTCCACATAGCTTAAAAGCCCACATAAATGAACGAGCTGCCGTCAAGGACCCCTATCAGGAGAATCATCGAGAAGAGCACCAGGTACGTCGCCCACCGGATCCCCTTGCGATTCGCGAGGCGGTTATATGACTCCGGGAAATACTCTTTGAGAGATTCGTAAGACAGCAGAAACAACAATCCGCTGAGACAATAAATCAAATGCCCCACAGAACCTTTGGTGATCAATTGTCCGCCAGCGGCTGCGAAACGTCCGAACAACGCCGCCGCATCACTTATTGAAGGGCTCCTGAAAACCACCCAAGCCAAAGTCACCACGACGAATGTCACCAACACCCGAGATGCCTTGACAAGGCCCTTCGAATCCTTCCTTTGCCATCCGAATATCCTCTCAACTATCAAGAACAGGCCATGCAGACAACCCCAGACAATGAAAGTCCAGTTGGCGCCATGCCATATGCCGCTCACAAGGAAAGTGATGAGAATGTTCAGATATGTCCTGGCTGTGCCCCTGCGATTCCCTCCAAGAGGAATATATACATGTCTGGTCAGCCACCTGGTCAGGGAGATATGCCACCGCTTCCAAAACTCGGAGACACTCGCCGCCAGATACGGGCGGTTGAAATTTTCGACAAGATCAAATCCCAAAGTCTTGGACACGCCTATAGCCATGAGTGAATACCCCGCGAAATCCGCATAGATTTGAAAACTGTACAACACTGCGGCAATCGCACACCCGGCACCCGAGAATCTCTCATACGAATCGAACACCGTGTCTACATATATTCCAGCCCTGTCGGCGATCACCACTTTCAGGAACATACCCCAAAGAAGGTATCTCATTCCTGAAACCGCCTGGCTGTAGTTGAAAGTGTTCTCTCTTTTAATCTGGGGGAGAAGTTCGTCAGCCCTGCTTATCGGACCGCTGGTAATCTGTGGGAAGAAAGATACGAACAGGAGATAATCAACAAGGTTCCTTTCGGCCTTTACACGCCCATGATACACGTCGAGCATGTAACCTACGGCCTGGAATGTGAAAAAAGAGATACCGACTGGCACCGCCCAGTTGAGCCCTGGCAGAGAGAAGCCCAACCCCAGAGCCGACAGCCCGGCTGAAACATTGTCGTTAAGGAAGTTATAGTATTTGAATACGAGCAACGGCAGTAGCCCTAGGATTGCAAACACCCAGATGAGATGCCTCTTGCCCTTTTCGTTCCCGCCGCCGCACACCAGCCCGCCCCAGAAAGTCACCAGGGTAACCCCGAGCAAGACAATGGCGAAAGCCGGGTTCCAATTCATGTACAGCAGATAGCTCGCAAGAATCAGGAACAGCTTTCTCCACAGGTTGCATCGGGCAGGGATCGCCCAATACACCCCGAAGATTACAGGAAAAACCAAAAAGAACCGGAGAGAGTTGAATGGCATCAAAAGGAACTCTACCTTGACTTCTTGAAAGTGAATCCGGTCTTCATCCCGTCATATGAGTTGGCGAGCTTGGAAACCGAAGCCAGGTTGGACTGGCTCGGGGCGGCCAGGCTGACCGCTTTGATGAGATTCAGAAGCAGGCTTGAATCGTAAGTCACAGCCATCTGGTTGTTCACTATCGAAAGGTAAGCCGGGGGGAGAGGTATGATCCCGGCTTTGAGGGAAAGCTTCTTGGTCTCGTCATCAAAGTCATAGGTGCCCTCAAAAGACTTGTCTCCAATGGTGTAGGTGCAGGTGTTGTCCTTTCTAAGATCTATTGAAAGACCGCCGGACTTGAAACCAAGAGCTTCGAAATAAGGCTTGATGTTGTCCGCCACGTTCTGACTGGCCACAACACCTCCCGCCAAGTCCAGAAGGTTCTGGCTCTCGAACTGGATGGCCGGCTCTTCATAAGCCCAAGTACCCACCAGCGCCTTTTTGGTGGTGGTGTCATAGAACTGACCGATAACCGAGCCGATTATCTTCACCAAGGTGACCACGGTAGATGTCTTCTTGGCTCCGAAAAGCCGTCCTATCTTGCCTGCGGCCCTGAAAAGGCTGCACCCTGAGAGAGTCAGGGCGCAGCATAGCAGGGCTGCGGCGGCTAATCCGCGCCGTCTCATCTTAAGCCTCTTTCTCGTCCTTTTTCTCCTGGATCTTCTGCTTGGCCGTATCGATCTTGTCGGCTGCCTTCTCTTTCAGGTCAGCCGCCTTATCCTTGGCCTCAGCGTAAAGCTCCTTGCTCTTGTCTGCCACCTTTCCGGCGACCTCTTTGGTCTTGTCAGCTACCTTTCCGGCCACCTCAACGGTCTTCTCCTTCGCATCGGCATAGACTTCTTTGGCCTTTTCAGCGGCCTTTCCGGCGGCATACTGGACCTTTTCGCCCAATGTGACTTTTCCGTCCTGATTCAGATCCCTGGGATCGAATTCCTGGGGTTTGTTCTCTTCCATTGTCTTGTTGTTTTAAGGGTTATACTTGAAGAAACGATTTCACTATTCTCTCGCAGGCCCGGCCGTCTCCGTAGGGGTTGGAAGAGCGGGACATCTTCCCATATGCCTCCGCGTCGTCAAGCAGAGAAGACACCTCAGCCACGATCTTGTCATAATCAGTACCCACGAGTTTGACAGTCCCGGCTTCGAGCGCCTCCGGCCGCTCAGTGGTCTCGCGCATGACAAGGACAGGCTTACCCAGTCCCGGAGCCTCCTCCTGGATCCCCCCACTGTCGGTCAGGACAAGGGCCGACCTCTCCATCAGATACACAAACTCAAGATATTCAAGAGGTTCTATAAAGAATATATTGCCTGTCCCGGAAAGGTCTTCTCCGAAAACCTGATGGATAGGCTTCCTGACATTGGGGTTAAGGTGCATCGGATATACAAAATCCACATCCTCGTACCTGGCAGCCAAATCCCGGATAGCGTTGCAGATAGAGATGAACCCATCCCCGAAATTCTCGCGGCGATGGCCGGTGATCAAGACAAGGCGACGTCCCCCAAGCCTTTCGGGATCATATCCATGAGAACGGACCTTGCTGCCCAGCTCTTTCCTGAGGGAGAAGTCATCATGAATCCTTTCCACGACCTGCCTCAGGGCATCTATCACGGTATTGCCTGTCACGAGAATCTTGTCGTCTTCCACGGCCTCCGCGAGAAGATTCCGGCGGCTGAGAGGAGTCGGGGCGAAATGATATGTCGCTATACGGCTGGTAATCTGCCTGTTGATCTCCTCAGGCCAAGGACTGTAGATGTTCCTGGTCCGAAGACCGGCCTCGACATGACCCACGGGAATCCGCTGGTAAAAGGCGGCCAGGGCCGCGGCGGTGCTGGTGGTAGTGTCGCCATGGACAAGCACCACATCGGGGCAAGCCTCTGAAAGGACACTCCTCATGCCCAGCAAAACCCTGGATGTCACATCGTACAGGTCCTGCCCTCTCTTCATGATATCGAGATCATAGTCTGGAGCGACCCCGAAAATCCTCAGAACCTGGTCCAGCATCTCCCTGTGCTGTCCGGTCACGCACACGATTGTGTCGAACTCCTCCGGATACTTCTGGAACTCCTTGACCAGAGGGCACATCTTTATGGCCTCCGGTCTGGTTCCAAACACCAGCATTATTTTTCTCTTCGTCATCCCGGATCTTGAATCAGATGTGGTAAACATTCTCCAAAGGACAGATATTATGGCAATCCAGGATCACCTTGCCCCGCAGCTTGTCCCAAGAGCGCTTGATGTGGTCATGCTTGACCATGATCACAACCATGTCAGTGCCGGAGAGGAACTCGTCGAAATCCATGACCTGGCTCCCGACCACTTTCTTGTCCACAAGAGGGTCGAAAACCTTCAAGGGACTGGCGAGATGACGCTCCTGTGACTCAAGCAGCTGAAGAGTCGGAGACTCCCTGATGTCATCCACGTTTTCCTTGTAGGTCAATCCATATAGTCCTACCCTGGAACAATCGTCGATTCCGTTCTCCCTCATTATCTCGTGGATGCGGTTGAGGACGAATGAAGGCTGGCTGTCGTTGGTTTTCATCGACTCATCGATGACCTTGGCTATGGAGGGATAATCTCCCACCAGGAACCATGGATCGACAGAGATGCAGTGTCCGCCCACTCCGGGACCCGGCTGGAGAATGTTCACCCTCGGATGCATGTTGCATATCCTGATTATCTCGTACACATCCATACCGTCGTGACGGCAAATCCTTGAAAGCTCGTTGGCGAAAGCGATGTTGACGGCCCTGAAAGTGTTCTCCACCACCTTCGTCATCTCAGCTGTCCGGATATCGGTCACCACGATCTCGCCCTGGCAGAAAGAGGCGTAGCAAGACTTCACAGCCTCTCCGACAGACCGGTCATCCGCCCCTATCGTACGGTTGTTGTGGAGCAGCTCATACACCATGTTGCCGGGAATGATCCGCTCCGGAGCATGAACAAGGTTTATCTTATGCCCAGTGCCCTCTCCCCATGCTTTTATGACAGGCCGTATATGCTTGTCGATGGTGCCGGGACTCACTGTCGATTCAATCACCACAGTCGCATCCGGAGGACATACCTTCAAGACCGCGTTTACAGCCGCGACTACATAACCCGGATCCACCTTCTTGCTGAATTTGTCGTAAGGGGTTGGAACCGAGATTATATACATGTCGGTACGGACATATTCAGTGGTGAACCTGATCCCGGCCTTGAGGGCATCGTTGAACAGATCGTCCAGCCCTTCCTCCTTGAACGTGGTTTTCCCTGAATTCAGCGTATCCACAAGTTCCTTGTTATAATCAGTCCCGACCACCTCAAGGCCATGGGAGGCCATCATGAGCGCGGTCGGCAAACCTATGTAGCCAAGTCCAATAACGTTAATCATATCACTCTCTCTTTATTCTTATTCTCTTTTTCCCTGAACACCACAACTCCAGCCAAGGCCAGGACAACCAGAAGGAGGAGAGCGATCGAAGAGGCCTTTGACACATTCTCGCTCACCGGGTAAACCTTGGGGTCGAAACGCATCACGATGTCATGCTCTCCCGCCGGAAGCACAGCTCCCCTGAATATCCAATCCGCCCTGAACAAAGGCAAGTCTTTCCCGTCCACGCTGGCGTGCCATCCCTTCGGGTAATATATTTCACTGAATATCACCGGGCGGTCCGCAGAGGCCTTATAATGGTAATGGAGCTCATTGGGGCTGTAGTATGTCATCGCGATGCGATCCTTCGCTTCGCTCAGGATGACAGGAGGGGCGCTCTGGGTCCGGGTAGGGATGGATCCCTTGAAGTCCGCACCGATAATGGCGGTTGTCCTGAGGTCCGTCGAGGCGATCAAACCTATCTCGTCATCGGGAGTCGGAGCGTCCACGAAACTATCCACGAACCAGGCATTGCCGTAGGCGTAACGGTTCACCACAGGCGGAACCTCCCCACCCACAATAAGATACCTCAAGTTCAGAGCGGACAGGACCTTCAGCTCCGGCAGGGCGTTCTCCATGTCCTGGATGGTTTTCGATCCGGACAAGGCGCTGTAGGCGCTGTTGATCTCCTTGGTAAGATACCGGTCGATCAGGTCCTGGTAACGCTGGAGCTTGGCGGGGCTGTAGCCTCCGATATTCTTATGGTAATAAGAGTTGTATGAGTCGTTGAATATGTCCGCGGTCAAGTCAACCACCCTGTATGAGAGGTCCTTGTCCTCGAGGATCATCTTGTCCACGGGCCGCTGCTCAAAATGGCTGCTGAATTGGCGCGGCGTGACGAAATCATCAGCGTTGAGGTATCTCTTTCCGACCACGAACATGTTGACGAACACAAGCAGGCATATTCCGGCCATCGCCTCAAGCCGCCTGGCTTTGCCGATGTGAGGATCCGAGGCATAAGACTTCGGCGCCTTTGGAGGGATGCTGTAAGCCCAGAGGATAAGCCCGAAAGTCAAGAGAATCAATATCATTGACCAGAAAGCGTCATTGACGAGCAGGTGCCTTCGATCCTCTTTCAGCGCATCAACCACGACATCCTGCATTGAAGCGTCCGAAGCCCCTGTGAAAGATCCGGCTATCCCGGGGAACAAGACGCAAAGCAGGCAGAAGCCCGCCGAAAGGGCAAGCGCTATCCACCCTGCTTTCAAGAACTCTTTCTTTGAATACTCGTTCTTCAGAATTCGATCCAGCACCAGAAACCCGAGCATCGGAAGCGTGAATTGAAGAATGATCAAGGCCATCGAGACTGTCCTGAACTTGTTGTACATCGGGACATAGTCATAGAACAGTTTCGTGAACCACATGAAATGGCTTCCCAGTGCAAGGAACACGGCCAGCAGGGTAGCGGCGAGCATCCACCATTTCTCTTTCCCCTTATAGAGGAACAATCCGAGCAGGAACAGGAACACTGTTATCGCCCCCATGTACATAGGCCCTGCGGTGAAAGGCTGCGGCCCCCAATAAAGGGGAAGGGCTTTGGCTATCTCCCTCGGGTTGCCCTGGCCGGCGCGCTTGAACAACTTGACAACCTCGGACTTGTCCGGGTTGACAGCCCCGGCGGAAGATCCTCCGTTGAAATTGGGAATCATCAGGTTAGGAAGCTCTTCCCAGCCGTAGGACCATGAGGTCGCATAGTCTATCTGGAGCCCTTCGCTGTTGACATTTCCCCCGGTCGGATGCGAGAGCTCTGTCCCGCCTCTCATAGTGTATTTCGTGTACTCGTAGAGTGGAGCCAGCTTGTTGGCGTTGGTACCCACGCCAGCCAAGCCCAAAACCAGCAAGGCAAATGATGCCGCGAAAAAACGCCCGGCTTTCAAGCGGAACTGCTTGGAAGCCAACATCCATATGAAAAGGGCGACCACATAGACGACGATCATCAGGGCAAGGTAATAGGTGATCTGCTGATGGCTGGACTTGATCTGCATGCTCACCGCCAGTCCGAAAAGAGCCGCTCCCAAGATGGTCAGAGGCAGCCACTTCTTCCAAGGACCGTCCTTTTTCACCGCGGTCTTGTAAGTGAATATCAATGCCGCCAAGACCCAAGGAACCAAAGACAAGGCTTCCATCTTGGTATTATGCCCGACCTTGATTATCTGAAAATTATACGAGCAATAGGTTATGGCTATAGCGCCTCCGATTGCAAGGAACTTATCAACGCCCAGAGCCAGCATCAAAAGAAAGGCTCCCAGCAATGAGACAAAAAGCCAGTTCGCCGGCCGCTTTCCCGCGAACAACTTCCAATAGATATTGCTGGTCAAGTCGCCATTGCTTGAGGCGTTGAAGGACGTATTGGGCATCCCGCCGAACATCGAGCCGGTCCATCTTGGCACATCCTCCGGATTAGCTCCCTTGAAGCTAATTGTCTCCTTGGCCATACTGTTGTAGCCGACGATATCGCCCTGGTTCACAATCTTGCCCGAAAGAACTTGAGGCACAGTGGAATATGCCAGGACCAGGAAAAACAAGACTATGCCGAGATAAACGGCCGCCTTCTTCAATATGTTTTTGTCGAGTCTCATCTTTATCGTTTGTCTCTCGTCATTTCATCTAAATATCCGGCCAACTGCCTGGTGATGACCCGCCGGTCGTAGCGGGAAATGTCCGAGGTGTTGTCCTTCAGCTCGCCGTTCTTGAACTCATCCCAGCAGAAATCGACCCACCGGCGGATACTCTCCTCATCATCCCAGTCATAAGCGACTCCGGACGCGGTGTCCCTTATCATTTTCGCCATGATGCTGTCCGTCTGGCCTATCCCCAGGATAGGACGGCGGGAGGCCAGGTACTCAAAAATCTTACCCGGAACGGCGGACGCGTATTCCGGCTCCTGACGGAGGCACAGCAAGAGGAAAGAGGCGTTCCGCTGCTCCCGCACCGCAACCTCATGCGGCTGGTAGCCGGGATAATACAAATTCTCCCCCAAGCCGGCATCCTCAATAGAGCGCAAGATTTCAGCATCGGTTTTCCCGATAAGCCTTATCCGGAGAAGATTCTTGAACTCATGGTCGGCCAAGACCTTCTCTGCCAAGACCTTCCAGAGAATCTTCGGATTGCCGGCCGAAGCGAAAAGGCCGGTGAGAGTGATATTGAAATAATCGTCCGAGTCTGTTTCCGACTTGTAATCGTCCGGATCGAAGCCGTTTGTCATCAGACGGACATTGTTGGTGGTGATCTTCTGGAAATCCTTCTGCTCAAATGGAGAGACGGACACCACGATCGTGGCGTTGTCCAAAACCGCCTTTTCCAGCTCATGCTGCCGCTCGTCCGCCCGTTTACCCAAGCCCAGATACTTGTAATAGAACATGTTGGTCCAGGCATCCCTGAAATCGGCCAGCCAAGGGATATGGGTGGCCTTTGAAAGTCCGAGACCTATCAAATGCATGGAATGAGGGGGGCCGGTGGTGATTATGGCGTCAACCGGATGCTTCTTGAGATAACCTTTAAGGAAACGGATGGAGGGCCTGACCCAGAACACCCTGGGATCCGGGATGAAAAAGTTGCCCCGGATCATTAGAGAGAGTTTCTGCTTCCAGTTCTTTTTGCCCCCATGGATAGGATTGACCTCGCCGGAACCCTTTTTCCCCATCAGCTTGCGATAGATCCCATAAGGCTCGAAAATCGGACGTTTGATAACCTCCGCCTCGGGCGGGATCTCGGCGGCAAGAGTTCTGTCGACAGCCGTAAGCTCCGGATTCTCAGGAGTGTAGATGACGGGCTGCCAACCTTCTTTCGGAAGGTATTTGGCAAACTTGACCCATCGCTGCACCCCGGAGCCTCCGGACGGCGGCCAATAATATGTGATAATCAAGACTCTTCTCATGGAGAAAACCGGCTTGTCACCAATTTTCAAAGGTAAGAAAAAAGACGGAATAATACCACAAGCCTACACACCCAGCTCGTCTTTCATCGAGCGCAGCAGGTCGAAGGCCTGAAGAGGGGTCATGTTGTTGAGGTCAGCCGAAGAAAGCTGGTCCCGGAGAGAGGAGAGGGTCGGATCGTCGAGCTGGAAGAAAGACAGCTGGAGAGAGCCGTCGCTCTCCAGGGTTCCGGCTTTGATCTGGACAGGCTTTTTCAGCTGGCCCCTCTTTGAACTCACAAGATGCTCTGAATCATTCATTTCCAAAGCCTTCAAAGTCTTTTCGGCGCTCTGGACGACCTCCTTCGGCATCCCGGCCATCCGGGCAACATGGATTCCGAAGCTGTGGGCCGTACCGCCTTCCTTGAGCTTGCGCAGGAATATGACCTGGGTACCGACTTCCTTGACGGCGATATGGAAGTTCTTGACCCTGGGGTAAATCTCCTCAAGGTCGTTGAGCTCGTGATAATGGGTGGCGAAAAGAGTCTTCGCCCCATGGCCATATTCATGGATATATTCCACGATAGCCCTGGCGATCGACATGCCGTCATAGGTAGATGTTCCCCTTCCGATCTCATCCAGAAGCACCAGAGATCGGGAAGACAAGTTATGGAGGATCATGGAAGTCTCCAGCATCTCGACCATGAACGTGGACTCGCCCCGGGAGATATTGTCAGAGGCTCCGACACGTGTGAATATCTTGTCAAAATACCCTATACGTGCGCTTTCAGCCGGGACGAATGATCCTATTTGGGCCAGCAGCACTATCAAGGCGGTCTGGCGGAGCAAGGCTGATTTACCGGCCATGTTAGGTCCAGTGAGAATTATGATCTGCTGGCTCTTGCTGTCAAGGAACACATCGTTGGGAACATATTCCTCGCCCGGGGGCATCAGGGTCTCGATCACAGGATGGCGGCCTCCCTTGATGTCAAGGGTCAAGTCCTTGGTCATCTCCGGACGGTGGTAATGGTTATCGACGGCTAGCGAGGCGAAGCCCCTCAGGACATCGATCCTGGCGATTATCCGGCAATTGGCCTGGATGGCCGCTATGTTCTTCTGGATCTGGGTGACAAGGTCTGAATATATCTTCGTCTCAAGAGCGTAAATCCGGTCCTCCGCGCTCAGGATTTTCTCCTCATATTCCTTCAGCTCGCCGGTTATGTAACGCTCGGCACCCACAAGGGTCTGCTTGCGGATCCACTCCGGAGGAACAAGGTCTTTGAAAGTGTTGCGAACCTCTATATAGTAACCGAAAACGTTGTTGTAACCAATTTTAAGAGAGGTGATTCCGGTTCTTTCAGCCTCACTTTGCTGAAGCCTGAGAAGATAGTCTTTCCCGCCGGAGGATATGTCCCTGAGCTCATCCAGCTCCTTATCGACGCCCTTTCCGATCACCGGTCCTTTACCCACTGCGGCGGCAGGCTCGGTATCCATCACCCGGACGATCTCATCCCTCAATGCCGAGCAGTCCCTCATGCCAGCGGAGAGGGCCTCTAAAGCCTTCACACCGCTGTCCTTGCATATTCCGGACACCGGTACCATCCTCTCAAGACCGCGGCTGAGCTGCATCACTTCCCTCGGCACAATTCTTCCCATCGCGGCTCGGGAAATGATCCTCTCGAGGTCGCCTATCCCGCCGATCAGGTCACAGACACTCTCCCGTAGCTCGTCATTCTTCGCAAAATATTCAACAACATCCTGACGGTCAGATAGTTCCTTAACGTCCATTACCGGCATGGCGATCCAGTTCCTAAGTAGCCTGGAGCCCATAGGAGAAGAGCACTTGTCGATCACGGAGACAAGGCTCACGCCTTCCCCGCCGGCCGCCGATCCCAGCAGCTCAAGGTTTCGCATGGTGAACTTGTCCATCCACACAAACTTGTCGCCATCGATCCTGGAGATTGAGCAGATATTACCAAGGCCGGTGTGCTGGGTCTGCTCAAGATAGACCATCAAGGCTCCAGCGGAGCAGATACCGAGGGGATATCTCTCGACCCCGAAACCTTTGAGGGACTCCACCTTGAACTGCTTTTTCAAGCGTTCCACAGCCGCCTCATAGACAAAAGCCCATTCCTCAACGGAGGAAATGTAAAGGCTCTCGCCATATCTTTGGCGAACGCCTTTCTCATATCCCCTCTGCACGACTATCTCCTTGGGATTCAGGGAAGAAAGAAGGGTTCCGATATAATCCAACGACCCCTGGGCCACCTGGAAAGAGCCCGTGGACACATCCAGAAAAGCCGCCCCGCACTCATCCTTGTCGAAAGACAGTCCGGCCAGGAAATTATTCTCCTTTTGGTTGAGGAGCTGGTCATTGAAGGCGATTCCCGGGGTGACAAGCTCCGTTACTCCTCTCTTGACGAGTTTTTTCGCAAACTTCGGATCCTCAAGCTGGTCACAGACAGCGACTTTGTACCCTGCCCTGACAAGTTTGGGGAGATATGTGTCCAGAGCGTGGTGGGGGAAGCCCGCCATCTCGACATAACCCTTGTCCCCGTTGGATTTCCGCGTCTGGACGATACCGAGAACCTTGCTGACAAGCACCGCGTCGTCAGAATATGACTCATAAAAATCCCCGACCCTGTAAAGCAGCACCGCCTCAGGGTACTGTGCCTTCACAGAGAAGAATTGCTTGATCAGCGGGGTGTCCTCGGGAGCCTTCCCTTTCGCCATGGTAAAAGATTTTACTACCACAAATGTACGGATTTTTATTAGAATTGTTTATTTTTACAATTCAGAGTCACTCTGACCACAAAATTCAAGAATTATGGGTAAAACACTGAAAACATTATTGTGCTTCGCCATCTTGGCGATATGCATGCCATTGACGGCATTTGCCGCGAAGACGTCCTGGACTCTCACTTCGCCGAACGGAAAAATTAAAGCCGAAATAAAGGCTGACGGAAAAGTTTCATATTCAGTCACTTTCGAAGGAAAAACCGTGTTGGCTCCTTCTGAGATAGCCATGGTCCTGGACAATGGGTCCACTTTCGGAGAAGGTAAAGTCAAGAAGACCTATACCTGGAAGAATGAGGACAAAGCAATACCCGCCATCGCTTACAAGAAAGCGGCCGTGGATGACATCTACAATTGCCTCGCGATAAGCTTCAAGGACTATTCGATAGAGTTCCGCGCTTACGACAACGCCGTCGCTTACAGGTTCGTCTCCACAGCGAAGAAAGGCAAGTTCAAAGTCAAAAGCGAGAAAGCCGAGTTCAATTTCCCTCAGGACTGGATGGCTTGGGTACCTTACGTCCGGGACGGGGAAACATTTGAGGATCAGTTTACTAACTCTTTTGAGAACTATTACCAGCACATAAATCTATCAGCATGGGACAAAAAGAGGCTGGCTTTCCTTCCGCTCGTGGTGGACGCTTTCGACGGGGTCAAGGTGATGATCACCGAGTCTGACTTGCGCGACTATCCGGGTCTCTACCTTAACGGTAAAGGCGGAAAATCCCTTTACGGCGTCAACGCTCCCGTTCCGGACAAGACCGAGATCGGTGGCCACAACATGCTTCAGGGTGTCGTCAAGAGCCGTCACGACTACATCGCCTCCGCCGAGGCCGGCCGCAGCTTCCCCTGGAGGATTGTGGGGATATTCGAAGATGAGAAGGATCTGGTGAACTCAGACCTTACCTGGCTGCTCGGAACCCCGGCCGACAAGGACGCCGACTGGAGCTGGATCAAGCCCGGAAAGGTGGCCTGGGACTGGTGGAACGACTGGAACCTCTACGGGGTGGACTTCAAATCCGGAATCAATAACGAGACTTACAAGTATTACATCGATTTCGCCTCCAAACACGGTATCGAATACGTGATTCTTGACGAGGGTTGGGCGGTCAACAAGAAGACGGACCTCTTCCAGATCGTGCCTGAGATCGACCTCAAGGAACTCCTCGCCTACGCGAAATCTAAGAATGTCGGACTCATCCTCTGGGCCGGATACAAGGCGGTTGAAAAAGACATCGAGGGTGTTTTCAAACACTACTCAAAGATGGGCGTGAAGGGCTTCAAGGTTGACTTCATGGACCGCGATGACCAGCTCGTCATGAATTTTTACGAGAATGTCGCCAAGACAGCCGCCAAGTACCACTTGATGATCGACTTCCATGGAGCCTTCAAGCCTTCGGGACTCGAGAGGACTTATCCGAATATCATCAACTACGAGGGTGTCGCCGGATTGGAGCAGATGAAATGGGGCGCCAGGGAATATGACCAGGTCACCTACGACGTGATCATCCCGTTCGTCAGGATGGCCGCCGGAAGGATGGACTACACCCAGGGCGCGATGATCAACTGCACGAAGGGCAGGGCCTATCCCAACAACTCCTCACCGATGAGCCAGGGCACCCGCTGCCGCCAGCTCGCCGAGTACGCTATCTTCGAGGCCCCGTTGACCATGCTTTGCGACTCCCCGTCCAACTACATGGCCGAGCCCGAGTGCACCGACTTCATCGCCGCCTTCCCGACCGCGTGGGACGAGACCGTCCCTGTCTGCGGAAAGATCGGGGAATATGTAGCCATCGCCCGCCGCAAGGGCAACGACTGGTATGTGGGAGCCCTCACCGGCTGGGATGCCCGTGATCTCGTCCTTGATCTGGGCTTCATCGGAAGGGGTAAGATGACCATCTTCCAGGATGGCGTAAACGCCCACAGGGCAGCCCAGGACTACAAGAAGGTCACCAAGGACCTTCCTGTTGACGGTAAAGTCCAGATACACATGGCTCCCGGCGGTGGCTGGGTCGCCAAGATCTCCAGATAGATTCCAAGAACCATTTGGTTATGAGAAAGTTATTTCTGTCTGTCGTCACCGTGGTGGCGCTGGTTCTGTCCGGCGCCACCGCCGGGGCGAAAAGCGAGGATCTCAGCCTCATGACCTTCAATATCCACGGACAGGAGAAGGATGAGGCCGGGGATTTCAGCTGGGAAGCCCGCAAGAAGGGCTGCCTCAAGGCTATCAAGAAATTCGATCCGGACGTGTTGTTCTTGCAGGAGGCCTACGCCTACCACAAGGCCGACATCATGAAGGAGATGAAGAAGCACATGCTCGTTGACCGGAGCTCAAAACCAGGTAATGTTGACCAGGATATCAAGTTCAACGAGAACCCCATCATGTTCAGGGCCGACAAGTTCGAGCTTCTGGACTACGGCTTCTTCTGGCTCAACGAGAAACAGGAGGCTGACACTCCGGGCTGGGACGCTGACAACGTGAGGAACGCGACCTGGGTCAAGCTCCGCTACAAGAAATCCGGGCTCATCTTCTTTTGCTTCAACACACGGTTCTCAGTCAAAGAGACCGCCGGAAGGCGGAGCGCCGAACTCATGGTTGACAAGATCAAGGAGATAGCCGGGGATGACGCTGTCGTTTTCCTTGGCGGGGACTTCAAGATGTCCTCGCAGGACAGGCTCCTCTCGCCCCTTGTCTCTTACGCCAAGGACGCCAACTTCGCCCTGAAAAAACCCGACACGAGAGCTTCCTACAATGGCTATGGGAAGTCTGTTGACTCGGTGCGCTGGCCGGATCATATCCTTTTCCGCAAGGCGGAAGTTGAGGAATATGAGGTTGTTGACGGCAAGTTCGGTCCCAAGTTCATCTCCGACCATTACCCGGTTTACGCCGAGTTCGAGATCCCCATCCCAAAAGGGAAGTAGCCTCTGGCAAGCCAGTCTTTCATGAGGAGCTTGTTTGACTTCCGGGCGAACTCCTTCCTTAAATCCTTGCAGAAGAACATACCGTCTTCCTCGCTCCAAACCTGGGTGAACACACTTCTGGTGTCCCAAGTGTTCCATCCGGCGGCAAGTTCTTTCTTGATTTTAGTGTATTCCCATTCCGGATAATCTGAAGACTCTTTCCTCGACTCAACAGGACAAGATGCCAGCGTTATCAAAAAGACCGGCAATAATGTAGATAATCTCTTTTTATTGAATATTAATTACTTCTAATCGGCAAAGTCTTTCCCCGGAGCCACTGGGAGATCTCTGGAGAAAGGCGTGGCGATAGGGTGCGGAAGACTTTCTCGTTATAGTCGTTCAGCCACTTTATTTCCGAATCGTCCAAAAGTTCTTTGACGATGATTGACGTGTCGAAATGGCAAAGGGTCAAAGGCTCGAAGCGAAGCCAACGGCCAAAGTCGTTCTCTCCGGCGTCAACACAAAGGACGAGGTTCTCGTGACGGATCCCATGGCGGCCTTCCCTGTATATTCCCGGCTCTATCGAGGTCACCATCCCGGGCAGCATTGCTTGCTTGTTGAAGCTCTGCCGGATGTCCTGTGGACCTTCATGCACATTCAGATAGAAGCCGACGCCATGACCTGTCCCATGGCCGAAATTACGCATTGAGTTCCAAAGCGGAGCCCTGGCGAGAACATCGATCTGGCATCCGGCCGTACCTTTCGGGAACACAATCTTAGACAAGGCGATATGTCCCTTCAGGACAAGAGTGTAGTCTTCTTTCTCCAGTTGGGAGCAAGGGCCGAGCGGCACGGTCCTGGTAATGTCCGTCGTGCCGAAAAGGTACTGGCCCCCGGAATCGCAAAGGTACAAGCCGTTAGAATACAACTCGGAGGAACCTTCTTCGGGTGTCACGTAATGAGGAAGCGCGGCGTTAGGGCCATAAGCTGAAATCGTCTCGAAACTCTCTCCCCTGAAACCCTCAATCTCCGAACGGAACTCGTGTAGCTTGGCCGAGCACTCATATTCATTGAGCGGCTCTCCGGCCTGAACCATCGCATCAAGCCAATAGAGAAACCTCTCCATCGCGAGCCCGTCCTCGAGGTGAGCCTCCCTCATTCCGGATATCTCGACCTCGTTTTTCACGGCCTTCCGGAGGGCCACCGGCGATTTTCCGGCCACAACGTTCTCATTAAGAGTGTTTTCCTTCAAGATACCGTATAGGTTGTAATTGAGTGTCGAGGAATCGACGAACAGCCTCTTGATGTAGTCGTCATCCACCATTCCGGCAAGAGCCATCCCTATGTCTGAATAGTCCTGAATATTGACTCCGTCCGCGGTCAACTCGTAGAAACTGTCTTCGGTCTCATGATCGCCTTCCGGAATAGGGCCCTTCCTGACAAACCATTGGACGGTGTCGAGGGTTACGAGAAGATACGACATGACAACCGGATTGTAAGCCACATCACTCCCGCGGACATTGAGAGTCCAAGCTATCTCGTCGAGGGCGGACAGCAAGATAGCGTCAAAGCCCTTGTCTGCCAACCATTTCCGTAACCAGACGATTTTCTGCTTACGGGACCACCCCACGGTTTCTGTCCCTAAGGTGATGATCGGGGTACACGGAATCTCAGGACGGTCCGCCCAAAGAGGAGAGAGCAGGTCCGGCACATTCGCCACCGCGGTTCTGTCCTTCCCGACAGCCCCACGTATCTCCTCCACGAAAGAGGCGCTCACTCCGAGCCCGTCAACAGCGACAACAACCTCGCTGAAATCCTCAAACTGCCTTGAGAGCCATTCGGGAATGAGCACTTGGTCCTGGACTCTTGTCTTATGAAGCTCTATCCCGGTTCCCTCAAGTTGTCTCTCCGCTTGTATGAAGTACCGGGTGTCTGTCCAAAGTCCCGCATGATCCTCGGTGATCACGATATCACCTTCACCTGTGTAACCGGACACCCACTCGACCTGATGCCATCTCGGAGCGGAATACTCGCTCTGATGAGGGTCGTTCCCTGTCAGGATGACAGCGTCCCAACCCCTTGATCGCATCATATCCCTTATGGCCCCAATTCGGCTTCTCATTTCAGCAACTTGCGCTTGAATATTCTTACCGTTGACAGAAGTAGTTGATCTATAGGAATATACGAGGAAATAGACCTAAGCCCGGAAAGCAGCATATTGCTTGGAGTATAAGACTCCTTCAAGTCGGCGAAAGAGCTTTTAACTGCTCCTTCCTGGCTGGAGATGCGCTCCTTGACAAGCTTCTCGGCCTCCTCCAGCTGGTCCATTGTTTTTATGTCTCTGTACTTCATGGCCAGGATTATTTTTTATCCTCAAATAAGAGATCTATGAAAAGAGGAACGAAGGTATCGCGGAACAGCCTCTTTCTCAAAAGAACGAGAACTCCAAGGACAAGGAGGAAAAAGGCGGCGACGATGGCCGCGCCACCCGCATAGCTGCCCACCAACTCGCCGATCCACATGACACCGCCTACAGCGATGGAGATCATTATGATGGACACGACGAACAAGACAAGCAGCATGTACAGCAACTTGCTCAGGGTCAGGGACAGTCCTTTCGCTGTTTTGAGCTTAAGCTCGTCAACACGAAGATCGATGTATTCGGATGTCTTCTGCCCGAGATCCTCGACCGGTCTTGTGAAATCACTCATTACCTTAAGCGTCTTGCTCGTTCCACCGGTCCTCCGTCTCGTCAGGATCCTTGGAAAGGGCCTTCTCAAGTTTATCCAGTTGGGCCAGGATCTTCAGACGGGCCTCTTCCTTAAGGTCGGTAGCCTGATCCGACAATGTCGCTTTCAGATCCTTGAGATCCCTGCGGGCGAGCCTGGCTCTGGCCCTGAGTCTTGTTGTGGCGCTCTCAGCCCCTTCTTTTACATCATTGTATGTCTCTTTGGCCTTCTCCCAACCATCATCGGTGGCATCGACAAACTCGTCCCATCCTTCCGCGGCGGCGGCTTTAACCTTACGACGTGTCTCTTCTCCCTTCTCAGGAGCGAACAACAGACCGAGGGTCAACCCGGCGGCGGCCCCTGCTATCAAAGCGAACAAAGAATCACCTTTCATAACTTCGAATGTTTAATGTTTTGGTATTTACAAATATAACAAAATAGAGTAAAAACAAGCCTTTTGAAGCTCTTGCTTGTAATCCATTTTTTCGATAACTTGCAAGGTATTTAACAAAAAACAGACCTGTAACCATGAGGAGAATCGTATTTAGCTTTGTTTCATTGATTTGGCTGACACTCTCGGCCAACGCCCAGAGCGTGGTTGTAAAAGACGCGAAATTCAGCGTCGGGGACTCCGCGGAGTGGAAGGCTCCTGGCTTTGACGACAGCTCCTGGAAAACCCTCTCGCTGGATAGGACCTGGGACGATCAAGGGATCTCCAACGACGATTCTTACGCATGGTACAGAATTCATGTGACACTCCCTTCCTCTATTCTGAACGGCGCCGCTTTCCCGGAAAAGGTGCAGCTGGCTCTCGGGTCCATCGACGACTGTGACGAGACTTATCTCAACGGCAAACTGGTCGGAAAGACCGGCAGAATGCCAGAGGAGGAAGGAGGATATGAAGGCAAATGGGACACCCCCAGGAAGTATCTGGTGGATCCGAAGGATGTCCTTTGGGACAAGGAGAATGTGATCGCCGTAAGGGTCTATAACGGCGGAAATCCCGGAGGCTTCTTCGAGGGCCCCGCATATATCGGTCAAGTTACTCTCGACGCTGTCGCCGCACTGACAGTAACAAAAGGCGATAACGGCTGCGAGGTCAGCCTGAGCGCGACAACCAAACTGGATGGCAAACTTGAGGTGGAAGCGACCGACCCGATGACCGGCGAAAGATCAACCGTCAGTTCCAAGGACGTGAAACTCACACCCAAGAAAGGACACACGGCATTTGTTCCCGCGGTTGGACAGAATACCCTGACGATCACCTACCGCGACAATCGCTCCGGCGAGACCCTGAGCGGCACATTCTGCCCGGCTTACATCCTGACCCCGAAAGCTCCGGCCACTCCACGCTACAACGGGCCGAAGGTGTTCGGAGTAAGGCCCGGATCTCCCGTTATCTTCCGTCTGGCTTTCTCCGGCGAGAAACCTATGAGATACTCGGTCCAAGGCCTCCCTGAGGGCGTGACCCTCGATCCTGAAAAGGGAGTCCTCAGCGGCAAGGTCCTTAAGGAAGGGGACTACAAACTCACTCTGAAAGCCACCAACTCAAAAGGCGCCGCCGATGCGGATTTCACCCTCAAGGTGGGATCCAAGATAGCCTTGACTCCCCCCATGGGATGGAACTCCTGGAACTGCTGGGGCGTGAGCGTCTCGCAGGAGAAGGTCATGTCTTCGGCCACTGCGTTGATAAACAGCGGCTTGGCTGATTATGGATATTCCTACATCAACATCGACGACGCCTGGGAAGCCGAAGAGCGCGACTCTGAAGGCCGGATCCAGACCAATGAAAAGTTCCCTGACATGAAGGGCCTGGGAGAGTGGCTTCATTCAAATGGTTTGAAAATGGGAATATATTCCAGTCCGGGCGACCGCACTTGCGGAGGCTACCTCGGGACCCTCGACCACGAGAAACAGGACGCCGAGACTTGGAACGAATGGGGCGTGGACTACCTCAAATACGACTGGTGCGGCTACAGGAAAGTCTTTGAGCCGGATCCCGACAAGTCCGTCGCGGCCTACGTGCGCCCTTACCTCAAGATGCAGAAGTTCCTCAGGGAGCAACCCCGAGACATCTTCTACTCTCTTTGCCAATACGGAATGGCGGATGTGTGGACCTGGGGACATGCGGTTGACGCCAATTCCTGGAGGACCACGGGAGATATCACCGACACCTGGGAGTCTCTCTACGACATCGGATTCAAGCGTCAGACCGGTCTTTACCCCTATGCCGGTCCAGGCCACTGGAACGATCCCGACATGCTTGTTGTCGGTAAGGTGGGCTGGAGCGACAACCTCAGGGACAGCCGCCTGACTCCGGACGAGCAGTACACCCACATCACACTCTGGTCGCTGCTGGCTTCCAACATGCTGATCGGCTGCGATTTGGCCCAGATAGACGACTTCACCTTCAACCTGCTCTGCAACAACGAGGTCAACGCCGTCAACCAGGACATCCTCGGAGAGCAGGCCCACAGGGACGTCGATGAGGACGGGATGCAGATGTGGAGCCGCCGCCTGTCCGACGGGACAATAGCGATCGGTATATTCAACCTCAATGACGCGCCAGTGCCGACTTTCCTGAAAGGCGCGCTCGGAAAAATCGGGATTGAGGATGTTGCCACCGTCCGCGACCTCTGGCGCCAGGAGGACATCCCCACGGACGCCACCTACATCATCCCCTCCCACGGAGTAAGGTTCATCAAAGTTAAAGTCCAGGAGGAGCTCTAATGTCTTTCGTACACCTCCACGTCCATACCCAATACTCGATTCTCGACGGGTTCTCATCGATAGCGACCCTTTTTGACCGGGCCGAGGCAATGGGCATGCCCGCCCTTGCCATCACCGACCATGGCAACATGTACGGTGTCAAGGAATTCTTCAAGTTCGCGGACAAGCACCGCGACAAGGAGACCAAAGAGTACAAAGTCAAGCCGATCATCGGGTGCGAGGTGTACGTCACAAGGCACTACGACCCGAAACTCAAAGACAATGAGCACAGGTCGTACTACCATCTTATCCTCCTCGCCAAGAACTATCAAGGCTACAAGAATCTCTCGAACATAGTGTCCCTGGGCCACATCGAGGGTCTGTATTACGGCAAGCCGAGGGTAAGCCATGAGATCATCGAGAAATACCACGAGGGACTGATCTGCTGTTCCGCCTGCCTGGCCGGAGAGATCCCGAAGGACATCGTGGCAGGAGACCTTACGGCCGCCCGCAAAGCCATCGAGTGGCATAAGAAGGTGTTCGGGGAGGACTACTACCTGGAGGTTATGCTCCATAAGACCGAAGTTCCCGGGCTCTCGCTGGAAGTGTTTGAGCAACAACAGATAAGCAATGCCGGCATCTTTAAGCTGGCCGAGGAGACCGGGGTCAAGGTAGTGGCCACCAACGACGTGCATTTCGTGGACAAGGAGGACGGTCCGGCCCACGACCACTTGATCTGCCTGAACACCGGCAAGAAGATATTTGAGGAACCGCGTCTCCATTACACCCAGCAGGAGTACCTGAAGAGCGAAGAGGAGATGGCGGCCCTGTTCCCCGATCATCCGGAGGTTCTGGCCAACACCCTTGAGATCGCCGGCAAGGTCGAGGTTTACAGCATCGACCGAGACCATGTCCTTCCAAAATATGAGATTGATCCCGCCTTCCTGGCCGAGATAGACAATTATCTTGAACAATACAAAGACGTCATCGACGCCGGAAGGAACGACAAGAAAGGGAATTACCGAGGAGACGAATTCTGCCGGTCGGTGGCCTACCTCTGCTACCTCACCTACGAGGGAGCCAAGAGACGCTACGGGGAAACCCTCAACGAGGAGCAGGCGGAAAGGCTTGATTTTGAGCTCAAGACCATCTGCCGAATGGGTTTCCCTGACTATTTCCTTATCGTCCAGGACTACATAGCCGCTTGCCGTAGGATGGGCAGCCTGGTCGGTCCGGGACGTGGGTCCGCAGCGGGATCGGCTGTGGCTTATTGCCTTGGGATCACCAATCTGGACCCGATCAAGTACCAGCTCCTGTTCGAGCGTTTCCTTAATCCGGACCGAATCTCGATGCCTGATATCGACGTGGACTTCGAGGACCTTGGACTCGCCCACAAATATGTCGATGACACCTACGGCAAAGACCATGTGTCGCGGGTGATCACCTTCGGAACCATGCTCGCCAAAGGGGCGATCAAGGATGTCGCAAGAGTGAGGGACCTGCCCCTCGACGAATCCAACCGGCTCTCGGGCCTGGTTCCCGACCGCCTCAGCGAGAAAGTCGAGAAGGAATATCCTTTCAACCCCAAATTGGACGAGCTGAAGCCCGGTTTCAAGTCTTATGAGAAAGACGGGCATTGGTTCCAGAAGGGAATGGAGGACACGGATGTCAAAATCACCCTTAAGAACTGTTACCGGCTGGTTCCAGAGTTCAAAGACCTGCTGGAAAATGGATCCGAACAAGTCAAGGCTGTGCTGAACTATGCCCAGAGGCTTGAGGGATGCATCCGTCAGGTTGGCCAGCACGCCTGCGCCACCATTATTGGCCGCGGCCGGCTTACCGACTATATTCCAATCTGCCTGTCGGTGGAGAAAGAATCCGGCGAGCTGGTCTGGACCAGCCAATACGACGGCCATTACATCGAGGATGTCGGAATGCTCAAGATGGACTTTCTCGGGCTCAATACACTTTCGATCATCCACAAGTGTTTGGATAACATCAAACTACGTTTCGGAGAAGACATCGACATCGAGGCAATCGACATAAACGACAAGCCCACTTACGAACTCTACAGCCGCGGCGACACCGACAGCGTGTTCCAGTTTGAGTCCCCTGGCATGAAGAACTGGCTCCAAAGGCTTCACCCGGAGCGTTTTGAGGATCTGATTGCCATGAACGCCCTTTACCGGCCGGGTCCAATGGATTATATTCCCAACTTCGTGAACAGGAAGTTGGGATTGGAAGCCATTGAATATGACCTCCCTGACATGGAGGAATTCCTGAGCGACACATATGGGGTCACTGTCTATCAGGAACAGGTCATGCTCCTTTCCCAGAAACTCGCCGGTTTCACCAAGGGCGAGGCAGACAAGCTGCGTAAGGCGATGGGAAAGAAGCAGATAGCCATCCTGAACGAGCTCAAGGACAAGTTCATGACCGGAGGAATGGCGAACGGCCACCCGGAAAAGACCCTGGACAAAATCTGGAAGGACTGGGAGAAGTTCGCGCAATACGCCTTCAACAAGTCCCACGCCACCTGTTATGCCTGGGTGTCCTACCAGACCGGCTGGCTCAAATGCCACTATCCGGCTGAGTTCTTCGCAGCCAACCTATCCTGCAACCTTGGTAACACCTCCGAGATCCGCAAAATCCTGTCCGACTGCAAAGCCCACAGGATCAAAGTGAAAAGCCCTGATATCAATGAGTCATATTCCCACTTCACCGTCAACAAAGATGGCGATATCCGCTTCGGACTCAAAGGAATCAAGGGTTTTGGCACCAACGTGGCAGACGCAATAATATCCGGAAGGGAGAGCGACGGTCCCTACAAGGACGTGTTTGATTTCGTGGAGAGAATGGGGGGAGTCTTGAACCGTAAGGCTATGGAGTGCCTTGTCTATTCGGGCGCCTTTGACTCCTTCAAGATCAAGCGCAGGCAGTTCTTCATGCCATGCAAGAACGGAAACTTCTTCATCGACGAGCTAGCCCGCTACGCCACCCTCTACAGCCAGGACAGCGCCGACTCCGGAGCGTCCCTGTTCGGAGACATGGAAGAGATGAAGCCTGTCCGTCCGGAAATACCTGAGAATGTAGAGGTTGACGACGAGCTCGAGATTCTCCAGAAAGAAAAGGAGTTTGTCGGGATGTACATTTCCTCTCATCCGCTGGAGAAATATTCCTTTGAGATAGAGACTTTCACCAACCAGGAGCTCGCCACCCTCGATAACCTTGTAGCCGATTGCGACAGGTCCAAGAAGAAGATGAAAGTGGCTGTCGCCGGGCTAGTGACGGAGACTGCGACTATGACCGCAAAGAACGGGAAACCATATTCCCGGACAAAGCTTGAAGACTATAGCGGCTCCTACGAACTCTCCCTCTTCGGTAAGGACCATGAGACCTTCATGCGGTACCTCCAGCCACACGCCAGTCTCTACATCGAAGGAGAGATTGACGAGAAATTCCCTCTTCGCCAGGAAGAGAGAGCCCAAGGCAAAACGGTTCCTTTCGGGTTCAAAGTCAAAGGAATATCCCTGCTTGGCAATGTCAACGAGGGGAAGCTCGCCGGCTTTTCGATCAACGTCACCACTCCTATGCTGACGGAGAAATTCCGCCACGACCTGGTGGGTCTTGTCAGCGCCAACAAAGGCAAGACACCGCTGAAAATGTTTATCTATGACCCGGTCACGAAGTACAACATAGAGTTCCACTCCACGAAGTTCCAGGTGTCCGTAACCTCGGAATTCGTCTCCGCTCTCAAGCTACTCGGAGTGCAGTGCTCACCAATCCTAAAGTGACCATGAGACACCTTCGATACCGGCCTTGGTCATCAGTTTTTGATAGACCGAGAAGTCAAAGGGCGGTTCTCCGTAGAGGTAGTGGTTGCGGAGTTTCTGCCCCGCTGTCTCATATTCAATGAGCAAAACTCCTTGACCTTCAGGGATTGGCAGTCCGGCGACCAGGGAACGGCCATTGGCTCCCACACTGAACTTGCCCTTGAACACCACCTTGCCGCTTTCCACGTCGGTGACCTTCACCTTGCCCTCAGCAGGCTCCCTGGAGTCATTGACAGCTTTCAGGGGTAGAACACCCTCCTCCGGATCATTGATTAGCAGACACACCGTTCTCTGGGCGTTCCAGAGGAAGTCGTATGCCAGCTTCTTGCTATTATAGTAATCCACGATGGCGTCCGAGACTATCGGCCAGCCATCCCGGACGTTCCACCAAATCATACCGGTGCGGTCAAATTTCGCTCCTCTGAACTTCTCCACGAAGTACTTCATGGCCTCGGCCTGGGTACTCTGAGAAGCTGCCACAAACTCCTCAAGAGTCTTTGGCCGGAAACCGAACAAAAGGTTTATCTGCTTGGTCATGAGGTCGTTCCTTCCCACGAACTCGTCGAAGAATGGTATAGGTCGGACAGATTTGGTCAGCCACTCCTTGTTCCACTGCCCGTCTTTGGTCCAAGGATAGCGGCTGTCCTTGGTGAACATCTTTTCTATCGACTCTATGTTAGGGGCTCCATGGTAACCGATCTCGCTCACGAATATCGCCTTGGCGTCCTTGTAGAACGGATCTTTATAGTAGCCTCTCGGCCCCCAGAGATGATCCTGCGGGAGGTCAGAGCGCTGACATCCGTTCTTGAAAGCCTCCTCGCTAAAACAAGGCGAGCTTGGCAGATATGGTCTCGTCGGGTCGAATTCGTACAGCACCTCTGGGATCATCTTCCTGCTGATCACATCCCTGTTCGGATCGATCCGGAAAGTCGGCAGAGTCCAGAGAAGGGAGTTGTCATTCTCGTTATTTCCGGACCATATCGCCAAGGAAGGATGGCTCCGGAATTTTAGGACTACCTGCTTGATCTCTTCCCGTACCTTGGACACAAAGGCCTGATCCTGAGGATATATGATCCCGGCCATTGAGAAGTCCTGCCAGACCATGATCCCTTCCCGGTCGCAGCGATCATAGAACTGAGTGTCCTCATAGACATTGCCGCCCCAGCAGCGGATCATGTTGCAGTTAAGATCCACTACCATGTCCAGGGTGCTGTCCACCCATCGGGTATCCCTGCTGTGGAAGCCGTCAAGAGGCACCCAGTTGGTTCCCCGGACATATATCTTCTCCCCGTTGACATAGAAGCAGAACTCACCCTTCCCGTCCTTATCAATCATCTCGCTCCTCTCAAGAGAGACAGTCCTGAAACCGACCTTGCGGGTGTCTGAAGCCAAGACAGTACCGTCCTCGTCAATCAAGCTCAAAGTCCCGTCGTACAACGCCGGCTCTCCATAGCCCTTCGGCCACCAAAGATCAGCGTTCTCCAGCTTGAATTCCGTCCTCCAGGCGTATGTGGGAAGAAGCCGCTCATCCTCATAGGCGACTTTCCCGTTTCTCTCCAGCTTGACATTGAGTTTGACCCTGTCGATCTTGGAGGCGGGATACTTGACCTGGATGTCCACGAAGGCCGAAACCTCCTTGGTGGCAGGATCAGCGCTCACCGTCACCCAATGCACATCGCTGATACTCACCGGGTTCTGGACAATGAGAGAAACCTCTCTCCAAAGACCCGCACTCACAAGACGAGGCATGATGTCCCAGCCGTAGCAATGGCGCGGCTTGCGTATCCAAACGGACTCGGTGTAATGGCGGAAACTGTAAGTCCCGACAAGATATTTCTGAGCCTCAAGGACAGCGGACCGGAGAATAACCTGCAGCTTGTTCTCTCCAGGTTTGACGATCTTAGTGACGTCATATTTATGGGCTATCATGGCGTTCTCTGCAGAACCCACTTTCTCCCCGTTCAACCAGATGTCCGCAAGGCAGTCTATCCCTTCGAAATCGAGAATAATACGTTGTCCTTTAGATGTTTCCGGTGCGGTGAATGTCTTTGAATACATCCACTGGCAGAACTCGTAAGGACGCAGGTCGTAGATGTTGTTCCCGACCTCGGGATCTTTGATCATCCCCGCCGCCAGCAGATCCAACTCCACGTTGCCCGGCACGGTGGCGGAGAGTTTTGTGGTTTTCAAAACGGTCACATCAGACGGATCCGTGACCGCCTCCCCATCCTGGGACCAGAACTCAAGATCCCATTTGCCGTTAAGGGATATTCTGTCTTGAGCCGGAACGCTCTGGCATATAGCAATAAACAAAGCCAGAGCGGAAAGGTAAAACGCTTTTCGCATGGTTATTGGTTTGAGTATTCTTTATTCAGTTCCTCAAGAATGGTCTTCGCAAGGGCCGGGGAGACCATGGTGGACAAATCCTCAAGCGAGGCGGCGGCGATTCGGGCCACCGACCCGTAATGCATCAACAAGCGGCTCTCGGTCTGCTCTCCGACTCCTTTGATCGTTCTCAAAGCGCTCTGGATCTGCCCCTTGCTACGCAGGGAGCGATGGAAGGTTATTCCGAACCGGTGAGCCTCGTCCCTAATCTGCATCAAGACCTTGAGGGCGTGTGAGTTACGGTCAAGGAAAAGGGGATAAGGATCATTGATCCGGATGACCAGCTCCATCCTTTTCGCGAGACCGACAACCATCAGCTTGTCGAGCAGCCCGAGCTCGGCGAGGGCCTGCCTAGCAAACTCCAACTGACCTTCACCTCCATCTATCACTACAAGCTGCGGAAGGTCATCAGGAGCCTCCTCCAACATGCGGGAATACCTGCGGTTGACCACCTCTTTCATCGAGGCGAAATCGTTAGCGCCTATGACCGTTTTTATCTTGAATTTGCGGTAATCTTTCTTTGACGGCACCCCGTCCCGGAACACCACGCAGGAGGCTACAGGATTGGTGCCTTGGATGTTAGAGTTGTCGAAACACTCGATATGCTTAGGTAACTCCTTCATTCCCAGCGCCTTCTGAAGATCTTCCATGACCATGCGCTTGTACTCGTCCGGATCCGTCCGCTCTTTCTGCTTGAGGGAGTTGAAATGATATTCCCTCGCATTCTTGGCGCTAAGTTCAAGGAGTGACATCTTGTCTCCCTTGACCGGGATCTTGAATTCCACTCCGTCAATCTCCACGTCCGGGAGGAAAGGCACCACCACCTCCTTGGCCAATACCCCGAACTTGGATTCTATCTCAGCTATGAAAGCGCTGAGAACAGAGGCCTGCTCCTCTTCGATGTTCATCTTGAACCCGAGATTGAGAGACTGGATCACCGCCCCTCCCCGAACTCTCAAGAAATTGCCGAAGGCCTCGCTCCCGTCGAACACAAGGGAGAACACATCGCAGGAAGCATCTGACGCCGAGGAGATTATCGATTTTGAATAATGCTTCTTCAGGGCATCTATCCTGTTCTTGAACACCTGCGCGTCCTCGAACCGGAGTTCAGAAGCGGCCTCTTTCATTGAGGCCTCATATTCCCTGATTATGTCGTTCACTCCGCCTTTAAGGAGCCTTGTGATCTCTCGGATCCAGGAAGAATACTCCTCCCTGCTGACGCTCCCAACGCAACAGCCTTTGCAACGCCCGATGTGCATCTCCAGACAAGGGCGGAACTTGCCTCTGAGCACTCCCTCTCCAGTAATCTTAAGCTTGCATGAGCGCAAGGGATAGTTCTTCCGGAAAAACTCGAGGAGGTAATTGGCATGGGTCACTGAACTATATGGCCCATAATAAGTTCCGGACTTGCGATCCACCCTCCTGGTCAGGAAGACCCTGGGAAACTCCTCATTGGTCACGACTATCCAAGGATAAGTCTTCGAATCCTTCAGGAGAATATTGTAGTGGGGTTTGTACTGTTTAATAAGGTTGTTCTCAAGCAGGAGGGCATCCGCCTCGGAATCGACCACGGAAAACTGGGCGTCAGCTATCTTTGAGACCAGCAGCCTGGTCTTGACATTCAGCCTCTCGGGTGGCACGAAATACTGGGCTACCCGCTTATGGAGATCCTTGGCCTTCCCCACATAAATCACCTTCCCCGAGGAATCGTAGTAGCGATAAACCCCCGGGGAATGTGGAAACAGGGAGATTTTCTCCCTGACAGTGAGATTCTTTCCGTCCAAGACTACTTGACGGGCTTGACATGCTTGGCCACCTCAGCCTCGATGTCGTCCCCGCGGAGATCCCTCTTTATGATGGTTCCGTCAGGTCCGAAGAGGATGATGTGGGGAATGCCGTCAATTCCGTAGATGTTGGTCGGCACGCGCTGGGCGTCAATGATCTGGTTCCAGACGATACCCTGCTTCTTGGCTGACTCGATGGTGTCCTCCTTCTTGTCCCAGACAGCGACGCTGAGCACGTCGAACTCCGGACCGGCATACTTCTGGTAAACATTCTTGATGTTAGGCATCTCAGCCTTGCACGGACCGCACCATGAAGCCCAGAAATCGACGAGGATATACTTGCCCTTACCGACATAATCGGAGAGGCTTTGGCCGTTCACTGTGAAATCGGTGAACTTCTGGCCTTCGGCGGTCTTCTTCCTTGCGGCGACGGACCTTGAGATTGTCGAGATAGAAGGAATCTTGGCGAGAGCCGTGTCGATGGTTGTGAGAACGGAATCCATCTGATCGTTGGTCAGCAAGTAACGGAGATTGTCAATCGCAGTGACAGCGGTCAGATTGTCCTTATTGGCGTCAACAGCGGCCAGGCAAACCTTCTTGGCGCTATTCTGGTACTCGTCATAAAGTTTGTCCTCGGTAGCCTCGTCCTTGGCGGCCTCAATCAGCGGCCGATATTTGGCCTGCAGGCCATCCATCTCTTTGTTGTAGGCGTCATATTTCGCCTGCACCGAGATCTTCGGGTACTTCGAGGTCACATTGAGACTCTTGTCCTCGTTGAAGGTAATGTTCAGAGGAGTTCCGTCTGAGACGAAACTTCCGGTGATGTTGCCGACCTTCAATTTGGCCAAGCCCGTGACATATCTCGGAACCTCAACATTGAACTGTCCATTCTTGACGACAACGTTCCTGTTGTAATTCAAGGGCTTGATGGTGATGGTAATCATCTCGGGGGCATCGGCTCCCAAGTTGCCTGTGACTACTGTCTTGTCAGAGACTTTCGGGCCGCAACCCGCTATCATTAGCGACAGGGCGGCCCCTAAAATAATTGATCTTGTCTTCATTTTTCGTTTTATATGATCTACTTCTTGTCACCAAGGTCAAGGATCCTGACATTGCGGATCTTGAGTCCCTCCCCATGGCCACAGAAGGAGATGAATCCCTTCTTGTTGAACATTCCGGGGTGGTTCCTGTGATCCACCGTGTAGGGATTGTTTCCGCTGCCATCGGGAGCCACATTGTGACCCTTGCAGGCTGTGCGGATATTCCCGTCCACAATAACCTCTCCGTTGACGGTCACCTTGATGCGGTCTCCTTCGACCCTTATCTCTTCGGTGCTCCACTCGCCGAGAGGCTTGTGCTTGATCCTCTTGGCCGGTATTACTCCATAAACCGAGCCATGAACTTGGTATTCGCGTAAATTCGCGTACATTGGCGCGTCATGATCGAGAATTTGAACCTCGCACATGGCGTCGTAAGCGGCATCAACACCCATCGGAGTGCGGATTCCGACACCATTATTGACACCCTCGCGGAGGAAGCAGAACTCGAAACGATATACGAAATTACGGTATTCCTTCTTGGTGTAGAGGTTGCCGGTGCTGCCATAATTTGCGCTCACATAGATGGTTCCGTTGACAGGAATATAACCTTCAAGGTCTCCCTGCCATTTGTCAAGGTTGGTTCCATCGAAGAGCATCTCAAAGCCCTGCTTCTTCTCCTCAGCAGTGAGCTGTGAAGGGGTGAAAGGCTTGGCTTTCTCAAGAACCTGGTTGATCTCGTCGATCGCGTAACCGTCATCAGCCCCGCCGGCGGCCTTGAATATAGTCTTGGCCTTGTCAAGATTAGCCTTCAAGGTGTTGTAATCAACTTCTTCCTTTGTCTTGGAAGCGATGTTGCGGATCGCTCCGGCGGCGGCGTAAGCGGCATCCTTGTCATCAAGATATTTGCCGGCGAGCAAGAAGGACTTCATGGTGGGAACATTTGCCAAAGACTTCAAAGCCAGATTCTTGACATCCTTAAGTCCAGTGATGCCGAGAACCTCTCCGAGGGCGGCGCGCTTCTTGTCGGGATTGGTCTCGAACTGATCCAGCAGGGAGATGTAACGAGGAAGGACAGAACCCTGCTTGGCGGGGTTGGCCTTGGCGGCCTTAAGCAGAATAGGGGCGGCTTTGAAATTATCGACGGTCGCTAGAGCGTCAAGGGCGGGAGCGCTGCCTGAGTTCCAGGCGTTCTCCAGGTCAGCCACGGCCTCGTCGGTGCCCGTAGAAGCGAGCACAGGATAGAAGTTGGCCACGTTCTTGGCAGCCTTCATCAGAGCGCTTATCTTCGAATACTGCTCCGCTGGAGCAAGAGTGTGGACAGCGGCTTTGAGGGCATCCTGATAGCTGGACACGCTGGCGGCATCCTTTGCGGCATCTAGGAGACCTCCGACCTTGGCGACATCATTCACGCCAGTGAAATTGGCCAAAGCCTTGGTAGCCATTGAGGAAAGGTCCTTGTCAGAAGAGCCTATCATCGAATAGACGATCGGAGCCACATTCTTCATCTTCCTCGCGGAAGCGAGACTCATCAAAGCGTTGACAGCGCCCATGTCGGGAGTCCCCGCGAGCTTCTCTGTCAAAGCGGCGGCCACATCATCCTTGATGTCACCCTTGAATGACTTGAGGGCGGTCAAAGCCTCGGCGCTGTTCTCGCCTCCAAGCTGGCCGATAAGAGCCTTGCCGGCAGCGGAACCGCCGATCTTGCCAGCGGCGGAGATGGCGGCCTTTGCAACCTCACCACCGTCTCCAATAGCAGCATTTACGATATTGGCGACAGAGGATATCTTATTGTTACCCAGCCAATTGAGGACATCAACCTTAGCATCCGGCGAGAGTTTCTTGAACTTACCGGTGAGCACGGGAACAAGGGCGGAAGCCCCAAGGATCTTGGTGGCGTTGCCGATCACAGAGTTCCTGAATATCTTGTCGTCGCTCTTGAGGGCGGAAGCCACTGTCTTGATCGCCTTCTCGGGCTGGGCATTCATCAATGACCAGGCGGCGAGGCATTTCTCATGGGTTGCGCCGGACTTGAGGAGGGACTTGGCTTCCTTGAGGGGCATCAAAGCCTCGGCCTCGGGAGCCACATAGTCACCGAGCATCCTCTGAAGGGAGGTCAGCAGCTGTTTGTTATAAGTGTCCTGGCAAGCGGCGGCCGCATCCTGAAGACCCTTGAGCACGTCAGCCTTCTTGGCGGCGTGGGCGGGATCGTTCACATATGAGACCAGTCCCTGGAGGGCATATTCATAAATAGCGTTCTTGACACCAGTGCCGGCAGGCTTCATCAGCTTGGCCACCTCCACGACAGACTGGGGGGCAGCAGCTGCGAGATCGCCCATCTGGGTGGCGAAATCGGAGCTGTTCTGGGCCGGCATGGCAGCCAGCACATCAGCGACAACGGTCTGGACTGTCCTCTGCCTGGCGTCCTGAGCGTACATGGACACCGAGAGGGCCAGAAGAATCAATATCGAATATATCTTTTTCATGTCTTATCCGGTTTTAAATTGACCAAGGGGCGCGCATCGGCTGGTTAATCAGCAAATTGGCGGCATCGTCGTTAATGAACATCTGCTTGTCGGGATCGAAATTGAGCGTCCTTCCGAGACGAAGGGCGCAGGAACCCATATTGACGATAGTACAGCTGTGGTGGCCGTTCTCCTCGTTGAGGGCGAACTTCTGGCGGTTCTTCACGCAGTCGAGGAAATCAACCTGGCGAGGCTCCGGATCAGGAAGCTCGTTGATGACATCCATGACATTAGGAATCGTGCATTCGAATCCCTTGTAAACCTTTCCGTTGGGACCCTCAAGATAAGGAACCTTACCCGAGCTCTCGAAGCCCTCGCCCTCAAGGATGATCTTGCATCCGTCGGCATAGGTATAAGTTATGCTCCTCCAGATGCCCACGGCGTCGGGATGCTGCTGGGGAGCGTCAACCTCGACTTTCACGGGAAGGTCGTTGTCCTTGCCGAGGAAGTACTGGACCGGGTCGATATAGTGCTGGCCCATATCACCGAGACCGCCGGACTCGTAGTCCCAATATCCGCGGAAACTCTGGTGCACACGATGGGGATGATAAGGCTTCACAGGAGCCGGTCCAAGCCACATATCGTAGTCGAGTTCCTTCGGAACCGGCTGAGGCTCAAGGTTTTCACGTCCGGTCCAATAGAACTTCCAGGCAAATCCGGTCGCTCCGGAAATCCTCACGGTAAGAGGCCAACCGAGAAGTCCGCTGTCCACGAGCTTCTTCAGAGGCTCGACGGTGGTACCAAGTCCATAGAAGGTGTCCTTGAAACGGAACCAAGTGTCGAGACGGAATATGCTGCCATACTTGTTTACCGCCTCAACCACCTTCTGACCTTCTCCGATAGTCCTTGTCATCGGCTTCTCGCAGAAGATATCCTTCCCCGCCTTGGCGGCCTCAACCGCCATAAGCCCGTGCCAATGGGAAGGAGTGGCGATATGTACTATGTCCACATTGGGATCATGAACCAGGTCCCTCCAGTCATGGTAAGACTGGAGCTTGGTACCGAACCTCTCCTCGCCCTTCTGGAGAGCGTTGTCGAGGTGCTTCTGGTCAACATCGCAGACCGCGACGAGACGGCAACGCTCATCGCTGACAAAATGGAGGTTGCTCATGCCGATGCCGCCGACACCGATGATACCGCGGGTCATCTGGTCGCTCGGGGCGACGAACTTGCTGGAGGAGTCGCCCATCTTGCCGAATACCTCACGCGGAAGTATCGTCAAGGCGCCGATTCCCAGTCCGGCTTTCTTGATAAAATCTCTTCTGGATTGTGCCATAATCAATTATGTTATTGTTTTAGTATTTTCTACCGGCAGACCCTTCGCTCCGCTCAGGGTGACACCGCTCTATAACACGGCTAAATTAATAAAAACCAATGAATTTGTCAACGGATCGTCAGAGTTTCACATCCACGAAAAGCGGCAAGTGATCTGATGCCACCTTGACATCTCCGCCTTTGAACTCGACCGGGACATCGGACCCGACTACAGAATACTTGGCCCCGTTCCTCAAAGCCAGAATAAAATCAATTCTCTCATAAGGGGTGTCTGCGGAGAAAGTGTTCTTCCCGCAAGAAAGCACATCCCACTCTTTCCCAAGCTCTTTAAGGACGTCACTCCCAGCTGTCGCGTTCAAGTCCCCAGCCAGGAATACCGGCTTTTTCGATCTGGCGTATTTGGCGGCAAGCGCCTCATTTATGGTTTTGGCCTGGATTACCATCGAGGGCATATCCTTATAGTCGAGGTGCGTGGTGGCAAGGATATAACGCTTGGTCTCCACAACTCCGCATGCCCTCGGCTCCGTCCCTTTTCCCTTTGGAAGAGGAACTGTGAACGAAGATAGTATCTTCTCCGGAACCGTGATACCGACCCCATAAGCACCTCCGGCGAAAGGCATCGCCCGACTGAAACGGTATTCCCATCCGCCCATCGCCCCGGCGAAATCAGAGAGCTGGTAATTACCGTGGCGCGTGGTGCAGCTGTCCAGCTCATTGACAGACACGGCATCCGCCCCGATCTCAGTCAACATAGCCGCGACCATCGGGATACTGTTCTCAATCTCTTTGGCGAACACCCCGACATTGTACTGGACGATGCGGGTCACATGTTTCTCTTTTGGATAAGTACCGTTCACGGACGGTCTGCCGTCCTTGCCGCCACAACCGCACAGCAAAGCGATGGCGAGAATGGTGAATATGAGTGGATTCCTATTCATTGAAGCGAAATGTTAGCAGCTTTAAAGTTACCAAAAAAAAAGAAAAACCGGCACAATCCGTACCGGTCTTTCTTGATATTGAAGGATTTCGCTTACTCGGCGTTCCTGGAGTCACGACGAGGTCCGCGGCCACCGCGACGGTCGCCACGATCGCCACGACGCTCACCCCTGCGGTCTCCGCGGTCTCCGCGGGGACGTCCGCCACCCTGGGCATTCGCCGCTGAGGGGGCGTTAGGAGTAAGATCCTGCTTGCCGTAACGCTCACCGTTGCATATCCACACCTTGATTCCGAGGCAACCGACCTTGGTGCTGGCGATAGCCAGAGCGTAGTCGATGTCGGCGCGGAAAGTGTGAAGGGGAGTACGGCCTTCCTTGAACATCTCGCTGCGAGCCATCTCAGCGCCACCGACGCGGCCGCTGATCTGGATCTTGATGCCCTCGGCACCGACCCTCATGGCGGAGGCGATAGCCATCTTGATAGCCCTGCGGTAAGAGACGCGTCCCTCGATCTGACGAGCGATGCTGTCAGCCACGATATTGGCGTCAACCTCAGGCCTCTTGACCTCGAAGATGTTGATCTGGACATCCTTCTTGGTGACTTTCTTGAGCTCTTCCTTGAGCTTGTCAACCTCCTGTCCGCCCTTTCCGATGATGAATCCGGGCCTTGCGGCATGGATGGTCACGGTGATGAG
Organism: uncultured Bacteroidia bacterium; assembly: GCA_902780935.1. GTDB lineage: Bacteria > Bacteroidota > Bacteroidia > Bacteroidales > UBA932 > Cryptobacteroides. The sequence continues at coordinate 165,224 of CACZHP010000001.1, read as the reverse complement.
CTTGAGAGTCCTCTCAATGACTATCTTGGAGATGCTGGCTTTCGCGAGACGGTTGGTCAGGTACTTGCGGATCTCATAATCCTCGGCGATCTTCTCGGCGTAGTTGCCGCCACACCAGTTGGAGTCCCATCCGCGGGTGATACCGATTCTGTTGGAAATAGGATTAGTTTTCTGTCCCATAATTAATTCTCCTCTACTGTAGCGGGTTTGACATCGAGAATGATGGTGACATGGTTCGAACGCTTGCGGATCCTTCCGGCACGGCCCTGGGGGCAGGGACGGATTCTCTTGAGCGTACGGCCCTCATTCACCATGATGGTCTTGACATACACATTACCGTTGTCCAGCTCCTTACTCTTGTCAGGGTTCTTGGCTTCCCAGTTAGCGATAGCGCTGCGGAGAGCCTTCTCGAGCGGGATTGACGGATGCTTCTTCGAGAAATGAAGAAGGTCAAGCGCACGGTTCACTTCCACACCTCTCACAGTGTCGGCCACAAGGCGCATTTTGCGAGGGGATGTAGGCACGTCGTTAAGCTTTGTTATAGCGGTATTCTTTTTGGCTTCCTTGAACTTCTCAGCCATAAGTCTTTTACGAGCTCCCATAACTTAAATCTCCTTTAATGATTACTTATTGTTGCCCGAATGGCCTTTGAAAGTTCTGGTAGGGGCGAATTCGCCAAGCTTGTGTCCGACCATGTTCTCAGTAATGTAAACAGGAATGAACTTGTTCCCTTCATAGCAAGAATTCTCTTCTCCAGGGCTTCCTGGATGTACGGTCCTTTTCTTAATGAACGACTCATAATCTTGATTTCTGTTTAATTACTTCTTCTTCCTTCTTTCGATGATGAACTTGTTGGAGGACGCCTTGGGATTACGCGTCTTGTAACCCTTTGCAGGCAATCCCTTGCGTGAGCGAGGGTGTCCTCCGGAGGCGCGGCCCTCTCCACCTCCCATAGGGTGGTCGTGAGGGTTCATGACGACACCACGGTTGTGAGGCCTGCGGCCCAACCAGCGGCGACGTCCCGCCTTTCCATGAGATTCAAGATTGTGGTCTCCATTACCAACAGTACCGACGGTAGCGCGGCAAGCGGTAAGAACCATCCTGGTCTCGCCCGAAGGGAGACGAAGGATCGCATAGTTGCCCTCGCGGGCCGCCAGCTGGGCGAAAGTGCCGGCCGAGCGGGCCATCGCGGCGCCCTGTCCGGGACGAAGCTCGATGTTGTGGACGAGCGTACCGACAGGAATCTCAGCGAGAGGGAGGCAGTTGCCAAGGTCGGGAGAAACACCCGATCCGGACTCGATGATCTGACCGACCTTCAGTCCGGCAGGGGCGATGATGTACTTCTTGACACCATCCTCATACTCGACGAGGGCGATACGGGAGCTGCGGTTAGGATCATACTCGATGGTCTTGACAGTAGCCTTGATATTGTCCTTGTCACGGAGGAAGTCGATGATACGGTACATCCTCTTGTGTCCGCCGCCGCGGTAACGAACGGTCATCTGACCTGTGTTGTTCCTTCCGCCGGTGCTCTTAAGGGGCTCCAACAACGGTTTGTACGGCTTTTTGGCGGTGATTTCGTCAAAAGCGCTGATAGCCTTGTTCCTCTGTCCAGGGGTCGTGGGCTTGAATTTTCTAATTGCCATTGCCTTGTCCCTCCTTAAATATTAGCGTAGAAATCGATCTTGTCCTCACCCTCAAGAGTGACATAAGCCTTCTTGAAGTGGTTGGTACGGCCAGTGAGCATCCCAGCCTTGGTGTAGCGGGACTTTCTCTTTCCGTGGTAGTTGATCGTGTTGACATCCTTCACGGTCACATTGTACATCTGCTCGACGGCGCTCTTGATCTGAAGCTTGTTGGCGTCCTTGTCGACAATGAAGCCATAACGGTTGTACTTCTCAGTCTCAGCCGTCATCTTCTCGGTCACTATAGGCTTGATTAAAATTCCCATTTCTCTAATCTTTTAGCGGTTAGCCCTTTCCGAGAGGATATCCTGGACTCCGTCAACAAACACCATGGAGTTGGCGTTCATGATGTTGTAGGTGTTGAGCTCGTTGACAGTGATAACCTTAACCTCAGGGAGGTTACGTGACGAAAGGAAAATGTTGTTGGAATTCTCCGGAAGAACGAAGAGAACCTTGCGGCTGCCGGCCTTGAGGGCCTCGATGATGCGCATGAACTCCTTGGTCTTAGGGGCTTCCATGGTGAAGGGCTCCACGAAGACGATAGCGTTCTCCTGAGCCTTGTATGTGAGAGCGGAATGGCGCGCGAGCTCCTTGACTTTCTTGTTGAGCTTGGTCCTGTAGATACGGGGCTTGGGGCCGAAAACGCGGCCACCGCCAACGAAGATGTTGGACTTCAAGCTTCCGTGACGGGCGCCACCGCCGCCTTTCTGGCGGCCGAGCTTCTTGGTAGAGTGAGCGATCTCGCTGCGGTCCTTGGTCTTGGCGGTACCCTGGCGCTGGTTGGCGAGGTACTGGACGACATCAAGATAGATAGCGTGGTCATTGGGTTCGACACCGAAGACCTTCTCGTCAAGGACAACCTTCTTTCCGGAATCAGTTCCGTCTATTTTCAATACTGGCAATTCCATAACTAAAACTCCAATGCTACATATGAACCCTTGGCTCCGGGAACGGAACCCTTAATGACAAGAAGATTGTTCTCAGGGATGACCTTGACAACCTCGAGGTTGAAGACCTTGACCCTCTCATTGCCCATGTGGCCGCCCATCCTCATTCCGGGGAAGACGCGTGAAGGCCATGAGGAAGCTCCCAGTGAACCAGGTTTGCGAAGACGGTTGTGCTGACCGTGGGTCGCTCCGCCGACACCGGCGAAGTGATAACGGTGGACAACGCCCTGGAAACCTTTACCTTTGGAAGTACCGACAACATCGACGAATTTGACATCGCTCATGATGTCTCCGACAGTGATGGTGTCTCCGAGCTTGAGCTCACCCTCGAAGTCCGCCGGAAACTCGACGAGCTTACGCTTGGGGGTGGTCCCTGCCTTTTTGAAGTGCCCTTTGAGGGGCTCGCTGGCGTGTATCTCCTTGATTTCGTCATAGGCAAGCTGCACGGCCTCATAGCCATCTTTCTCAAGAGTGCGCAGTTGCGTGACAACACACGGACCAGCCTCGATGACGGTGCATGGAATATTCTTTCCATCAGCACCGAAAACGGAAGTCATTCCGATTTTCTTTCCAATTAATCCAGGCATTGGTTTGGTTAATTAATTGTATATAAATGTATTACATTATCCCGCTAAAAATCGCGGGCTGCAAATGTACGAATTTTATTTTAATTAACAAAGTTTTCCACAACCCTAAGACCTCATAATCAAAGAGAAATCGCTATCTTTGCGGTACAAAATGAGCGTAATGATAAACCATATATTGTCTATCTTCGGTTTCCTCAACCTGTCCGCGGCGGACTGCCTGGACATCCTGATGGTCGCCGCCTTGATATACCTCGTGTTCCGCTGGATCAGGGGATCCGCGGCGATGAGCATTTTCATCGCAGTTATCATACTGTTTGTGCTGAGAGTGGTCGTGGCCGCCTTGAACATGAAACTGATGAACGCCCTGCTTGGCACCTTCATAGACGTTGGTGTGCTGGCCCTGATCGTGATCTTCCAGCCGGAGGTCAGGCATTTCCTGATCAGGCTGGGATCCACATACGGAGCTGCCGGCAAGGGCAGGGAACTGATAGGTAAACTGTTCGGAGTCAAAGAACAAAAGCTCGCGGGAGAATCTGTCAATGAGATAGCGGAAGCTTGCAGGGCCATGTCTGAGAACAAGACCGGCGCCTTGATAGTGCTCCCTCACAAAGATTCCTTGAATCATATTATCGAAACTGGAGACACTGTTGACGCGAAAGTCTCCAGAAGATTGATAATGAATATCTTCTTCAAGAACTCCCCTCTCCATGACGGTGCCATGATTATAGAAGGTGACCGGATCGCCGCCGCAAGGTGTACTCTCCCCATCACCCAAAGGACAGACATTCCGCCCAGCTATGGAATGAGGCACAAGGCGGCCATAGGGATCTCCGAAGAGACGGACGCCGACGTCGTGGTGGTGTCGGAGGAAACGGGAGGGGTGTCTTTCGTGAGCGGGGGTTCCCTCATTCCGATAGGCAATATAAACGAGCTCAAACTCAGGCTGGGTAAGAAAGAAGAGAAGTGATGGAGGAGAACGGAATAGACAGGAGGCTGGAAAGCAAACTGGGGTTTGACAAGGTCAGGGCTATGGTCTCTGACCGTTGTTCTACTGAATATGCCGTGGGCAGAGTGGCTGAGGAGACTTTCTGCTCTGACCCGAGGACTATCCGGCACAGGCTTGCCCTGACGGACGAGATGAGGCTCATCATGATGTTCGAGGAAAGCTTCCCGACGAACGGCTACATCGACTGCATGTATTTCCTCAAACCTCTCGCCCAAGAAGGATGGTACATCGACACGGGTTCCCTGGGTAAGCTCCGCACCATGGTGGAGACCGTCCGAAAGCTGACCAATTTCTTCATGTCTATAAAGGATGGGATATATCCCAACCTCAAGAAGATGAGCGCCCCGGTGATGAGTTTCCCGGAAGTCCAGAGAAGGATAGACACGATCCTGGACAAATACGGAGACATTAAAGACACGGCCTCGGACAACCTGCTTCAGATACGGAAGTCGTTGAAAGCCAAGGAAGGAGCCATTTCCAAGAGGGCTAATGCCATCCTTGCCCAAGCAAAAGCGGACGGCCTCGTAGATGAGGACGCGGGCCTGTCGGTCAGGGACGGAAAACTCCTGATCCCCGTGAGCGGCTCAAGCAAGAAAAAGATCCCCGGATTCGTTTACGACACATCCGCGACCGGAAAGACAGCTTTCGTGGAGCCCGCGGAAATAATTGAGATAGAGAACGAGATCTTCTCCCTACGGGCCGAGGAGACCCAGGAAATCCAACGTATCCTCGCCGCTTTCAGCGATTTTATCAGGCCTTATGTCCCTGATCTGATCAACTCTGCCGAATATATGGGAGAGATGGATTTCCTGATCGCCAAGGCACAGGTCGCCCTCGATTTCAAAGCGGGGATGCCGGTCATCTCCGAAGAAGGGGAGATGAACTTGCGGAAAGCCAGACACCCCCTGCTCGAGAAAGCGCTCGCAAGGGAGAAAAGGGAGATCGTCCCCGTCACCATCAAGCTCACTCCGGCCAAGCACATATTATTAATCTCCGGTCCCAACGCCGGAGGAAAATCCGTCTGCCTCAAGACCGCCGGACTCCTTCAGTACATGTTCCAATGGGGAATGCTCGTCCCGACCTCAGAGTCTTCCGAGCTGCCCGTGTTCGACAGGATCATGGTGAGCATCGGTGACGACCAAAGCATCGAAAACGACCTCAGCACATACAGTTCTTTCCTCGAGGACATGAAAACCATGCTCAGGGAAGCGGACTCCAAGACCCTGGTCCTGATCGACGAGTTCGGTTCAGGCACCGAGCCGACAGCCGGAGGAGCGATAGCGGAAGCAATTCTCAGCGAGATAGATAAGAGAGGTGTCTATGGAGTGATCACCACCCACTACACGAATCTTAAGCTTTACGCCTCGGGCCCCGACACCGGGGTCGTGAACGGAGCCATGCAGTTCGACGCCTCAAAGATCCAGCCCCTTTTCAAGCTGGACATCGGTATGCCGGGAGGATCTTTCGCTTTCGAGCTTGCAAGGAAAATGGGGCTTCCTGAGAACATAGTGAAGGACGCTGAGACCAGGGTCGGAGAGGAGTTCGTCGGAATGGAGAGGAACCTTCGCAAGATCGTGCGCAACCGGCGGGCCTTGGATGAGAAGCTCCAGAAGATAAAGAATACCGACAGAACCCTTGACAGCATAACCGAGCGCTACCAGAAAGAGTTGGAGGGCATAAAGCAGACCAAGAAGGAGATCCTCGAGCAGGCCAAGAAGGAAGCCGAGGAGATAGTGCTCGGAGCAAACAAGACCGTCGAGAACACGATACGTACGATCAAGGAGTCGCAGGCGGACAAGGAGAAAACATCTGACGCCAGGAAAGAGCTTCAGGACTTCCTCGGAGCCCTCCAGACAAAGAAAGAGAGCGACAAGAAGGAGCACGACGACTACATAGACCGTAAACTCAAGCAACTGTCAGATAGGAAGCGCAAGGCCGAGGCGAGGAAGGGCAGTGTGAAAAGGGAGATGGAGCCGGAAGAGAAAGACCGTTTCAGGCCCGGGCCGCTGAAAGTCGGGGAGAAAGTCAGGGTCAAGGATAACGGAATGGTCGGCGAGGTCACCCGGGTATCCAACAAGGCGGTGACCGTGGCTATTGGCAACATCACCAGCAAGATGCCAGTGGACAAGGTGGAGAGAATATCCTCAAATGAATATAAGGCCGCCAGGAAAGAGTCCGTCAAACCTGTCTCGACCGTTGACAATTCGGGACTGAGGGAGCGCAGGATGAGATTTTCCCCCGAGCTTGACGTGAGGGGCGAGCGGGTCTCCGACGCCTTGGATATAGTGATCCATTACATCGACGACGCCATAATGCTAGGGGTCGGTTCAGTCAGGATCATCCACGGGAAGGGGACTGGAGCCCTGAGGGATGAGCTTCAGAAATATTTGAGGACAATTCCCGGGGTGAGTTCCGTCCATGACGAGCACATCCAGTTCGGCGGCACCGGAGTCACCATCGTCCAATTTGAATAACTTATTTAACATGAATTATGAAAAACAAAGAAAGCAAACCGACAGCCAGGATGCTGTTGGGGAAAAGAGGAGAGGATGCGGCATGCCGCTTTCTCCAAGGAATGGGACACCGGATCGTCGCCAGGAATTACAGGACCGGGCATCTTGAGATTGACATCATCTCAACCAAAGGGAACGGCGTACATTTTGTAGAGGTAAAGAGCCGTGTGGCACCTGTTGCCGTAGCTCCGGAGGAAAACGTTACTGCGCTCAAACAGAAGAAGATAGCCAATGCAGCGCTGAGATATCTCCACCAATCCAAGGATCCAGGGGTGTTCTGGGGGATGGACGTGAGCTTCGACATCGTGGCGGTCACTTTTGATGGTGGGGAGGAGAAGCTGGAATGGTTTCCGGAGGCTTTCATCCCGATGTATGTTTGAGGAGGCTTTGTGATTTGACCCATAATATGACAGATAAAAGATATTGTGTGATCATGGCCGGAGGTACGGCGAACCATTTCTGGCCGATAAGCAGGGAATCCAGGCCCAAACAGTTCCTGGACATCGCCGGAGACGGGAAATCCTTCCTGAGAATGACTTTCGAGAGATTCTCAAGGATCATCCCGAAGGAGAACATCATCGTCGTGACATTGGACAGGTTCGGAGATTTGGTAAAGGAGCAGATCCCGGAACTCCCGGCTGAGAACCTTCTTCTCGAACCACACAGCCGCAACACCGCACCCTGTATCGCATATTCGACATTCACCATCCTGAAACGGGATCCGGACGCCATCATCCTGACCACGCCGGCAGACCATATCATCACCGACGAGACTGCTTTCCGGAAGGCAGTGGACGACGTGATCGAATACGCCGCCAGCAACAACGCCTTGATGACCCTGGGAATATCTCCCACTGGTCCGGAGACCGGATATGGCTACATCCAAGTCACGGGAGGCAAAGCCGGAGCCCAATCAGGGAAACCGGTGAAAGTCAAGACTTTCACCGAGAAACCAGACAAGGATCTCGCCCAGGTTTTCTACAATAGCGGCGAGTTTTTCTGGAACTCAGGTATCTTCGCCTGGAAAGCCTCGACAATCCTCACCGAGATGACGAAATACCTGCCGGACGTCATTTCAGTATTCAATGGTTGGGAGAACATCCTTGGCGGACCCGGCGAGAAAGCTTTCCTGGAGAAAGCCTACTCCGCCTGCCCGAAGATATCCATCGACTATGGTGTCATGGAGAAGACGGACCTGGCCTGGTTGTATTCGGGCAGTTTCGGTTGGTTCGACATCGACAGCTGGGAGTCGCTGTTCAGGACCGCACCGAACAGGGATCGGGAGGGAAACGCCACGAACACAAAGAAAAACCTCTTCAAGGGAGACGAGGACAACCTGGTCGTGACCGAGGACAAGAAGAAGATCTACGCCATAAAAGGCCTGAGGAACTTCATGGTAATCGACACCGACGACGCCCTCCTGATATGCCCGAGGGACGACAAGCAGTTCAAGGAGTTCATTGCCGGGCTCGGGATGCCCGGATACGAAGAGTTTCGGTAACGGCGATCCAGGCGAACACCAGTTTCACCGCATGCATCGGCATCCAGTAGCGAAGCGCTATCGGACTGGCGAACGTGACTGTCCCATAATACACGAACCCTAACAGGAAAATCATCCAAAGGGACAGTTTGGTCTCTTTGGAAAGGTCTCCTTTTCTCTTGACAATCAATAAGACTACGGCAGAAGCGATGAACACCAGCCATGTCATCAGTTCAATCCAGGGGTAAAGGGGATTGAATATGGTAGGGTACAATTTTCCCCTCGATCCGAAAGACTTGTCAGCAGGAACATCAAACCACTCAACAATTTCATTCTTTCCCGCAGGAATGTCACTCCCCAGAGTGTGCATCTCCAGCAATGTCGTGAAGAAGACCTGTTTGATATTAGGGAAAAGATAATGCTTTATAAAGAGCCATGGATAATTGACAATCAGCCACTTCCCGTATTCTTTATATACCCCGGACCCAAGTATGACCCATGACATCGCCATATCATACTTACCCTCATTTTCCTTCAGATACCGGATATGATATTGTTTCAACGGGGCATCGTTAATCCATATAAATGAAGCGGTGGGTTTTTTCCCTTCATTGGTGTACTCCTCAATTTTATGGTGCTTATAATTATAATTGAGCACGAATTCATGGAGCCGTTTCAAGTCATTATCCTCGGGGATCTTGATCTTATCCGGCTCGATGTCTATGAAAGGTATGACATGGAGCCCGTTATTCGCGAGCTGCCATCCGTCAAATCCCGTTGAGAACTGCTTGAGCCCGTAATATTTAACCATATCATGCTCTGTCTGGACATAGAAAACGGCGAATACGGCGACCGTCAACCCAACAGAGACCAAACGCATGGCCTTTTTGCCCGACAAGACGAGGATGGGGAGTATCGCGACCGGAAGATACATGCTGGAATATCTTGTGTGGAAAGAGCAGAACAACGCGGCGGCGTACAGAAGCAAGGCAACCCAGGATTCCTCGTGTATCATGACCAAGAGCATGGCGACGATAACGAACAATAAAGCACACTGCAGGACATCGGAGAGAATGGTGTCAAACAGGAAAAAGGCCGTGGGGCTGAAGACCGTCACGACTTCAAAAACAATAAACCACCAGTTCTTTCTTGGAGGCCAGTATTTCTTCACGGCCAGAAGGAGAATACCCGCCGAGACAGCATAAATGAGAGCCTGCGACACAATTATCGAATAGAGACTCTTGGAAAAAACATGGAGAATCCTCAAAAAAAACGAGTAACCGAATGGCCGCAGATGGGTGAACCGATTGTTCATGGCCGCCCAAATGTACCCGTAAGTGTCTGAAGACATTCTTGGGTATGGGAATGTGATTGTCACAAGCAAGCACCCGGCCAGTACGGTCAAGAATATGACCATCCAGTCCAACGCCTGCTCCTTCCGGAAAAGGAAGTGGAAATAGCTCTCAGGCCTTGGCGGTTTCGTGGTATTCTTTTTCGGTGTTGACTTCCCAGACATTATCTTTAGATGATATATTCTCCTTGATGCAGCGGACGGCTTCCATGGCGGTCAGCATTGAGTGGTCCATATTATTGTACCTGTGCTGGCCATTCCTGCCTATGCAGAACAGGTTCTGGAAACCGTCAAGCCACTCCCTGACTTTGGATATCTCCTTATATGTGCCGAAATAGGCGGGATAAGCCTTCTTGACTTTGATCCGGTCCGCTTTAAGCACATCACCCCTGTCGGCGACCCCGATTTTCTCAAGCTCCCCGAGAGCCATATCAACAAACTCTTTGTCAGGCATTTCCCAAAGCTTGTCCCCCTCGTCACAGAAGTATTCCATCCCGACGTACATGGTTCCTTTATAATCAGAGACCATGTAGGGCGACCAGTTGTTGAAGATCTGGAGGCGGCCCACTTTGACATCCCTTTCCTGGACATATATCCAAGTGTCCGGCACCCTTCCATCGTAAGTCTTTATCTTTGTCCCATTGGTGATCTTCAGCTTTTTCACCAGGACACCGACCGTGATAAAATCCCTGTAAGGCAGCCCGGAAGCGACATCGGCTACCGTTGAGGGAGTCTCCACTCCCTTGACCGCAGCCACAAGATCCTTGACCGGCATGCTGGAGAAGATATAGTCGCAAGGGATCGTCTCCTTGACGCCTCCTGTCTCCACCTCAACGGCAGTGACCTTTCCTTCCTCTGCGACAATACCTGTAACCTTGGACAGCAAACGGATCTCCCCACCTGCTTTCTTCACCTCGGACGCCACGGTCTCCCAAAGCTGTCCAGGACCATATTTAGGATATATAAATCTCTCAATAAGAGAAGTTTCCACCTTTTGCTGGTCTATGCTTTTTTTCCTGAAAGGTTTCGTCAGGACATCCTTCAAGATAGACATGACGCTCAGGCCCTTAACTCTCTGGGCCCCCCAGTCAGCCCCTATCTTGCTGGGATGGACTCCCCAGACCTTCTCGGTGTAATCCTCGAAGAACATCTCGTACAAAGGCCTTCCGAAACGATTGACATAGAAGTTCTCAAGAGAGGTCTCAGGAAGTTTGTGGAGGGTTGAGACCAGATATCCCCAGCCCACACGTATCGTGTTCCACAATCCCATGCCGGCAAATGTGGACCATTTTATGGAGATCGGGTAATCAAAGAAATGACGCAGGAAGAAAATACGGGAAACCCTATCCCTGAGGAGCATCACCCTGTCCTCTTTCTCGGGATCCGGTCCTCCCTGGACAAGCTCCTTGTCCCTCTCAAGCAATATGTCGTCAAGGGACGGAGAGCCCTGGATGGGCATCATGGACTCCCACCAAGCCATCACTTCCTGGTTCTTGGAGAAAAAACGGTGGCCTCCTATGTCCATCCTGTTGCCATCGTTATTTACCGTCCTGGATATACCGCCTACGAAAGGGCTCTCCTCAAGCACCAAGGGCTTGATGTCTGTCTGCCTCAGAAGCTCAAGGGCGGCGGTCAATCCTGCGGGGCCGGCCCCGATTATCACGGCTGTCTTTCCCATGCCACATCAAGATTTGAAAACCAGGAACCTCCTGGCGAGAAAATTCCAAAAAAACACGATACCTGTCGAGACAATCTTGGATAACATGTAGTGGAAACCAAGCCCGTCTGTGCAGGCAAACATTATAAGCTCGTTCAGCCCGAGGCCAATCACCCCGATTATCGCGAAAGCGGCGAATTCAGCCCACGCGTTCTTGAGTTTGCTCTCTCCGAAGACCCATGCGGTGCTGAGCAGGTAATTGCAGATCAAGCCGAGGATAAACGCTATTGCGGCTGACCAAAGATAAGGCAGCCCCGCCTTCTCGGTGAGAAGCCACAGGCTGCCGTAATCGACCACAAAGGATATTCCCCCGACAACGGCATATCTGAAAAGTTGCCCGACAAGGCTGCCGGGCTTTTCTTTCAAAATAGTCTTAATTGAGGGAATTCCCGCCATTTAGCAGTTCATAGCTCCGCAGCAGTGGATGACCTGGCCGCTGACATAGCTGGAAAGGTCGCTGGCGAGGAAGAGGGCCACATTCGCGACATCCTCGGGAGTACCGCCCCTACGGAGAGGAATCTGCTTGGTCCAAGCGTCACGAACCTCCTGGGAAAGAGCGTTTGTCATATCGGAGATGATGAATCCGGGAGCGATGCAGTTGGCCCTGATGCCACGGGGACCCATTTCCTTGGCGATGGACTTGGCAAGTCCGATCATACCAGCCTTGGAAGCGGAGTAGTTGCACTGTCCCGCATTACCTGAGACACCCACTACGGAAGACATGTTGATAATGCTTCCTCCCCTCTGGCGCGCCATTATAGGAGTGATGGCGTGGATAAAGTTGAAAGCGGACTTCAGGTTGACTCCGATGACAGCGTCCCACTGCTGCTCCGTCATCCTCATCATCAGGCCGTCTTTCGTGATACCGGCGTTGTTGACAAGAATATCGATTTTTCCGAAATCGGCGAGGATCTGATCCACAACCGCGTGAGTCTCCTCGAAATTGGCTGCATTGGAAGCGTAACCTTTGACCTTATGGCCGAAAGCCTCAAGTTCCTTTATCGTTTGCTCGGCCGCCTCGTTGATCACGAGGTCAGTGAAAGCCACATCAGCACCCTCGGACGCGAATTTCAACGCGATCGCTTTTCCGATTCCTCTCGCGGCGCCCGTCACAAGGGCGACTTTTCCATCTAATAAACCCATTTTATGATTTTTAAATAACAATCTATCTAAACCGCAAAAATAACGTTATTTAGCAAGAGGGGCAAGAATTATTGGCTATATTTGCACCTCTAAATATAAAATGTCGTGATAAAAAGTGAGATTCGGGACCCCCTGATATGGGAGAGCGGGGAACTTAAGATAAACTGGGTAAGGCACCACATGCCGCTGCTGGAAAGTCTTGATAAAGAATTCCTTGAGACCAAACCTTTCGCCGGTTTGAAGGTTGCCCTGTCCGTCCATCTTGAAGCCAAGACAGCCCGTCTTTGCGAGGTTCTCGCCCATGGCGGAGCCGAGATGTTCATCACCGGCAGCAATCCACTTTCCACCCAGGACGATGTGGCCGCGGCCCTTGTCCATGAGGGTCTGAATGTTTATGCGGTCCACGGAGCTACCCCCGAGGAATATGAGAGCGGAATACGCCGGGTAATCGAGGCCGGACCGAATATTATAATCGACGACGGAGGAGACCTTGTCTCGATGATCCATGAGAACTATCCGGAACTAATTGACAATGTGATTGGTGGCTGCGAGGAGACCACCACCGGGATCCTCAGGCTCGAGACGATGAACCGAGAGTTCAGGCTCCTTTTCCCTATGATGCTGGTCAACGACGCCGCCTGCAAGCACTTTTTCGACAATCGCTATGGAACGGGCCAGTCCGTCTGGGACGGCATCAACCGCACCACGAACCTGATAGTGGCCGGGAAAGATGTTGTCGTGGCCGGTTACGGCTGGTGCGGCAAGGGTGTGGCCATGAGGGCCAAAGGGCTTGGAGCCAGGGTGATAGTCACCGAGGTCGATCCTATCAAGGCCATGGAGGCCGTTATGGACGGTTTCAGGGTCATGTCCATGAGCGAGGCGGCAAGGATAGGTGACATATTCGTGACTGTCACCGGTTGCGAGGATGTGATCACCAAAGAGCATTTCCCTCTCATGAAAGACGGGGCGATATGCTGCAACGCAGGTCATTTCGACTGCGAGGTCTCTGTCAAGGATCTCAAGGAAATAGCTGTCAGCGAGAAACTTGCGAGACAGAATATTCAGGAATATACCCTCTCGAACGGCAGCAGGATATATGTCATAGCGGAAGGTCGCTTGGTGAACCTCGCCGCCGGAGACGGCCACCCGGCCGAGATCATGGACATGTCCTTCGCCATCCAGGCCCTGAGCGCCAAATTCCTGGCGGACAACAGGAAAACCCTCACAAGGGAGCCTGGAGCGATGCTCCATAAGGTTCCGGCCGAGATCGACAGTGAAGTCGCTCACCGCAAACTCACCGACTGGGGAATCGCGATCGACACCCTTACAGAAAAACAAAGAATCTATTTATACGGAGAATAACAATCATGAGACTTTTCCCTATCTACACTTGGACTAAGGGCATAAGAAACTTCGACCACCGCAGACGCAAATTCTCCAACCAACCTTGGGCGCAGGGAGTGATTCTCCTCGCATGTGTTGTTGTGGCCATGCTTCTGGCTAACCTTCCTTTCACAAAAGAACTCTACCACAGTATCCTCGAGACCAAGCTCTCCCTGTTCTTCAAGACTCCGGGAGGACAAGATGTCTGGTTCCCGAAAGGGATGACCGTCGAGAGCTTCATAAACGACATCTTGATGACCGTATTCTTCTTCACTGTCGGCCTCGAGATCCGCAGGGAGATGAAAAACGGCGAGCTGTCCAGCGTGAAAAAGGCCTTGATGCCCGTGATCGCAGCCTTCGGCGGAGTCGTGGCTCCGGCATTGATATTCACTCTCGTCAACCACGGTACAGCCGCCGCTTCCGGATGGGGAATCCCCACGGCGACAGATATCGCCTTTGCCGTAGGAATACTTTCGATCCTCGGCGACAAGGTTCCCGTATCCCTTAAAGTATTCCTGACCGCTCTCGCCATCGCCGACGACCTGATCGCCATCCTCGTTGTCGCCCTTTTCTACGGAGGAACAATCAATTTCGGATTGCTCAGCATAGCTATTGTGTTGATTGTGGCCATCCTTATCATGAACAAGCTGGGAGAGAAGAGAAGCTGGTACTACTTCATCCCCGCCATGGTGATCTGGGCGCTGTTCTACTACTCCGGGATCCATTCGACGATGTCAGGAGTCGTGATGGCCTTCCTGGTCCCGATGACCCCCCGCTACAACGAGGCCTATTTCCACCGCAAGAGGATCCAGTACATCCAGAGGCTCAATGAGTACAATGGAATAGAGTCCACCTCCGGAGAGTTCCCGAACGGCCCGCAGAGGCATTGCCTACGCAGAATGAGCGTGATCTCAAAAGGAGCCATCCCGATGAGCTACCGTCTTGAACACGCCTTGGGACCTTGGGTTAATTTCCTCATCATGCCTCTCTTCGCCCTCGCTAATGCCGGTGTGGAGATTCCCGACGTGTCGTACTTCAACGTGTTCCACATCGATCCCGCCCTCGGCGGAGTGAGCATGGGCATATTCTTGGGGCTCCTCATCGGAAAGCCGCTCGGCATTTCCCTCGCCAGTTTTATCGCCGTCAAATTGAAAGCCGGCGAGATGCCCGCAAAAGCCTCCTGGAAAATGCTTATCGCAGTGGCCTGCCTTGGAGGTATCGGCTTCACAATGTCTATTTTCGTGGACACGCTCTCGTTCGGAGACCAGGCTCCGGAGATCATGTCAAGGCTCCGGGATATGGGTAAAGTGGCCGTGCTGATGGGCTCGCTCTGCGCCGGACTGCTCGGCAGCTTGCTGATCAGTATCATCCACAAGATGGAAAACAGGAAATAAAAAAATGAGGTTCGACGCTTCCCGCGTGGACCCTCACTCTAACCACATAATTAATAACACTAAAACTAATAACCAATCGGGTTGTCAGTGGAGAGAACCTCCATCCTCAACCCGATACAAAGGTACGGCTTTTTTTTATTTATGCAAATTATTTTATAATAAATTTCTTAAAATTTTCGATTTAACTGATTTAAGTCGCTGATTATTCGCAGTATAAACAATAACAGAATTTTAGATTAACTTTAAACCAGCCTTAAAATAAGCACTTCAGAGAGTAGTAAAAAACGATTAAAACACATAATAAATTGTTTTAGTTACAATTTATCAATCCCCGACACAAGCCAATGTAGCCACCGAAATCCGCACCTTGGGGCCGACCGCCCCCCGCAATGTCTTTTGGCAGGAACAAAGGGTCGCCCCGGTAGTGAACACATCGTCAACAAGAAGGATATGTGAGGCTCCCGTCAGGTCCGCACACCGCCGGAGCCTGAACGCCCCGACCACATTCGAGACTTTCCCTTCTATTGACAGCCTAGTCTGGGTCTTCGTCCTCCGGTGACGACAGAGAACGTCCGGCCGTAGAGAGGCCCCGAAGCGCCTTGCCAGAACCTCTCCAATCACCTCCGCCTGATTATATCCTCTGGACCACCGCCTCGTCCAGTGAAGAGGGACGGGTATAACCGTGTCTATATCAGAAAACAACTCAGAATCAGCCATTTCCGACGCAAGCATCTCCGAAAAAAACCTCCCAGAAGCGATATTCCCCCGGTATTTCAAGTCCTTGGTAATGTCACGATAGCCAGTCGAAGCCCTGTAATAGAACAACGCTGTCGCATACGAATATGGCTCCGGTTCTTCCAAGTCCCGTTGGATAAGGCCATTCAGCCTGTCCGCCATACGGTTCCGGGACAATTTCGAATAATAGGTCCTGGGCAAATCAGCCAGGCAGTCAAGACAGATGTGATCCTCACGAAGGGAGAGCGACCTTCCACACACCACACACAATCTCGGAATAAACAGGTCAAGAACCGCCCTCCCCACATATACACGCATCTAAATGTCAGATTTGAATATTAATTGAGCCTCCTTCGGTCAAAGAGATTCCCTTGGCTATGGGCTTCGCCCGACCGGTTAATGTCAAAGACTTGAGATCAAGAGAGCCTTTCAAGACTTTAAGTTCCACGGACTTCCCGCTCACCTCACAGATTCCGAAGGCAGATCCGTTGCTCCAGAAATAACGCCCCGGCTTAGAGGTGAAATTCATGGTCTTGTCAACGCCAGAATAATGGAAATCGCTCAGAGCCAGGACAGCGGCCCAACTGGCCATCGAGCGGGCATAGTGCTTGCCGCACTCAGGCTCATCAAAAGGATTCCTCTTCGCCCCGTCAAAACGGTCCCTGATTGACTTGATGCACTTCAAACCATCATCGACCATGCCTTCCTGAATCATTCCTACCGCCGCACAGTACTCAAATCCGGTCATCGCTTCAGGAAAATAAGGGAAAGGAACCTCGAGCCGTCCTTTGGGCCAGGAAGCCATCATCAAAGCCGCCTCATGTCCCATGACATAAGACCGCATATTGTTGAATTCTCCGCTGACATCAGGCACATAATTATACTTCATTACGCTCTGGAGGGTTTTCCGAATATGTTCTTTGTCTCCAAGGTAGCCGAGCCCACAGATATGCGCCATGTACTGTCCGACAAGCTGATCCACCAGGCAACCTTTGCCAAGCTGGAACGGCGGGGTCTTATCAGAGCCCTCAGGAAGGAACTCGAACGTCTCGGGGTCAGTTATCTTGTGCTCATAATACTCTCCATTGAAAAGATTGGCGTCCATCCACGCACTGCCCTTTTCGAAAAGGCTCCTGCATTTCTTGGCGAACTCCTTGTCTTTCAACTCTTTCGCCATCTCCTCAGCTGCCCTCAACGCACCCATATACCAGAATCCCATCTGGGGATTGGGACCGAAATAGTTGACATCCATCGTGTTATGCTGGGAACCTTCCATAACCCCATCCTGATTGCCGTCCCAACCTTTCTCTTTCCAAGCGAAAGACAAAGCGCTTTTACAGGCTGGCCAGTAGCGCTCGAGGAAAGCCCTGTCCCCACTAAGCTGCCATTCCCTGTAGAGTTTCATGACGCAGCCCATCTGGCCGTCAGCGGCGATCTGGGTGGGGTCCGGAGCGGATCCCAAGGGCAGGTTGACCCTAAAATCCATCGCACCGTCCGGATTCATAGCATAGTTGAATTCGACATCCCGCATAGTCCTGGCAAGGTCGCCGAAAAGGAACGCGGTGGCCACCTCGTAGTTCCAGACATGGGTGCAAGATCCGGCGCATGAGCCGTAGTGATCCATAACACCCTCCCAGCCAAGCATGTGGCCGTCCTCGACCCTGAACACAGTCTGGGAACGGAGGACCGCGAGGTTGTACAAAGCGGCCTCCTTGACAACATCAGGAAGGGATGAGGATAAGAATGAGTTCACAAACAACAGCGTCTTATTCTCGAGATCTCCGATTCGGGGGATGAGCTCACCTGCTGTCTTCCAGGAATCCGGATAACGCTTGCTGTAATAATTGCCGACAACTTCTTTGGACCAAGCCATCCTGTTGGGGAAATTCCAAGTCAGGAAGAAATTGAACCGGTGAGTCTCCCCGGGACCGAGAACAGCTTTGACCGACAATGCCCCCATAGGGTCGATATCACGGCCTACAGTGTGTCTCACGCTCGCCTTCGGGTTGGAAATCAGGCCATCGTCACTGAAATCATCCCAGAAATTAAGCATGGCGTTCGACCAATTATTGTCAACCGTGAATGTCCTGAAGGTCACCTTGTCCCGGCTATCAGTCGACAGAGACATATTGCCCCACGCTTTATTCTGAGGGTCAACACCTTCCGAGTAATAATAAATGCCTTTAAGTCCTCTTGACTCCCTGTACTCGTTTTTGTTGTCCTTGGCTCCGGTAGGAATCCTGTCGCCCTTCCAATTGAGGGTGTAATCCTGCCCGTCTTTGCCGATGAAGTTACGGATCGCACCGCAGACAGCCACTTCTATCTCGTCCCCGGAAGTGTTTGTCACCTCGTAAGACAAGACTGCCAGCGGCAAGCCGCTGGACTCCGAATCGCCCGGCACCAGAGGGTTGAACCCCTTGATCTTGACTTTCACGGGAAGCCCTGGATCACTCAGGTTCACTTGGCCGAAAGGATAGGCGGCATCGAACGAGGCTTCGTTGAACCTGGGCAAACCGTGATGGTTGACCGGCCGGCCTTCATAATGAAGGTATTCCTGAGGATAAAGCGGCCCGGCAAGGAGCCTGGTGGCGCTCCCTCCGTTCTTTTGCTTAGTGAATATGGCGAAAAAAGGAGCGTCGTTCCCGGTTGTGACAGTGCTGTTGCCCTTTCCTGGGACATTCATGATCTCCCAGTCCCGAATCTCACCCCGGCCTCCAAGGGAGACCGTTCCTGTCCCGATCCCACCAAGGGGAAGAGCCACTTGCTGAAGGTGGGCGGAATCATAATGAGTCAAAACAGGCCAGGCGGAAGGGACCCACTCCTGGGCGGATAGAGCCACCGAAACGAACAGGGCGGCGAAAGACAATATTGTTCTCATACCCGCAATTTAACTTTTTTTCGATTAATTTCGCGCATAGATGAGGGGGTATTTATTCATATTCGTCTCTTTCCTGTCAGCTCTGGTCTCTTTTCGGTCTAGAGCCCAGGAACTTAATTATCCTGACGACGTCAAGGCCATATTCGAAAAATCCGACGCTGCCCTCTCCTCATATTGTCATTCTGATTATTATTCTCATCCTCGACTCGAAGGCCTCCTCCCCACCATCGCCATCCCCGACTGCCCCCAAAAAGAGATACTCTCGGAAATGGTCCGAAAAGCCGGTGGCCATCCAGCGGAAGTCCCAAGTTTGGCGGCCATTAGAAACCCTTATTCCGAACTCTGGTCACTGGCGGCGCTATGGGACGGAGCCATGATCCCGGACGGATGGGTGCGGGCCGGGGATGAGTATTCAGTGCTGTTTTACAAAGCCATAGCTGACAGGAATATTCCCCACGTGGGATCCTCCAGCTTGACGGAGGCTATAGACAAAGGGCTCCGCAAGATGCCGGGAACAATCACCACAATGGATGGTCTCATAGAGAAGGCGAGAACATTCCGGAAGGCTAAAGAATTGATGGACAGTTGTTTCTCGATTGACACCCACTGCGACCTCCCGGATCTTTATCATCTTGGCTATTCAGTTGGTACACGCTCGAAATCCCTGACCGGCGTCCCAAAAATGATAGAGGGCCACTTGGACGCTCAGATTCTAATCAGCTTTCTCTGGCAAGGACCGCTGGACAATGCTTCCTCCGACAAAGCCGTTAGGAAAAACTTGGACAAGATCAAGAAAATCAAGGCAGATGTGGACAATTATTCCCAAATATGCGGCCTTGCCAAGACCCCAGCCGAAGCGGATTCCCTTAAAGCTCTTGGCAAAAAAGTCTTCATGATCGCCCTTGAGAACGGGTACGGGATAGGTAACGACCTTGGGAACATAAAGAAAATGAAGGACTTGGGAGTGGTCTATATCTCCCTATGCCACTTCCGGGACAACGCCATCTGCAACACTTCCTCCCGACACGGAAGCAATCCCTCCAAAGGCCTGACAGACTTCGGAAAGCAGGTGGTCGAGGAGATGAACCGCCAGGGGATCATGATAGATTTGTCCCATCCTTCTGCCGGTACTTTCTGGGACTGCGTCAAATACAGCAAGGCTCCTATTATCTGTTCCCATTCCGGAGCCAAGGCAGTTTACGGCCACGACCGCGGGCTGGACGACAAACAGCTCAAGGCTCTTGCCGAGAACGGAGGCCTGATACAAGTCTATAGCGTCCCTGAATATCTTGGCAGACCACGGAGCTCGATGACCATAGACGACATGATGGAACATTTCGACCATTGCGTCAAAGTGGCTGGAGCTGAGCATGTTGGGATAGGAAGCGACTTTGATGGAGGCGGCGGTGTGTGGGGTTGCAATGGGGACAATGACCTTATCAACCTCACGGTCAAGATGCTGGAACATGGCTACACCCCAGAGCAGATCAAAGGCTTCTGGGGAGAAAATTTCATGAGGGTCTGGAAGGAGGTTCTCTCTAAAGCAGATCAAGACTGAGCTGGGGATCTGATTCCCTTCTCAGCCGGTCATATTCCTCCACCGCCGCAAGATCCGGATTGATGATCACATCCATGTTCTGGATGAGAATCCTATCCCCGTTGATAATATTCGAGAGACAACCCTTCACCCCGACTATGGCTGGTATTCCCAGCCCCCTTGCCAAAAGGCTCGGATGGCCTGTCAGATCCTCATCCTCAAGGACCATCGCCACCACATTATTGAAATTGATCATCACGGAATCCGCCAGAAAGACAGTCCGGGCCACAAGGACACTTCCCGGAGGAATGTCCTCATAGGGATTGCGCTGGCCGCTGTCAACCGCGACAAACGCCTTCCCTTTGGCGAATCCGCCAACTCCCGAACCCCTGATAGTCATGATCCCTTAAACAATCTCCCAAGCCCCTCCGGGAGCGAACACCGGCTCGACAATCCGGTCGTAGAACATG
Source organism: uncultured Bacteroidia bacterium (assembly GCA_902780935.1). Classification (GTDB taxonomy): domain Bacteria; phylum Bacteroidota; class Bacteroidia; order Bacteroidales; family UBA932; genus Cryptobacteroides. Next base: position 144,398 of record CACZHP010000001.1, on the reverse strand, counting down.
CCCCTCTTCGCCAGATCCAGGACGTTCATCCTGTGGCGCATTAGCTGCACGATGGGGAACATGTCCTTAAGCTGCTGGCGGGTGACCCCGATCATGGATGGATCATAAGGGGCTCCCGCGATCTTGAACAGATCCCGCATCTTCTCGAAGGTATATACCTGACCCTGAAGCTTTTTCTTGAACTCAGGCCAAGTGTCCTTGACCCTCGTGAGCTGCTCCCGGACAGTTTCAGCGTCGTTGTACTTCTTCGTGATGTTGTCGTACCCGAGGGTCGGAGCAGGAAAATCCTTGAATATTTCCGTAGCCCTGGCCTGCTCCTGCTCAAGTGTAGGCCATGCCTTTACACACGCGTCCACATCCAACTTCGTGAGATCCAGCTTGAAAAGCTCGTCAAAAACGGCGCACATCGTCAGGGTTCCGATAGCGACCTGGAAACCATGGGATTGCAGCTTGCCCTTATACCTGTGATGGGTCATGTCCAGGATGTGGCTGAAAAGGTGATCGCAGCAGGATGCCGGGCGGCTGGACTGGGCGGCCTGCATAGCGAAACCGCTGAGTGTCAATCCCTCAAACAAATCCGCTATAGCGGCCGGATCCCCCGCGGCGACTCCCGCTGGATCCGAGAGCAAGTCATCGAGATAGTCCTGAAGCACATGCCAGGCGTCCGGCTTGATCGGAGCGGTGCCCATCAGGTCAGCGACCATCCACTCTGCCCCAGCGGGAACCTTGGCGGCAAGATCGGCGTAGCCAGCAGCTGTCATCTCCTTGGGAGCGGCGGCTATCACATCGATGTCAGCGATTATAGCGACCGGAGCCGGGCAAGAAAAAGTCTGCTTTGAGTTCTGATAAGAGATAGAGGCTCCGAACGAGGAGTATCCATCCACTGAAGCCGCGGTCGGCAAGGTCAGATACTGCTGCTCATGATGATGCGAGCAAAGCTTGCAAAGGTCGTTGATGACTCCGGAACCTACTGACACAGCGATATATCCGCCATCCAGCTCCTTGTCCACCATCTCGACATATTCCCATTCCGCATGGAATTCCTCTTCCATGATGATGAACTTCTCTGTCGGGATCCCCGCCTCGACAAACAAGCCGTAAACCTTCTCCCCAAGAACCGGCCAGGTGTGGATGTCGGCTATTATCTTCGCCTTTCGGCCGGGGAAATACTCCTTGAACACATCTGGAGCCATCTGGCTGGCTCCTCTTCCCATCTCGAACACCTTGGTGTCGGTCGCCACCTTGAGCGCGTTCGCTATCCTCTGTTTAGAATCCATTTGTTGATTGTTTACAGACCATAAAGGTACTAAATTATTTTGTACCTTTGCAGGCGGAAAAACACGAACATAAAAAGATCCAGATATTATGACACAGGACGAACTCTTCAAGGTGCTGGTCGCGCATTGCAAGGAATACGGATTCATATTCCCCTCCAGTGAGATTTATGATGGACTGGCCGCCGTCTATGATTATGGCCAGATGGGCGTTGAGCTCAAGAACAACATCAAGCGTTATTGGTGGGAGGCGATGACCCGCCTCAACGAGAATGTCGTGGGAATAGATTCCTGCGTGTTCATGCACCCAAAGACTTGGGTCGCCTCGGGCCATGTCGCCGCTTTCAACGACCCTCTGATCGACAACAAGGACTCGAAGAAGCGCTACCGCGCCGACAACCTGATCGAGGACTATCTCGGCAAGATCGAGGAGAAGATCGAGAAGGAAGTGGCCAAGGGACGCAAGAAGTTCGGAGACGCCTTCAACGAGGAACAGTTCAGGGCCACAAACCCCAATGTCCTCCGCGAGAAGAAGAAATACGACGAGGTACACGAGCGCTACAAGGCCGCCGAGGATGCCAACGACCTCAAGGCCTACCGAGACATTATCATCGACTGCGGGATCGTCTGCCCCATCTCCGGCACCGCCAACTGGACCGAGGTCAGGCAATTCAACCTGATGTTCAGCACCCAGGGCTCCACGACAGGTAATTCAGACGACGTGCTTTACCTCCGTCCTGAGACCGCCCAGGGAATATTCGTGGAGTACCTCAACGTCCAGAAGACCGGCCGTATGAAGATTCCTTTCGGTATCGCCCAGATCGGTAAGGCTTTCCGTAATGAGATCGTGGCAAGGCAGTTCATCTTCCGAATGAAGGAGTTCGAGCAGATGGAGATGGAATTCTTCTGCCGTCCCGGAACCGAGATGGAATGGTTCGCCAAGTGGAAGGAGAACCGCATGAAATGGCATGTCAACCTCGGCATGGGTGCGGAGAACTACCGTTTCCACGACCACGAGAAGCTGGCTCACTACGCCAATGCGGCCACCGACATCGAGTTCAACTTCCCCTTCGGTTTCAAGGAGCTTGAGGGCATCCACTCAAGGACCGACTTCGATCTCGGGAACCATCAGAAAATCAGCGGGAAGAAGATTCAGTACTTCGACCCTGAGACCGGTGAGAGCTATGTTCCTTACTGCGTGGAGACCTCGATCGGTGTGGATCGTATGTTCCTCGCCGTCCTGAGCCATTCCTACAAAGTGGAGCAGCTGGAAGGTGGTGAGACCCGCGTGGTCCTCAGCATTCCTGCCCCGCTCGCCCCGGTCAAGGTGGCTATCCTTCCCCTGGTCAAGAAGGACGGTCTGCCGGAGAAGGCGCAGGAGGTCGTGGATCTTCTCAAGTACGACTTCGCCTACCAGTATGACGAGAAGGACTCCATCGGCAAGCGCTATCGCCGCCAGGATGCCATCGGAACCCCGTTCTGCGTCACCATCGACAACGACACGATGAACGACAACACCGTCACCGTACGCGACCGCGACTCGATGGAACAGGTGAGGGTCCCTATCAGCGAGCTCCATGAGATGATCAACAAGAAGGTCAACATGGCCAACCTTCTCAGGAACCTTTAGTTTTATGAATATCAAGTATTTCTTGGCCGCACTTTGCGCTGCGGCCATTTTTCTTTCCTGCGAGAGGGAAAAAACAACCGTTTTGTTTAACGGAAAGGATCTTTCCGGCTGGAAGGCGGTGCTTAAATCCGCTGAGGGTGAGACCTTTGATGGCGAGACATTCTCTGTCCGGGACAGCGTTCTTCATGTGACCGGCAAGCCGTTCGGCTATCTCCGCACAGAGAAAAAATATTCCGACTACCGCCTTCATCTCGAATGGAGATGGGCCGGTGCGGAGGCTGTTGACGGAGGTGTCTTCAACCGCCTGCAGGACGGGGATAAGGTCTGGCCGCTCGGTGTCCAGCTCCAGATGACTCCCAAGGACATGGGAGTCTTGATGGGAGGGATCAAGATAGAGGGGCTGGAAGGGCCTTTCTACAAGAAAGACCGCCTCGTCGAAGAAAATGCGGAACTACCTGTAGGAGAATGGAATGAGATGGAATTCCTCTGCAAGGGCGGCTCAATCAAAGTCTGGCTGAACGGCGTACTCGTCAATGAGGCCGTCTGCGACGCTCTCGACGGCTACATCGCCATCCAGTCCGAAGGCGGCCCCATGGACTTCAGGAATATTTATCTGTCATTCTGAGAGCTGCGAAAATAATGTTATCTTTACGTTTGTTATGAAACGTCTTATAACCACAGCCTTTATCGTCATCTTCTCTTTGGCGGTCTCGTTTGCCCAAAACGGCAACCTTGAGATTCACAATCCTATCATTCCCGGGTATCATCCGGATCCTTCAATCTGCCGGGTTGGAAACGACTATTACATAGTCAATTCCTCTTTCCAGTATTTTCCGGGGGTGCCGATTTACCATTCGACAGACCTGGTCAACTGGGAATTGATAGGCAATGTTCTCGACAGGGAGAGCCAGCTTCCCCTTAAGAACGCGAATTCGTCCGGCGGAATATATGCCACCACGATCCGCTATAATGAGGGGACATATTACATGGTCACCACGAATGTCACCACTGGCGGGAATTTCTTCGTGACGGCGAAGGATCCAAAGGGACCCTGGTCAGAGCCTGTCTATTTGAAGCAAGGAGGAATTGACCCTTCTTTCCTCTTTGAGGACGGCAAGTGCTACATGGTCTCCAATCCTAATGGGATCGTGCTTTGCGAGATCGATCCCGTGACCGGTAAACAATTGACTGAGGGCAAAGTTCTGTGGTATGGCACAGGCGGTCGTTATGCCGAGGGACCGCATATTTACAAAAAAGACGGATGGTACTATCTTCTGATTTCCGAGGGAGGAACGGAGATGGGTCATGGCCTGACAGTGGCCAGAAGCCGGGACATCTGGGGGCCGTATGAGTCAAATCCCCTGAATCCTATCCTTACGCAGTTCCGTCAGGTTTCCCAGGGACATCAGATTCAGGGAACCGGTCACGGGGACTTCGTACAAGCTCCCGACGGGTCCTGGTGGGTCGTATTTCTGGGATTCAGGCGTTACGGAGGGGACTTCCATCATCTTGGACGTGAGACGTTTATAGCTCCTGTTTCCTGGGTCGCCGGGTGGCCAGTGATCAATGACGGGGCACCTATTGAGGCAATTATGCCCGTCAAGGCAAGCTGGTCCGCTCCGACTCCCGCCAAGAAGTCCTGGCGGGAAGAATTCGAGAGTCCTCTCGGCCCCAATTGGGTGTATATCCAGAATCCGGAAATGTCTCGTTATAAGATGGATAAGGGTCGTCTTACCCTGTCTGGCGCCAAGCCTCTTGACGAGAGGGATCATCCTACCTTTGTCGGGGTGCGCCAAGAGAGTCCGGGGATTGTGGCCGAGACTAAGGTCCGTCTTGATTCCCGTTCAGGAAAGGCCGGACTGGTTGTTTATCAGGACTATAATGGCTTCGCCGCAATTGAGGTCAGTGGTGGCAAGGCTGTTTTGAGGTTCAGGCTGAAGTCCGTCGACACCGTATTGGGAGAGGTTCCTGTCAAGGGAAAGGAGACTGTCCTCAAAGTGGAATCCAAAGATGGCAACAGGTATGAGTTCTTCGCCGGAGGAAAGTCTCTCGGGGAGTTTGAGACATCCCTGCTGAGCTCCGAAGTGGTCGGAGGTTTCACGGGAGTGATGCTCGGGCTCTTCGCCGAAGGCGGCCAGGCCAGTTTCGAATATTTTGAATATCAGGAAAAATAACAGACGATGAGAGCCTTTTCACTTTTCGCGCTGGCGACGGCGCTTTGCCTTTCCTCCTGTGCGCCCAAACCAATGAAAGTGGTTCTGGAACCGCTTCCGATGCAATATGGCGACAATTCCAAGGTTCATGATTATCCTTTCGCCAAGGATCCTACGGTCATCCATCACGGAAACCAGTACTTTATGTATTACTCCCTGATGCCGTTTGACCCGACTCCGCAGGACAATAGCAAGCCGCCGAAGTTCAATGACTGGCATGCCGCCATAGCCCGCAGCACAGACCTCGTGAATTGGGAAAGAGTTGGGGATATGGATCTTAGGGACACTAAGGGAAACCCTCTCCATGGTGCCGTAGCCCCTTGTGTGCGCAAGCTTGACGGCAAGATCCACATGTTCTACCAGATGGCCTGGGAAGAGACTGACGGTATCGCAAATATCTGGCATGCCACAAGCGAGGACGGAATCACCTTCACCAACACCTGCGACAGGCCGATTATAGTCCCTGAGACGAAATGGTCGATCAAGCGTTCTATCGACGCTGAGGTTTACAAGGTGAAGGACAAGTTGATCCTTCTTTTCGCGACCAGGGACACTACCGCGACCTACCAGATCATGGGAATGGCCGAGGCTCCTTACGGAAGTGATTATGGCCCGGATAAATGGACCCTGCTTTCTGTCGATGGACCTTTGATGAAGCCTGAATATCCCTGGGAAATGAGCTGTACCGAGGCTCCTACAGTGGTGAAACACAAAGGCGTCTGGTACATGTTCTACGCCGGTGCATATAATCACGAGGGCCAGCAGATCGGTCTGGCCACCTCGACTGACGGGTACCACTACGAGAGGATAGCTCCGGACGGATTGTTCTTCAGGCACGGCCCTGAGGGTGCGTGGAACGCTTTCGAGAGCGGTCACCCCGGAGTATTCCAGGATGACGACGGCCAGGTGTACCTATTCTACCAGGGCAAGGAATCCCTCAACGCCACCTACTACCTCTCCGTCTGCAAAGTCAGGTTTGAATAAGAACATAGTAAACCGCATCACGGTTCAGCTCGGTCATCAGCTCCCCAGTCTTGACATCAATTCTTTTCGTTTAGAAGTTTCGGCTAAGATACCTTGTCAAAACAGAAAAAACGACAAGAAACAGAAAAACAGTGTTAAATAAACAGAAATATTTTTTCTATGGTAGTCAAATAATCCTCACTGTCTCGCCGGGACGGGTCTGTCGGGTAATGACAGTTCCGTCAATAGGAGATAATATCTTCAAAGTCCCACCTTTCTCGGAATAGACATTAAGCGAGACCACCTTACCGTCCTTCAACTCAGCCGAGACAATGAAGGCTCCCATAGCCCTCAAGCGGTTGAAACTCACATTCTTCCAATCCTTCGGGATCGCTGGGAACACCTCGATCACACCGCTCTGGCTCTGAAGCAACATCTCCTGGAGACCGGACGCGTAGGCGAAGTTGCCCTCGAGCGTGAACGGCCTGTATGTGAATTGGGATTTACCGCTCTTGGTCTGGTCACCGTTGGCGTGGAAGGAGTTACGGAGAACAAAGCATTCAGCGAAGGTCCTTAGTGCCTCGGCGGCTTCTTCCCCATGCGCCGCCCTGGCCTCCATATTAGCGAGCCAGGAATAGGAATATCCGCACCACCAGTCGGGTCCGTTCGCATGGAGTCTTTCCAGGGTGGCATCGATTATAGTCTTTTCCTTTGGTCCGTTATGAATGTCCAGAAGGCCAAGCGGATGGATCGCCATCGCATGGGAGAAATGCCTGTGGGACAAGTCATAAGACTTCCCTGGGGCGATCGAGAGACCCCCGTCCTCGTCGATGGCGTAATAAGGCAGCTGGCCACCGTCTTTCTTCCAGCGGGCGGAATCATCAACCAATCCGAGCGAGTCGGCCATCTCTGCCGCCGCCGTGAAGGCGAACTTGGTCAGCGCCAGGTCATAGTTGGTGATCACAGGGAAGAACGCGTCTATCCTGTTGTCGTTGATCTCAGGGCTGGAGCTGTATTCAAAAGTCCTCGTGCCGTCCGGCTTGACTTCCGTCTCCTGCTCCAGGAACAAGGCGACATCCCTCAAGAACGGATATGCCCTCTCCTTAAGGAACTCATTGTCAGCGGAATACTTCCAATGGAGATAAAAGTGCTGCCCAAGCCAGGCGGAGGTTGTGGGGGAGAAGCCGTACTGGACCCATCCAGACATCGCATCACCCTCAAGGGTACAATAGCCCGGAGCGGCAAGTCCCTCTTTCCCGAAGAACTTTTTAGTGAATTCCTTGTACTTGCCGACCTGGTTCCAAAGCGTGTTCAGATAGCCCAGGCCCTCATCAAGATGGTTGCCGATATAAGCTGGCCAATAACTCAGCTGGGTGTTGAGGTCGTTGTGGTAATCGCCCTTCCATGGCGGCAGGAAACCATCGTCCGCTGTCCAGACAGATTGCAATGAGATTGGATAGGAGTCCTTCCTGGTGGCTGAGCCGAACTTGTACATCTCCCTGTCGTACTGATGTTGGATGGTCGCGTCAGGGACATTCACGGAAGATCCTTCCCAATAAGGCTCCCAGTAGCCCATGTGACGCTTATAAGCCTTTTTAGGACCCTCGGCCAATGCCTTGTCGACCTCCGACGCGGCTTTTTTACCGGAAATGGAAGAGGTGACGCTCCATACAGCGATCACTTTGCCGCCAGCACGTTTCCAATCGACGGCGACATCGTAGAAATAGTCTTTCCAGCCTTGCTGGTGATAGGTAACGCGGTTGCCCTCCCGCTTAACCTCTCCCTGAGGATAACCAAGGAGAGCAAGCGAAGAGCTTCCGAGTCCGGCCTCTTCGGCTCCCTTGACTTGATATTCAGGAGGAACCAATTGAATGTCAAACGATTCAGGAACATTTTCAAAAACCATCCAGCCCACGTCACCATCGGCCTGGACAAAAGTCTTCATTGAGGCTCCATTCTCCCAAAGCACCTCGCATAGGGCGTTATCCAGGTATAACCTGTTCTCCTTGACCGGGCCCCAGGAAGATATGTCGATCTCCAACGCCGCTCCCGGGATTTTGGACGGGGCGGCGAGATAAGCCTTCTTCTCGAACTTGTCCACCACGGGATCGTAATCCCCTTTCCGGACCTGGTTCTTCACCCATTCGAAAGTATAATCCTCGCCTTTGAACGCCTCGATCGGCCGCATATCCCAGAGATCAATCCTGTCAAGGGAAAGGCGCAGATTGTCACCTTTCTGCCAGACCAGTTCCCCGACGGAAGCGTTCCCAAGCGGCATCGCCTCGTCCCATACAGAGGCTAAATCGTTGAACACCAAGTCGCTCTCCGAGGGCTGAACCTCCAGCTTTGAGCAGCCGCATAAACATCCCGTAACAATGCAGGTGAGCAGCAAAAAAGACCTTTTCATATTCTTAAAACTCAAATAGTCAGGACGCAAACAGGATGAGGGATCTTTATGTCTTTCCCGGTGTCTGTCAACAGGCCCGTCTTAGGATCACGACGGAACACTTGGACCGCGTCGCTGTCACGGCAAGCCACCAAAACAAACAGCCCATTAGGCGTGATAGCGAAGTTACGAGGATGGACTCCCGTGTTTTGATATCCAACATAAGTCAAAAGGCCGGTGGCCGGATCCTGGCTGAATATCGCCAACCCGTCGCCTTTCAGGCGGTTACTCGCATAAAGGAACTTCCCGTCTGGAGAGAAATGGATGTCCGCGCTTCCCCTCGCATGTAGCGGATCCGCCTCAATCTTCTGAATCAGCTTGAGATCACCTCCATTGTAATCATACACGATGACATTACCCTCAAGCTCGGTGATGACATACATGAAACGCCCGTCGTTGGAGTAGGTGAAATGGCGGGGACCCTCACCGGCAGGAACCTTGATCTTAACCGGTTCGAAACTGGTAACTTTTCCGTCAACTACTGGATAGCGATAAATGTAATCACCTCCCAAGTCTATGACAAACAGGTATTTCCCGTCTGGCGAGACCTGCGAAGAATGGATATGGGATCCGGCCTGGCGGACTGTGTCGGGGCCGCTCTCGAAGAACTCCACCAAGGTTCCCTCCTCAAGATTTCCCTTATCATCCAGAGGAAATACCGTCATACTTCCGGAGGAATAGTTTGTGGCGACAACGTCTTTCCCGACAAAAGTTACATGACAGGCGTCACTGCCGTGAGTCAACCGCTTGTTCCTAAAGGTGAGCGTTCCTTTTGCGGCATCAAAATCAAAAGCCGACACTGCGGATGCCGCCTGCTGCTCCGTGACAGTATATACCGTCTTATTGTCCGGTGTCACGGCCAGGAACGAAGGGTTAGGAACGTCCGTAATGTCGAGCGGAGAGCTATCTCCGGAAGTCTGGTCAAACTTGTAAGTGTATATTCCCTTGCTGTCCGTGTCGGTGTAAGTACCTACTAACAGCGTCAAATTGTCCGATTTATTCCCGCAACCAATGAGTGAGATAGCGGAAATAATCAATAACAAAATCTTTTTCATGGTCTCATCTCTGTGATCTAATCCCCGTAGTAGTCCAAAGTTACTAATTTTCCTTTAATAAGACTTTCGACCGTGTAATTATGATGTTGAATAAAATATCCCTATCTTTAAAGAACCTGAATTATTATTCGTGATGAGAAAACAACTTCTTAGTGTTATGATTGCCGCCTCCGCGGCCCTGATCTTATCAGCCTCCTCGTTTGCCGCCAAGACCGCTTGGACCCTCATTTCTCCGGACGGGAGGATAAAGGCGGAGATTTCCTCTAACGGAAAGACTTCGTACTCAGTCACTTTCAGCGGAAAAACCATTCTTTCCCCTTCAGAGATCTCCATGACGCTCGAAAGCGGAGAGGTCTTTGGTGAAGGCAAAGTGAAAGGAGTGAAAACTGGAAAGGTTGAAGAAAGGGGACTCCCCGCTGTAGCTTACACCAAGGCAAAGGTCGATAACATTTACAACTATCTCACACTTAGCTTCAAGAACTGTGACATAGAGTTCCGGGCCTACGACAACGCCGTGACTTACCGCTTCGTGTCCACTGCCAAAAAAGGCGCGTTCAATATTTCCTCAGAAAAAATGGAGCTTAAATTCCCGGAAAACTGGAATTCCTGGGCTCCTTACCCTATCGGGGCGGACAAACAAACCATCGAAAGGCAATTCAGAAACTCTTTCGAGCACTTTTATGACATCCAGAAACTTTCCGAGTGGAGCGACAAGAAGATCGCCTTTCTCCCGGTGCTGGTTGATGCGGGAGACGGTGTCAAAGTGCTTATCACGGAATCAGACCTGAGAGGCTATCCTGGGCTGTTCCTGTTCCCTGGAGGAGGGCACTCCCTCAAAGGAGTGAATGCTCCTTATCCTAAAACCGTCGTGCCGGAAGGTGTACAGGGAATAGTAAAGGAGAGGGAGGAATATATCGCCAAAGCCGAGGCAGGCAAGTCTTTCCCCTGGAGGATATTAGGAATATTTGACGACGACAAAGATCTCCCGAATTCAGACCTCACGTGGCAGCTGGCTAAACCCGCCGACCCTGGAACAGACTGGAGCTGGGTCAAACCAGGCCACGCGGCTTGGGAATGGTGGTCTAACTGGAACATCTACGGGGTTGACTTCAAATCCGGAGTCAACACGGTCACCTACAAGTATTTCATAGATTTCGCGGCAAAATTCGGACTTGAATACGTCCTGATGGACGCCGGGTGGTATGACGGGAAGAAAAACGACCCGATGGAGGTGATTCCCCAGGTTGACATGGAAGAGCTCGCCCGGTACGGAGAGGAAAGAAACGTGGGACTTATTCTTTGGGCCGGCTACACCGCGATGGCCAATGATTATGAGAAGGTTTTCGAGCATTATTCGAAAATGGGGATTAAAGGCTTTAAAGTCGATTTCTTCGACAGGGACGACCAGATGATGGTGGAGTTCTTGGAGAATATCGCCAAATCCGCGGCTAAGTACCACTTGCTCATTGACTTCCACGGAGTATTCAAACCCTCGGGTCTTGAGAGGACCTATCCGAATGTCATAAATTACGAAGGAGTCTATGGGCTTGAGCAGATGAAATGGGGAGCCGATGAATATGACCAAGTCCTTTACGATGTGACTGTGCCTTTCATCCGCATGGCGGCCGGAAGGATGGACTACACCCAAGGCGCCATGATCAACAGGACGAAAGGCAACTCATATTCCGACAACTCAAACCCTGTGAGCCAAGGCACCAGATGCCGCCAGATCGCTGAATATGTGGTATTTGAGTCACCCTTGGTTATGCTTTGTGACTCTCCTTCCAGATATTATAAAGAACCGGAATGCACAGAGTTTATCGCGGGGATTCCGACGACATGGGACGAGACCATTCCCTTGAAAGGAAAGGTCGGTGAATACATCGCTATAGCCCGAAGGAAGGGCGGCGACTGGTTCGTGGGAGCCTTGACGAATTGGGACGAGCGGGAGCTTGAACTCGATCTCTCTTTCACCGGAGGCGGAAAAATGACCGTTTTCCAGGATGGAGTCAACGCGACCAAAATGGCGGAAGACTACAAAAAAGTCGAGACCGCTCTCCCTGCCGGAGGCAAAATCACTGTCAAGATGGCCCCAGGAGGAGGCTGGGCAGCTAAAATCTCGAAATAGCTTATTAAATCCCGAACTTCAAGGCTACCGGCTCCTGCTTCATGCCCTTAGGAAGCTTGACTGTCACCAAGCCATCCTTGACAGTGGCTTTGACCTTCTTGCCGTTATTGAGGATCGTGACCTTACCTCCCTTCGGAAGATTGCCACTCCAAGTCAGGGTAGTGGGCAGAACCTCCTCATCCTTAAGAGCATAGATCGCATAGAGTGTCTGTCCGTCCTTGGAGGCGTTGAACCAGATGTCCCCGTCGTTGTAATTCTTCGTGATGCGGGTTGAATATATCGCCTCGCCGCAACGCCCAAGCCATTCGCCGATCTCCTCAAGGATAGGAATCGCCCTGTCCTCAATAAGTCCCTCAGGAGTAGGACCTACACCAAGAGCAAGGCATCCGCCTTTGGCCGTGATCTCAGCGAGAATATCGATAACCTTGCGAGAAGTCTTGAAGGTGACATTTGGAGACCAGCCCCAGCTGTGAGTCAAGGTTATGCAGGACTCCCAGGGATGGTTTTTCTGCTCCTTGGGGATGCTCTGCTCGGGGGTCTGGTAGTTCTCGTTGGGACCCTGGATGGTACGGTCCACGCTCAGCATTCCGGGATTGTAGGCGCGGGATTTCTTAAGGACATCGTTCAGGCCGACCTGGTCTCCCTCGATCCAGCCTCCGTCAAGCCAGAGGATATCGACTTTCCCATACTTCCCTGTAGTGAGCTCAAGAAGCTGGTTTTGGGTGAAATCGACATAGCTCTTCCACCACTCGGGACGCTTCTCGATGTTGTAGTTGGGATGACGGTCAGGGGTAGCGTAATAGGGATTCCAGAAGCCATGGTGGTGCCAATCAGGCTTTGAGAAATACGCTCCGATCATGAAATCCTTCTTGCGGAAAGCGTCGAAAACGTGCTTGGCCACATCCCTCTTGGGGTTGTTGGCGAAAGGTCCTTTGGCGATGCTGAAATCGGTGTACTGAGAGTCGAACATGCAGAAGCCGTCATGATGCTTCGTGGTGAATATCATGTACTTCATTCCGGCCTTGCTGAAAACGTCCGCCCACTGGTCAGGATTGAACTTGACCGGGTTGAACTCCTTTGAGAGATCCCAGTACCACTTCTTATAGTCCTCATATACAGAACCTTCCGGACGGCGGATCCACTCCTCGTTGCAGATGGCCCAGGACTCGACCATGCCCTGGGTGGCATAGATACCCCAGTGCATCAGGACTCCGAACTTAAGGTCCTGCCACTGGTCAAGCTTTTGAAGGACCGCCGGGTCTGTCGGCCACTCGTAGCCGTCGGCCTGCTTGACAATGTCTCCACGGTCCTGCGCAAGAGCCAGACTACCGGCCAGAAGCGCACATAATGCAATAAAAACTTTTCTCATAAATAATGTAATGTTATTGTTTTGTCATGAACATGAATTCGTAATCGCTGAAAGACCAGACGTTTCCGCCTTCCGGAACAACTGCCTTGCCGCTTCCCTTAGCCGGATCGGCGCTCAACCTGATCCAGGTGAAAGCTCCCTTCTCGTAATCATAGGTTCGGCCGTCGTCGTCGTATAATTCAAACGTGGAGGCCTTGACACCATAATGACGCACAATGACGGGTGCGGGACCTTCCGGAATCGCTGTCATCGGCTCATACATAGGAATCATGCCCCCATCCTTGACAAAGACCGGAATTTTGTCCAAGCCTGGTTTGACTGTGATTTTCTCACTCTCGCCGACAAGCTGTCCAGTGTAGAAATCATACCATTTCCCCTCCGGAAGAACAACCGCACGCTCTGTCTCCCCGGCGAAAAGAGGAGCCACAAGAAGGCTCTCTCCTACCATGAACTGGTCTTTCATCTCTTGACGTCGGGCCATCTTGTAAGGATTGTCTGTGGAATCCAGAACCCCTTGATCATAAGTCGCTTCCCCCTCGAAACCTGGCTCAAGGTTCATTGCCCTCACAGGAGGAATCCCATCGAAGGCGTAGTGGGCGAAGGCGGTGTAGAGATATGGAATCAGGCTCATCCTAAGTTTCATCACCTCTTTCACCTGCCGCTCGACATCCGGAAATGACCAAGGCTTTGTCCCGTCAGCCCAGGCGTTGAGCATGGCGAGCGGGGAGAAACAGACCGTCTGCATCCTCCGGAGCCATTCTTCGGACGTTTTGGAGGCCCGGACTTCAGGTGTCCATAGAACGCCGATGAAAGAGCTGTTTATCAAGGCTGTGATGAAATCACGATGGTTGTAATAGTCATTGTAAATCACAAAGGGATAGGAGGTTGTGCCGGCATTCCCGGCCCTGACAAGGCCGTAGGTGCGCTCGTTCTTCTCCTTGTAGAGTCCTGTCATAAAACTCTGCATAAGCGAGCCGTAGATCTGCCGCATCTGCTCTCCGGAGATCCCAGAAGGATATTTGGCCACATCAGGAGCGACCCAGGAGTCGTAACCGTCGTTCTCGTCCATCTTGAACCCGCTGACGCCCTTGCTGATGACATTTTTCCCGAAATGCCGTCCCATGATCTCCTTGGTCTCCTCCATCGAATAGTCCGGAAGCATCCCGTTCCACTCGGTGTGCGTGCCGGTGTACGGCTCGATCTCCGAAGCGATGTCGCTATCAGGAGCCACTCCGGGATTAACCCAGAGATTGACCTTTATCCCCTGGTCGGACATATTCTTGACAAAAGAGTCGGGAGAGGGGAACCGTCCCGGATCCCATTGGTAGGTGCAAGGATAAGACCTTGTCATCCAACCCGGCTCAAGGCCGATTACCGACAGCGGGAAGTCCCTCTTTTTAAACTCGTTAACCTCTTCCTCAACTTGTTTGTCGGAATATAAGGTCGGAACCCTCTGCCAAAAGCCAAGTCCCCATTTCGGAGGAAGGACACCGCCGCCGTTGTAGAGATTGAATCTCCTTACGACATCGAGCATATTTTTCCCGGCGAAAAACACCAGCTCGACCCCTTCCGCCGGCACCAGAAACTCGAGATTGTCGGAATATGGCTGGGGATTCCAGTCCCTGTCAGTGTTGCGGTTCTGGAGCTTCGGGGGATTCTTGGAGTCTTTCCGTACAGAGGTTCCCGCATAGACATCAATATATCTTGCGGCGTTGATCAGCACCCCATAACCTTTGCTGGACACGAAGAACGGCACCGGGGCATGGGTGCGACCGTTATCCGAGCCGCCATAATGATCCACATGGAGTCTTGTTATCCTGCCCCGCTGCTGTACGGATTTGAAATTAAGACCAAGGCCATATATTTTCTCTTCCTTGTCCAGCGGGAAACGGATATATGACTTGCCGTCAAAGACTTCCGTCGTTATTTCGGACTTGTCAATAGGTAGATCAACCTCTTCGATGGTGTTGATGGCGTCTATCTTGGGCGTGAACTCCAATTCGCTGAGCAGATTCACCTTATCCGGCTTCCCAACCTCAACTTTCCACACCCCGGACGCCACTTTTTGGTATTCCATTCCGCTCCCTGAGCTTGTCGAAGGGCCACACCCACAGCAAACCACCAATGCGAAAACAAATCCAGCGAATAAAAACTCTTTCCTCATTTATTTGTTTTTAAAATATTCCCCAAACGCGTCCCGCAAAGACCGCCTGGCGATCTGCCGCAAAGGAACCATGACGAACGGCCGGTCCGCAATGCCTTTATGCGGTATCGTAAGTTCTGGAATATCAATTATTTCTCTTCCGTAAAACAGGATGTCTATGTCGATTATCCTGGAATGGTAGACCCTTTTCCCTTCGGAGTCATATTCCGGAGGATCAGTCCGGCCCATCTCCTGCTCGATTGATTTCACCATGTACAGCGTCCATAGAGGACTCTCCGCGGGGATGCGGTACAGCACCGCAGCATTGAGGAACTTTCCGCCGGAGAACCCCACCGGCTCTGTCTCGATCAGACTGGACAACGCTGAATAGTGAACCCCGAAAGCCTCATCCATCCGGCGCAAAGCTTCAAGGATGTTGGCTTCCCGATCCCCGAGGTTGCTTCCAAGAGAGAAATATACATTTACCACCATCCTACAACTCCGCCTTAAGCACTACTATAGATTTGTCTTTGAAAAGGTTTTCGGGAAGAGGAATCATGGTGGCCCCATCAGCGGAGACGCATTCCAGCGGCTGCCCGGTCTCAACGGAAGAAACTCCTTTTGACAATACGGAAGGTATTGTTACAGAGGATTTTGGCTCGGCGATAAAGACATACAGGAATCTCTTGTCCCCTTCTTGTTTCTCTGTCAGGTAAACATCCGGATCATCGACCTTGAGGCCTGAAGGGACAGCGCCATAGACCGCCTCTCCGTTCGCTCCGAGCCAAGCGCCCATCTCCCTCAACCTCCGGATCGCCGGCGCGGGAAGGGTGCCATCAGCCTTGGGGCCTACATTCAGCAGGTAATTGCCCCCCATCGAAGTGTTATTCACAAGATAGCGGAGCATCCTGGACGAAGGCTTCCAATTATAATCCTTTCCATGGTATGCCCATGAATTCTGCATGGTAGCTGGAGTCTGCCAAGGTTTCGAAAGCATCTCTTTAGGATAAGAGTTGTCGTGCATCTCCAGGAAGTCGATGTTATCCCCGGGATTGTCATAGCATATTCTTCCGTTGATCAAGCACTTGTCGCTGAGAGAACGGACAAGGCGGATCAGCTCGTCCCTGCGCTCCGGAGTGATGTGGGTCTTCCAGTCCCATGTGTCGAACCAGAGAAGATCTGGATCGAATTTCTCTATCAACTCCTTGACTTGTGGAAGGGATTTTCTTTGCCAATATTTCTCGAAATCCTCGTCAGGCCTCCAAGGGTACCAATAGGGCATCGCTCCGTCAGGATCTTCCCAATCCTGCCAGTGGGAATAGTAGAAGCCATATTTCAGGCCATATTTCTTGCAGGCGGCGACGAGCGGTGCGATAAGGTCCTTCTTGTACGGGGTGTTCATTATGTCGAAATCCGAGACATCTGAATCCCAGAGGGCAAACCCGTCATGGTGTTTAGATGTGATTACAAGATATTTCATGCCGGCGTTGGCCGCTTCCCTCACCCAGCTGTCAGGATCGTACTTGACTGGGTTAAACTCATTTATAAGACCGTTGTAATAGTCATCCGGAACCTCAAGGCGAGGCTTGATCCACTCCGCGTACCAGCTGTTCCCCTGCGGGAAAGTCGTATCCGGCATCGTGTGGCCGTTGTAGGTCCCTTCAAGGATTGAATACAGTCCCCAATGGATGAACATCCCGAACTTAGCCTCCTTGAACCATTCCACCTTGGACGGATCAAGCTTCATGGAAACCTCTTTCGGCGTGGTCTTCTCAGCACATCCGATGCAAAGGAAAGCTAGCAGAAAAGAGATGGCGGCAAATCTTCTCATAACTAAAAACTACTGATGTTGAATTGGTTCCGGCTTGTCGGAGTAGATTATCATGGAACGGACCTCAATAGGATGGGCCTTGTCGGGATTCTTGACCTTGAAGGAGACCTTGTGATTCCCGAGTGGAAGATCATACTTGAAATAGAGGTCGAGCCTGCGGCTGTTGTTGTCGGCGGGGAGTTTCACCGTCTGGTCCAGAGCGCCGTCGAGATATACCTCAACCTCAGCGACATAGCCAGTCGGAGCATCTCTCTTGTCCATCGGCATGAGATAAGTGAACACGACTCCCTTGCCGTTGAACTCCTGCTCGCCACAATCAGCTATCTGCTTTCTGATCTCATTTCTCTTGATAGGCCAATGACCTTCAAATCCCTGCTCAAGACGGACAGCCTCAGGGGTCTGGGTCTTAATCGTGACCTCGTCGGAACCAACTTTGCCGTCATATCTCTCGATGACCTTAAGCGCCTGATTGAAAGACATTTGGTAAGCCTTGTTCATGGATATGTCCGTGTAGGCCAGATTCCTGTCCTCAACCTCAGCCATGCCTTTCTTCCAATAATCAGGGATTCCTTCATACCCGAGAATAACGCCGAGGATGCCGCCTGAAGACGCGGGGTTGCAGTCGGAGTCCTTTCCGCACCTGGTCGAGACATCGATAGTCTTGTAGAAATCACCTTCTCCGTAAAGGAGTCCCATGATGATGTAGGCGCTGTTGATAAGGGCGTCGATATTGGTGGTGCCGAAAGCTCCCTCTGAGCAACCGACGTCGAAGCCCCATTTGCGCTCGACCCTGGCCCAGGTAAGCTCCCAGTTGTCGGGATATTCCTCGTGCCACTTTATGACGTCGGCCATGCACTGGTAGTACTTGCTCTGCTGAGGAATGGTCTTAAGTGCCTCTTTGACAATAAATTCCACATCATCGGTCAAGAAAGCGAGGGAATACATCGCGGCGACATAGACTCCGCCGTACCAGCCATCTCCGTAGTTCATCATGTGGCCGATGTCGTCCGTGAAATGAGTCGCGGCGTTGACCATTCCCGGAGCCATAAGGCCGGCGTAATCAGCCTCGATCTGGAAGTCGATATCGTCAGAATGGGGATTGTTTTTCCAGAAACCAGACTCCGGAGGCATGATGCCATTGCGGATGTTGTTCCTGGCAGCCTGGTTGGCGTGCCAGAGGGGATAACCGGCGGTGGAAAAAGCTTTGGCAAAGCTCTCAACCGGAGCGTCAAGTCCCTCTTTCTCAAAGACTTCCACAAAGGTAAGATCCATGTAGATGTCGTCGTACAGCCCAGGAGCCTTGTCATAATACCACTTTATCCTATGCTCCGGCCATTGGATCGGGATGTTGTCATTGATCAGCGTACTATAGACAAACTCAGTCGGGCCGCCGTAGGTGCAGCCGATCATCTGGCCGGCCCAGCCGCCCTTGATCTTGTCCATCAGTTTTTCCTTGGAGATAGTGACTTCCGAAGGAAGACTGGCCTGTTTTGCGGCCTTATCACCGCAGGCGCTGGCGAGCAAAGCCAGCATCGCAATGGAAATGATTGATAATACGTTAGTTCTCATATTCATAAAAGTTTATTCTCTGGGTGATGTAAGATTCTTCATTCCTGGATAGAGATACAGATCCTGCTCGATCTTGCCGCCATACAGGCGCACCCATGTGCGGAACCCGTCGTCTCCCTCCTTAAACTCAAAGACCCTCGCCCCGTTTGGTTTGAGGTCATTATAAACGGTGTCGCAACCGCTGAAGCGGCCGTAAATGAAAAAGAAGTCCCGCCATTTCATGACGAAATCATCGTTGTGGTCGTGCCCGGTGACGATAGCCTGCACGTCCCCCATCTCTCTCATGGCGAGATAGAGGCCGGAGTTGACCGACGGAGAGCATGGCTCCTCTCCGATATTACCCATCAAAACTTTTGAAGGATCCCTTAAAGCCTCATTGTATTCCGGTACAGGAATATGGAAAAAGGCTACGGAAGGGACCGGCTTGCCGCCGTTGGCTTTAGTGAACTCTCGGCTATGGTTCTTGTACCATGCGACCTGGTCCTGGTGGACATATCCCCAGCCGCTGACGCCGCCCACTTCTGCCCTATTGCCGGAATCGAAGAGATACAGGATCCTGTCAACTCCCTTGCTTCCGGAAATAGTTATGATGTCGTTGGAGCAGCCGGATATTCCGTCGTCATCGACAGTGTTTACGTTACCGGGAATCGAGCGCAGAACCTTGAACATCTCGGTCCTCGAAAGGTCGAAATCGCTGTCGTGGTTGCCCATGGCCACAGCGAAGGGGATCCTTCTATCCACAAGCGGCTGGAGAATCTCCTTTGCGGACTGGCCTGCTGGCTTCCCGAAGACAATGTCGCCGGTATGTATAACAAAATCAGGCATTTCCGCATCAAGGGTCTGCATGACCGTCTTCAGGGCACGCTCGGAATCCGGATCGCCGGAGACATAATGGGTGTCCGTGAACTGGACTATCTTTATCTTGCCGTTTTTGTTGTATTTCAGGCGGTGGGCAATGCCGTCGGAGGGAATTTTCTCTTCTTCGCCAGGCTTTTGGGCTCCAATCGCTCCGATACCAGGAATGGTCATCGCCGCCCCGGTCAAAGCAGCTGAAGCTGAATTCTTTAAAAAATCTCTCCTATCCATCAAAATAATTATTAATCAACTATTTCCTTTCTATAAGGCATGGCGTTTTGGGCTCCGGGACGCTGGACCGCCAGGGCAGAGGCTTTAGTCGCGAACTCCGCCGCGGCTTCAAGGGTCTCACCCTCTGAAAGAGCCACGCAAAGCGCCCCGCAATAGCAATCCCCCGCTCCTGTGGTGTCCACTGCCTCCACCTTTCTGGCGGCCACGAAACTCGCCTGATCCTCCCTGCAGATCAAGGATCCTTTGCTACCCATGGTGACTATTATATTCCCGACTCCCCTGGACATCAGAGCCCAGGCGGCCTGCGCGGCAGAAGCCTCATCACTTACGGGAAGCCCGGAGTATTTCTCAAGTTCATTCTCATTGGGAATAAACAAGGATATGTATTTGAATATCTCTTCTGGCAAATCGAGAGCGGGCGCCGGATTGAGGACCACGGTCTTTCCTGCCTCATGAGCTATTCTCGCGGCTTCGACGACAGCGGGAACAGGAATCTCCAGCTGCATCAGAAGGATGTCGCATTCCATGATGGCCTCTCGGCAGGAGCGGATGTCCTCCTCGGTGTAGTCATTATTGGCCCCTGATGCGACCACAATGCAGTTCTCGGCGCTCTTGTCAACAGTAATCAGGGCAACCCCAGATGGCTTTTGGGATATCATGACCCCTGAAGTGTCCAGCCCTTCATCCGAGAAATGCCTTTTCGTATTCTCTCCGAATATGTCGTCACCGACCTTGCAGATGAACTTCACGTCACCGCCAAGCCTTTTGGCCGCGACGGCTTGGTTGGCACCTTTGCCTCCAGGACCCATAACGAAGTCGTTTCCAAGCACCGTCTCTCCCGGTGCGGGCATCTTGGAGCAGAACGCTGTCATGTCGGTGTTGGTGCTTCCAATCACCAGAATCTTGCCTTTCATCTTGGTTATAAGTTTATTGTTATCAACTACTTCCTATTTGCCGGACGAGATGTGATTATCTCTATGAAATGCGACAGGATCGCATCCGCCTGCTCTTGATTTACCTCGAGATAACGTCTCGAGCCTTTAGGATCAGGAGTGAAAATAGTGCCTCCCTCGTCTGTCACTTCTATGTTACCTGGCTCAGAAACTTTGAACCACTTATCTCCCTCAACCGCATACAGCACCGCTGTAGGATCCCAGGTCGGACGGTCATAAGGCATCTGGGCGTATGCTTTATATGCCTCTATCATCGGATGGGGACCTGCCCAGCCGAAATCATTCTCTATGCTTTTGGACGGATATTCGACAGCGCATCCGACGGCAAAAGGAGACGTTACGATGGGTGTCGGCCATTCGGCGAAAACCTTTTGCGCCGCAGGAACGTCCCTGATAATGTTATATTCATGATATTTTGGATCAGAAACCTGCCCAGCCATTGTCACAAGCAATTTGACTTTCTTCTCGACAAGGGCCTTTCCGTCCAAGTCTGAATACTCATCCGGACCAGTCTCAAGGAGCCTGGCAAGGTTGGTAGAGAACCCGACAGAGGCTATAGTCACCGACTTATCCTTGGCCTTTGAGAGGATTTTCCGGTAAAGTTCCGGCGCTTCCGGAAGATTGTCATATCCCTTTAATGATCTGGCAAACAACGGTTTCCCTTCTTCGTCCTTCAAATTGACAACCGCCTTGGCATAGTTGACGCCGTCGTTCTCGCAAAATGCCCCTTTGCGGATGATGCCGATAGGAATGTCGGGATGACCATACCATGTGTTTAAAATATCTGTGAATTCCCCGGGGGCGGGACCTTCTTTATTGATACAAACCGCAAGAAGATTGATTGTTCCGGCGTCATGATACTTGTAGAGCAGATCCATGGCCAAGGCGTCATCGACATCATTCCCGATGTCTGTCTCCATAATCAAGTTAATGACCTGGCTGTCTTTCTCTCCCTTGTTTCCGCATCCCGTGACGAGAAACGGAATCATAGTGATCAATAATAATATTCTTCTCATGGTTATATCGTTATGTGGTTATAAATAATCTTTTATCCGTCCAAGCCAAGATCCACCCGGGCTTCCTCAGAAAGCATTGATTGATCCCACGGCGGCTCAAATGTCAGCTCTACCTCACAAGCCTTGATTCCAGGCACGTCGGCGACGTTTTTCTTGACTTCCGCAAGAACCTCGTCGGCCATTGGGCAGGTCGGGGCCGTGAACGTCATCTTGATAAACGCCTCGTGCTTTTTATTTATTACAAGCTCATAAATCAAACCCAGATCATAGATATTGACCGGAATCTCGGGATCGTAAACCTGCTTGAGCGCAAGCACGACGTTATCGTACAATGGAGCCAATTCCTTGGCGTCCTCAGCGGTCAAAACCTCATCGTCTTTTGGGGAGGAATATGACTCGGCAAGTTCTTTAATCCTCGCTATCATCGACACGAGGCCATTGGCCCTGGTCGGAGAAAGATTCTCCTTGAGCCCAATCTCATTAATGAAGCCGAAATCATCCCCTGCGATCTCCTTCGGCTCCCTTCCGGAATACACGCTTATCAATAGGGAAATGATTCCTTTAGTGATAATGGCGTCACTGTCGGCCTTGAAAAACAACTTCCCGTCCTCAATTCCGGCATCAAGCCAAACTCTTGACTGGCAACCTTTAATCAACTTATCATCAGTCTTATCCTCGTCGGGGTAAGGCTCGAGATTCTTACCCAACTCAATGAGATACTCGTATTTGTCGAGCCACTCATCGTACATCGAGAAATCTTCTATTACCGCTTTTTTAGCTTCTTCCAAAGTAATCATACCTATCCACTTAAACCAGCATTGAAATCGCTTTTTCAAGCGACTTAAAGAAATATTCAGCCTCTTCCATAGTATTGTAAGGAGCAAGGGAGACTCTTACCATTCCCGTCACCCCGAACCTGTCCATTATAGGTTCCGCGCACATCTGCCCTGAACGGACCGCAACACCCATTTTATCGAGTATCAGCGCAAGATCCTCGTGATGAGCGCCTTCCACGGTAAATGAATAAAGCGGAACCTTCGGTTCTGTTCCACGTGGAACCCCATATGTCGTTATCCTGAGCGAAGCGAAGGATCTCTCCATATATTCCTTCACCATCTTTATCTCATCCTGTAATTCCTTATCTCTCAACAACTTCATAAACTCGATAGCCGGCTTCAATGTCGGAATCGCATTGATATTTTGAGTCCCAGCCTCAAACTTTCCGGGAAGCGGCGCGTAAGTTGTACCAGAGAATTTGACCGTGGCGATCATCTCACCGCCACCCTGATATGGAACCATCTTCTCCAGCCATTTTTTCTTCCCGTAAAGCACTCCGGTTCCCGTGGCCGCATATATCTTGTGCCCGGAAAACGCATAGAAATCGCAATCCAGGTCCTGGACATCCACCCGCTCGTGGACTATACCTTGCGCACCATCAACGAGAATAGGACAACCTCTTGAGTGACAAATACTTACAATCCGCTTTACTGGATTGACGATTCCCAGTACATTGGAGACATGGGTAACCGCGACAAGCTTTGTTCTCTCTGTGATCAGTGACTCCAGTTCCTCAACTTTCAGATGACCTTCGTCATCAACTCCAAGTACTTTCAAGGAAGCGCCTTTCCTTTGGCAGAGCATCTGCCATGGAACGATATTGGAGTGGTGCTCCTCTTCCGAGACGATAATCTCGTCTCCCTCATGGATCAGGACCTCTCCAAGTGAAAAAGCCACAAGGTTAATGGAAGCCGTTGTGCCTGAGGTAAATATGATTTCCTCACGAGAACCGGCGTTAATATAATCCTTGACAGCGTCACGAGTACTCTCATACTCCTCCGTGGCTTCGGCGGCAAGCTTATGGACCGCCCGGTGGATATTGGCGTTAGATTCGTAAGCGAGGCTCTCCATTTTGTTCACGGCAGATTTCAGCCTTTGCGCTGTGGCCGCATTGTCAAAATAAACCAGAGGCTTGCCGTAGATGCTCTTCGACAAGGCCGGAAACATTTGTCTAATATCCTGAATTCTCATCTGGCGATTCATTGCTCTATCCTACAAATTTAACAAATCATTCTTTAAGATTTTGTATATTTGAGAATAATTACAAAGACATGATCGACTACATCAAAGGCACCATCACCGAGCTCTCCCCTGCGGAGCTGACGTTGGAAAACAACGGCATCGGTTATAGCATCCTGATCTCGTTGCAGACCTATCAGGCCCTGCAGGAGAAAAAAGAAGCGAAGGTCTATATCTTCCACTACCTGCGTGAGGACATGGAGGATTTCTACGGTTTCGCGACAAAGGACGAAAGGGAGTTGTTCGAACTCCTTATCAGCGTGTCAGGAATAGGGGTTTCCTCCGCGAGAATGATGCTATCTTCCCTTTCTGCGGAAGAGATACGCCAAGCTATTCTGTCTGAGGATGTGGCCAGGATAAAGAGCGTGAAAGGAATCGGCGTAAAGAGTGCTCAAAGGCTGATTATAGAGCTTAAAGACAAGGTTGTCAAAGGCGAGGGTGCCGACTCATCTGAGCTATTCGGCGGAGCCGGAAGGAGCGAAGTCGTCGAGGAAGCTTCCAGGGCACTGGTTATGCTTGGCTTTGCGAAACCTGCTGTCAACAAGGCTGTTCAGGCTATCCTCAAAGCAAATCCCAACGCCAAGGTCGAGCAGATCATCAAGTCCGCCCTCCAGATGATGTAGTATCTATCTCCCAAAATAGACGAGGAGGATGGAGATGTCTGAGGGGGAAACGCCGGATATTCGGGAGGCCTGAGCAATAGTTCTGGGCTGATAACGATTGAATTTCTGACGGCATTCTATCGACAATCCCGATATACTGTCAAAATCAAATCCCTCAGGAATCTTGAGATTCTCCAGTCGGGAGATTTTCTCAGCAACGGCACGCTCCCGCTCGATGTATCCTTTATATTTAATCTCTATCTCGACAGATTCAACTACATCTTTGGGATATTTTGTTCCACGTGGAACAAAATTCAACAAATCGGACAGCCGCACTTCAGGACGTGAAGCCAATTCGGTAAGCCGCTTCGAGTCGGTCAAAGGCGTGGATCCGCAAGACTCAAGATAGGAATTAATCGTTTCTTTTCGAATCTTGATTGTGTCACACTCTTCTTTCAAAATCGCAGCCTGAGTGCGTTTGGAGGCCATTATTGTGTAACGCTTCTCTGAGGCCAGGCCAAGATTGAAAGATTTTTCAGTGAGTCTGAAGTCGGCATTATCCTGCCTTAACAGTATCCGATATTCCGCTCTTGAGGTGAACATCCTGTACGGTTCATCAACCCCCTTGGTGATAAGGTCATCGATTAAAACACCTATATAGGATTCGTCCCTCCTAAGGATGAAGGGATCTTTTTCCTGAACCTTAAGCGCCGCATTGATGCCGGCCATGAGCCCCTGAGCGGCTGCTTCCTCATAACCAGTCGTGCCATTAACCTGCCCGGCGAGATATAAGTTCTCAATATCTTTCAGTTCTAAGGTGGCTTTCAATTGCGTCGGGTCGAAATAATCATACTCGACGGCATAGGCTGGCTTGAAAATCTTAGCCGACTCCAAGCCTACTATATTATGAAGAGCATCAAGCTGCGTCTGGAGAGGAAGGGATGAGGAGAAACCTTGAAGGTAATATTCGTTTGTGCTCCTTCCTTCAGGCTCCAGGAACAACTGATGAGAATCATTATCCGGGAATACGCGAAGCTTATCCTCTATGCTCGGACAGTATCTCGGCCCCTTGCCGGTAATTAGCCCATTAAGTAGAGGAGAGTCCTTGAAACCTTCACGAAGGATATCGTGTACTTTCTCGTTGGTATGAAGGATAAAACACAACATCTGGGGGTCATTCCCTTGAACCGAAGACGGAATATCGAGATAAGAAAAACGCTCGGGTTCCTGGTCTCCAACCTGGGGAGCAAGCCGCGATGTGTCAACCGAAGAGATATCTATCCTTGGAGGAGTTCCTGTCTTCATCCTCCCGGTCCGGAGTCCGAGAGACACAAGCTGTTCGGTCAGTCCGCTAGACGAGAGCTCTCCTATCCTTCCGCCATCAAAAGAAGTCCTTCCTATAAAAAGCTTCCCGTTAAGGAAGGTTCCGGCGGTCAAAATAACCACCCGAGACTTGAAAATTGCCCCGGTAGTTGTCCGGACTCCCGCAATTTTTGAATTCTCAAAGAGGAATAAGTCTGCAAAATCGGCGTAAATATCTAATTTACAATGAGTTTCGAGAATTTGCCGCCAGCGTAGGGAAAAAGCCTGTTTATCACACTGGGCCCTTGGACTCCACATCGCCGGACCCTTAGAGCGGTTCAGCATCCGGAACTGAAGGGTTGCGGAATCTGTGACCAGACCCATCATTCCGCCGAGAGCGTCTATCTCCCGGACGATCTGCCCTTTCGCTATTCCACCTACAGCCGGATTACAAGACATCCTGGCGAAACTCCTAAGATCGGCGTTAAGGAGGAGAACTGAGCACCCCAGATTGGCAGCCGCGACGGCAGCCTCACAACCGGCGTGTCCTCCGCCAACGACAATTATGTCATATACTCCCTGCATCTGCTAGACCACCGCCCTCAACTTGAGGTAATAATCTTCTTTTTCGTGAATCAGCTTCTCCTCTTCAGGAGTATGGTCGTCATATCCTATGAGATGAAGAAGGCCATGGACCATGACCCTGTGAAGTTCCTCGTCAAACTCGACTCCATATTCCAGGGCATTCTCCCTGACAGAGTCAATACTAATAAATAAATCCCCAGAGAGCTTCTTGCCCTCACAATAATCAAAAGTTATGATATCTGTAAAATAGTCGTGCTGCAGATACTTCACATTGACATCAAGAATATAATTGTCAGAACAAAATATTATGTTAATGTCGCCGATAGTCCTTATCTCGCTTCCGGCTACCATCTTCAACCAGCGGTTATTCGCCAATTTATCCTTCAATACGAACTTGATGTCCTCTGTAAAATACCTTATCATAGCACGATGTTTGCAAATTTCTTCGCAAATCTACAACTATTAATTCAAAAAGTTTGAAATGAAAATTATTATTTCTAACTTTGAAAGCCTAATGTAGACGTATAAACTCACTGAATATGGAAGTTAAGAAAACCGAAAAAGCCAATCTTGAGAACAGGAGACTGCTCTTTACAGAGATCGGACTCGTCGCGGCGCTGCTCGTTGTTTGGGGAGCTTTCTCCTATGGAACAAAAGAGAAGACCGTTGCAATGTTCGACACTGACCAAGAGGTTGTGGAAGTCGAGGAAATGGTTCCCATTACTCAGGAGACCCCTCCCCCGCCACCTGAGGCACCACAGATCCCTGTTTTGTCAGACCAGATCGATATCGTCGAGGATGACATCAAGGTGGAAGACAACTTCATGAGCCTTGAGGACGACGCCAACCTCGGTGTTGAGATCATGGACTATGTTGAGGAAGTCAAGGAAGAAGTCGTTGAGGAAGAGGCCATTCCTTTCCAGTTGGTTGAGGAGAAACCTTCTTTCAACGGCGGAGACGCCAACGAGTTCTCCAAGTGGGTCAACTCCAAGCTCGTCTATCCTGAGATCGCAAAGGAAAATGGTGTTCAGGGCCGTGTAACCCTTCAGTTCACGGTTGAGAAGGACGGTTCAGTGACCAATGTCAAGGTCCTCAGAGGTGTTGACTCATCACTTGACAAAGAGGCTGTCCGTGTTGTCCAGAGCTCTCCCAAGTGGAAGCCCGGAAAGCAGCGTGACCGCGCCGTCAAGGTTACCTACACCTTCCCTGTGATCTTCCAGCTCCGATAATCGAGGAGCAAATGACTTAAAGGCCGTCCCCAACCGGATGGCCTTTTTTGATAAGATTCTTCGCTTCGCTCAGAATGACAGAATAGTATTATCTAACGACAGCATAGTATCAGAAATAATAATGACTGAAAAGAAAGAAATAGAAGAAAGGACAGAAAAGGCGGTATTCATAGGGATCATACGCCAAAACGACGACGAGAGGAAGGTTGTGGAATACCTTGACGAGCTTGAGTTTCTGGCTGAGACCGCTGGCGCAATCGGTGACAAAAAGTTTGTGCAGCGGCTCGACAAGCCAGAGAAATCGACCTACATAAGAAGTGGAAAACTCCAGGAAATAGCTGATTATTGCGAAGATAACAATATCACTTACGCTATTTTCGACGACGAGCTGACCGGTATGCAGCAGCGTAATATCGAGAAGGTCATCAAGACCGCCGCGGTAATTGACCGAACCAGCCTTATCCTTGAGATCTTCGCTCAAAGGGCTAAAACCTCCTACGCCAAGATGCAGGTCGAGTTGGCCCGATACAACTATATGCTCCCGCGTCTGGCCGGAATGTGGACCCATCTTGAGAGACAGAGAGGTGGTATGGGAACGCGTGGCGGTATGGGTGAGACCCAGATAGAGATAGACCGCCGAATTGTCAAGGAAAGGATCTCGCGCCTGAAAGATCAGCTAAAGAAAGTGGACCGCCAGATGGCCACACAAAGGGGAAACAGGGGCTCTATGGTGCGTCTGTCGCTCGTAGGCTACACCAATGTCGGCAAAAGCACGATAATGAACCTGCTGGCTAAATCAGACGTCTTCGCCGAGAATAAACTCTTCGCAACCCTTGATACAACCGTCAGAAAGGTTGTGATTGAAAACGTTCCTTTCCTTCTAAGCGACACTGTAGGATTCATAAGAAAACTCCCGACACAACTCGTGGAGGCGTTCAAGAGCACTCTTGATGAGGTCAGGGAGGCAGACATACTCCTTCATGTGGTGGACATCTCACATCCTGGATTCGAGGAGCAGATGGAAGTGGTTGAGAACACCCTCAGGGACATCGGGGCCGCCAATAAGCCCGTTTACGTGATATTCAACAAGATTGACGCTTATCAATATGAGGAATATGACGAGTTCTCACTGACGCCTAAAGGAAAGGAGAACCTCACCCTGGAGGAACTGAAGAACTCGTGGATCGCACAGGAGAAGACACCTTGCATATTCATGTCCGCCATCAACAAGACGAACATCGAGAAGTTACGCAACGACCTTTATAAGATGGTAGCTGAAATCCACGCCGGGAGATACCCGTTCAATAATTTCCTTTGGTAAAAAGATTGTCAGCTATCTTTATCAAACAAGAGGTGGAACCTCTTGACAAAGAAGAACTTGACCCTATAAAGAAAATATTGGGACAGGCTTTTGGCGTTCTTTATGGCTCCCGGAAGGGAGAAGTCTCTTAACACGGAAACGGAGTTCCTCGTATAGCGGGTGCGTGAAATCAATTTCCGCAGCTTGGACGGATCCACATCCTCGTCAATGAATCCTTCTGGAAAGAAATCCGTAAGAACAGATCCAAGAAGCCGCTTTGAGATATAGACGGCCTCTACGGTGTCCGTCGTCCGGGCGTCTGAACGGATAATATCCCAGTTTAAACCGCCGGAATAATCCTTAAGGAACTTAAGGTCAAAACAAAGATTGGCCATGCTGTTCTCGCTGGTCCTGTCCGTGACGTTTTTCCAAAAGTTGACCAGGGATATAAACACCATGTCTTCCGGGCAGGGTACGGTAGCGCTTGAAGACGAGAATTTTAGGGAAAGCGCACGATCAGCCAGATCGTGACTCAAAAGCTTAGCCTTAACTGTCCCGGTGCCGACAAAGCGGTGTATATCTACGAATGACTGTTTTGTGACAGGATCCTCCAAACCGGTGCTATGGATGCTTTTAAATAGTGTATATCCTTGATTTTTAAATATTTCCAAAGCCTCTTTGTACTGGGCTCCAGGAACAAGGATGTCTATGTCGGACGTCCAGCGGGGATAATCCGGCCGATACACCCTCATGGCGCCGCCTTTCAGTATTATGTATTTTATCCCCTTCGACTCCAAAACCTTAATAACCTTGACGAAATGGGGCAAGATGGTCAGATATCTTTCCCGGCAGGAAAACCTCATTCTCTGGAGAACTGGCTGACACTCTTTGGGAAACGAAATCTCCGGGTGCGTTTTCGATAAATTAAAGGCAATTGTCTGGCTTTGGACGGAAGCTTGTTCAATATTCCACCGCGCCAAAGAAGAGTCGAGCTCCCCCTGATCTACAGAAGGAGACATTGCCAAACGCAACATCTTGACTTCGACATTGTTGAAAACCTCTTTCGACAATTCGGCCAGACATTCTTCTTCTCTCTTATTTACCATAATCTCGTTATTAAGGCTTTTGCATATGAAGAATCCTGCGAAATTATGAATTAATTCTTTATTTTTGCCAAAATATATTGTACTTTCTCGCACGTCTGGCCAACATGAGTGATATCGCCATACAATTCGATAACATCGGTAAATTATACCGCCTTGGACTGGTGGGTACCGGGACTTTGCGCAGTGACTTGTACCGATGGTGGCAAGTCAAAATCCTCAAAAACGAAGATCCCTTCATGAAAGTCGGCGAGGTCAACGACCGTACACAAAAAGGCAACTCTGACTATGTGTGGGCGCTGAGGAATATTACCTTCGATGTTAAACAAGGAGAGGTGGTGGGAATCATCGGGAAGAACGGAGCAGGAAAATCCACTCTCCTTAAACTTCTGTCAAGGGTAACATCACCGACCACAGGCACCATCAAAGCCAAAGGAAGGATCGCTTCGCTTCTCGAAGTCGGAACAGGCTTCCATGGGGAGATGACCGGCAGGGAAAACATCTACATGAACGGCTCAATTATGGGCATGACCCGCGCTGAGATCAACCGAAAACTCGATGATATCATTGAATTTGCCGGCGTGGAAAGGTATATCGACACTCCGGTAAAAAGGTATTCAAGCGGAATGACTGTACGACTCGGGTTCGCCGTCTCCGCCTTCCTGGAGCCGGAAATACTTGTGGTTGACGAGGTTCTGGCCGTAGGAGACGCCGAGTTCCAAAAGAAGGCTATAGGAAAGATGCAGGATGTCTCGCATGGAGATGGTAGAACGGTCTTGTTCGTGAGTCACAATCTTAGCGCAATAAAAAGTTTGTGCGAGAGAGGAATTGTGCTGAAAAACGGCGAGATGGCATTCGACGGAGGTGTTGATGAAGCGGTGGACTATTATCTACAGGATCTGGGTACTGTCGCCGAGGGAAAAATCATCGACGCCATCAATTATCGGAAAGACTACATATCCATATCTTCCATAACCATTAACGGCAGCGAAGCTAACCGTCAATCAATCAGCAAGAGGCAGGACTTTCTCGAGGTAGTCATCAAGGGTGAGACCGAGAATCCTATCAAGTGCGAAGTCAAGTTGTTCATCAAAAAAACAGACGGCACCCCCTTGGCCGCATACATAGAAGGAAGATATTCAGATAAGATCATGTCCCTGGCTCCAGGGCCTTTTGAGATAGTTAAACGAATTCGTCTGCCGAAGTACATCGCAAACGGGGATTACCTCATTGACCTGACTTTATTTCAGCCGTCAACGCAGGATTTCTTCCGGGCATTAGGCTGTCTGAACCTTCATATTGAAGGCTTCTATGATCCTTTCTGCCGGCCTATGATATTAAGGAGAGATGGTTTTATCGGGCTTGAGGCGGAATGAGGAAGGACAATCGCATAATAACGGCTCTCTACGATGAGGCTCTCTCATCAATAGGAAATATCGAAACCGGCCTTAAGAGGCTTATCCTGCAGGAAAACGGGACACAGGAAGATCTTGACGCTTTTCTTAAAGGCTGGGACATAGATAAAGCTCCTATAAAGCTTATCATTCTGCTGGCCTACGTGATGAAAACCAGGCCTGATCTTAGGTTTCCTGGAATCGTAGCGCCAAGGTTCAATGGTGTTTTATCATATAGCCGCTTTAAGAACCTGCGTACGGAGGCCATCTTCCATGATATTACCAAATTATTTAAAGACAAGGGATTACGCTTTATTGTCATAGGGGATATGGCGATGCGGTCCTTTTGTCCGGAACATCCGTGGTGGATTGACAGTATAGATATTCTCGTTCCGGAGGAAGATTGCGATTCCGCCATCAAGGCCACCTCCTCGATAGAAAACGGAGACATCTTGAATATTCACACCGCCTATTATCCTGTTTCTGAAGCAGTGTTCAACCGCTCTTGTCCTGAAGACCTAGCCTTTTTCTCGCTTGTGAATCTTTACGAGAATCTGATTGGAGGCCAATCTTTAGACAATTGTCTCACTTCGCTCCTTTCGATTAAGTATCTGGTTAAGTCAAAAGAAGACTTTGACGCCGGAATCGTACTGGAAAACGCTTTATTCAGCAACAAATCTTTTCAGGTCTCCCTTGCCTCAAAGGCCATAGCCGCCCTTTTGCCGGGATTAGTTCCGGATCAATTAGTAGAAATGCCGGATTTATCCGGAAGGCTTCTGAGAAAGCGCCTTGTCAACTTCTTGTTCAGAAGGGACATATTGTCCAAAAAAGGGGAAAAGGGAATTATCAGGGGAAACACTCCCTCTGCATTGAAGTATTTGATCTGGCGTTACTTAAAACGCGGAAAACTATGATTTCCGTTGTCATATCCGTTTACAATACAGCGCCATTCCTGTCAGAATGTCTGGATTCTGTAGTGGCTCAATCCTACAGGGATTTGGAAATAATCTGCATTGACTACGGGTCGACGGGGATTATTTGGCCGAAATGCATAGTGCCGCCTTACGGACGGGGCAGGATGTTGTAATAAACCGAAACTGAAAATGGAAACGTCTGACATTGTTGCACTTGCCAGACGTTACCATTCAAATAATTTCGGCCGGAGAAACCGCGGTGTCCAGATGAGGAGTTATGTCTCGATAATCCGGACGCTTATGAAGAACAAGGGTAACTAATCCCTGAACTTCGCTTTAAGGAACTCGCGGTTAAGGCGGGCAATATGATCAATGGATATTCCTTTAGGACACTCCATCTCGCAAGCCCTGGTGTTGGTGCAACCACCAAAGCCAAGCTCCTCCATCTTTGCCACCATATTCTTTGCCCTTCTGGCGGCCTCAGGACGACCCTGAGGAAGCAGAGCGAGGGAACTGACCCTTGCGGCGACGAACAGCATAGCAGATCCGTTCTTGCAAGTGGCTACGCAAGCTCCGCAACCAACGCAAGCGGCGGCATCCATACTCTTCTCAGCGTCCTCGTGAGGAATGAGAATAGCGTTGCCGTCTTGTGCGGAACCAGTACGAACAGAGATGAATCCTCCAGCCTGGAGAATCTTGTCGAAGGCGCTGCGGTCCACAACCAAGTCCTTGATTATAGGGAAAGCAGGACTTCTGAAAGGCTCAACTGTGATGGTGGCTCCGTCCTTGAAATGACGCATGAAAAGCTGGCAAGTGGTCACATGGTCGTCCGGACCATGCGCACGACCGTCGATATACAAGGAGCAGGCTCCGCATATACCCTCGCGGCAATCATGGTCAAAAGAGACCGGACCGCTGCTCTGGCAACCTCTCTCAACGGCCACAGGATCGTTTCCTTCCCGGATAAGCTGCTCATTAAGAATGTCGAGCATCTCGAGGAAAGAGGCATCCTCCTCGATTCCAGAGATGTGGTAGGTCTCGAAATGACCCTTCTGCTGGGCGTTCTTCTGACGCCATATCTTAAGATTAAAATCCATATCCGGTTATTCTTTGTAGTTTCTGGTTTTGACTTCGATAAACTCATACTTGAGAGGCTCCTTATGGAGTTCAGGCTCCTTATCCTCACCCTTATACTCCCAAGCGGCGACGTACATGTAGTTAGCGTCATCCCTCTTGGCCTCTCCTTCCTCGGTCTGGCTTTCCTCACGGAAATGGCCACCGCAGGACTCGTTCCTGTTGAGAGCGTCACGTGCCATCAACTCTCCGATCTCGAAGAAGTCCTCAAGCCTCAAAGCTTTCTCAAGCTCCTGATTGAACTGGTTCTGCTCTCCGGGAACACAAACATCCTCATAGAATTCTTTCTTAAGAGCCTTGATTTCCTCAATAGCCTTCTTAAGACCTGCCTCATTACGGGCCATTCCGACATACTCCCACATAATGTTACCAAGTTTCTTATGGAGAGAATCAACAGTCTTCTTGCCCTTTATTGAGAAGAGTTTGTCAATCCTGGCCTGGACCGCCTTCTCAGCCTCATCAAAAGCAGGATCGTTGATGTCCGTCTTAGGCTCGGCGAACTTGTTGGAAAGATAATCGGCTATAGTGACAGGAAGCACAAAATAACCATCAGCCAGACCCTGCATAAGAGCGGAAGCTCCAAGACGGTTTCCGCCATGATCAGAGAAGTTGGCCTCTCCGATAGCGTACAGACCAGGAATGGTGGTCTGGAGATCATAGTCAACCCAGATGCCTCCCATTGTGTAGTGGATGGCGGGATATATCATCATAGGCTCTTCCCAAGGGCTGACGTTATTGATCTTGAAATACATATCGAAGAGGTTACCATAACGTTCCTGAACCCTCTGGTGACCAAGTCTCTTGATAGCGTCAGAGAAGTCAAGGAACACCGCCAGACCAGTCTCATTCACACCATAACCGGCATCGCACCTTTCCTTAGCGGCACGTGAGGCCACGTCACGGGGAACAAGGTTTCCGAAAGCGGGATAACGGCGCTCAAGATAATAGTCGCGGTCTTCCTCAGGTATTTGGGAAGGCTTTATCTCCTTTTTGCGCAGTTTCATCACATCTTCCTTCTTCTTCGGTACCCAGATACGGCCGTCGTTACGGAGAGACTCAGACATCAATGTAAGTTTGCACTGCTGCTCTCCATGGACTGGAATACATGTGGGGTGGATCTGGGCGAAGCAAGGATTGGCGAAATAAGCGCCTTTCTTATAGCACTGCCA
Organism: uncultured Bacteroidia bacterium; assembly: GCA_902780935.1. GTDB lineage: Bacteria > Bacteroidota > Bacteroidia > Bacteroidales > UBA932 > Cryptobacteroides. Next base: position 109,914 of record CACZHP010000001.1, on the reverse strand, counting down.
AGCAGCGGATCCGTTGCTGTTCATAGCGTTGGTGGAAAGGAAATAAGTGTTTCCATATCCTCCGGTAGCTATGACTACGGCATGGGCTCCGAACCTCTCAAGCTTGCCTGTCACAAGGTTACGGGCGATGATACCCTTAGCCTGACCGTTAATAATAACAAGGTCAAGCATCTCATGACGGGGATAACTTGTCACAGTGCCGGCGGCAACCTGGCGGTTAAGGGCGGCGTATGCACCGAGAAGCAGCTGCTGGCCGGTTTGCCCCCTCGCATAGAAAGTACGGCTCACCTGGACTCCTCCGAACGAACGGTTGGCGAGATATCCGCCATATTCACGGGCGAAAGGAACACCTTGAGCCACACACTGGTCGATAATAGCCGCGCTAACCTCAGCAAGGCGATAGACGTTTGCCTCCCTGCTACGGTAGTCGCCTCCTTTGATAGTGTCATAGAAAAGGCGGTACACGGCATCATTGTCATTCTGATAATTCTTGGCGGCATTGATACCTCCCTGAGCGGCGATGGAATGCGCCCTTCTAGGAGAATCACTGATACAGAAAACCTTCACATTGTAGCCAAGCTCACCGAGGGAAGCAGCTGCGGAGGCTCCTCCCAAACCGGTACCGACCACGATGATCTCGAGTTTTCTCCTGTTGTTGGGGTTAACGAGACGAAGCTCCGACTTACGCTTGGTCCACTTTTCCGCCAAGGGTCCGTCGGGGATCTTTGAGATTAATTTATCGGCCATATTATAGTAATTAATGATTTGCTGATGTGGAATCAGTCTGCAATTTTAGTCATTTTTATCGTATAAAACAATTCAAGACACCACTTTCGGTAATTTACGGAGATACATCATCTTATATTTCCGGTAAACTTTCCTTACGAATCGGTCATATCTTGAAGAGGACATATTATTTGAAAAATGACTGTCAATGTATTTCTCAACCTCCGCACACTCTTCCTGGCATCCGTGCTCAAATCCATATATTCCTTTGATTACTAACGACTGACTGCATATTTGTGCCTCATCTCCACCCTTATAATCTTTCATGAATGAAGGAATATGATCGCTCGAAAACACCTTAAGGGGAATATAGACCGAAGTGGTCGGACATCCCAAAACAGTCCAAGCAACTGTCTGTGAAGGATTCTCTCCAGGAAGGACTCCTTCAAATACAATCGCCGAAGCTGAAATGTCCCTCATGATCGGTTTGCCGGAGCGGGAAACATAATTGATAAGTTCCTTATGCCCTGCTGTCGAGATATCGATTCCCTTAAGGATATCGACCGCTTTGGCAAACCTGTCCTCACCTTTTCTCTCAGAAGGACGTCCAGACCTTGTGAAGTTGGTAACCACCATATAACCTTCAGGCTCATCAGAGACATCAAAACGCCTATATGAATAGTTATTCACTTCATAATAAGCCGCTTCTCCTTTCGCATCGATAATACCGAAATTAGCCTCTACTCCCCACGGTTTGGGTAATGATTCCAGAAGTCGCTCAAAATCACGCAGATCCGCACACAGGCCAAGCGCCTTGAACATCACCACTCCTTCCTGATCCATCTCAGAGGATGGGACATCATCATCTTTCAAGTCGTAAGTGGCAGTATTCATTATACAAAAACCGGCAGAATTGGTTCCAGACCACACTTCTCCTCCCTTGGAGGAAGAGTTCACCAAACCGATGAAACTATAATAAGGACCTTGGAACCATTGCATCATGTTATTAAGTTCACCTGTATCCCTGTGCTTGAGCATTACAGGCCTGCCATCTTTTCTCGCATTGCCAGAAATGATGACTGAAGTGCAGCAAAAAGCCTGAAATGAGACAACAGTCAGTGCCGCAGTCAACAATAACCTAAAACAACGTGCCATTTTCAGTCCTGTTAGATTCAAGTTCAGCATCCAGTCCCAGATGACGGTAAGCCATTTCGGTAGCTATCCTTCCGCGCTGGGTACGCACTATGAACCCCTCTTTTATGAGGAACGGCTCATATACCTCCTCGTAAGTACCTTGATCCTCACTTATCGCGGTCGCGATAGTGTTTGATCCGACAGGGCCTCCCTTGAAAGTGGTTATAATAGTCCTTAATATCTTATTATCAATAGAATCCAACCCACGAGTGTCAATCTTGAGCTTATTCAAAGCATATCTCGCTATATCTATGTCGATATGACCGTCTCCCATAACCTGGGCGAAATCCCTAACTCTCCTGAGAAGGGCGTTGGCTATTCGGGGAGTGCCGCGGCTTCGCAGGGCAACCTCCCTTGAAGCCTCATCATCTATGGTCACATTGAGTATCTGGGAACTTCTCTTTACTATTTTGATCAAATCTGAAGTATCATAATACTCTAAAGGACAAGTGATTCCGAATCTTGCCCTGAGAGGTGCGGTAAGCAGTCCGCTCCTGGTGGTGGCTCCCACAAGGGTGAAAGGGTTGAGGGATATCCGGACGGATCTCGCGCCAGGCCCCTTGTCGATCATTATGTCAATCACATAATCTTCCATCGCTGAGTACAGATACTCTTCCACCTCCGGAGAAAGCCTGTGGATCTCGTCAATGAACAGTACGTCTCCAGTCTCAAGGGAAGTGAGAAGACCGGCAAGGTCGCCCGGCTTGTCAAGGACGGGACCGGAGGTTATCTTCATGTTAACCCCCATCTCATTAGCTATAATATGAGCCAATGTTGTCTTACCGAGACCAGGAGGGCCATGGAAAAGCACATGGTCAAGAGCCTCTCCCCTCATTTTGGCCGCTTTTATATAAACGTTGAGATTGGACACAATCTCTTTTTGGCCTGTGAAATCTTCAAGTTCTCTCGGGCGGATAATTCCGTCCAAATCCTTATCTTTGTCAGCGTTTGTGTCGCGAGGATTGAATTCTGTCATCAAAGAGTCAATTATCAGATACAAATATATTGATATTTTTTATAAGATTTGATGGTTTTGTTTTAGATGTTGAAATGTTTATAACTATTAGAATATATTGATAATCAACTATTTATTAAGGTAATTTTTCAATAGTCGGCTATTGGTATATCTCTAAAAAAATGTTGAAAAACTTCTGGTGTCCCGATAATGACATTCGGACACTTGATTTCAACAAAAGTTTAAACAGGTTTTCAACACGTATTTGACCATTAATGTTGATAAGTTCAAAATCCACATCTGAGCTCGCCTCCAGGCTTTCGGTCAGGAAAGAAGTTTACTGCAAAGGTCTTTTCCTTTCCGCAAGATGGTTCGTAGTGAGTCAGGTAGCTAAGGAAGGAACCAATGTGGTGATTCTTCCGGATAAGGAAAGTGCTGAGTATTGCGCCTCTGATCTTTATGACCTGGTAGAGGGGGATATAGTTTTCTATTTGCCGGACAGCGGAAAGGTTGTGGAGAAAAGCAACTTCAAATCTTCCGTTGGAGTCCAGCGGACTTCGGCAATAGGAAAACTGGTTTCCAACAAAAACAACTCCCAGAGGCTTTTCATAGTAACTTACCCTGATGCTCTCAAAGAGAAGATACCTTCAGAAGTTAATATAGAGAAATCGCTTCTGACAATAAGTACAGGACAGGAAATATCTCATGAGGAGATAAAAGAAATACTTGTATCTCAAGGATTTGAGAAGGTTGATTTTGTCTCGGCTCCTGGACAGTTCTCTATAAGGGGATCAATAATAGACGTGTTTTCCTTCTCTTTCAATTATCCTTTCAGGATATCTTTCTTCGGGGATGAGGTTGAGAAGATACATGTGTTTGACTGCAATACCCAACTGTCTAAAGAAGAGCGTGACAGGATTGATATTTTCCCTGACTTGTCATCAGGGCAAGATCATAATCTGATAAGCGTCTCAGGTTTGTTTCCCAAGGAAACAGTTATCTGGGCCGACTCCTCGGACATGTATAGGAAAGAGGAATTCTTCAAAGAGATGGATCCTTTCAAGAAGGTATTCATGGAGGTTCCCCTTGAAGTTGACAACGATGAGGTAATAAAGTTCGACATTTCTCCCCAGCCAGTTTTCAACAAGAATTTTGAGCTGCTTTCCGCCGACATTGCCAAAAACATTGAAAGAGGTTATAAAGTATTAATATTCAGTGAGAAAAAGTCTCAGGTAGATAGACTTTACTCTATTTTAAAGGAGAATAAGGGACTCGTTCCTGACTTTATCCAGGGTAAAAATATCCATGCCGGCTTCATCGACAACCAGGACAAGGTATGTTGTTACTCGGACCATGAGATATTCGACCGTTTCCATAGGGTGAGCGTAAGGCGTACTGTGGAGAAGAGCGAGCAACTTACCCTTAATGACCTAACCGCTTTCAATATAGGGGATTACGTTGTCCATATAGATCATGGAGTCGGCGTTTTCGGCGGACTTGTCAGGATGAGGGACGACAAAGGGAGGATGCATGAGGTAGTGAAACTCATGTATAAGGACGGGGACGTGGTGTTCGTTTCTGTCCATTCCCTCAACAAGATTTCCCGCTTCAGGTCGAAAGAAGGTGAGACTCCGAAAATAAATAAACTGGGATCAAAGTCCTGGCAGACTTTAAAGACCAGCGCCAAATCGAGGATAAAGGATATAGCCAAAGACCTTATCCAACTATACGCTAAACGTAAATCCTCTAAAGGATTCGCTTTCTCTGCCGACAGTTATCTTCAGGAAGAGTTGGAGTCTTCATTCATGTATGAGGACACTCCGGATCAGGAAACGGCCACCAAGGCTGTGAAAAGGGATATGGAGGATCCAAGTCCGATGGATCGCCTGATATGCGGAGATGTGGGATTCGGAAAGACTGAGATAGCGATCAGGGCCGCTTTCAAGGCTGTGACCGATGGCAAGCAAGTTGCGGTTCTTGTTCCTACCACTATTCTTGCCTTGCAGCACTACACTACGTTCTCTTCGAGGTTGAAAGACTTCCCGTGCTCAATAGACTATATCAGCAGGCTTAGGACGGTCAAGGAGGTGAACGATATTAAGAAAAGGCTCAAGGAAGGGTCTCTCGACATAGTCATAGGAACCCACAAGATGCTGGGGAAAGGATTTGAGTTCAAGGACTTAGGCCTTCTTATAATAGATGAGGAGCAGAAGTTCGGGGTCTCTGCCAAGGAAAGGCTTCGCCAGATCAAGTCTTCCGTTGACACCTTGACTTTGACGGCCACCCCTATTCCGAGGACTTTGCAGTTTTCCCTTCTCGGTGCAAGGGACTTGTCTATAATAAACACGCCGCCTCCCAACAGGATACCCACCCAGACAGAGATTATCCTTTTCAATGAGGAAGAGATAAAGAGCATCATTAATTATGAACTAGCCCGCGGAGGTCAGATATTCTTTCTTCACAACAAAGTGGAGGAACTTCCTTCCATCCATGAGATCCTCCACAGGCTAGTCCCCGACATGAAGATATGTGTCGCTCATGGACAGATGGAGCCTAAGGAACTGGAAAACAGAATGTTGGATTTCATAAGGGGAGACTATGACATGCTTCTTTGCACCACCATTATAGAGAATGGTCTTGACATACCCAATGCCAACACGATTATAATTAACCAGGCGCAGAATATCGGCTTGAGCGACCTGCACCAGCTTCGGGGCAGGGTCGGGCGATCCAACCGGCGCGCGTTCTGTTACCTGATAGTTCCCCCTTTGGTGTCAATAACTGAAGACGCCAGGAGAAGGCTGAAGGCAATCGAGGAGTTTTCGGATCTAGGAAGCGGCTTCAACATAGCCATGCAGGATCTTGACATCCGCGGAGCGGGCAACCTTCTCGGCGCGGAGCAGAGCGGTTTCATAATGGATATGGGATATGAGACATATCAAAAGATCCTTGCCGAGGCGATGGAAGAGCTTGGTGTTGAGACCGGGATGAAATCCCGTGACAGTGGGGAGACTTATTCCCCGGACTGCACTATCGAGACTGACCAGATGGCTATGATCCCGGATTCTTATATAGACATAACCGCCGAGAAGATAAGGATATACAAGCAACTTGACAATATATCCAACAATAAGGAGATAGATCGTTTCCGGGAAAGTCTTATAGATCGTTTCGGAGCCCTGCCTCCAGAGGCGGAGAATCTCTTTGATGTTGTCAGGATCAGGAATTTGGGAGGCAGACTCGGATTTGAGAAAATAATAATAAAGAACGGTATGATGATACTGTTCTTCATTTCCAATCCGATGTCGCCGTATTTCAAGACAAAAGTGTTCTCGGACATATTGGCGAAAGTAAGCGTCAATGAGAAGTTGTTCAACCTGAAGCAGACTGAAGGGAAACTCAAGATCGTGTCAAGGGGAATAGACTCGCTTCCAGCCGCCTTGTCCGCATTGTATAGATTAGCGTAGCATTGTCATGTCGAATTTATTGGTAGAGATAGGAAACACGGCGCTCAAGGCTGCCTGGTCCGAGGGAATGACCCTCGGAAAGACCTTCCGGTATCAAGGGGAGAAAATGTTTGAGTTCATAGACTCTCTTGTGACAAAGGAAAAGCCTTCAGTCATGGTCATATCCTCAATCATAGACATAAGCCACTTGGAGGAGGAACGTCTTCAAGGAAAATGCGGCAGGCTTATCCTGCTTGACAGAAATCACACATACACAGCTGTTTCCAATAATATTCCCGAATATATCACACCCGACAGGGTTGCCTCTGTCATAGCGGCCAGGTATCTTTTCAAAGGGACAGGAAGCATGGTTTTCGACTTTGGAACCACCCTCTCCGTCGATCTTATAGGCCCCGAAGGGATATATGAGGGAGGAAACATATCTCCGGGATGTCGGACCAGGTTCAAGGCACTTAACCGCTACTCAAGGACACTCCCGCTTGTGGACACCCCTTCAACTGTCAATCCTACAGGGGATTCTCTTGTTTCTTCGATCGAGTCGGGGGTTATTGGCGGCATAATGTTTGAAATACAGGGGTACTTGTCTCAATTTCCTGAAAAAACCCCTGTTTTTACGGGTGGAGACGCTTTATATTTTGCAAAAAGAATGAAAAACTCCATCTTTGTAGTCTGTAATCTTGTGTTGATGGGGTTAGCTATAATCGCTGACAATTATGCGGAAAGGAACGATTAGACACATACTTCTCGGATTTGTCCTGGTTTTTTGCTCCTTGAATTCCTGGGGGCAGGATGAGGCGTATTCTTCTTATTCACCTTATTCCATGTATGGTATAGGGGATCTCTCAAGATTCGGGTCCGCGTACAACAGGAGCATGGGAGGTATCGGGATCGCGACCAGGGACAAGAGAAACATCAATATTCTCAATCCGGCCGCCGTCACCGAGAGGGACGTCCAGTCATTCATGCTGGATTTCAGTCTTTCCCAGGGTAACAGGTATTATGCTCAAGGCGACCTCAGAAGCTCAAACAACACCTTCAACGTCAATGATATTATCATATCCTTCCCTGTCTGGAAATCTTTTGCCATGTACGGTGGTTTAGCCCCTTACAGCAGTATAGGGTATAGTATTTCCGCATGGGAGAAGGATCCTGCAGTGATAGCCGTCACAGGTCCTATCCTCAATCAAGTTGAAGGATATGGAAGTTTGACAAAACTGTTTCTTGGAGGAGGCTTCACTCCATTCAAGGGTTTCTCGATAGGGGGAGAAGCGCAGTATATTTTCGGTAACCTCCATAAGGACAACAGCTTCACGATGTCAAACACCACTTTTAGGAGCATCGAGAGCGGTTATACACTTGGTCTTAATTCCTTTAAGGGAAAGTTCGGGGTTCAGTATGCGTTCCCGGTGTCAAACAAGGCATCAATGGTTCTTGGAGCCACATACGAGTTGGGTGCCGACTTGAAGGGAACGGTCGACCGGTTTGAGGTGCAGACCATATCTTCCATAAATGACTCCACGCCATCTCCACGCACATTCTCAGAGAAGTTGGGAAAAGGAAAGGTCAGGCTAGCCAGCGAGATGGGTTTCGGCATCGCGCTTAAAGGAGGGGATAAGTGGACCGCGGAGGTCAATTATCTCCGTTCCGACTGGACTTCCACCGGAATGGACAAGGTTACCGGCTTCGCCAACGTCGGAAATGCCGTATTCGCGGCGACCCAAGCCCAGTCCGTAAGGGCCGGAATGTCTTACGTTCCGAACAGGAATGACATTAGATATGACTGGAAGAGAATAACATATAGGGTCGGAACCTATTGGGATCAAGCGTATTGCACTATTGACGGACAGAGTCTCAACGCCTTTGGTCTGACTTTTGGAGTCACCATTCCAGTATTCCAGCTCAATAATGGCTTGACATTAGGTGTGGACATGGGGCAGAGAGGTGGAATGAGCGGAATAATGGTTAGGGAAAGATACATCAACTTCAATATAGGATTGAATGTGCATGACATCTGGTTCATAAAACAGAGATACGAATAAGATAATAAAGAATATAAAACAGAAAGACCATGAAAAAGATCACTCTTGTACTGCTGGCTTTCGCCATGACGCTCGGGATGAACCTTTCCGCGCAGGACAAATACGGTCCTAACAAAGACGAGTGCATAAAGTATCTGTCTTATTACCAAGAGTATTACAAGGCTAAGAACTATGATGACGCCCTCCCCAACTGGAGGACCGCAATGAAGCTCTGCCCTCCTACCGCGAGCCAGAACATGCTTCTTAATGGTATGACCCTGCTTGGAAAGGAGATAAACAAGACCAAGGATCCCGCCACCCGCGCCGCACTGGTTGATTCGCTCCTTATGCTGAACGACCTCAGGGCTGAGTATTATCCCAACTATGCCGTCGCCGCGATGAATACGAAGGGACAGTACATGACCCAGTTCTATAAAGACCCCAAGGCTCTCTATGAGGGTTTGGGCAAGATTGTCGCGGTCAACCAGGAGAAAACCAAGCCCAGTCTTCTTCTTCTCCAGCTTAATTCAGCCATCGATATGTTCAAAGACGGAAACCTTGGCGCCGAGGAGGTTATCAATACCTATCAGAACGCCATAGCGCTGATCGGCAAGGCTGAGCAGACCGAGGACGTCGTCAAGACCAAGGGAGATATCGAGGGGCTGTTCATCACCAGCCAGGTGGCGAGCTGCGACAACCTTATCGCTCTGTTCACTCCTCGTTATGAGGCCGATCCGGAGAACATCGAGCTCGTGACCAACATCGTCAAGATGATGGGTAACACCGAAGGATGCCAGAACAACGACCTCTTCCTGAAAGCTGTCACCAAGATGCACGCAAACGAGCCTTCAGCCGCTTCTGCTTACTATCTTTACAAGCTGCATGCTTCAAAGGACGAGAACGACACCGCCGTCAAGTATCTTGAGGAGGCTCTCGCCTTCCCGGATCTGGATTCTCAGACGAAGGCCAATTACCAGCTTGAGCTTGCCACGTTCTGCACTAAGAACGGCATGAACGGAAAGGCTTTCAGCGCTGCCATGAAGGCTGCTGAGCTTGATCCGGCTAACCAGGGCAAAGCTTACTACCTTATCGGAACCATTTGGGGTTCTGTCCGTTGCGGAGGAAACGAGGTTGAAAGAAGGGCTAACTACTGGGTGGCCGTCGATTACCTCCAGAAGGCCAAAGCCGCCGACGAGTCCCTCACCGCCGACTGCAACAAACTGATCGGATCCTACAGCGTTTACTATCCCCAGAAAGCCGAGGCTTTCATGTATGACATCGTGGACGGACAGTCCTACACCGTCAATTGCGGAGGAATGCGCGCCACCACAACCGTAAGGACCCAGAAGTAGCTTTTAGGTTGGTACGCCTGTCACATACACTGAAGACGATTGCAACCGCGTCAGCGGTTGCTTTCGTCGTATATTCGTGTTCCAACAAACTTTCGGAGGCCGACCATTTGAATTTGGACGAGACACCGTTGCAGACAGTCGACAGCCTGTTCATGGTCCAGACCCGCGACGGAGGTTTGAAGATGAGGGTGGAGGCCGACGTGATGGAGAGGTATGAGACAGACACCAGCTCCTATGAGTTGTTCCCGAAAGGTCTTCATGTGTTCGCTTACTCTGAGGACGACCAGCTTGAGACGGTGCTTCATTCCAACAACGCCAAGCATTTCAAATCCAAGAAAGGCACCACGGAGAAATGGTCCGCGTTCGGGAATGTGACGGTGCAGAACATCGTGAAGCAGCAGACCCTTCAGACCGACACTTTGTATTGGGACCAGGCCAACAAGGAGATATACACGGACTGTTATGTGCGCATGTACACCCCCGATGACTTCATGCAGGGATATGGGATGCGCTCCGATGAGATGGCACGGAACTCTGTGCTATACAGGCCCTTCAATAGCTATGTGTATGTGCTTCAGGACTCGACGAAGGTTGTGATTGACTCGGTCAACTTTATCGGGCCTTTCCTTAAAAAAAGATGATTAATTGAATAAAAATCACTATCTTCGCACCCCAATACCTATTTGTTGAAATTATAGAATAAAACAATACAAAATGGCGATTCTTCAAAAAACTCGCGAAAAGGCCGGAATGGCGGTGTCTATCATCATCGCCCTGGCCCTCTTGTCATTCATTATCGACCCGGGCACCCTTGAGTCCGCGGTTCAGTTGATGTCTTCTAAGAACAATGTAGGTGAGATTAACGGAAAGGCTGTATCTTACATGGATTTCCAGCAGGATATAGAGAATTTCACCGCCATCAACGAGATGGTGACCGGCACCACCGCCCAGAACGAGCAGCAGCAGGAGCAGATCCGCAATGCCGCCTGGCAGAGCCTTGTCGACAGGTATCTTTTCACAAAGAAAGCCAATGAGGCCGGTATCAAGGTGGGTGACGAAGAGAAGAAAGCTCTTCTTTCCGGCGACGTGATATCTCCCGTCATCTCCCAGAACCCCGCGTTCATGGACGAGAACGGTGCCTTCTCAAAGACAGCCCTCCAGAATTTTGTCAGCAATATCTCTCAGGACAATACCGGAAGGTTGGCCGCTTACTGGGACTATCTCCAGAACTCGGTCACCACGCAACAGTATTATGCCAAGTATGGTTCGCTCTTCAACCAGAGCAACGTACAGAACCCCTTGATGCTCAAGAAGTCCATAGAGGAGAACAACGTCACCGCCAATGTTGATTTCGTGATGGTCCCTCTTGGTTTCTCTACCGACACCACCATCAGGGTCCCGGCCGCCGACATCAAGAAGTATTATGACGACCACAAGCAGATGTTCAAGCAGAACGCCTCCAGGGACATTGAATATGTGGTATTCGAGGTGAAACCCTCTGACGCTGACATCCAGGCTACCCGCGAGACAATGGACAACCTTTATGACGAGTTCACCGGAACAGACGCCATGAAGTCTTTCCTTGCTAAGAATTCAGAGAGGTCCCTTGACGAGCGTTGGTACAAGGACGGTGATTTGAACGTCGTGAATTCCGATGTCAACACCTTCGTTTTCAGCAACGCCACCGGCACGTCACCCATCTTCAAGGACAACAACAACGTGTTCTATGCCGCCAGGATCATGGACGCCGCCCAGATTCCGGATTCTGTGTATGTGAGGCACATCCTTCTCCGCGGAACCAATCAGGCCCATCTTGCCGACAGTCTTCTCAACGTCCTTGGCAAGGGAGAGAACTTCTCCAACCTCGCCGCTTCGTACTCCGACGACACCCAGTCCGCTTATGACGGAGAGCAGGGCAATCTTGGCTGGATGACCCAGAACTATATGGTGGCTGGGTTCAACCCGATTTTCACCGCCCAGCTTAAGAAGCCGTTCATCCTCAAGACCCAGTACGGAACCCATATCGTCGAGGTCACCAACAGGACGGCTCCTCTGGCCAAGAAGCAGGTTGCCATCCTCTCCAAGACAGCTCTCGCTAGCAACGAGACCTTCAATGAATATTATTCCAAGGCCAGCAAGTTCGCCAAACTTGCCGCCGGCGGTTATCAGAACTATCTCGCTGCCGTTGACTCTTGCGGTACGTATTCCCACCCTATGAACGGAGTGCTTGAGAGCACGTCCACCTATGGAGCTATCGATCAGGCCAAGGAAGTCACAAGGTGGATTTTCGACAACAAGGCTGGTAAGGTTTCACCTATTATCACGGTGAACAACAACTACTTCTTCATCACCACCGTCAAGAATATCCACAAAGAAGGCATAGCGACTCTCGCCGAGGTCAGTCCTATGATCAACCAGCAGCTCTACGGAGAGCTTGCCAGCGCCAAAGCCGCCGCCACCGTGGCAGACAAGATCAAGGGTCTGAGCGATCTCCAAGTCATAGCCGACACCCTCCACAGCATTGTTAGCTCCGGAGTTGATGTCCGCTTCGCTTCCCTGGCTGGCCAGGGCCTCGATCCCAAGTTTATAGGTGCTGTCTCCGTGGCTCCCGAAGGCCAGATTTGCGGCCCCGTCGCCGGGACGATTGGAACTTATGTGTTCAAGGTTAATTCCCGTGAGACAGAAGCCTTCTACACAGAGGAGGATGCCAAGAACAACGCCGCTCAGATGAATTCCTACGCCTCCCAGATGATCCTTCCTGTGATGATGCAGGAGGCCGATGTGAAGGATTACAGGGCCCGTTTCTTCTAATAGAAAAGAGCATATACGAAAACAGGCTGGCCAATCGGTCAGCCTGTTTGTATTATTACGGGAGTTTATTCTTCTTCTCCGAATATTTTGATAAGAGCTTCAAGTTTCTCTCTGAGCTTAGCCGTGTCGATGCTTTCGGTAAGTCCTTCCACGGACTTGCGTAGCCTTGCCGTATCCACACTCTCAATTATTCCCTCAATACCCTTTTTGACTCCTTCAACACCTTCCCGTATAGCGGTGGTGTCGATCTCGTCGATAATACCGTTTATGGTCTGTGGAATGCTTTCCAGCACGCTTCCAATAGTCTCAGAGGCACCTGCGAGCTCTTTCTCCAGGACAAAAGACCCATATTTGCCCATGGCTTTCATTGTCCGGACCTTATCAGAGGTTGAGAAGGAGTCGTAACTCTCGTTGATCTTGGCTTTGAGTTCCTCGTATTCTTCCTGGGATTTCTCCCACTCCTTCTCTGTGTAGGTCTTATATTCCTTCTCCGTCTTCTCAACAAATTTGTCGAGCTGGTCGGGTAGGCTCATTGTTGTGGCGCAACCAGCCATAATGGCCAGCGCGGTGGCTAAAGCGACGATAACTTTTGTTTTCATATCAATATGGGAGTTTAGACGTTAAAAAGGAAGTGCATGATGTCTCCGTCCTGAACCACATAATCCTTACCCTCCGTGGCGAGTTTTCCGGCCGCCCTGGCGGCGCTTTCGCTGCCGAGAGCAACATAGTCCTCGTACTTGATCACCTCGGCCCGGATGAAACCCCTCTCGAAATCGGTGTGGATGACCCCCGCAGCTTTCGGCGCCTTGTCTCCCTTGTGGATGGTCCAGGCGCGGCACTCGTCTGCACCGGCCGTGAAGAAGGTCTGCAGCCCAAGCAGATGGTAAGCACCTTGAATCAGCCGGACAACCCCGGACTCTTTCAGCCCCATCTCCTCAAGAAACATCTGGCGGTCTTCGTAGCTGTCCATCTCGGCGATTTCAGACTCAGTCTTGGCGGATATCACGAGGATCTCGGCATTCTCGTCTTTGACAGCTTCCCTTACGGCATCCACGTAACTGTTGCCTGAGGCCGCGGCTGAGTCGTCCACGTTGCAGACATACATTACGGGTTTGTTTGTGAGCAGGTAAAGATCCTTGGCCATGGCGACCTCTTCCTCGTTTACCAGTTCTACTGTCCTGCAAGACTTCCCGCTCTCAAGAGCCTCTTTATAGCGCTGGAGAAGATCCACGAGCTTTTTCGCGTTCTTGTCTCCTCCCGTGGTAGCCTGTTTGACGGATTTGGCGAGCCTGGACTCCACGGTTTCAAGGTCTTTGATCTGGAGCTCAAGATCAACGACTTCCTTATCCCTCACTGGATCAACGCTGCCGTCCACGTGAACCACATTTCCGTCGTCAAAGCAGCGCAGCACATGAAGGATGGCGTCGGTCTCGCGGATATTGGCGAGAAACTGGTTTCCGAGGCCTTCTCCCTTGCTGGCGCCCTTGACGAGTCCGGCTATGTCCACAATGTCCACCGTCGCCGGCACTACGCTCTTGGGTTTACACATGTCCGCAAGTACTTCAAGCCTCTTGTCCGGCACGTTTGTGGATCCAAGGTTCGGCTCAATCGTGCAGAAAGGAAAATTGGCGCTTTGGGCCTTTCCGGAGCTGACGCAGTTGAACAAAGTTGATTTCCCGACATTGGGAAGTCCGACTATTCCGCATTTCAAGGACATATTCCTCTGATTTATAGGTTCTGTTAAATAATATTTAAGACAAAGATACTAATCATAAGAAAATGTTTTTCTGTTTCTGTTCTTTTTTTCCGTTTCCTTTGGCCATCTTCGCCAGTGAAGTTTTTCAAGACATAGTTTAATTTAGTTTAGGTTAAGTGTTTTTATGTCTTCTCATAGCGGGCGTTCTCTGGCGGGAGCCACAGGTGCCCGCCGGGGAAGATTCTCTTTTTGTGATGTTCTGGAATCTGGAGAACTTTTTTGATTGGAAGAGAGACTCGGCCCTGACCAGCGCCTCAGACGAGGAGTTCTCATCTTTCGGGAAAAGACGATGGACAAAGAGACGGTTTCTTGCCAAATGCGATAATGTGGCTAAGACGGTGCTATGGATCGCGGACGAGCGCGGATCGCTTCCAGACGTGATTGGTTTAGCCGAGGTGGAGAACCGGTTTGTTCTTGACAAGTTGCTCTCGGAGACACCTTTAAGAAGGAAAGACTATGCGATCATCCATTACGACTCTCCGGACCCAAGGGGAATAGATGTCGCTCTACTGTATCGGAAGACAAGACTTAAACCACTGTTTTCCAAATCTTTAAAGATAAATTCCGGGGGCGGGGTTCCGCTTTTGACGAGGGATATCCTTTTTGCCGGATTCCAAAGGTCCGGCGGCGATAGCGCAGCGTTTCTGGTCAACCACCATCCTTCCAAATACGGGTCTAACTCGTCTTCGCGAAGGAAGGCAGCCATGGATCGGCTTGGAGAGATTACGGACTCTTTGATGGCGGCTGGATGGAAACAAATAGTGGCGATGGGGGACTTCAATGACACGCCTCCTTCCACCAGTGAATATTCCAAGACGATGATTAACCTTGCGGCTCCTTTGGCTGGAAAAGGACTCGGAACCATCAAATATTCAGGCAAATGGGAGATGATAGACATGTTTTTCATATCTCCCGGGATAGCGGCTGGCTGCCAGACCGTGTCAATGAATGTTGAGAAGATTCCGTTCCTCATGGTCAAGGACAATACCCATTCGGGAGAGAAACCACTCAGGACATATTCTGGGCCGAGATACCTCGGCGGAGTCAGCGATCATTGTCCCATAACGCTCATGATCAAATAATATTTATTATATTTGTGAGAATGGAATATTAACTCTCTAATCGCATAATTATGGAAATGAAAACCAAAATCAGGGAGAAATTTAAAGCCCTGTACAAGACGGAAGGTGAGGTGTTCGCCTCCGCCGGAAGAATCAACCTTATTGGTGAGCATACCGACTATAATGGCGGCTACGTGTTCCCGGGAGCCATCGACTGCGGTATCATGGTCGAGATCAAGCCCAATGGAACTGACAAAGTCAAGGCATTCTCTATCGACTATGACGAATATGTCGAGTTCGGCCTTGCCGAGGAGGATAAGCCCCAGCAGCACTGGCCCCGTTACATATTCGGAGTTTGCCGCGAGATTCTCAAGCGCGGCGGCAAGGTCGAGGGATTCGACTGCGCTTTCGCGGGGGATGTTCCCCTCGGAGCCGGCCTGTCTTCCTCCGCGGCCTTGGAAAGCGCTTTCGCCTTTGCCCTGAACGAGCTGTTCAACGGAGGCTCTATTGACAAGTTCGAGTTGGCTAAGATCGGCCAGAGCACTGAGCACAACTATTGCGGCGTGAAGTGCGGCATCATGGATCAGTTCGCTTCTATTTTCGGCAAGAAGGGCTGTCTGATTCGTCTGAACTGCAAAACGCTGGAACACAAGTATTTCCCCTTTGACCCCCAGGGTTATAAGGTTGTCTTGATTGACTCTTGCGTGAAGCATGAGCTCGCTTCTTCCGCTTACAATAAGCGCCGCGAGTCATGCGAGAATGCGGCCGCCGCGATCCGCAAGAACCATCCCGAGGTCGAGTTCCTGTCCGACGCCAAGAGAGTTTGGCTGGAGGAAGTCCGCGAGGAGATTCCCGAGGAGGATTTCCTTCGTGCTGAATATGTCATCGGCGAGGTCCAGAGGGTTCTGGATGTCTGCGATGCCCTTGAGAGAGGTGACTATGAGACCGTTGGAGAGATGATGTATCAGACCCACTTTGGAATGAGCAAGCTCTACGAGGTCAGCTGCCCCGAGCTTGATTTCCTGAACAAGCTCGCCAGGAAGTGCGACGTGACTGGATCACGCGTTATGGGCGGCGGCTTTGGAGGTTGCACCATCAACCTTGTCAAGGAAGAGCTTTACGACAAGTTCATCGAGGCTGTCAAGGAGAAATTCCCAGCCGAGTTCGGCCATGATGTCAAGATCTACGATGTCGTCATCAGCGACGGTGCCAGGAAGGTTGAGTAGGGCTATCTGAAAAACCGGGCCACCCAATCCTGATCCACACGGGAAAAACCGGAAGAAGGTTTAATCGAAGGGTTGCGTCGGAGAATTCCGGCGCAATCCTCATATACATTGAACCCTATTTGGACGCCTTGCATCTGACCTTCAGCGGGATAGGTGAAAGTCAGCTCATGGTCTGCTCCTTCTATCCGGAAGAACTTGAAAGGCGCCGCCATGACCGCTTGGCCTCCGGCCTTTGTGGCCATTTCCATCTTTGTGACGTATTTCACCATCTCCACGGCGGCATCGTCGAGTCCGGCGTCAAAGATGTTCACCTTCTCAATCAGCGACCCAACATCATCCACTCTCCTGAAAGTATATCCATCAAGGGTCTCAGAAGCCGCTGTCAGGCTTTTCTCTATAGTCCTGACACTTTCTTCCGCCAGGGATCCTTCGGGAAGAAGCCAGACCATAAGCCTTTCTTCCGGATCATGGTAGATCACCTGTCCGGAGATCAGGTTGGTTTTACCGCAGTGGGGGCATTCCCAAAGGAACAGGGAACCATCCTTGACCTTGTTTTTCAGCTCCGGCTCCTCTGCGACGTTGATGCCGGTGTAAAAGGAGATTTCGTGGGTTTCCCCGCAGGAGGAACATTTTGCTATAATGTTGGTTTTCATCTATTTCCGTTTATCAATCCAAACCCAAAGACGGTACATCAGCCAGCCCCAGCAAAGAAACAGGACCACATGCGTCCAGTAAGGCACCTTGGTGGTATAGACGCTCTCTTTTTCTATATTCTCAATACCGGGGATGTCCGCATAGTAATAGGCTCCGGCACCGAAATCATATCCCTGAACGAGCCCGAGATGGTTTCCCATTATCCACAGGGCACAAACCAAAATGGCCACAACCACGAGGATCGTGACCACTTTGAATGCTTTTTCTTTTCCTTTTCCCACTATTTGAAGAGGTCGAGGACAGGCACGTCAAAGACCACTCCTGAGAGGAGGAACCATACCGCGAAGAAAGTCAGGGCGATATTGAAGGTCTGGCCGATGATGTAGAGCCAAAGGACCTTTCCGCCCTGCATATTCTTGGCAAGTTCCTTGAAATTGGTGTCAAGACCTATGCTAGTGAAGGCGAGGACAAAGCACCAGTTCTTGTACTGGTCCAGAACCTTGTTGATGGCGCTGACCTGGTCTCCACCGAAGATAGGCTGGATCAGGAATGAGGCCACGAGCGAGGCCACGAAGAAACCGATAATGAATTTCGGGAAGCGGGTCCAGATCTCTCCGGCGCCGACTTTCTTCTCGGAGTTCCTCTCAACCCTGGTGGCGAAGAATACCGCGACGAAGAACGCGATGAAGCCGATCAGGATATTCTGGATGCTCTTAACCAGAACAGCGGCCTGCTCGGCCTCTGGTCCAAGGGCGTTACCAGCCAGCACCACGGCGCCGGTGGAGTCAACGGTACCTCCGATAAGGGCACCACCCATCAGCTGGCTCATCCCGACGGCCTTGATGATCATCGGCTCGAAAACCATCATCAGGATGGTGAATATGATTGAGATCGAGATGGCAATGGACAGGTCGTCCTTCTTGGCTCCCGAGGCGGCTCCGGTCGCAATGGCGGCTGATGTTCCGCAGACGGAAGTAGCTGAAGCTAAGGTGATAACAAGAGGCTTGTTGTCAATCTTCAGGACCTTTGTGCCGAGCCACCACATGAAAAGGATGACGATCGGGGTGACGATCCAGGCGATGCCCAGGCCATAAAGGCCGAATTTGGCGATGTTTGAGAAGAGGACGGAGAAGCCCATGATAACGAGTCCGGTCTTGATGTAGAACTCGGTCTTGATCGCAGGCTTCAGCCAATCCGGGACACCGACCGTATTGGAGATAAGAAGACCGATAAGAAGAGCCCAGAAAGCCCATTCAAGATAACGGTTGAGAGTGAACTCAGCGCTGACGAAACGTACGACCAAGGCAATCACAAACAGACACAGGAAGGCCGGGATGTACTTCTTCACGCTTTCTCCCTGGAGCTTGACTCCGAGAGTGAAAAGGGTGCAAAGCACAACGACAGTGACAATGAGTTTGCGCCAGAAAGCCCATGCCCCGAGTTGTTCGGCGAGAGGGACGGCCTTTGTAGCTGCGGCCTCTCCAGCAGCCCAGGTGGAAAATTTGACAGCGGAGAAATCAAATGCTTTGGTAAGGACGGCGACGCAGGCGATCAGGATCACTATGAATCCCAGCCATACGGCCTGCCAGTCCTCTTTTCCCCAGAAAGCGGGGACGGTCTTGGTTTTATCCATAAAAACAAAAATTAGTAAAAGATTCTACTATTTCGCGAATATAGGAAAAAAATCACAATGACACATCAAAGAGGAGTCCAATGTAATACTTATCAAGTCCCTTCACGTTGAGACGATCGATGGCGGTCCAGGAGTTATATGCACATCTTATTCCGGCTTGCGAGTTGAAAGGAAGCCATAGTAGATTGCCGAGTTTGGCCACGACATCCACCCCGGCACTGATCAGGGTTTCAGACGCCACGTTGTTCATGTTGATATGGAAGTCGCTGAACTGGTTGAGATTAAAGGTGGCCAGATCAAAGAATGGAGCCAAGGCGACGTTCTTCACATAGACCAGAGGACACAAGCCGGACCAATCCAGGTTGAGGATCGGAGCGTAATAATCGAAAGTGATCTTAAGCTTTTCAGGGGCGCAGGAATTCAAGACAGTCTTCACCGTGGATCCGGCGAAGCCCCTCGGGGCGAAAGAAACCGGGTTGTCCGTATAGCTGTATTTCCCGCCTCCAAAAGATTTTCCGAAGGTGGCCGAGAGCCTTATTCCCTGGTTTTGAAGAATACCGGGAAGGTATCCGTAAGTGTAGAAGTAAGCGGCGTTACCGAAGGAGCCCAAATGGCCAGGACGCGACCTGACACCAACCTCGGCCCCTATCCCGAGCCGGGGATAGGTTTGTGATGCCGCCCTTTCCCTCAATATATATCCCCTGACCGACAAGTCCACCGTTGACAACGTGGAGACGTGGTCCTCTCCGAGAAAGCCGGTCTCTTCGGCCTCTCTTCCCTCTTCCTTAAGGCTTCGAAGGCTGATCTTGTCGTTCAGCAAGTCGTTGGTCATCCTGAGGCGGACTTGCGGGATAAGGCCCCTTGAGATACCGCCCGAACTGAGATTCAGGGGGACATATGCCCGGAGCGATCCTTCAAAATAGGGTTTTCCGGTTCTGTTTGTCTCCGAGAAGACAGACACCGCTTTCTTTACCTGGTCATCAAGCTGGACCCTGCAGATCTCTTTTGCCGACCTGTCCCCGAAGTCGGCCGAGAGCTCCAACACCGGCAGCAGGCCGCTGTAAACGTATTTCACATGGCCGGAGTGACGCCAGTTTTCTCTCAGATCCGAGTCCTCGTGCAAGGAGTATCCCACGAAGCCGTATCCGTCTCCTATTAGATTCTGGAACATCACAGTGGCTCCAAGGGAGCTTGTGCGGAAATACTCGTCCCCGCTTGTGTTTTCAACGTTGTCGTAGTTGAAATACAGGGGAGTCCAGGAATGGATTGTCGGGGTCAGTTTGCGGCGTCTCCTCGGCTCGGAAAAGCTGGTTTCTGAATATTCCAGAATATCCTCCCAACCTTGTCCGGCCAGGACCCTCTCTTGTTCGGACAATTTCTCCGCCACGGGGTACTTGTGGACATCGTCAAAAGACACCTCTCTCATCGGCAAGTCTTTGGCGGGAGTTGAGTAGATCACCCATCCCTGGCGATAGGCCTCTGGATGGTCAGAGGGAGCCAAAGAACTGTAAAACAGGGTGTCGGCAGCGACATTGAACACCGGGGAAGTGATCCCGTAGCGGGTGGAAGTCACTTGCGTCAATCTGCCCGAGTCAACCTCCAGCAGATACATCTCATTAACACCCGTCCTGTCGCAAACGAACGTCAGCGCTGGCCCTTCCACGGTCTCCGGGGCGGTATTAAGGCTCGACAACTCGACCGGCTGATGGCCGAGGATCTTCACGACGCCCTTGGAACTGACCTCGTATAATCCCATTCCGTGGTCAGAGAGGCCGGCTGCGAAAAGCCGGGATCCAATCCATGCGGGTTCAGTAAACTGAAGAGAATCAGGAGCTTCTATAATTGACCCGACCGTCCCGTCTGAGCTGTTCAGCAGTACGATCCTGGATCCTCCGGCAAGAGGATACTCCACCGCGCAGACCAGGGCGCCATCCGGAGAAGCCGCCGGGTTGAAATATTTCCCCTCCTTTGTAAGGTCATGAACCCTTGAGGGCGATTCTGTCTGGACATACCGGATCCTTGACGAGCCGCCAAGATCCCACCTGCTGTCCGAGATTGCCTCAGACCAGAGAATACGTCCGTTTGCCTTGTCGTAGGAAAGATTGCTGGTATAGGAGGCGAAAGCCCTGGCTTTCTTCTCTTTACCCGAGGAGGTACTGGCCGTTAGGGACCGGGGCTCCGTCAGCCCGGATTTCTTTGTCCAGATCACTCCGTCGGAGTCGATCACCGATCCCGAATATGCCACATGACGCCAAGGTTTGGCTGACACCTGGGCCGCCGGCATGAAAGGACCCCTCCCCAGCGCCTCTTCAGACCAAAGAGCCTCGTAGGCGTTCTCGATGAGCCCGAAGGTCCGCCTCAAACCGGTTCCGCTTACGGCCTTCACTGTTTTAGGCAACAAGAAGAAACCACCCTTTCTGACCCTTGAGAAATACTCGTCAGTGAACGAAGGGTCGTCGAAGAACACCCTCATTCCGGATATGAGCATGTATCCGGCCCTGTAATGGTCGGGGGTATAGTATTTCTCGGATCCGAGCGACATCCTCCAATAGTCTCTCCAGTCTTCGCAGTCGAAGGCCGGGGCAAGATAGGAAAGGAAGGATCCTTGTCGTCCTCTACCTGATTCTGTCAGAGCGGTTTCCGTCACGACGGCATCGCCTTCAAGCAGGGTCGGTCCGGGATATATTCCCGCCACGGCTCCGGCGAACAACTCTCCTGTGAGCCGGCCAAGGATCTTGTACCGGCCTCCGGCGCCGGCCTGCATCTGAGCGGCGTGCCGACCCTCATGGAAAGCGAGAAGCTTTTCCCACCTTATCGGAGTCGGAGAGAACGGATCCAAGGTCGTGTAGATGTCCATCCTTTTCGGGGCCCATGCGACGGAGGCGTTGGAAATGGGCTTGAAACTATGCAGGATGACAGGCATCCTGCGGTCGTAATACTCCCCTATCCTCATTCCGGAAGACCAGCTGACCGCGACCTTGGCTTTTTCGAGCCAGGAGCCATAGACCCTTGCCAGAGAGTCCTCACCAACCGGATAAATTATTCTAAATCCAGGAGAATCCACGCTCATCCACCGCGTTTTTCCGGGATCGCTGCCGTTCAGGGAGAACTGAGCCTTGAGTGTCCAGCAGGATAGCAGTAAAAAAAAGAATAAAGCAAGTCGTCTCATTTGTATGGCTAAGATACGGATTAATGACAAGTTTTCAGTAAATTTGTAGGAATATCTTTCTTATGGGAGTTGGTTTGAGACATATTATTCAAGCGGTCTGCCTGACGATCCTCATTTCCGCATGTGGCGGGAAAGGGCGTCCCGTCGCCGTCGGAGAGCCGCGCTCTTTTCCTCCTCCGCCACAGGTGCCTTCGGTCATGACCGAGCCTGCGGAGATATATGGTTATGTCGCCGATCATTTCTGGGACGCTTTCCTTGAGAAACCCTACCCTGGCGACAGTTCCCTTGTGAACGGAGTCCGCGCGGAGGATGTGGAATCGGCGCTCGGAAGATATGTCACCATCCTCGAGACTTTCTGCGAGAGGGGGAGAGCCACGAAGTCCGTCGAAAGTTTCTTCCGGAAAGTCAGCGACTTCCAGACCAATAACCCTTCGTCCGGCGTGTTCGGTTTTTTCGAGAAGATGGTTCCAAAATATTTGTATGACCCCAATTCCCCCGTAAGGGACGAGGATCTGTACCAGCCATATGTCAACGGCCTGGCAACGTCTGAGATTGTCAGGGAAGAAATGAGGCCGGCATATTCCCGCGATGCCGAAATGTGCTCCTTGAACCGAGTTGGAACCAAGGCGGCGGACATCAGGTTCACAGGCCTGGACGGGAGGGTGCGGACCCTTTACGGGATAAAGGCGGACAAAGTCCTGCTTCTTTTCACCAATCCGGGCTGCCACAACTGCGAGGAGGTGATATCCAGCCTCACCGGCAACGACGTGATCGGTCAGGCGGTCCGTTCCGGACATCTGGCAGTTGTCAATCTCTACATAGACCTTGAGGTTGACAAGTGGAGAGCCATGGCTTCTGAATATCCCAAAACGTGGACAAACGGTTACGACCAGAATTACACGATCCGTAAGGATTTGACTTATAATGTCCGGGCCATCCCGTCCCTTTATGTCCTCGACGAGGATAAAAGGGTCTTGATGAAAGACGCTCCGGTTGAGAAGGTTATTCATTATCTTGAAAATATATAACAGATAAACGATATGAGACTCACGAAAGAATCATGGGGCGTCAGCCCTTGCGGAAAGGAAATATTCCTTTATACCATCCAGAACGAGAGCGGAGCTTTTGTCAGGCTGTCAAGCGTTGGAGCGGGTATCGTATCCATCGGAGTTCCGGACAAGGACGGAAAAATCGCCGATGTTGTGCTTGGTTACCCGGAGGCTAAAAGCTATTTCGCGGACGGGCCTTGCGCCGGAAAAGTCCCCGGAAGGTACGCCAACCGCATCGCCTTGGGCAAGTTCACCCTGGAAGGAGTGGAATATACACTTCCAATCAACAATGGCCCCAACCACCTCCACGGCGGCCCTGAAGGTTTCCAGAACCAGGTGTGGGACAGCAGGATAGCCAATAATGCCGTTGAGTTCATGTATTTCTCGGAAGACGGGGAGGCCGGCTACCCTGGCAACCTGAAAGTCGTCGCGAGGTACGAATGGAGCGAGGATAACGCCCTCAAGCTTTATCTTACAGCCAGGACAGACAAGACCACGGTCGTCAATCTCACCAATCACGCATATTTCAACCTCAACGGAGAAGGTAACGGGGACATCCTTGGCCATGAGCTCAAGCTTAACGCCTCTGTCTATCTCCCTACCGACGAGACCCTTATCCCAGTCGGCGAGCCTGATCCTGTGGCCGGCACTCCGATGGATTTTCTGGAGTTCAAGAAGATCGGCACCGAGATTAAGGAGGATTTCCCGGCCCTGAAATACGGAAAAGGTTATGACAACTGTTGGATGATCAACGGTTATGAGCCCGGCCAGCTCCAGTCCGCAGCAAAGCTTTATTCACCGCAGAGCGGCCGTATGCTCGAGGTTCTGACCACCCAGCCGGCCGTCCAGGTCTATACCGGCAATTGGCTCGCCGGCTGCCCTGCCGGCAAATGTGGCCGGAGCTATTTTGATTATGAGGGTGTCGCTATAGAGTGCCAGCATTGCCCTGACTCTCCGAACAAACCAGAATATCCCACGACGGTACTGCGTCCTGAGGAGCAGTTCGAAGAGGCGATCATCTGGCAATTCTCCGTGGCATGAGACAGTATCTTGACCTTCTGCGAAGGATAATGGACGAGGGTGTGGTCAAGCATGACCGCACCGGAGTGGGGACCAAGTCCGTCTTTGGCCACCAGATGAGGTTCGACCTCTCAGAGGGATTTCCTCTTCTGACCACTAAAAAAGTCCACTTGAAATCAATTATTTACGAGTTGCTCTGGTTCATCTCCGGAGACACCAACATCAAGTATCTCAAAGATCATGGAGTCTCGATATGGGATGAGTGGGCAGATGAGAATGGCGATCTTGGTCCGGTTTATGGCCACCAATGGCGCTCGTGGCCAGCTCCCGACGGCAGGTCGATAGACCAGCTGTCACAGGTGATAGAGACAATCAAGAATAATCCTGACTCAAGGAGAATCCTTGTTTCCGCATGGAATCCCGGCGAGGTGGACAAGATGGCCCTGCCTCCCTGCCACTGCCTGTTCCAGTTCTATGTTGCCGACGGCAAACTATCCTGCCAGCTCTACCAGCGCAGCGCCGACACCTTCCTCGGCGTGCCGTTCAACATCGCCTCATATGCCCTCCTGACGATGATGATCGCCCAGACATGCGGCCTCAAGCCCGGGGAGTTCATCCATACTACAGGAGACACCCACATCTATCTGAACCATTTCGACCAGGTCAGGGAGCAGTTGTCCCGTGAGCCAAGACCTTTGCCGAGGATGATTCTCAATCCTGAGGTCAAGAGCGTGTTTGACTTTGTCTATGAGGATTTTACCCTTGAGGGTTACGACCCCTGGCCCGCCATAAAAGCTCCTGTCGCAGTCTAGTCCCTCTGTCATTCTGAACGAAACGCCTGTCATTCTGAACGAAGTGAAGAATCTATAATATGGAAAAATGCGTCATAGTGGCCATCGCCGACAATCGTGCCATCGGCAAGTCCAACGCCCTTCTTTGGCACATCGCGGAAGATATGAAGTACTTCCGTCAGACCACTACCGGCAGCCCGGTAGTCATGGGTTGGATGACTTTCCAATCTATTGGAGGTAAGCCGCTTCCGAAAAGGGATAATGTAGTTATATCTATTTTCCCTTGGCCCGATAAACCCGAGGGAGTTAAAGTCGCGGGCAGCCTCGAGGAGGCATACGGCATGGTTGATGTCCCTGAAGACGGGAAGGTCTTCGTGATGGGAGGCGGAGAGACTTATCGCCAAGCCCTTCCGACCGCCGACAAACTTTACATTACCCATGTCCACACTGTTATTGAGGATGCCGACACATTCTTCCCCGTGATCGATCCGGCAATATGGAAAGTGGAATCCACGACCCCCGTGGCAGTTGACCCCGAGACTGGCTACGGGTATGAGTTCACGATTTACACAAGGAAATGATATATCGAACGAACAAGACAAATGACAACCAAAAGAGATAATTTCAGCAGCCGGGCCGCTGTGATAATGGCCATGGCAGGATCGGCCATCGGCCTGGGAAACATCTGGAGGTTCCCTTACATGGTAGGAGAATATGGAGGTGCGGCGTTTATCCTCGTCTTCATCCTTTGCTCCTTCTTGTTGTCCTTCCCGATATTCCTTTCCGAGGCGGTTATCGGCAGGAAAACCCACGCCAACGCCATAGGCGCGATGAAACAGTTGGCGCCAAACGGCGGGTGGAAGGTTTTGGGCTACCTTAGTGTCATCACTCCAACGATCATACTCTCTTATTACAGCATTGTCGGCGGGTGGTCCATTGAATATTTCTTCAAGTCTTTCTCGTTGAATTTCGGCGAGTTCCGTCCATCGGGATGGACACCTCTCTTGTTCAACACCATTTTTCTCGCCCTATCCTCGGTCATAGTAGGGTTAGGAGTCAAGGCTGGAATCGAGAAGTTCAACAAGATCTCGATCCCGCTCCTTTTCGTCTTGATCGTGCTCATCATGATTTATTCCCTGAATATGCCTGGAGCGGGCAAAGGAGTCGAGTATCTGATCAAGCCGGATTTCTCTAAACTCACCGGAAGGACCTTTGCTTTCGCCCTCGGCCAGAGTTTCTATTCGATGTCCCTGGGAATGGGAATAGTGATCACCTACTCCTCCTATATCCACAAAGACGAGAATCTGGTGGCTTCTGGTGTCGGGACAGTCCTTGCCGCTTTGCTTTTTTCTATCCTTGCTGGTTTCGCCATCATGCCGGCGGTCTTCTCGGCAGGAATAGCGCCCAGCAGCGGTCCTGGTCTCGTGTACCAGACGCTGCCTCATGTTTTTTCCGGTATGGGAGAGGCTTCCCCGATTGTAGGCACCGCCGTGGCCGTCCTGTTCTTCTTCTCCGTGATTGTGGCGGCGATGACCTCCAGCATTTCCCTTATCGAGGTCGGTGTCGCTTATCTTGTTGAGGAGAAGGGACTTAAAAGAAATATAGCCTGCGTTGTAGTCTTCCTTGTAGCTTGGATTCTTGGCCTTGCCAGTGTCTTCTCGATAGATCTTTTCGGGAAAGTGGACGCGTTCTCCTCCAATTTCCTGCTGACCGCCGGAGTCCTGTTGGTCGTTCTCTTTGTTGGATGGAAGATGGGCAAGGAAGATGTCAGGGCTGAGCTCACCAACCAAGGTTCTGTCAACAACAAGCTGTTCGGAATCTTTTATTTCCTTGTCAGGTACATCGCGCCCATCACTGTCCTGGTTATATTCATCTCTAATCTTGTACTATGACAAACAGGGAAAGTTTCGGCAGCCGCGCGACTGTGATAATGGCCATGGCTGGATCGGCCATAGGTCTCGGTAATATCTGGAGGTTCCCCTTCATTGTCGGTGAATATGGAGGAGCCGCGTTCATATTGGTTTACATTTTCTGTTGTTTCCTGCTATCGATGCCGATCCTTCTCTCGGAGACGATAATAGGACGCAGGACCCATCAAGGCACTTTCGGGGCCATGAATACGCTCGCTCCGGGATCCGGATGGAAGTGGTTGGGACTCTTGACCGTTTTCTCCCCGCTGATCATCCTGTCGTACTACAGCGTAGTCGGCGGCTGGTCTTTCGCTTACCTTTGCAAGGCAGTCTCGTTCCAGTTCAAGCCCGAGAACGCTGAAGCGGTCACCTCGATGTTCGGACAGTTCTCATCCTCCACATGGGGGCCGCTCGCCTGCATGTTCATATTCCTTTTCCTGACAGCCTTGATCGTTTACCTCGGAGTCAACAAGGGCATAGAACGATTCAGCAAGATATCAATCCCGGTTCTCTTCGTGTTGATTGTCACTATCGCCGTTTATTCGATAACCCTTCCTGGAGCAGGTGAAGGAGTCAAGTACCTGATTAAGCCGGACTTCTCTAAACTGACTCCCGGAGCTTACGCTGCCGCTTTAGGCCAAAGCTTTTTCTCCCTCTCTCTCGGAGTTGGGACAATGCTCACTTACGCTTCCTATGTGAACAAAGATGAGAATATTATCGCTTCCGCTACCGGGACCGCTTTCTTTGACTTGCTTTTCGCGATCCTGGCCGGTTTTGCGGTGATGCCAGCGGTCTTTGCCGCCGGGATAGCACCATCTTCAGGGCCAGGGCTTGTGTTCGAGACTCTTCCGTTCATTTTCGCGAAGATGGGCGCCGGAGGGCAGATTATAAGCGCGTCAGTAGCGATTCTGTTCTTCCTAACTATTTTGGTTGCTGCCCTCTCCTCTTCTATCTCGATGATGGAAGTAGGTGTGGCTTACTTAGTTGAGGAGAAAAACTATTCCCGCCACTCAGCCACGGTCCTGCTTTTCCTCGTGACACTCGTGATAGGGGTGCTCTGCTCGCTTTCTTTCGGAGTCCTGTCCGACATAAAACTTCTCGGGCAGACAATCTTCAATTTCTGCGACCGTCTCGCCTCCAATTTCCTGATGACTATCGGAGCGCTTCTGTTCAGCCTGTTTGTAGGGTGGAAGATGGACAAGGCCGCGGTCAGGGACGAGCTGACCAACGGAGGAACCCTCAAAAGCTCCGGTAAGCTTTTCCCTTTCGTATATTTCCTTATCAAATATGTCGCCCCGGTCACAATCGCGGTGATATTCATAATCGGATTGATAGGTTAGTTTCAGAGATATTCAGGGATATGAGAAAGATTCTTTTTCTGTTTGCGGCATTAGTCTCCGCGGTTCTCCTGGCGGGATGCTCCTACTCCGCCACGGTGTATCTCAAGGATTACCTTGACGACTCGATGTCAGAGGATGCCATGCCCGCCATCAGGGCGGCCCTTGACGACTGTGTACGCCTTAAGGCTTCCAAGCTGGTTTTGCCGGGTGACACCCTCAGGATCAAGCCGGCCAAAGCTTACGAGGAGTACCAGTACATCAGCAACAACGACCCCTCGATGAAGCGGATTGCCTTCCAGATGAAAGGCATGAAGGATTTCGCGGTAGAGGGGAACGGGACCACATTGCTGTTTTCCGGACACATTTCCCCGTTCAATCTTGAAGGCTGCGCCAACATCTCCGTAAAAGACCTTACGATTGATTTCAAGAGGCCTTTTGTCTCAGAGGGAGTGGTCACCGCTGCCGGCAAGGGATTTTTCGAGCTTCAATTCCCCGACAGTTACGAGACCACTTTCAGGGAAGGCAACCTCGTGTTCAGGGACGAGAACAATGAGACTTATCCATATTCAAGCCTTCTGGAGTTCGATTCCTCAAAGAAAGAGGTCGCTTACCACGTCCATGATTACTGGATCTGGACGGAGTCTTCCCAGGCGGCCCAGGTCGGGCCGAACCGGTTCCGTTTCTATCGTGACGACTACGGTGATGCGACTGTCGGCAACGTGATGGCGCTTGGGGCCTCGACGAGGAACAATCCGGCCTTTACGCTGCTCGACTGCGAGGGTTTCA
Organism: uncultured Bacteroidia bacterium; assembly: GCA_902780935.1. GTDB lineage: Bacteria > Bacteroidota > Bacteroidia > Bacteroidales > UBA932 > Cryptobacteroides. The sequence goes on along the minus strand of CACZHP010000001.1, from coordinate 80,996 downwards.
ACCTCACCGATGTCAAGCTTTACAATTGCTGCGGGATGGGTGTTATCGCCCAGAGTTCCAAGGATATAGAGCTCCTGAGGATGGATGTCGAGCCAACTCCTGGCTCCGACAGGATCATCAGCATCTCCGCCGACGCCACCCATTTTGTAAACTGCAAGGGCTACATCAGGATGATAGACTGTGTGTTCAAGAACCAGAAGGACGACGCCACCAATGTCCATGGATGGTACATGGCTGTTGACAAGGTCCTTTCTCCGGACAAGCTGCTCCTCCGCTGGCGCAACACCGGACAGTACGGAGTGCGGTTCATAAAGCCGGGGATGACCCTTGAGATTGTCGATAGCCAAATTATGGAAGCGAGGGATCGGAAAGTGGTCAAAGAGGTGGAGTATCTTAATTCTGAATATGCGGAAGTTTCGTTTAATGAGCCACTTCCGGAAAGCGTCAAGGAAGGTGACGTCGTGGCCGAAGACGATGCGTACCCCGAGGTTCTCATCAGCGGTTGCTACATCGGCAACAACCGTGCGAGAGGTCTTCTGATCGGTTCCCGAAGCAAAGTTGTGATTGAGAATAACACCTTCCACACTCCAGGAACGGCGATCCTTTTCGAGGGGGACGGACGTTACTGGTATGAGCAGTCAGGAGTCAGGGATGTAACCATCAGGAACAACGTGTTTGACAACTGCATGTACGGCTCCGCCACCTGGGGCAGCGCGGTGATAGCGGTAGGCAGCGGAATCCCCGACAAGGAACATTCCCGTTATCACAAGAATATCCTCGTGGAAGACAACACCTTCCGTGGCTTCGACCATAGGATTGTCAATCTCTATTGCGTTGACGGCTTCACCTTCAAAGACAACAAGATTGAGTTTACGGACGCGGATTATCCGGCCTTCGGATCGCCTGAAGACCGTTTTATATTCAAGAATTGTGACAACGTGACAGTTCAGGAGTAATGAAAAAACTATTATTACTGTCGGCTATCCTGCTGATGACTATTCCGGTTACCGCAGAAATTCGGCTCCCTGCCGTCTTAGGAGACAACATGGTGCTTCAACGAGAGTCGGAAGCTTCCCTGTGGGGATGGGCCACCCCTCGGAAGAAAGTGAGAATCAAGACCTCATGGAACAAAAAACGGTATCGTGTGCGGGCTGGGTCCGATGGGAAATGGTTTGTCAAAGTGAAAACTATTGGAGCCGGAGGGCCTTATACGATCACGATCTCAGATGGAAAGAAAACCCGCCTCGAGAATATCCTGCTCGGCGAGGTGTGGATATGCTCCGGCCAGTCCAACATGGAGATGCCGGTGCAGGGATTCCTGGGGCAGCCTTGCCTACATGCCGCGGAGACGATGAGGGAGGCCCGCCAATATCCCGACATCAGGCTTTTCACCGTCCAGAGGGATTCAACAGACATTCCCAAGGACGACTGCAAGGGAGAATGGCTCCTTTCCGATCCGAAGTCCGTCGGGGCGTTCAGCGCCGTGGGTTACTATTTCGGGAGATGCCTGAACCAATACCTGGGAGTTCCCATCGGACTTATAACCACCAATTGGGGAGGAACCAACATCGAGGCCTGGATGTCTCCCGAGTCCAACGCCAAACTCGGTGTGGACGAGGAATATACCAAGAAGAATTGGGACGAGTACTATCTCCCGTGTTCGGTTCTTTACAACGGAATGGTCCTTCCGATCGCCAACTACACGGCCAAGGGATTCATCTGGTACCAGGGGGAGTCCAACCGCGGGAATTATAAGGAATATGCCGACATGCAGGCTGAGATGATCCGCCAATGGAGGGAAGTCTGGGGAAACGATAAAATGCCTTTCTATATCACCCAGATCGCTCCTTACCGCTATAGCGGGGCGGAGAAGCGTCGCTCCGCCCTGCTGGTCGAGAACCAGATCAAGGCGACGACAATGGTTCCTAATTGCGCAATGGCCAGCACCACGGATGTCGGGACATATTCCCTTATCCATGAGCCAGACAAACTCTCTGTTGGCGAGCGTCTCGCATGGCTTGCCTTGGCAAGAGACTATGGGATAGAGGGCGTTCCAGCGGAAGCTCCGACCTACAAATCGATGGAAGTAAAAGACGGTAAAGCAGTTATATCTTTCAACAACCTCTGCGAACCCAACGACCAGTCCGATCCCCGCAGTTTCAACTGGTTGGACGACCAGGGGCAGGTGGTGCGTTCGGTCAAGGGGTTTGAGATCGCCGGAACTGATAAAAAATTCCATCCCGCAAAGGCGAGGCTACTTTGGTCTGATAACCAGGTTGAGGTCTGGTCGGAAGATGTCAAGGATCCAGTTGCGGTCAGGTATTGCTTCAACAACTACTCTGAGACGAATCTCAAGACCACACTCGGTCAGCCTGTTGTCCCTTTCCGCACCGATGATTGGGAAATTCCCGCCGAGGAAATCGACTGATCCTTCGTTTTTTCTGTGATTTTAACTATATTGTGTCAAATAAAAATACAGAGTATGTCATCAATTATCTACATCATCGGTCTGGTACTCGCCATCCTGGCGGTCATAGACATTTGCAAGAAGCCTATTTCAATCGTTGGCAAGATCATCTGCTCGGTCATTGTCCTGGCGACGAGCTGGATCGGCCTCCTTGTCTATTATCTTTGGGCGAAGGACCACATCACCGATTGGTTCAAATAGAGCTATTTGTGTGAGCTGAACTCGCAGCCGCACCAGGTCTGATTGTACAGGGCGCAGGACTTCACTAGGAAGTTCCTGCGCTCTTGAAGTCCACCCTTCCTCCAATTCTGGTTCCACCAGACCAATCGTTCGGCCGGGAGATACTCTCCCCCGATGAACGCCTCGCTCTGCTCGGCCCCACCGCTCGCTTCGCTTTGCGAAGCTCCGGTCCCCCCTCTTAACGTGCCGAGGGTGGCAGTGTTCACTGGGGGAGAGTATCTCCCGACCGCCTGGCGGCCGGCGGAATCTACCTGGGAGAGATCTTTCCAGCGGGAGGAAGCGAGGGTGGTGGTGAGGATGTCGTAGCCATGAGCCGCCGCATACTTAGCCGCTCTGAGAAGTCGGAACTCAAAGCAGGCCAGGCACCTTGGGCCTCGCTCCGGACCAGATACAGCGGCCCCGGATCGAGAACGTACGTATTCCAGCCATGCGGCGTGATCATATTCATCTTCAATGACTTCCAGTCCGAAAGAGGCAGCGTATCTGGCCAGTTCGTCCCGCCGCTTAGTATATTCCTCATAGGGGACGATATTAGAGTTGCTGAAAAACACCCCAGGCCTGAGTCCTTCCTCGACCATCCATTCCAGGATGGCGGTAGAACACGGTGCGCAACAGCAATGAAGCAGGATCCGGCTCTTTTTCAAGTCGATCCCCTCAGGCACTTCCGGCCTGAAAACGCATCCTTCGAAATGTCCCATGACATCTTAATTCCGGCGCCGCTAAGATATTTAATATTTCTGTATTATTTGCCTATCTTTGCTTGATTTAAAACTATTTCCCGTGAGACAAAGGATTATTTTTCACTGTTTTTGTTTTTCAGTAGTTGTTTTATTCTCTATCGGCCTTTTCGCTCAGGAGTCGGGCGGCCAGTACCAGAACCCTGAGTTCGCAAGGCTGCTGAGGGAAGACCTCTCAAGGGCCGGATGCAACACCCACAGTTATGAATTCGGTCCGATCCATGACACAAAAGCGCCCAGGGGGTATAAGCCCTTATATATCAGTCATTATGGCCGCCACGGATCCCGCTCCAACTGGGGCGGAGCCCAATATGAGGCTCTGATCAATATCCTTTCCTCAGCGAAGGAAAGCGGCCTTCTTACCGCCTCTGGTGATTCGCTTCTTCAGGAGGTGATCACTGTCAATGAGATTAATGACGGGATGCATGGAAGGCTGACCAGATTGGGTTGTGAGGAGCACCAGAAGCTTGCTGACAGGATGTACCGTCGTTTCAAGAAAGTGTTCCGTCGAAGGGGTGCGTCCATAAGGGCTATCTCCAGCACTGTACCAAGATGCATAGTCAGCATGACCGCGTTCACAAGTCAGCTTAAGGCCATCCAGCCTAAACTTGACATTAGTTGGGATTGCGGCGAGACTTACCAGAAATATATGGCTACCAACCCGACCGAAGAGATTTGGAATGCGGAATATAAAATCGAGAAAGCGGTGGATGCCGAGTATCGGCCGGACACGGTTCAGGTCATGCGTCGTCTGTTTACGGATCCCGCAAGGGCAAGAAAGCATATCCTCAATAATCTTGACGGCTTGGAACGGTTTGAGAAATATATTTTCGAGGCCGGGGTCGTGACTGATGCCTTCGAGTTGAGGCCGATTCTCCGCTTTCTTCCTTTTGACGCGGTTTACAAGTGGTTCGAGCTTACGAACATTCATCTTTATGTTTCGCAATGTAATTCCAAGGAGGTTGGACATTTGAGGATGCCCATAGCGGAACCACTTGTCAATGACATCGTTACCCGGGCTGACGAAGCCTTGTCCAGCGGAACCGTCGCCGCCGATCTTCGTTTCGGCCATGACTATGACATCCTTGCCCTTTGCTCTTATCTAGGTCTTGAGGGGGTTGGAGACAAACTCTCCGTCGAGGAGGCCCGTCGCCAGTGGTTCGCCCCCTGGAATGTCCCTTTCGCCACTAATCTGCAGATAGTATTCTACAAGAACCGGAAAGGAGACGTTTTGGTCAAGTTTCTCCACAACGAGAAAGAGACTCTCATCCGTGGCCTTGAGCCCGTTGAAGGCCCTTATTACAGCTGGAAGGCAGTCAAAGACAATATCAAAGGATACCAGAGATAACAAAATGAGCGAGCAACTGTGAGAGACTCAGATTTTAGCGCGGTCGTTTTGGCCGCGCTTTTTTGTTACAAAAGGCGATATTAATCGTCATTTAATATGCGAGGGGATGATTTTTGATAATAAAGTGTTGCATAAATGAAAATCATTTGTACCTTTGCAGTGTATTAGCAAACTAATACACAACACACAAACCAGAGCGATAGTATGCTGATAGAGCTTAAAGATGTCAACAAGACCTATTTCGGAGCGCAGCCGCTGCATGTCCTGAAGGGGATCAACCTTGGGATAGAGCGCGGGGAGTTCGTGTCAATCATGGGTGCTTCCGGATCAGGTAAGTCAACCCTACTCAATATATTAGGTATTTTGGACAACTACGACAGCGGAGAATACCGGATTGGCGGGAAGTTGATCTGGGATTTGACGGAATCCAAGGCCGCCGAATACCGCAACAAGATGATAGGGTTCATATTCCAGTCCTATAACCTGATAGGTTTCAAGACCGCGGTTGAGAATGTCGAGTTGCCTCTGTTCTATCAGGGAGTCAGCCGCCACAAGCGCCATGAGATGGCTATGGAATATATTGAGCGCCTTGGGCTTAAGGATTGGGCTGGGCATTATCCGAACGAGATGTCAGGAGGCCAGAAACAAAGGGTCGCCATAGCCAGGGCTCTTGTGACGAAGCCGGACATCATCCTCGCCGACGAGCCGACCGGAGCCCTTGACTCAAAGACCTCAGTCGAGATCATGGATCTTCTCAAGGAACTAAATGAGCGAGAGAAACTTACGATCATCGTCGTGACCCACGAGAGCGGTGTCGCCAATTACACGAACAAGATCATCCACATCAAAGACGGAGTTATCGGCGAGATCGAGGAGAACCATGCTCATAATTCTGTCCATTTCGGTGGCGAAGGAATGCTCAAATAACCGGAAACGATGCTGGATCTATTTCAGGAAATATGGAGCACTCTGCGGCAGAACAAGCTGCGCACCACCCTGACCGGCATGGCTGTCAGTTGGGGCATCATTATCATCATTGTGCTGATCGGCACCGGAAACGGTTTGATGAATGCCCTGATGAACAATGCCAGCGATGAGATCCAGAACATCATCGCAGTCTATCCCGGCTTCTCCAGCAAGCCTTATAATGGCATCAAGGAAGGCACGATGATGCGCTTCAACTATCGCGATCTGGATTTCTCCGAACAGTTCAGCGAGAAGATAGACCGGGCATTTGGCAATTTGGAATATTCCGACACGATCAGCCTTGGTAGTGAAGCCTTGTCATCCCAAATCTATGGGGTTGATCCGATGATCAAGGACATTTGGAGGGTCCGGATGGTCAACGGGCGCTTTGTCAATAAGAAAGACATGGAAGACCAGAGCAAACACATTGTCATCGATGAGAATGCCGCCAGCCAGCTTCTTGGAGATGATAAGGATTACTCAAAATTGCTCGGACAATTCATCAATGTCGGAAACATTCCATTTAAAGTCATAGGAATCAGGGAGTCAGAAGAGCAGTCTTGGGGGCATCAGTCGTACATTCCCTACACAACGGCCAAGACGATGCGTACCGACGGAGCATGGCTCAGCAGGTTAACTCTCGAGTTCCACGGCCTTGAGACCAAGGAAGCCAACGATGAGTTCGAGGCGGCCTATAAGCGGGGAATCAACAACTTCCACGGAATGCATCCGGAAGACACCAGGACAACATACTTGTCCAATTATTACCTAAACAACCAGGAGATGGACAAGGCTATCCGGATCATGCGCACCGCCCTCTGGATCCTTGGTTTCCTGACCTTGCTGAGCGGCATAGTCGGAGTCTCCAACATCATGCTCATCACAGTCAAGGAAAGGATACACGAGTTCGGCATCAGAAAGGCTTTAGGAGCCAAACCTATGTCAATCATGAAACTGATAGTTGTCGAGAGCGTTGTGATCACAGCCTTTTTCGGTTACATCGGCATGGTTATCGGGATGCTTGCTGATTTTGCCCTTGACAAGACGATAGGGTCACATCCGATGGACGTCGGGATAACTCAGTTGTACATTTTCAAAAACATCGGAGTCGGATTCGATGTCGCGATTGAGGCTACTCTGCTCCTGATCGTGGCAGGTACGATCGCCGGAATCATTCCGGCCTGGAAGGGCGCCAGGGTTCGCCCCATCGAGGCTTTAAGGGCGGAAAAATAGGAGGTCAGGGCCATGAAATTCGATATCGACAGATATAAAGAGATAGTTGACACCCTCTCCCGCAACCGAAGCAGGACTCTTCTGACGGGTTTCGGAATATTCTGGGGCATTTTCATGCTGCTTGTGATGCTTGGTGGCGGGAATGGTCTGAAAGCGATCCTCAATCAGAATTTCGAAGGCTTTGCTTCCAATGCCATTATCGCTGGAACCAACAGGACTTCAAAGCCTTACGGAGGATTCAAGAGGGATCGTTACTGGACTATGGACAAGAGCGATATTGAGGCTATCAAGACCCTTGTTCCGGAGGCTGAAATAGTCACCATGATGGATGCCGACTGGGGAAGTTCCGTCGCTTACGAAGAGAACACGTTTTCCGGAATAATCAAAGGCCTGACAAATGGATATGCCGGGGTGGAATCTCCCCAGATGATGTTCGGTCGTTGGCTTAATGAGGTGGATTGTATCCAGGAGCGAAAAGTCTGCGTCATCGGTAAACGCGTGTGGTCCAATTTGTTCCCTGAGGGAGATGATCCGACCGGCAAATACGTAAAAGTCAAGAACTCATATTTCCAGGTGATAGGCGTGGACGGGCGCAACGGAGGAATCAACATTAACGGAAGTCCTAACCAGAGTGTAGTGATTCCTTATCCGCTTATGGACAAGATGAATAATAGCGGCGGAAAGTTCGACATGATTTGCATGACCGCCAAGGAAGGAGCTGATTCTGATGTGCTTCAGGAAAAAGTCAGGGGCTTGCTATCACGTCGCCACTCCATCGCTCCTGATGACAAGAACGCCTTGATGATGCTTGACACGGAGAAGATATTCAAGATTGTTGACAACCTCTTCACGGGGGTCAATATCCTGGTGATCCTGGTTGGTCTCGGAACCCTGCTGGCCGGAGCCATCGGAGTCTCGAACATCATGATGGTGACAGTCAAGGAGCGCACGACTGAGATCGGTATCCGCCGGGCGATAGGTGCGACTCCGAAGATGATTCTTTCCCAGATCATAACCGAGAGCATAGGCCTGACCATCCTCGCAGGGATGCTTGGGATCCTTTTCTCCGTGCTGATCCTCTGGGCCGCGGGAAGCGTAGTTTCCAGCATGCCCGACTTCTCTTCCGGAATATCCTTCCAGATAGGCTTCTGGACAGGAATAGCCGTACTGCTGCTTTTGGTCGTGCTGGGAGTCCTGGCCGGCCTTGCCCCAGCCCTTAGAGCCATGGACATCAAACCAGTTGACGCCATGCGCGATGAATAATAATAACAACAGATATGAAAAAGAACCTTAAGTACATCATCCTGGCGCTGGTCGCCATAGTGTTCGTGGGGACCTTCGTGGCCCTCTGGAAGAACTCCCGCCCCAAGGAGATCCGTTACGAGCATCTTGAGGCCACTGTGAAGGACATCCACAAGACATCGGTCGTGACCGGTAAGATCATCCCGAGGGATGAGGTCAACATCAAGCCCCAGATCAGCGGTATCATCTCCGAGCTATACAAAGAAGCCGGGGAGAATGTGGCCGAGGGCGAGATCATCGCCAAAGTCAAGGTGATTCCAGAGATGAGCTCGCTGAGTTCCGCCCAGTCAAGGGTGCGGCTCGCTGATATTAATCTGAAGCAAGCCCAGACAAATTATGATCGTGAGAAGGCTCTCTTCGACAAGAACCTCGTTAGCGCCGAGGAGTTTGACCAGGTCAAGCAGGCTCTCTCCCAAGCGAAAGAGGAGAAGGCCGCCGCGGTCGAGAGCCTTGAGGTGGTGAGGGACGGAGTCTCGAAGAGCAATGCCAAATCAAGCTCAACTCTCATTAGGTCAACTATTTCCGGGCTGATTTTGGATATTCCCGTAAAGGTTGGGAATTCTGTGACTCAAAGCAATACTTTCAATGACGGTACCACCATCGCCACGGTAGCGAATATGGGGGATCTCATCTTCGACGGTTTTATTGACGAGACCGAGGTGGGCCGTGTCAGCGAGGGAGTCCCGATGAAGATCACCGTCGGAGCTCTGAAAGACGTGTCGTTCGACGCTGTCATGGAGTTCATATCCCCGAAAGCCCAGGAGAAGAATGGGACCAATGAGTTCGAGATCAAGGCGGCGGTCTCTGTGCCTGAGGGAGTGACTATCCGCTCCGGCTACAGCGCCAATGCGGAGATCCAGCTTGAGGGAGTGGAAGGAGTCTTGTCTGTCCCGGAGAGCGCCCTCACTTTCGAGGGAGATTCAACTTTTGTGTACAAAGTCGCGGGAGAAAAGAAATACGACAAGATCCCTGTGGTGACCGGCTTGTCAGACGGCATCAACATTGAGATCAAGTCAGGTCTCAAAGAAGGCGACAAGGTCAGGGGCAACCAGATAATCGAGAAGAAGTGATGAGAAACCTTTTTTTACCCATAACCGTTATTTTGATGTCCGGGGCCGCTTTCGGCCAGACCCACAGCGGCCCCTGGACACTCGCCGAGTGCGTCCGTCACGCCCAGGAGAACAATATTACCCTCAAACAGACCGAGCTTCAAGTCAAGCAGCAGGAGCTCATGCTTGAGACCGCGAAAGGTAGCCGCCTGCCCCAGGTAAGCGGCAGTGCCAGCGAGAACTTCTCTTTCGGACGAGGCCTTACCGCCGACAACACATATTCCAACACCAATACGACCAGTACCGGAATATCCCTTGGCGCCGCGGTGCCGATATTTCAGGGTTCCAGGATAAATAACAGCATCAAGGAGAGCGATTTGAATCTCAAGGCAGCAACCGCTGACCTGGAAAAGGCAAGGCAGGACATGAGCGTGGCGGTCGCCCAGGCCTATGTCCAGATCCTCTACAACATGGAGTTGTTGGATGTGGCCCTGAACCAGGTAGGGATTGACTCCCTGCAAGTGGAGCGTCTTTCCGCCATGCTGGAGAACGGAAAGGCCTCATCCGCCCAGGTGGCTCAGCAGAAAGCAGCCCTCGGGCAGAGCCGTCTTTCCGCCACCCAGGCGAGAAATAATCTTAACTTGTCGTTGCTGGACTTGTCTCAGCTTTTGGAACTACCTGATCCTGAAGGATTCAGCATAGTTCGCCCGGATGTCCCTATCCAAGGAATCTTGCTTGGTAACCCGGAGGACATCTATGCCGAGGCCCTCGATAACAAGCCTTCGATCAAGGCGGAGAAGTTCCGTCTGGACGCCACCGAGTTTTCCATCAAGAGCTCCAAGGGAGCCTTCCTTCCGTCGATAAGCGCCAATGGAGGGCTTGGAACCAATTACTACACGATGAGCGCCGCTCCCTCCTCCGCTTTCATGGAGCAGATAAAGCACAATTTCAGCCAGTATCTCGGCGTCTCGCTCAGTGTGCCGATCTTTTCCGGGTTCCAGACAAGAAATCAGGTCAGGGCGGCTGAGCTTTCCAGGACAAATCAGATGCTCCAGCTTGAGAACACCAAAAAGACCCTTTACAAGGAGATCCAGCAGGCTTATTACAACGCGGTAGCCGCTTCAGAGAAATACCGCTCAAGTGATCAGGCCAGGGAGAGCGCCAAGGAGTCTTTCGATCTTGTCCAGGCAAAGTACGAGAATGGCAAGGCTAACATCACGGAGTTCAACGAGTCCAGGGACGCCTTCCTCCGTGCCGAGTCTGACCTTGTCCGTTCGCGTTACGAATATCTATATTCGGCTAAACTTCTTGACTTCTACAGGGGTCGTCCGCTGGAGTTCTGAAAAATCATCATTATCTTTGAGAGTTGATCCGAACTTTCAATATAATGATCATGATAAACAGAACTTTATTCTTCCCCACCCTGGCCGCCCTGGCGATCCTCGCCTCCTGCGGCCCCAAAGCCGTCTCCACAAAAAGCGTGGTCGCCGATGAGCGTCCCGACGGAGGCGCTTACACTGAAAAGACGGTTCCTGTAGTGACAAAGGTAGCTCCTGATAGCAAGGTCACCCTTCGTTTCTATAATGACCTCCCAGACGTGGCTTACATCTCAGCCGCTGATTTCCAGTCAATTGTCCTTCCTGGATCGACCATGAAGGTGACCCATACCGGTGTCGGGGAATACACTCTCGACAACGCCGGAGCCAAGGCTGTCGTGAATGTCAACAAAGACGTTTTCGTGTCCTCTGACTTTGACGCTTTCACGAATATGATGGATCTCCTCCAGCCAGGAATGGCAAACGTCTATTATGACGGCATGCCCTTCGTCCGCTACAAGAGCATCAAATACATGCCGGCGGTCTCCACTGTCACTCTGGATTTCGCCAAATACGGAATAGACATCCACGCCGACGGAAAGGGTACTGTGTATTTCCCCTTCGCCACCCTGGCTGACATGTATTCAGATCTCTTTTATCACCATGCCGGTTTCAATGGCGAGAAAGTCGTGGCGAACACCTCGGTCAACGAGATCAGCCTTGCCAGGATTGACCCTGACTACAACAAGACTCTTCTCTCCAAGAAAACCCGTTCCCAGTCTATGGCGGACTTCGCTTATAGGGAGCTCTGCTTCGCCATGGACCATTTCTACGGCCACCCCGGTCGTGTCGCCTTGGACGCCAGCTTGAAGGCCAAGGGAATGGACAGGACTCTCGAGGAAGATCTCGCTGCCGGCCGTACTATAAAGAAACTCCTCAAATCCACTAACTTAGCTGAGTATTTCGTTGGAATGAGCGGTCTGAACGCTCTTTATTACGATGGCCACACCTCGATGGACATTTCCTCTGTGATGGGCCGTGACCGCTCGAAGTACGAGGACCTCGTCTCTGAGATGCGCGGTCTTCAGGAAAAGCATAAAGATGTCATGGATGCCATCAGGGCAGGACGCTCCAGCATGGGAGGCCGCTACCAGGATGTCATGGCGATTCGCACTCAGCGTCCGGAATGCTATGAGACCCAGGACACCTACATCAAGAAAGGCAACACCGCGGTCTGTGTGTTCAATTCATTCAACACCAGGGCCGAGGACGCCTGGAACGCCTATTATGCTGGCAAAGGTCCCAAGCCGAACATCAACGACAACAAGGGAGACTCTATGGTGATATTCCTGGACGCTCTCGAAAAGGCGGCCGCTGACCCTGAGGTTGAGAATTTCATCGTGGACATCACCGCCAACGGAGGCGGATCCGCTGACATCGTCATGGCCATGACCTCCCTGATCATGAACAAGAGCTATCTCTCTTACGACAATCCCTTGACGGGGCAGAGGTCTATTGTCGAATATGAGGTTGACCGTAATTTCGACGGTGTTTTCGATAAGAAGGACAAGAAGGTCCACTATGACCTCAACTTCGGAGTCCTCACATCCCAGGTCTCATTCTCCTGCGGAAACCTCTTCCCTTCAATGCTTAAAGACGCTGGAATCCCTGTGATTGGGGAGACTTCCGGTGGTGGAAGCTGCGCCATCCAGGCCATGTGTACCGCTGACGGGTTCTGCTTCCAGATCTCATCATTCCGTTCAAGGCTCAACACCCTCGCTGGAGAGAATATCGACGCCGGTGTCACCCCCACCATCCCGATCGCCAATGATGAGATGGTCGAGATAGAGGGTCCTAATGACACGAAGATAAAAGTCAAGAACTACGAGGACTTTTACGATATCGAAGATGTGGGAGAGTTGGTAAAAAAGAGAGTTAAATAATTCTATATGAAGAAAATAACAATCCTGCTAGCTTCTCTTTTCCTGGCGGTTTCCGCTTGGGGACAGGATGATGAGTATTCAAGGGACGAGTGTACGAGTCTGGTGGTAGGACGTCTTGCCTCCGCTGATGGCTCCGTCATCACCTCTCACACCTGCGACGGAGTCTCGCGCACATGGATAACGGTGGAACCGGCGGCGGACTATCCCCGCAAGGCGATGATGGATATCTACAAAAACACCAGGAAGAACGCTTTCAAGGGTGATACTACGGGTGTTAGATACGTCGGCCAGATCCCCCAGGCGCGCCACACCTTCGCATACCTCAACACGGCTTATCCTTGTTTGAACGAGAAGCAGGTCGCCATGGGCGAGACCACGTTCTCCGGGCCGGACACCCTTCGCAACGGCAGCTCGATGTTTCTGATCGAGGAGCTTCAGAGGATTGCTCTCCAGCGGTGCGACAACGCCAGGGACGCTGTCCGGATGATGGGTGAGCTGGCCGAGAAATACGGCTATGCCGACGGAGGCGAGTGCATCACTGTGATTGACAAGAAAGAGGCCTGGTTCTTTGAGATTCTCGGCTGCGGACGAGGGAAGACCGGAGCTGTCTGGGCCGCCCAGAGGGTGCCTGACGACGAGGTCGCCGTGTCCGCCAATATTCCCAGAATCGGGAAGATAGACCGTAAGAACAAGGATTATTTCATGGCCTCTGACAATGTGGAGTCCGTGGCGAAGGAATATGGCCTATGGGACGGCCAGGGCGATTTCGTCTTCTGGAAAGCCTACCACAGCTCCTACGGCGACGGTAAGAATTTCAAGGAGAGGGAATATGTGATACTCAGCACTTTGGCTCCTTCCCTGAATCTCTCTTACGATGCTCCTGAGCTGCCGTTTTCCGTCAAGCCGGACGAGAAAGTGGATGTCCGCAAGGTCATGGAGATTCTGCGGGGGACTTATGAGGGACTGCCGTTCGACATGACGAAGAACCTGCTGGTTGAGGTTCCCGCAAAGGACGGCAAGCCTGCCACCAAGAAAGTCAGTCCCGTGGCTAATCCTTGGCTTACCACCGACACCCGCAACATGATCAACGGGGTCGCCCCCGGTGCGGTCGAGTTCGCCCGCACGATCGCCGTGGCATGGTGCTCCCATTCGACAGTGATCCAAGCCAGGGACTGGTTGCCCGATGCTGTCGGAGGGGTCTGCTGGTATGCCCTTGACAATCCCGGCGAGAGTCCCCGTTTCCCGATATTCAGCGGAACGACCGAGCTTCCCGCCGCATTCGACACCTGCGGCATGAGACGTTATGTTCCTGAGGGGGCGTTATGGACTTTCCGTCGTCCGAACCGTCTTGCGACCCTTGCCTGGCAGACCAATAAGGAGAGGGTGTATAAAGACATCCAGACCATCGAAGACCTTGGTTTCGAGGGACTTCCAAAGGTTGAGAAGAACCCTTCAGAGGAGAATCTGAATGCCTATACCGCCAAGATTTACAAAGCGGCGGCGGATCTTTGGAAGAAACTTGAGGAAGACCTCTGGATGAAGCACGGAAGGGGCTTCTGATCAGTCCCCGAGAGTAATATCCCAGTACGACGTACCCTTTTCCATCAGGGCGAGGGTAGTGATGATCCAGCTTTGGATCCATCCCGTCAGGGTGCTTTGCGCGCCCCAGCCGGCGTCGGCGTTGGATGCCCAGTAATCCCAGTTCCGGTAGTTGAACGCCCTGAACCAGGCCCCGTCCACATTCTTCCGCTTCTCGCTTCTCGCCTGGATCCTTACAAGGAACTCTCCGAGGTCGTCGGCCATCTTCCTGATCTTGGGATCCCCGGTAGCGCAAGCGGCCTCGTTGAGGGCGAACACGGCGAAGTTGCTGGTATAGAGCATGTCAGCGACTGGATCTCCGTTCCTGAATATCAGCGGAGCCTCGTTGCGACCGTAATCGTCGTTGCATCGTTCGGCTCCATAAGAGCCTTTGGAAGGGTCTCCTAGCTCTTCCCTGATCGCTCCGCATCCGACCTGGTTCTTGGCGATGTCCGCCGTTATGAGGTCTATCCAGGCTTTGTGTTCTTCTGTCGGACTGACCCTGTAGAGCCAGGCCAGCGGAAGAACCATCCTGGCCCTTTCCTGCTGTATTCCGTTGGTCCAGCTCCAGCCGTCGGGATAAGCGGCCATGGTAAGGGATATTCCTTTCTCTGCTGTCTCCAGATACTTCTTGTCGCCAGTGTTGGCATATTGCCATAGGTAGCAAGCCCAGAGCCAGCTCTCGAAATGGGGGTGAGGATTGATGAGTTCCCCGTTCTGATAATACTCCAGACCGTTTCTCTGGATGTCCTGCTCGTGAAGCCTTGGCCCCCTGAATCCGTTTTTCCCCGTGGTGTTTAGATTCGCCTCTATCGCGGCGTCGAGGTTCTTCTTCCATTTGTCCGTCCCAAGGACTTTCCCGGCGAGGATGGAGCCGAGGATGGAGCGCGCGTTGTCGTCGCCGTAATAGACCCATTTGTGGGTATATGCCCACCCGAGCAGACCGTATGTCGGACTATTGGGGTCGCTTCTCGGACCATCTTGGAACTCCTTGAACGAATAGTCGGAAAGACGTTCCGCAATGGCTTTATATTCCTGGTTATCAAGAAGTTCCCCGGCGATTGCGAAGGCCATGGAGCTCTCTCCCTGGATGTCGTCCCGGATCCAGTAGCGGTAGGCCTGGCGGCCGTCTTTGTAGATCGCTGAGCAATGTCCCTCGAGGACTCCGAGTGAGCCGTCGCCATTTGGGGAGTCTTCCGGGAGTTCCGGCCCGACCGGCATCGTCCCGTCCCCGATGTATTTCATGATCCAGGACTCTTTCCAGTCCTGATGGATGAGGAAATGGCCGTTATAGAACCATTCGATGCCCTTTTGGACAGCTTGTTTCCTGGCGTCCTTTGGAAGTTTGGCGTTTTCTGAATATGCCGGGGCGATCAAAGCAGGCCATTCCTTGAAGTAGACTTTCTTTCCTGTCAGATCGGAAAGAGCGTATTCCCAGAATGATTGCCACTTGCTTTCGGGCATCAGCCTGAGCCTTGAGAAGTCCGTCAGTTTCGAGGTGCTGATCCACAGGTTGTCCCCGTGTTTGTATACAAGGGGGCTAAAAGGGGTGTCTTCCAGTCCGAAGACCGCTGTGTCGAAGCCCGCTACCCTCGCTATAACCATCAGAGGATCAGCGGCTTCAGCCTTTAGATATGCTGCCCTGTTGATAGTCAGCAGGTCCATGGGCTTAAGGCTGTCGCCTAAGGGTTTCGTCACCACGACCCTCTCGACGCTGATCTCGTTTATCTCAGGATTCTGGCTTGGAAGAGTGACGAACTCAGCATAGACTCGCAGCCCTTTTTCCTTGATTGTGTTGAGGTCACTTTCTGTCAGGTTCTGGGGCTTGTCGGGATAATTGTCAGATGTCAGGATCACCGCCGAGCCTGGCTTGGCGATTTCCAGGGTCTTTGAGACGGATTCGCAGGAGATTATCTTGAACCGCTCTTTGCCAAGCAGGTTGACAAGGTCGTTGTCTGTGGTTTGTGTGTTAACGTAAATGGTTCTTCCTGAGTTGTTTCCGCAACTTATCATCGTCGCGGTCGCAAGAGCTAGCGCGATAACTTTCAGAATCCTCATATCTATTGTTTCTTGTATATTCCGAACATGGCGGAGCCGGAGCCGGACATGGCGGCATAGACCGCTCCGCTGTCGTAAAGCGACTGTTTGATCGCGGCCAGTTCCGGATGCGCCTTGAAGACTGTCGCCTCGAAGTCATTCACCAGCAACCCCTTCCATTCCTCCACCGGCCCCCGCAGAACCTCTTTGATATTATTTGCGCCAAGGGGCAAGGGTGCCACAACCGTCTCGCTTCGCTCGACCCCACCGCTCGCTTCGCTCCGCTCCGCTCCGGTCCCCCCTCTTAGCGTGCCGAGGGTGGCAGCGGTTGTGGCACCCTTCCCCTTGGCGGCACTAACCACAACCATGTCATCATGAGCGACACTATTGTCATCCTGAGCGTCAGCGAAGGATCTATCGCGAGGCACGATGCCGCGGTAGGCCTCGGCTGTAGAGACGCTGATGCCTTCTGGGACGAGGACTTTGACCTCATAGCCGGAAAGATCCACATCGAACGGCTCAAGGATCTCGCCCCGCCCGGTACCGATCATAGGCCGATTCCAGATGAAAAACGCGCAGTCGCTTCCCAGTCTTGAGGCATATTCAGCCAAACTTTCATTTGATAGTCCGAGGGAGCAAAGCTCATTGATGGCCTTAAGCGTGAATGCCGCATCTGCGGAACCACCGCCAAGCCCGGCCCCGACAGGAGCCTTTTTCTCCAGGAATATCTTGACTGGAGGCAACTGGAAGTCGTTGGCCAGCAAGAAGTAAGCCTTAGCGCACAGATCCTTCAGAGGATCCCAGTCCACGCCCTCTTCCCTTGCGATCGTGATCATCAACCTCCCATCCTCGCTTATCCCCTGAACTAACTCGCCTTCCCAAACCGGAGGAGCAGTCCGGCCCCGGCCGCGTCCATTCTCGCTTCGCTTCGCTCGCTGCGGCTGAGTACGGCCTAAGGCCGGCTGCTCCTCCTGAGCCAGAGATGTGCTATAGCGGGCGAAGAGGGAGGCCGAAGTGCGGCTGTAGTCGTCGCCGGTGATGACCTCCAGGGTGTCGCCGAACTCATGGCACGGGACAAAAAGCGTCTCAATGTCATGGAAGCCATCTGGCCTCTTGCAGAGAACCTCAAGCCCTAAATTCAGCTTAACATTTGTCTGGAGAACCATGTTTACAACGAACGGATAGCGTTTTCTATTCTTGCGGTAAGTTCCTCATCCTCTATGCCGGCAAGTACCGGAGCGACGAAAGAGATCATCTGCAGCACCTTAGCCTCATCCTCCGGAATGCCCCTTGACCGCATGTAGAACTGCTCATCCTCATTGAGTTTACCTACGGTCGCCCCGTGAGAGCACTTCACGTCGTCAGCATAGATTTCCAACTGTGGTTTTGTATCGACACTGGCGTCATCTGAGAGCACTATGTTGTGGTTCTCCTGATAGGCCTCGGTCTTTTGTGCGTCCTGAGCCACTATGATCTTTCCGTTGAAGGCGCATTTGGCGGCCCCGGTGGCCAGGCCATTGAAAAGCTGGCGGGAGACGCTGCCTCCGACAAGGTGGTTCATAGTGATGTCGAAAGTCACCTTGTCTGAGCCGGAACTAAGATATATCCCTTTAAGCTCCACTTCTGCATCGGATCCGGTAATATCCACAGTGACAGGTATTTCCGCAGATGTTCCCGGCAGAACGATAAAAGTGATGTCAAGGCGTTCTCCCTCCCCAACCGTAAAAACTTCCTGATAGCATGTCTTGCCATCGGGGTTGTTTCCTCCAACGATAATCACCGCCGGACGGCTGTCCGAGCCCGGCCGCGTCCATTCTCGCTTCGCTTCGCTCGCTGCGGCTGAGTACGGCCTAAGCTCGGCAGCCGCTCCGGCCTGCTTAGAACTGTTCGAATCCATCGCTTTCGATTTTATCGATGAGTTCCCTTCCGCCCTCGGCCACGATACGCCCGTCCTTCAGGACATGGACCACATCCGGCTGGACATATTCCAGAAGTTTCTGATAATGAGTGATGACGATGGCTGATTTTTCCGGAGTGTGCAGGGCGTTTACTCCATCAGCAACTATTTTCAAGGCATCCACATCCAGGCCGCTGTCAGTCTCGTCAAGGATTGCCAGCACCGGATCCAGCATCGCCATCTGGAAGATCTCGTTACGCTTTTTTTCGCCTCCGGAGAAACCCACGTTGACTTCCCTTTTAGCGAACTCCGGTTTCATCTGGACCAAGGCCATCTTCTCCTTCATCAGCTTCAGGAAATCCCCACCTTTAATCGGCTCAAGACCCTCAGCCTTGCGACGGGAGTTGATGGCGGTTTTCATGAAATTGGTGATAGACACTCCAGGGATCTCGACAGGGTACTGGAAAGAGAGGAAAATTCCGGCCCAAGCCCTTTCCTCTGGCTTCATTTCCAACAGGTTCCGTCCTTGGAACTCAATCGTTCCGGCTGTAACCTCATAGTCCGGTTTTCCTGTCAAGACCGCTGATAGGGTGCTCTTCCCGGCTCCGTTCGGACCCATCACGGCGTGAATCTCACCTGGACCTATCTCAAGGTCTATCCCTTTCAAGATTTCTTTATCCCCGATTCCGGCGTGGAGGCCTTTTATTTTTAGCAATGTCATTCTGGCGTTTATTTAATTATCAATCAACAACTTGTTATAATTTAAGTGCTTTGTTTGCCTACTTAAAAGTCGGTTATTATGTTATATATCAACCATATAAGTGCCAGACATTACTTTCCGGCATTGTACAGTTTGTACCAAGTCCATAGCGACCAGATCCCGTTGATAAGGTACAGGGTGCTTACTATCGGCATGAACACCAGTCCGGCGCTCAGGTACAGGGTTATGTTCGCGGCGTTGACCACCAGCCACACAATCCAGCAGTCCCATTTCTTTTGGGCCGACAGGAACTGTGCGAGAAGGGTCAGTATCAGCACGAAAGAATCCAGCCAAGGTGTCGGATCCGGGCTGAAAGTATCTGTCCACCAGGAGGTTCCAAGTTTGCTTAAGACATATCCCCACACTGCTCCGGCCACAACCACAATGGTCAAGGCCACGCACCATCCCCTCATGTCCAGCCGGCTGACTTTAAGGGCCGAAGCGTCTGAAGCGCTCTTCTCATCCTCTTTCGGGTGGGTCCATCTCCAATGGCCGAAGGCATTGATAGCGAAAGCGATAGGCTGAAGCAGCATCGCCGAGTACAGGTGCCTTTGCCAGAAGAGCATGAACAGCAGGATGTTATAAAGATATCCGACCCAGAAGTTGTACTTGTTGTTCCGTCCGGCAAGCACCACGCATGTCAGCCCGGCGATGACGCTGACCAGTTCCAGCCAGCTCACCCCCGCCCCACCCATCGTGAAAGCTATGTTATTGATGTCAAATATATTCACTGTTAAATGTGTAATATATAATCATCAGGATAACCTGAATTCAACTTTAGAATTTTATCCCAAAGGAGATTTCCTTCCTTATCTGAGAATATTTCTCCGAAATCTTTTGAGAAGCGAGTTATCATTTTGTCGTATTCTATCTTATATTTTTGATTCATAAATGAAGCATTGATACCGAGGGGTTCAATAATATCTGTATACAGATCAGAATCTCCAGAGATGAATTCCCAAAATAGTTTACCGCATAATTTATAGTGTCCATCGTTCTTTAAGGGAGAAGCATCTGTCCCATAGCAACATCCTTCAATACATTCACAATTTGCTTTATGCCCACTCGTTTTAAATATTCGTTTAGCCTTGACAAAATTTTCAGAAAGCTTTTTTAATGATGAGGAATTACTCCAATTGGGACCGGATTTTATGCTGACAAAGTAATGGATATCTTCCTTATCCATCTCAAGATCAATACCTTCCGCACTACTTTTTCTCCCATTAAAAAACAAATTTGCGATGTGAATAGCCAAGCCTTCCAGCCAGTCTCCGAACATTGTTTCCTCTGCTGAAGACATAAAAGCGGAAGCAAGACTCTCCACGACAGATTGAGGGGTATTAAGATCTTTGGCTTTGTATAAGTATGGGTTCTTCCTTTTCAGAAGATTCTCCAATTTAAGAGTCTTCAGCTTCTCAATTCTTGCCTCATGGAAGAACGAGATGTTTGCCGCGACATAGCCTTCAACTACTTGTTTAAGATTGTTGTTCATAATTTTGTGTTTTTTGGTTAATATTACGATGTTGATATTCTAAACAAATATCGTCTGTTGAATATTTATACCTGGAGTAAGGTATTCTATTAGTCTTCTCTTCTTCAGCGGAAGTCAAATGGTTGATATGTCGGATTATTTGAGATCCGACCGCTTTTCCAAGACCGACAGGGACGGCGTTTCCTATTTGTTTGTAGATGGATTCAATTCGACCTTCGAAAATCCACGAATCAGGGAATTGCTGGATTCTAGCATATTCCTCAATAGAAAGTGGTCTGAGTTCTGTCGGGTGACATAATTGGGTCGCGGGCATAGTTGGGCTTGTAACCAGAGTAGGAGCAGGTTCATCAAAACTAAGTCGTCTCAAAAACCCTGTTTTTCCTCCAGATAAATGATAAGCTTTTCCCATGGCTTCTTCCGCCATCTCGGCTGGAAGAGAAGTCCAGTTTTCCCCTTCAGAAATAAGTTTCATGTATTTTTCGGTTCTAGGACGTAGAGGGATATATCTCATTTCGGTCCCTTGTAAATCACCGATACATTCTCTTAAGGTAACCCATTTTTTTGTGTCATATAATCCATATTCAGAATGGGTTGGTGAAGGTAGAGGAACACGCTCACCTAAATGACCAATCATTACGACTCTTTCCCTTTTTTCAGGTACGCCATAATTGGCGGCATTGAGAAGAGCATAGCTGACGCTATATCCAAGTTTTTTGAATTCTCCTAAAACAAGTTTTAGTACGCTTCCTGAGTCATGCTTAATGGAGTCATATTCTTTATATGCTTCAGGGACAGCATTTAATTTTGCTGAAAGCAGACCTCTAACATTTTCTAATATAAAATACTTTGGTTTTAGATCAGCTACTACCCTTATGTACTGTATAATACAACCTCCCCTTATATCCGAAAAACCTCTTTGTTTTCCAGCAGTTGAAAAAGCCTGGCAAGGAGGCCCCCCGACAACCAAATCCACATTTCCAGGAGCGATTCCGGATGCATTGATGATCTCTGTGGAAGATACATCATTAATATCTTTTTCTATGACAGGAATATTTGTATTCTTCCTGATTGTCTCTGCTGCCCATTTATCCATTTCGACACAGACTTTAATATCAAATCCGGCCGCTTCAATGCCCAAGTCTAGCCCCATGGCCCCAGAGAATAAAGATATTGCGTTGTAATGATTCATGTTTTTCATCGTATTATCCTACTGATCCTTCGAGTGAGACTTGGAGGAGTTTGGTGGCTTCGACGGCAAACTCCATCGGGAGGCGGGAGAGAACCTCATGGGCATAGCCGTTGACTATGAGTCCCACAGCGTCTTCTCCGTCGAGGCCTCGCTGGTTGCAATAGAAAAGCTGTTCGTCGCTGATCTTGGAGGTTGTGGCCTCGTGCTCGACGATAGCTGACGGGTTATGGCTCTGGATCACCGGGAACGTGTGAGCTCCGCACTTAGACCCAATCAGAAGGCTGTCGCATTGGGAATAATTCCTTGCTCCGACCGCTCCTGGATTCATCCTCACGAGACCACGGTAACTGTTCTGGCTGTGGCCGGCGGAGATGCCCTTGCTGACAATCCGGCTCTTGGTTCCCCGGCCGATGTGAATCATCTTTGTGCCGGTGTCCGCCTGCTGGTAATTGTTGGTGACGGCGACCGAGTAAAATTCCGAGGAAGAATAGTCACCCTTTAAAACCGTCGAGGGATATTTCCAGGTCACCGCCGACCCTGTCTCGACCTGTGTCCAACTTAGGTGGGCTCCGCTTCCCTTGCATATTCCCCTCTTTGTCACGAGGTTAAGGATTCCTCCTCGTCCCTGGGCATCGCCGGGATACCAGTTCTGCACGGTGGAATACTTGACATCAGCGTCCTTCTCCACAACAATCTCGACCACGGCGGCGTGAAGCTGGTTCTCGTCCCTCATCGGAGCGGTGCAGCCTTCCATGTAGCTTAGCGTGGATCCCTCATCCGCCACGATCAGGGTTCTCTCGAACTGTCCCGTCCCGGCCGCGTTGATCCTGAAATAGCTTGAAAGGTCCATCGGGCATTTCACTCCCTTAGGAATATAGCAGAAACTTCCGTCGCTGAAGACCGCGGAGTTGAGTGCGGCGAAGAAATTGTCTCCGGCAGGGACGACGCTGGCGAGGTATTTCCGGACCAGATCCGGGTGTTCCTTAACAGCCTCAGAGAAGCTGCAGAATATGATTCCCTTCTCCGCGAGGGAGGCCCTGAAAGTGGTCGCCACAGACACGGAGTCGAACACCGCGTCGACCGCGACGACACCGGCCAAAGCCTCGCGCTCCCGGACAGGTATTCCCAGCTTTTCGAAAGTCTCCTCAAGTTTCGGGTCAATTTCCTTCGGCCTATCAGAGTCTTTTTTGGGAGCCGCATAATAAATAATGTCCTGGAAATCAATAGGTGGTAAATCAAGATGGCCCCAAGTGGGCATCTCCATTTTCTGCCACTTGCGGAAAGCGTCAAGCCGGAATTCCAGCAGCCAGTCCGGTTCTCCTTTCAAGGAGGAGATAGTTCGTATGATGTCCTCGTTCAGGCCTTTAGGAATAAAATCCTGGCGGATGTCCGTCACGAATCCTTCCTTGTACTCCTGCGAGGTGATCCCTTCAATTATCTTGTTTTCTTCTCTTTGATCCATCGTCAAATCACAATTATGCAAAGATAACTAAAATAAGTATCTTTGTCTTCGACGAACTAAGATAGAGGAATATGAATACTTTCGGCAGGAACTTCAAAGTGGGGATATTCGGAGAATCCCATGGTGAGGCGATAGGCGTCGTGATCGATGGAGTCAAGGCTGGCATGCCGCTCTCGAAGGAGGATTTCATGGAGGATATCCTCCGTCGTAAGAGTGGAGCCAAGGGTACCACTCCGAGAGTCGAGTCGGACGAGCCGGAAATCCTTAGCGGAATATATGAGGGCCACACCACCGGAGCTCCCATAGCGATCATATTCCAGAACAGTAACACCAGATCCTCTGATTATGAGGCTCTTAAGGAAGTTCCTCGTCCTGGGCACGCTGATTTCACCGCTTCTGTTAAGTGGAATGGTTTCAATGATCCCCGCGGCGGAGGACATTTCTCCGGAAGGCTTACTTTGCCTCTTGTCGCCGCTGGTGTCATCGCCAAAAAGCAGTGTGGGTTCTCTTTTAAGGCTGATCTGACTGAGATAGGTGGGGAAGTGGACAAGGCCAAGTGGCCTGAGTTGTTGGATGCCACCGCCAAAGAAGGTGATTCTATCGGCGGTATAGTGGAATGCCGTGTCGAGGGCGTTCCCGCCGGCCTCGGAGAGCCTTTTTTCGATTCGGTCGAATCTCTGATCTCCCATGCCGTTTTCTCTATCCCGGGAGTCCGTGGCATCGAATTCGGTGACGGCTTCGCCGCCTCCCGCCTCCACGGCTCCGAGCACAATGATCCTTTGGTCGCCGCCAGTCTGGATGGCCAAACCACTGCCACCCTCGGCACGTTAAGAGGGGGGACCGGAGCTTCGCTTTGCGAAGCGAGCGGTGGGGCCGAGCAAAGCGAGGCGGTTTGGCCACCAGAGCTGGTGGCGACCAAGAGACCAATGCTGGCGAAGAACGGTGCGGGGGGAGTGAATGGCGGGATCACGAACGGGGCACCAATAGTGTTCCGAGTGGCCTTCAAGCCAACCTCCAGTATCGCCAAAACCCAGCGCACCCTAAACACAAAGACCGGGGAAACTGTAGATCTCAATGTCCCCGGTCGTCATGATGTATGTTTCGCGCTGCGAACCCCGGTCATCGTCGAGGCCGTCGCCGCTATAGTCCTTGCCGACTTACTTCGCTGTCAGGACACAGTCCTTCCCAGGCTTTAAGGAAATCTTTGTCAGATAATAGTTTCCGGATCTCTTAGAGCTGGCGCTAGCGCCTTTGACCTTGACAGGGACAGAGGTGCGGATTGTGAAACTCTTCGCCGCGCTCTGGGCGGCAGGGGAGTAGTTCAGGGTGGCAGACTTGAGCTTCCCGTCTGACCAGCTCATGCTGACTCCGACAGCTCCTCTAGCCCTCAAGCCTTCCACCGAGCCTTCCGCCCAGGCTGAAGGAAGCGCCGGAAGTAAGTGAAGCTCACCGTTTTGGCTCTGAAGCAGCATCTCTCCGATGCCGGCTATACTTCCGAAATTACCATCAATCTGGAACGGCGGATGGGTGTCCCAGAGGTTGGGGAGAGTGGACTTGCTGAGCAGCTCCCGGTACATCTTGTGGGCATGGTCTCCGTCGAGAAGCCTTGACCAGAAGCAAATCTTCCACGCCTTGCTCCAGCCGGTACCTCCATCTCCTCTTCTCTCAAGGGTCTTGACAGCGGCCTTGGCGAGTTCGGGAGTGGTGAGAGGTGATATTTCATGACCAGGATGGAGACCGAAAAGATGGGAGACATGCCTGTGCTCAGGCTCGGCATCCTTCCAGTCCTTATACCACTCGACAAGATTCCCGGCAGCTCCAACCTGCAGTGGATACAGATTATCGCGGTAATGCTTCCATTTCTTTCTAAGTTCAGGATCGACCCCGAGGGCCTCGCTGGCCTCGATCACGTCAGTGAAGAGTTCCCAGCTGATCTCAAGATCCATGGCTGAGCCGATCGTGACTTGGCCGTGGTTGCCGTTGTCGTCGATGAAAGTGTTTTCTGGAGAAGTGGAAGGAGATGTGATATATTTTCCGTCCTTTTCGATCAGCCAGTCCATAAGGAACTCAGCGGAGCCCTTGAGGAGGGGATATGCCGTTCCGGCAAGATAAGCCTTGTCTCCTGTGAAAAGATAATGCTCGTAAAGATGGGTGCAGAGCCATGGTCCCGCCATCACGTAATTGGCCCAAGAGGGGCTTCCGGTCTTGTCTCCAACAGGATTGGCCGCGCACCAGATGTCGCTGTTGTGATGGACGGTCCAACCTCCCATATTGTACATATTCTTAACGACTTCCGTTCCGGCGACAGAGCAGTTCTTTATGAACTCGATAAGCGGCAGGGCGGTCTGGCTCAAGCCGAGCGGTTCGGCTGGCCAGTAGTTCATCTGCACGTTGATATTGGTGTGGAGGTCGCTTCCCCATGCGGGGTGTCGGTCTTTGCACCAGAGTCCCTGGAGATTGCAGGGGACCTCGCTGTCTTCCATGGAGGATGAGATCAGGAGGTAGCGGCCGAATTGGAAGTAAAGTGTCTCAAGGTACAGATCCTCAGCACCGGCGGCATAAGCCTCTAATCTTTGGTCGGTGGTGATCTCTGACGGAGCCGGAGCGCTGTCCGAGCCCGGCCGCGTCCATTCTCGCTTCGCTTCGCTCGCTGCGGCTGAGTACGGCCTAAGCTCGGCAGCGTCTCCGGCGAGTCCGAGCGTCAGTTTGACTGAACCGAAAAGCTTCTGGTAGTCAGCGATGTGGTCGTTCAAGAGCTCCTCATAACCCTTCTTCTCGGCACTCGCTATAAACGATGCCGCCAGGGCGTTCTCGTCACGTCCCTGGGTGTCAGGACGCTTGTCAAAGCCATTGAAACTTGTGGCGGCGGAGACAAGGATCAAAACGTCAGAGGCATCGGAGACATGGAGGCATGGACCGGTGTAAACCCGCCCGTCACACTTCACGACCTTGACCCTGAACTGGTAGCGCATGCCTCTCTCACCGTTAGGCCCAACCTGCCACTTGGAAAAAGGCTCCTCCCACTTCGTGCTCTGGTAATATCCGACCTGTCCTTTGACGACATATTCATTGGAAGAGACGCTTTCCACGGAGCTGCCATCCCACATCGTGGCTCCGTCGAGATCGAACTCAAGTTTTCCTTTCTCGGAGGACGTCAGCCGCATCACCATGACCCTGTCGGGGTGGGAGACGAAGATCTCCCTTGAATACTCAACCCCGTCCACCACGAACTTGGTGCTGGTCACCGCGTTATCCAGATCCAGAGTACGTACATAATCCCCGATCACGCTGGTCTTTTTTTCGGGAAGGGCTGAGTTCTTTCCGGTGTAGTCGAAGACAAGGATGTCGTTGTCGAAGCTCTGCCGGATGTGCAGGGTGCCCATCGGAAGATATGAGTTGACATATTTGCCTTGAAGCCCCATCACTTTTTTCTCGGCACCTTTCCAGTCCTCTTTCTCAAGCAGGGCCCGAACTTCAGCAAGCAGCTGAGGTCCGCCGGTCGGGACAGGGTTGTTGTCAGGATTGGCGCATCCGCCCCACAAAGTACCCTCATTGAGCCAGATAAGGTCATCAGCGACTCCGCCGTAAACGGTAGCTCCAAGATGGCCGTTGCCTATCGGCAGAGCCTCCTCGAAGCGAGTCGCGGGTTTGTCATACCTTAATACGAGCCCCTGGGCGGAGGCTGACACACAGGCCAGCAGTCCGGCCAGAATAAAAGACAATCTCCTCATTTTTGTCGGTATTAGTTTTCATCAACAAGATACGACAAAAAGAGAAGATTTCAAAAAGGCTTAAGCTTTGCCTAAAGCTTCCGGACGAGGTCGAACCAGGCGGAAGAGGTCTTTATGTCGCCTTTGGACCAGCAGGAACCTACAGAGTATGAGATGGTTTCGCCGGAAGATATATCCTTGAGGAGAAGAGCGTGGTCCAGTTCTTCCGAATAGAGAACGGAATCAGTTTCCGGCATGACCACAGCCACGCCGATCATTCCGTCCTCAGGCTCCACGCTCTGGTCCGAGGCCTTTTCCCAGATGGCCAGACGATCTACCGCCTCAAGTCTGTCCTGGACAGTCTCCTGCTCGCCATGAAGCTTGAATCCGACGGCCACAGTCAGCTTGTCTGTCCCTGAAAAGCTATAGGTATCCTCGACGTCAATAAAATACGAGTCTGCCTTGACCGTAACTTTCTTATCGAGGCTGACTCCACCTTCTCCAAGAGTCCTGGCAGGATATTTCAGGACAAAAACCACCTTTTCCGCTGTTTTTTCAAGAATCTCGTAGGAGCGGTAGTTGGTCTCCGGCCAGCAAAGATTCCCGTTAACAAACGGCACGGAAGCGCCTCCGCCGAGGCTCACGCCAACTTTGTAGCAGTCCTTGCCACCGTGGTCCCTATGGTAATAACCGCCATCTTCAAGAGCCTTCGCATACCACTCGTCAGCGACAAGTTTCCCAGGAAGCTTGACCCAGATATCCAGTCCAGGCGATGTCGGATCGCCCTCCAGGGCACGTCCGTAGAAGCGTCCGGCGATGAGGTTGTTCTCAAACATGAAATCATCAGCCCTTTCCGGAACGGCCCTGGCCGTGACTTTCTGTTCGGAGGTGTTCTTGCAGCCGGTCAAGGCCAAAACGGCGACTAACGCCATAACCAGCGATTTTCTCATGCTATCTCAAGTCTTTTGTGGCGCACCAGTCCATGTCGTTGTAGTCGTCATTCTCCCCGCACATGCCCCAAATGAATGTGTAGTTGCGTGTGGCGCAGGCGGAATGGATGCTCCACTGGGGCGAGATGACAGCCTGCTCATTCGCCATCCAGATATGACGGGTTTCCTGCGGCTCACCCATGAAATGGCAGACAGCCGCATCCTCCGGCAACTCGAAGTAGAAATAAACCTCCATCCGGCGGTCGTGAGTGTGGGCAGGCATTGTGTTCCAGGTACTTCCGGGAACAAGCTCGGTCATTCCCATCTGAAGCTGGCAGCAAGGGACGACTTCCTTTACGAGCAGCCGGTTGATGGTTCTCTCATTGGACTCCTCCAAAGATCCAAGGTGCATCACCACAGCGTCTTTCTTGGTGACCTTCTTGACCCCTGTCTCTTTATGAGCCGTTGCTGAGCAGAAATAGAAATGGGCAGGCTTGGAAGGGTCATCGCTCTTGAATATGACATGACGGTCACCCCGGCCGACGTACAGGGCTTCCTTATATTCAAGATGATATTCATCCTCTCCGACTTTCACGGTTCCGGCGCCGCCGACATTGATAATGCCGAGTTCCCTGCGCTGGGTGAAATAATCAGCCCTGAGGATCTCTGGAGCGGAAAGAAGAAGTTCCTCATTGACGGGGACGGCACCTCCGGTGATGATGCGGTCGAACATCGAATATACCATGTTGATCTCATCCGGAGCCATGACCTTTTCCACAAGATACTCTTTCCGGATACGCTCGGTGTCATAATGCTTGGCGTCGAGATTGCTCGAGGCCTGGCGAACCTCACAATTCAATTTCATATTCAATTATTTTGGCTGTTTTCCAATATATGCCAATATTCCCCCATCCACATAGAGGATGTGCCCGTTGACCGCATCAGAGGCATGTGAGGCCAGAAACACCGCAGGCCCAGCGAGTTCCGATGGCTCAAGCCAACGTCCAGCAGGGGTCTTCGCGCATATGAATGAGTCAAACGGGTGGCGGCTGCCGTCAGGTTGCTTCTCCCGCAGGGGAGCTGTCTGCGGAGTGGCGATGTAGCCCGGGCCAAGGCCATTGCACTGGATATTGTACTCTCCATATTCAGAGCAGATGTTTCTCGTCAACATTTTGAGACCACCCTTTGCCGCCGCATACGCCGAAACCGTCTCACGGCCAAGCTCTGACATCATCGAGCAGATGTTTATTATTTTCCCTTCCCGGCGTTCCATCATCTCGGGCAGGACGGCCGCACTGACGATATATGGCCCAACAAGATCAATATCAATGACTTCCTGAAACTCCGCCCTTGTCATCTCGTGCATGGGAATTCTCTTTATTATTCCGGCGTTGTTGACAAGAATATCGATCTGGCCGACTTCCTCATGGATTTTTTCTATCATCCCGGCGACGGCCTTCTCGTCTGTCACGTCGCAAAGGTATCCTTTGACATTCGTGATCCCGGCCTCTTTGTAGTTGTCCAGACCCAGCCGCAAGGTCTTCTCGTTGCGGTTGTTGAATATGATTGTCTTGGCTCCGGCGGCGACAAATGCCTTGGCGATTTCGAATCCGATGCCATAAGCTCCTCCTGTGATCAGGGCGTTCTTGCCTTCAAGGGAAAACAGATTGGTCATGTCGTTTTATTGTTATTGTTCCATACCCTACACAAAAGTACAAACGTTTGCGGCAAAATAGCAAAACATTTGTATTTTTGTGTATAAGCTCAAAGATTACGTCAACCACATTTTAATTCGCGAAATGACATTCATCAACGACAGATTCATGCTCGGCAATGATACTTCCTTCAAGCTGTATCACGAGCATGCGGCTAAAATGCCGATCATAGACTATCACTGTCACCTTTCACCCCAGCAGATCGCCGAGAACATCCAGTTCAGGGACATAACCCAGCTCTGGCTTGTTGACGGCCATGCCGGCGACCATTACAAATGGCGCGCGATGAGGGCGAACGGTGTGCCTGAGGAATATATCACCGGAGGGACAAAAACCCCGTGGGAGACTTTTGAGAAATGGGCGGAGACAGTTCCCTACACGATGCGGAACCCTCTTTATCATTGGACCCATCTGGAACTTAGCAGGGTTTTCGGAATAGACAAGCTTCTCAGCCCGGCCACTGCTCGGGAGATATTCGAGGAGTGCAACGCCAAGCTGGCGACCGAAGAATATCGCGGACAGGCACTCATCCGCAAGTTCGGAGTTGAGGTCGTCTGCACCACTGACGACCCTGCCGACGACCTTCGCTGGCACAAAATGATAGAGGAGAACCCGTTCGGTACCAAGGTGTTACCAGCATGGAGGCCTGATAAGGCAATGGCCGTGGAAGATCCTCAGAGCTATAAGGAATACCTGAAGAGATTAGGAGAGGCGGCAAACAAGAATATTGATTCTTACACTGACCTGATCGAGGCTCTGCAGACTCGTCATGATTTCTTCGCATCGAGGGGATGCAAGCTTTCGGACCACGGAATGGACACCTTCTACGGAGCGGATTACACCCAGTTTGAGATTGAGCTGATTTTCAAGAAAGTGCTGCTCGGAAAGGCTCCCGGGCCAAAGGAACTCGAGAAGTTCCGCAGCGCCTTCCTACATGACATGGCTGTCATGGATGCCGAGTCCGGATGGGCGCAGCAGTTCCATGTGGGTCCGCTTCGCAACAATAACTCAAAGATGTTCAAGTTGGTTGGTCCTGACACTGGATTTGACGCTATCGGAGACCTTCCTGTCGCCGCCGCGGGACATCGCTTTTTCGACCGCCTCGCTTCAGAGGACAAACTCGCCAAGACCATCCTATATTGCCTCAATCCGAAGGACAACGAGGTCATGATGGCGATGGCCTACACTTTCAACGACGGTTCATTCCCCGGAAAGATGCAGTTCGGCTCAGCCTGGTGGTTCCTGGATCAGGAGGACGGTATGCGGAAGCAGATAAACGCCCTTTCCTCCCAGGGGCTTTTAAGCCGCTTCGTGGGTATGCTCACAGATTCCCGCAGCTTCATCAGCTATCCTCGCCACGAGTACTTCCGCAGGATCCTCTGCGACGTGATCGGTTCAGATGTCGAGAGTGGCAAGCTGCCCGCCTCGGAACTCGACTTCATAGGCAAGATGGTGGAGGACATCAGCTACAACAACGCCAAGAAGTATTTCAATTTCTGACATTTATGCCCAGAATCGTCACTTTCGGAGAGATAATGCTCCGGCTCTCCACGCCGGGTTACCTCCGTTTCTCGCAGGCCAAGCGGTTCGACGCCACCTTCGGAGGCGGGGAAGCCAATGTCGCTGTCTCGCTCGCGAACTACGGGATGGATGTGCAGTTCGTCACCCGTTTTCCGGAGAATGACATCGCCAAAAGCTGCATCCGCGATCTTCACTCCTATGGGGTCGGGACCGATTTCTGCGTCTTCGGTGGGGAGCGTCTGGGAATATATTTCCTTGAGACAGGAGCGGTCGCCCGTCCGAGCAAGGTGGTATATGACAGGGCTCATTCCGCGATCTCTACGATTGAGATCGGAATGATCGACTGGGACAAGGTGTTTGATGGGGCGAGCTGGTTCCACTGGACAGGGATTACTCCTGCCATAAGCCAGGGTGCCGCCGACGTGTGTCTTGAGGCGATCAAGGCGGCCAATAGGCTGGGAGTCACGGTCTCATGTGATCTTAATTACCGGAAGAATCTTTGGAAATACGGCAAGAAAGCGTCCGAGATCATGCCCGCCTTGGTTGAGGGTTGTGACATTATCCTCGGTAACGAGGAAGATGCCGACAAGGTTTTCGGGATCAAGCCCGATGGTTTCGAGGTGACCGCCACGGGTGGAGCCATCGACCAGAAGAGATTCCAGAGCGTTGGCGAGCAGCTTACGGCGAAGTTCCCTAGGGCAAAGAAATTCATCATCACTTTGAGGGGATCCGTCAACGCCAACCACAATACCTGGGGCGGTGTCCTTTGGGATGGGACAACCCTTTACCAATCACCTCGTTACGACATCACACATATCGTAGATCGTGTAGGGGGTGGTGACAGTTTCATGGGCGGATTGATCTATGGGCTCCTGACATATTCAGGTGACGACCAGAAGGCGCTGAATTTCGCCGTGGCCGCCTCCTGCCTCAAGCACACCATTTTCGGGGACTACAATCAGGTCACGGTCACCGAAGTCGAGAACCTCATGAAAGGCGACGGCTCCGGCCGCGTCTCCCGCTAGGCACGATGTCATTCTGAGCGAAGCGAAGAATCTGAAAACGATTATTTATGGCAAAATACAGCAAACTTCAAGTAATCCAGACGATGAAAGAGACCGGGTTGGTACCGGTCTTCTACAACGCTGATGTTGAGATCTCCAAAAACGTCCTCAAAGCCTGCTACGAGGGAGGGATAAGGGTTTTCGAGTTCACCAACCGCGGTGATTTCGCCCAGGAAGTATTCGGAGAACTGGTCAAATATGCCAATAAGGAACTCCCTGGGCTGATTCTCGGAATCGGATCCGTGGTGGATCCGGGCACAGCCGCTATGTATATTCAGTTAGGGGCGAACTTTGTGGTTGGTCCGCTTTTCAACCCCGCCGTAGCCCCAGTTTGCAACCGTAGGCTCATTCCTTATTGCCCTGGCTGCGCCACTCCAAGCGAGATTGGAGCCGCGCAGGAGGCCGGGTGTGACATCTGCAAAGTGTTCCCGGGAGATGTCCTTGGACCCGCTTTCGTCAAAGGAATAAAAGCTCCGATGCCATGGAGCCAGATAATGGTGACAGGTGGAGTCAAACCCACACGGGATAATCTGGAGGCTTGGTTCAAGGCTGGTGTCACCTGCGTAGGGATGGGCTCGAATCTATTCCCGAAGGATCTGGTAGCCGCAGGAGAATGGGGCAAGATTTCCGACCTTTGCTCAAATGTATTGGAAATAATAAAATCACTAAGATAATATGTCAACACAGAAAAAACTGATGACTGATTGGAGATGGTGGATTTGTAGCCTTCTCTTTGTCGCCACGACTGTCAATTACCTTGATCGTCAGGTGCTTTCTTTAACCTACGAGGAATTTATCAAGCCCGAGTTCCACTGGTCCGACGCTAACTATGGTACAATCACCTCATTCTTCTCCATCTTATACGCCATCGCTTGCCTTTTCGCCGGCAAATTCGTGGATTGGATGGGAACAAAGAAAGGTTACCTGATTGCCATCGGGGTCTGGTCGGCTGGCGCGGTGATGCACGCCGCCTGTGGATGGGCAACCGCCCATCTCGGCGGATTCGATTCCGTCGGGGCAATGAGGGCAGTTGAGGCTGGATCAAACGCCGCCTTGGCCGTGGCCACCACATCGGTCTATCTTTTCTTGTTATGCCGCGGAATACTAGCCCTTGGTGAGGCTGGCAACTTCCCCGCTGCGATCAAGGTGACCGCTGAATATTTCCCGAAGAAGGACAGGGCTTTCGCCACGTCGATCTTTAATGCGGGAGCCTCTGTGGGAGCTCTTGCCGCGCCTCTTTGCATCCCGCCGCTGGCCAAGGCTCTCGGCTGGGAATGGGCTTTCATCATCATCGGTGGACTGGGTTTCATCTGGATGTTCTTCTGGAACTTCATGTACGACAAACCCGAGAAGAGCAAGCATGTAAGTGAGGCCGAGCTGGAATATATCCTTCAGGACGATGCCGCCGACGCGGCCGAGAAAGCAGCCCTTGCCCAGGAGAAATCCATTCCCTTCACCCAGGCTTTCAAGTATCGCCAGACGTGGTCTTTCATCGTGGGTAAGTTCCTGACAGACGGCGTGTGGTGGTTCTTCCTGTTCTGGGCCCCTTCATATTTCAGCAACCAGTTCGGTGCGCCGGCCACTTCATTCAAGGGTCAGGCCCTGATTTTCACTCTGTATGCGATAGTGACTTGCGTGTCCTTGATAGGAGGTTATTTGCCTAAGCTGTTCGTCGAGAAAAAGGGAATGCATCCCTATTCCGGGCGTATGCTGGCCATGTTGCTTTTCGCCTTCCTACCGCTTTGTTCGCTGTTCGCCCAGCCGCTGGGAGTGCATTTCAACTCTCCTTGGTGGCCCGCGATCCTGATCGGCCTTGCCGCCGCCGGACACCAGGCATGGTCAGCGAACATTTTCTCCACGGTAGGAGACATGTTCCCCAAGGGAGCTATCGCCACGATCACCGGAATAGGTGCCATGGCCGGTGGAGTCGGTTCGATGATTATCCAGAAAGTCGCCGGTAACCTGTTCACCTACGCTGAGAACGCCGGTTCCGCTTTCCGCTTCCTCGGATTCGAGGGCAAGCCGGCGGGCTACTTCATCGTGTTCTGTTTCTGCGGAATAGCTTACCTTCTCGCCTGGACGATCATGCGCGTCCTCGTCCCGAAGTACAAGCCGGTTGAACTGTAAGGCCCGCACCTGTTACAGAAACGGTAGTGGACACCAAGGGTTTATGGCGTTTTTGCCATATTATGTTGTCAAAAACACGATATTGTTATCATTTTATTGTATATTTGTGAAAATGACAACATCTTATGGAATCCGTCAATACAAAGGTTCAAACGGGACTCCGGCTTGATCCGGATCTCTATAATCGCTTGAAGATCAAGGCAAAGAGGCAGAAACGATCTTTTAACAGTTATGTTGAGACTATCCTTGAGGCCGCCGCGGGAGCAGACTATCCTTCTCTGGGAAAAGGTTTCAAGGTGTCTGATGAGATCCTGTCCCTCGGGAACACACTACCACATTATTCTGTAGAAGAAATCGCCGCGGATGAACGGTTGTCTTACCTGTTATCCAAATGAGAGTATTTCTTGACACAAACATCATTATCGACCTTCTGGATAATTCCAGGGAAGGTTTCATGAGTGCCGCTTTGATCTTTGAAGCAGCCAAGGAAGGCTTTTTGGATGTCTGTGTATCTTCCCAATCGATTACAGACTGCGCTTACATCGCAAGAAAAAAGCCCTTGGATGTATTCCAGTCCGCTATCAGCCGCATCCTTCCTTTTGTGGATATCCTTCCGCTTACAAAAGATCATCTTGCCAAGGCATCTACCTCAAGCTGCCCGGACTTTGAGGACGCGGCTCTTATAGCATGCGCTGAGGAGAGTCTCTGCGATGTGATCATCACCTCAAACACAAAGCATTTCAAGGACTTTACTTTCATTAAAGTCCACACTCCAAAGGAGTTTGTCAGCCTGGTGAAAGGATAATGAGTTTAAAGCCGGACTTTGTGGGTGCCGGGAGTGAGTGTCTTTCCGCCGGCAAGGCAGGTGGTGCCTTCGGGAACGGTTATCTCGGCCTCAATCCGCTTTCCCTTCTTTACGAGGGAAACCTCTATCCTGCCGTAATTAGTCTCAAATCCGGTCTTCAGCCATTTGAGGTCGCCCATCTGAGGCTTGACCTGAAACTCTTGATAACCAGGCTTCAAGGCATCGACTCCAGCCAACTGGCGGACCATTGAGATCACTCCGCCGCCAGCCCACGCATGGTTGCAAGAACCATCGTAGTTCCAATGCTCGTAAAGGGTGCTGCATGAGTCCTTCATGATGGTCGGGTACATCTTCCGCATCCTGTCCAGAGCCATTTGCGGCTCGCCCATCGTGTAAAGGGCATCCAGCACATAGGGGAACATGTAAGTCGTGGCGTTGTAACGCTCGGCAAAGACCTTCTTCAATGCCGGATATTTATCAACGGAAGCGACACCTGAGATAACTGCCAGCGCCTGCACGCGGTCGTCCGGAAGATCCTCGAAACCAGGAGTGATGTAGGCGGAGCCGTTCCAGTACTTGGAATTGAGCATTTCGGCAATATTTGCCATAAGAGCCTCATCCTCAGCGGCGTCAGCCTCTTTTCCCAGCATTCGGGCGAATTCAGCCTCAGCCTTGAGCGCGAGGTAATACCAAAGATGCAATTGGGCGACACGATCCTGGTGCGCTCCGGCATCCGGCCAGTCCCAAGCCCCAACCCTATATATCGGAAGCCCCTCTGAATCAAGCTTCCATACCTCATGGAGGTACTTATGGACAGCGGGGTAGACATCTTTCACAAACGAGAAGTCTCCGGAATAGAAACCATATCCCCGGAATCCGTACCAGCCTATTGAGTTGAGGATCTGCATCGGAAGCTCTTTGAAGTAGTTGGAGCATGGGATCGGGGCGTACATGACCCCGTCGGGCTTCTGCCAGCGCACGAGTTCCATGATGCCCTTCCTGGCCAACTTATCCGCCTTTCTGTCAAGAAGATAGAAAGCCTCATTCAATTCATTCACCTCATCTCCCCACCACTGGGCCCTTTCCCGGTCAGGACAGTCGTAATAAGTGTCCCTCATGCAGATGTAGAGAGTCCTTTGGGCCTTTTGCCAATAATCGTTCAAGAAAGGATCCGAGCATGAGAAGGTTCCAGCGAACTCTGTGTCATAGCCTGTTTCCCTGAACTTGACTCCCAGCACCTTCACATCGGCTGGAAGCACATAATAGACCTCTTCTCCGGTCATCCAACCGAAGTTCTCATATTCCTGGACACCGTCCTTGGTGACATATTCCGCACTCACACACTTCTCACCGGTCACGATGTCGTGGTCGGTATATATGGAGATTACCCTGCCCATCGGAGCCTCAACCTTAAGCCAAGGCGTGAACTGGCAGTTATACGGCAGACGACAATAGAGAGTGTCGCCGCTCATCCTTGTGGAAGGATAATCTTTCAATCCGAAGTCTTTCCAAAGGGGAACCGGCCGCTCCACCAACTCACCCATAGGGGCCTCGCCGGGGGTGAAAGGAAGCTCCAAAGCCGCTCCGAGATAGTCCGGCTCACTTTCCTTGAACCAGTTGAAATTAAATATGTTGGCATTGTATCGGAGATTACTCTCCGAGAGCCGGTGGTTGGTTTTCGGATGGGATGCTGTCCCATAACCATGCTGTACGGAGGCCTGCCATGAGCCGTCAGAGAGGATCTCAACCTCAGGACTTTGGGCATCGAAAAGAAGAGCGCAAGTCCCGCTGCTCAAATGGCTGAATCCAGCCTTTCCGAAGAAGCAGACAAGAATTGATAGACGGTTCTGCCCTTTCTTCAGGAAAGGAGCGATCTCCACCTTGTCGTAATAACCGTCACCGATGGAAGGACCTCTCTTGAGGCCTCCCTCGAAGACAACCTGTTGCCCGTTTATCCAAAGCCAATACCGCGAGTCAACAGCGATCCTGGCGATAAGAGACACCGGAACCTTTTCTATATCAACATCTTTCCTGTAGGCGAGCCAGGTGTTTGTCTCACTTTGACCCTGTTGTTTAGTGATCCACTTTGCCTTCCAGGCATATTCCTCAGCTCCAGCTCTCAGCCCAAGGCAAAGAACCAGAGTCGCTATCGTCAATATCTTTCTCATTTCGTGTCGGTGTAGCAGCCTTCAACAGTGACGGATCCGCCCTCGATGATGTAAAGGTCTTCCTTGGTGGCGGGGTAACGGAGAATGAAGTTCTTGAGGCTCACATTCTGGCAATCCTTCAGATAGACAAGGGTCGGAATGACGGGCTCGTCAATATGCCTCATCTTTATCTGGCCGTCGATATTGTCAAGAAGCCCAGGCCCGCGGCCGTCGATAACTCCTTTGCCTTCAATGGTCACATCCTTGACTCCTTCTCCCCAGAAGATGCCTTTAGCGCCCTTGTAGGCATAGATGTTAGTCGATCCGACGATCACTGCACCCTCTCTGAGATAGATATCAACGCCGTTTCTGAGCTGGACAGATCCAGTCAGATAGCGCCCGACGCTGAACTCGAGAGTGCCGCCACCCTTCTCAGAGATAAAGTCCAAAGCCTTCTGGATAGAGGTGGTGTTGTCGGTGGTACCGTCGCTACGGATCCCGAAGAAGGACGACTTGTAAACAGGCTGTTTGTCCTGAGCGATCCCCGCAAGCGATATCAGAAGCAGGGAAACTATGGCGAATATCTTTTTCATTTCTTCTTGATGTTCTTGGTGTCCTTGTTGATAATCTGTTTCTTACCCTTGGGAGCGGTGTCCTGGTTGATTTCCACATTCTTGAGTCTCAATCCATTGACATCGTCGGTCACGATAGCGGGGCGGTAGTCTTCGCCGTCAACAGTAATCTTCACGTTGTCAAAGACGATCCCGTCGGCGTGACGGATGTAGAATCCCCAGGCGGGCAGTTCCTTCCAGTTGGAGAATTCAGGATAGCTGGTCTCCATCTCAGGAATGGCGTCAAGCTCTTCCTTAGAGGATCCCCTGTACGCATATTCCGGATCGGCATGGCCGGGATAGACAATCTCGATGTTCTCAAGGCGGACATTCTCGATCTTGATGTTCGGATTGCCGTATATGATGCTCGGGAGGACATTTCTTGGAAGATCCTCGACCGGACCCTCGTAGCTGTAGCCGGCATCCGGCTTGTCAAGTGGCACCTCAGCGTACATGTTCTTGATAACAATATTCTTGAGATATGCCTTCTGGTCGTCGCGGGTGTGGCGTGTGCCGGTACGCAGGAATATTGGATTACCGGTGTGGATGCTCTCGATCCCGTCGATCTCGACATCCTCGATTGTGGCGCCGTCCACAGTGGCGATCGTGATCGCACTGCGGTAGGTGTCGTAAATCTTGATATTCTTGAACTTGAAGTTCTTGAACTTACCTCTTGTGTAGGTTCCGAACTTGATGCCATTGGCGCTCGAGCGGCCCACGCAATTCTCCACGAGGATGTTCTCGCTCACTCCGTCGTTGCTGTGGCTCTTGAAGCAGTACACATCGTCGGCAGCGTCGAAGAAACAGTCTCGGATGATCACATCACTGCTGTCCACGATATCGATCCCGTCGTTGTTCCAATAGGATTTGGCATCGACATGCACCCTTTCGACAAGGATGTCGCGGCACTTGTCATATTGCTGGTTCCAGCATCCGGGATCCTTCAGGAGAATGTCACGGATGACTATTCCCTCACATTTATAGAAATGGATATTCTCCGGACGTTTGGCTTCCTGCAGACGATCGTTCCTGAGGTCATCCTCAATGACTCCCAGATGGACAAAGTCGATGAACCTCGTGGCGATGCTGAATCCACGTCCGTCAACTGTGCCACCACCCTCGATTCCAATATTCTTCTGCCCGATGGCGAAGATAAGGGCTGTCCATTTGGCATCGGGATCCTTGATGTAGTCGAACGGGTTGAGGGATCCGAGCAGGGCGGAATCCTCGTCGATCCAAAGGGTCACATCATTTTTCAAATAGATGGTTCCGGACACGTAATCGCCTTTGTCCAGAACGACTTTACCTCCGCCATGGGCGGATACGAAGTCGATGGCAGCCTGAATGCTGACGGTGTTCAGGGTCACTCCGTCAGGAACGGCGCCGAAATCCCTGGCGAAATAATCAGCGGCTCCGAGCGCTCCAGCGGCACTCGTGAGAAGCAGCGCTGTGGCTGCGAGTCTTAATAACCTTCTCATTTGTATAATTTTACTGGTCCAATCAATCCTGCGGACACATAAGGCTGGTTACGTCTCAGGACGAAGCGTTGCGCTGCCTTGTTGTCCTTGAGTGTCTGAATATAATTACCCATCAGGGTGGTTACTTTAATCTCGATGGTGTTCTCTCCCGCTTTGACATACGGGGAGATGTCGTAGATCCTCTCTCCGAACCACATCATACCGGCATCGCGGCCGTTGATCTTAAGCTCGCAGATGTCAGCGACCTTCCCGAGGTCAAGGTATTTGGGGAGATTCTTCTCGTCGAGGGAAACGGAAGTCTTGTAAATCACGGTTCCCATGAAGTTCTTGTAGGTCGAGTCGGCCATGTCCTTCAAGTCCTGGAGGGTGTCAAAGGTTGTAGTCCATGTCGTGTCGAGCTGGGGCTGGTGGAGGGTCAGGGACCAGGGACCCTTAGCTTCGCGGAGATCCCTCGCTTCGCTCAGGATGACAGGGGTCGAGACGGGGTTATGAAGGACAGGTGCAGAACCTGAGGAGCGGCCATCCTTATTGAAGACTACAAGATAGGTCTCTGACGGTCCGAAACGGAAATGAGCCTTGCCTCCCTTGTCAAGTCTCAAGGGGAAGCGGCTTCCAGAAGCGGGATCATAAATCCAGGCATGCTTCCCGGAAGTAATTGATTTCGGGAATATTATGTCTGTTTCCCTGGGTTCGCTCATGTGGGCGTTCATAATCATGAACATGTCCGACTTGTCGTCGGTGACGAAACGGTCCTGAAGCAGGAAGCGGTCGGGATTGGAGATCGTGATAGAGTGGGGCAGGGAATATTTCTCCATAACGCCCTCATACCATTCGAGGTACTTTCCGTCTTCCGGTTTCTCGAGTAGGATGAAGTTGTCCTTGTAGGCCTTCAGGCGTCCTACGGCCTCGGCAATCTTCTTGTCTCTGGCCTCGTAATCCTTGAGTCCCAACGACTTCTCAGGATATTTCCCGATGCAGAAGACCCTTCCTCCCTGCCTGACGAATTCCTCAAGCTTGGCCAGGGTTTCGGGAGTTGTGCTTGTGACTTCGACCAGGAAAAGGGTTCCATATTCCTTAGGGCCGTAGCAGAGTTTCCCTTTCTTTACAGTGGCCTTGTTGAGAATTATCTCGCTGACATAGTCGGCTCCGCCGCCGGTCTTGTGGATTGCCTCCCAGATCAGGGAGGTATAAGGCACGTTAAGTTTGACCGGGAAAGGCTCCGTCTGGACTCCCATAGTGGACCACATGTCGTAGTTGGCGGGAAGGATGGCTATGTCCGTGTACATGTCGGCATTCTGGAGCTGGCTGGCAATTCGCGCGCGGTAGTCGTTGAGGTTTTTCACATAAGGCCACCAGGTGTTCCTCTCATTATGGAAGGTACCGTACTGGATCCATCCGGGGAACTCCGCCTCGAGGGGTGAATAGTTGAATCCGTGCCACACGGAGTGGGTGACTCCGGAGATCGCGCTCATGTCAGAGCCGACCTTGAGGAACTCCAGGGAGGTGGTGAACACTTTGTAGGTGTTGGTCATCTCCTCGGCGCTCACGACTCTTTTTCCTGACAGATGAGCCGCCGATGAGACATATTTGTTGATCATAGTGTACCCTCGTCCACGGCGGTAGTCCTCGTCTCCCATTTCCTCACCCAACTTGTGACGGAGCCAGTTGGTGGTCCAGGACTCACCTTCGGGGAAGTCAACCATCAAAGAGCTTTCAAGCGGGAAGAAACCCCTTCCATAGGCCTGGGCGCGGAGTTTCAACCCTTTATCTTTAGCCCACTGGCCCATGGTGCCGTAAAAACGCTCGTGCAAGAGCTCAGCCTTGGTGAGCTCAAAGTCGAAACGTACCCTATCCACTTCCTCCTGGAACTTCGGGCTTTTCTTGGATCCATATTCGAAACTCTTGACGTCGCCTAACCTTCCTACCTCGAACATGGTGAAAGGCAGCCACGGAAGCACGTCATATCCCCGTCTCTCCTTGAAAACTTTCGCGAAGTCCGCGGTCCAGTTGTTGCCCTCAAGCTCCATGCTGTCTATGAACATGGCCCTGACACGGCCGGAGAGGGGGCCGATCCTTTTCTCTATGGCATCGGTCATGTGATTCAGATAATGTCTCACCGCTGAAGCGTCCATGTGGTTCAGGATGGACCCTGCGGCGCCGGGAGCTCCATTGATCACGCTGGCGAAAGATTCGAATTTCACCATGGCGTAAAGCTGCCATTTGCCTTCTGGGACGTCCACGGTCAGGATACCGTCCTTCACCTTGCCGGAAAGGTCTATCGCCTCATCAAGGCTCCCGATAGGGTCGGGGGCAAGGCAGATGGAGACCAGTTCCGGGGTTCGGCGCGGATTGACGATCGTCACTCCAGGATCCAACTCTTTGTACAAGTGGAACAAGGACATCTCAAGAGTCTCTCCGGCGGGAACTTCCTTGGCATAAGTGAGCAGAACCTCGGCTCTTTCGTCCCTAGGAAGACTTTCCGCTCCGAAAGGCCAGCCGGATCCGATGATGAGGTCGCATGTCATCCCGATTTTGTCCGCCTCGTCAAACACGACCTTGAGCATGTCGATCCACTCGTCGCTGAGCCATTTGAGAGGTTTTGTGTCCAGGGTGTCGTCCCCGGCCGGAAATTCGATGGGATTGATCTCGACTCCACCGATGCCGGCCTCCTTCATGATGTGAAGCTCGCGGACAAGCTCTTCCGCATTGACCCTGTCTCCGTTCCACCACCACCGCACAAAGGGCCGGTAACGGGTGTCAGGGTTTTGGAATTGAGAATATAACTGCTTGGATGTCAGTTTGTTCTGAGCTATGGCAGGAACCACCGCAAGCGAGAGTGCGACGGTGGCCAGCAAAATGAAAAACCGTTGTGGTCTCATATATCCTAATCTTTTCTGAATTGCTCTATTACGAAAGAAATACCACCCCAGATGAGCTGGTTGAGCTCTTGGGATTCGTGTGAGAGGGTAGCGAAGATGATTCCGAACTCAAAGGGAAGTCCGTACACGTAGGATACAGCCCCGGCCACGATGAAATGGAAGGCGCCGAATCCTCCGGGGACAGGGACTATCGAAGAAAGGGCTCCGGCGAGCATCAGGAAGAACGCGTCCACCAGGTTCAGACTCCTGACGGTCGTAACGGCGGAGGCAAGGTCAGCGGATACGGCGGTTGTGTCGATTCCCTGCACAGCCCATAGGATGGTGACGCTCATCATCCAGTAGCACACCCAGATGAGGATAGTGATGAGGAAGAACCACCAGGCTCTCTTCATTCTAAGGCAGCTGACGAACCCCTGCCAAAGACCTTTGCAGAATTCCTTGACCGCCTTGAGTGGCTTCCACCTTCCCGCGAAGCGGAACACCGTCCAGGCCGATGCGGCCAAAGCCAGGAGGATCAGGACTATGGTCGCTACCTTTCCGAAGGAGAGGCTGCCGGCGGCGGCGCCGAAAATCTTCTCGGCGAAAAAGCCCCCGTACTTGTCCCAGGTGAAAAACAGGAATACTATTAGGAGGACTAACAACATTATCACGTCCACGGATCTCTCCAGGAATGCGGTCCCGAGAGCCTTTTCAAAAGACGCGAGCCTGGTCTCCTCACCAGTCTTCGGATCCTTGACTTTCTTGGAGTGAGCGGTAATATACGTGCAGCGCAGCACCTCTCCGACCCTGGGAAGCACCATATTGACGGCGTAACCTATGTTGATGCCGTTGAAACAGCTGAGAGTCTTGGTCGTAGGGTCGATTGGCAGGAGCACCTCCCTCCACCTAAGAGCCCTGAGAAAGAACCCGAAGAAACCAAACACGACAGAAAGCAGCACAAACTCCCAGCTGCAGGCTTTCAGGGCGGCCCAGAAATCAGTCCAGTCAACCTTTCGGAAAGCGAAATACAGCAACGCCACGGCAAGCAGGATCGACAATCCGTACTTGAGAATATTCCCTACCTTCTTGTTCATGGTAACAAATTTAATCAAATAATCCTTAAATTCGCGGATTACGAGCCCATAACACATTTTTTGCCATGAAATCCATACTCGGAATAGGGAACGCCCTCACTGACATACTGGCCGTGTTCCCGGACGACTCGATGCTCAGGGAATATCACCTTCCTCCAGGAAGCATGCAGCATGTAGATCTTGAGACTGGGGACCAGATCTGGTCGAAACTCAAGGAATATGGGGTCAAATATGTCCCCGGAGGCTCTGCGGCCAACACCATCACCTGCACATCCATATTCGGAATGCCATCCTGCTTCATCGGCAAGATCGGGAATGACGAGCTGGGCCATCTCTACAAGAGTACCCTGGAGCAGTTCGGAGTCAAGACCACTTTGCTCGAAGGGACGAAGGGTTCCGGCAGGGCGATGTGCTTCATAACCGGAGCCAATGCCGAAAGGACTTTCGCCGATTACATGGGGGCTGCCTTGGAGCTTGTCCCGGAAGACTTGAAGCCGGAGTATTTC
The DNA here is from genome assembly GCA_902780935.1 of uncultured Bacteroidia bacterium. Classification (GTDB taxonomy): domain Bacteria; phylum Bacteroidota; class Bacteroidia; order Bacteroidales; family UBA932; genus Cryptobacteroides. Next base: position 37,415 of record CACZHP010000001.1, on the reverse strand, counting down.
GAGGGATATGACTATTTCCATATCGAAGGTTATCTTGTTCAGAACCAAGATCTTATCCGTCGGGCAGTGCAGATGGCCAAGGATGCTGGGTGCAAGATCTCGATCGACATGGCGTCTTATAATGTGGTGGAATCCAACGAGGCTTTTTTCCATAACCTCGTGGAGAAATACATTGACATCGTCTTCGCCAACGAGTCTGAGGCCAGAGCCTACACGAAGCTTGAGCCTCGGGAGGCGCTCGCCGCACTCGCAAGGCAGTGCGAGATCGCCGTGGTAAAGGTTGGCAAGGATGGTTCCATGGTCCAGCAAGGCGATGAATATCACTACATTGAAGCTTGGCCAGCTGCCACCATCGACGCTACTGGAGCGGGCGACACCTATGCCGCCGGTTTCCTTTATGCCCATTCTCTGGGAATGCCCCTTAAGGTGTGCGGCGAGGTCGGCTCGATAATTGCTGCGAAAGTCGTCGAGGTTGTCGGAACCAAGATCGACGTCCCTCGCTGGAGGGACGCCAAGGCTGAGATCCGGCAGCTCATCGGTTCTGTCAATATTTAGGCTTATGTTTGATTTCATAAAGAATATTTTCAGGAAAAGAAGTCTCAAGAGGCATGCTAGCGTTGTCCCTACTGAGATTCTCCCGCTTTCGAAAATCAAGTCATACGTGGCTATTATAGACGTGGAGGATCCCTCTTTCGATGCATGTAAGTCAACCATAATGAATTATTTCCGTGGTATGGACATCAATGGGGCGGTCTTCTTCCAGGATTTCCGTAAGATCGGGAGCGAGGACAGGCTGATAACGAGCATCCAGACCACCATCACAAAGAAAGACCTCGATTGGCTGGGGCGGCCCAACAAGTACAAGATGGGTGTCCTCGAAGAGAGGGCCCCAGATGTGTTCATATCCTTGATCAAGGAGCCCGACTTCGCCATTGAATACATGGCAAGGACTTCCAAGGCTCGTTTCAAGATCGGCCGCAAGCAGCTGGGCGGCGACCTTTTTGACCTGGTGGTCTCTGACCCGGCAGGGAAGGATCTCTCGCAGCTGGACAGTTTCAACGCCATGAAGAGTTATCTCGGAAAGATCCGGTAGAGAATGTCAAATATCATCAAAAATTCGATTGTCGCTCTCAAGGGCTTCGCCATGGGGGCGGCTAATGTTATCCCCGGAGTATCTGGAGGAACTATCGCCCTACTGACGGGAATATTCAACGAGCTCATAGAAGCTTTGAACGCCATCATGAGCGTCTCAACGTGGAAGTTATTGATAAAAGGACAGTTCAAGGAGTTTTGGGAGACCATCCATGGCACCTTCCTCCTTTGGCTCGCTATAGGAGTGATAATCAGCGTATTCTCCTTGGCCAAGCTTATGGAATATGTCCTGGCTCACCATCCGGTCCAGACTTGGGCGTTTTTCTTCGGCCTGATTGTCGTCTCGGCCGTATTCATGCTCTCCGACATCAAAGGCTGGAAAGGTAAAGAGGTGGCTTGGCTCGTTCTTGGAATAGCCCTCGGGGCGTTCATCTGCCTCCTGTCACCGACAGAGACCACTTCGGACATGTGGTTTATCGCCGTTTGCGGAGCTATCGCCATCTGCACCATGATCCTGCCCGGAATCTCAGGAAGTTTCATTCTTGTCCTGCTCGGGAAATACGAGTATATCATGAAGGCTGTCAGCGATTTGAATATCCCGGTCCTGCTGGTCTTCGCCATCGGTTGCGTTATCGGTATCGTCGCTTTCTCAAAGTTCCTTCACTGGCTTATCGGAAAGTACGAGAAGCAGACCCTGCTTGTTCTGATCGGCTTCACGATCGGCGCTCTCGTCAAGGTCTGGCCATGGGCTGATAAAGTGGCTTGCGAAACCGCCAATGTCCTTAACGGACAGCCTGTTGAGGCTCTCCACATCGGCGGTGCGGTCTTATGGGCCTTGATCGGCGCCGGATTGGTGCTTGCCCTTGAGCTGTTCAGCAAGCGGAAGTGATGCGTACGCGGTTTCTCATATTGGCCGCGGCCTTCTCATTAATCTGCGCTTGTTCTAAGGAAGAGAAGACAGAGAGGGTTTTTCGAAACGTTTCTTTTGAGTCCAAGCCTCTTTTCCTCAAGACTCTCCTCCCAGAATTGGAGGGTTTGCCGTGCAATCAGCACAACTTCTACTATATTGACATTAAAGGCCCGGACCTGGAGTACTCTTACAATCTGGGGCGAGCCTGGGTGGAGGCCCAGGACACCACGTTGTCTTTACGCTGTTATTATTGGCCTATCATAGATAACACGGAGGAAGGGGGGACATGGAGTTTTAACGCCAACGGAGAATACTCGATGGGCCGTGTACACCATTCGGAGGATCTCTCGTACGTGGATTGGGGTTTTGTTTCGGGAACCCTTACTCTTCGCATATCCCTGCCTGAGGACTATCCCTATGATGAGGTTCGGATCGAACCCGGTTCTGATTTGAGGTTACCCTCCTGCATAGGAGTGAGTTCAGATGACGCTTCACTTAGAATCGATGGAACCGTTGTATCAAACAAAGAGGAATGGGTGATCACCAGATCCGGACTAACCCTTGAGTTTAATGTGACAGGCGTGTCGTCGCCCTTTTCCGGAAACCTTTATATGTCGGGATCGGCATCGAGTGTAGTTTGTCCGGAATCTTTTGATATTCAGATGGTTTTCTCTGAGCTAGAGTTTCTTCGTCTTGCTGCTGTTTTCAAAGATCGTGAAGAAGAGGAAATAGCCGTTTCCGTTCCCTTCCAGCCTCTCAAAGAAGAGGTTTTAAACCACTTCAATCATGTGAAGGTAGAGTCTCATTATAATACAGATGACGCCGATTTTTATTTCATGGGACATTTTTTCTCTTCATCCGGAGGAGAAATCCGCACATCAAAAGAATTACCGATAAATCGCCCGTTCGACAACGTTTTCTTTGACCAACCAACCTTCTTATACCAGGATACCCTGCGTGAACTCCGACTTCCGCAGTTAGATGGCTTGATCAAGGATCCGTTTCCTCAACAGCTTGGATTCGCGATGACAAACCTTAGTCTTCCTTCTTTCTTAGAAACCGACAAGACATATAAAGTCAAGATAACCAATGAGTGGTATATCCCTCTTCAGCTTAAAGGGGCGTTTTGGGGGAAGGATTGCCAGACCAGCGAGATCACACTTTCGGAACAGGACATAGACGCTGTTCCTGGAACTGATATAATCATTTCAGGATGGCTGTCCAACAGACAGCCTTTCAACCTTGAATGTATCCCCGTTATTGTGTTTGAGGGCGGAAAAGAGGTCGAGTTTCCGGAAAAGAAGTTTGTCGCTCCCGGTGGTTACTTCTCAGGATACGAAGATAAACGGTTCGTCGTCTCCTGGAAGGCGGAGGACACTCCTCGTCCTGTCAAGCTTTATCTGAAGCTACGTCTTTTGGATTGCACAATATCTCCTTCTTTGGCATCGGACCAGTTCATTACCTGGGGAATCGAGCTGATCAATAAGGAGATCATCGCGTCGTAGTAACGTAATAAGCCTTTAGCTTGGAGATGTCCTCGTCGCTCAATGCGTCGGCGGTGATGATCATTTCATCCAGCTGTGCGGCCAGTTTAGCATTGTAATGCCCGGTTCCGTCCTGGCCGATATTCAAGTCGAGGGCATCGAATGAGACGTTTCTCAATTCCGCTGGAATATCACTTTCCACATCCAGGTTGAAGTCATAATAGATGCGCGCCTTGTTCGCCTTCCTGTCCACGACAAGGATAACATGCATCCAACCCTTCTGGTAATCAAAAGGCAAGCCGGCTGCCGGATCCATTCTGTTTCCATTGTAACCAGCATTGAACTTGATGTCCCCGTCACTTCGCAAGGACAGCACGAAACCGTTGTTGCCGCCCCAGTTCCAATCCTTGTTCGAAATAATGCACGGATCGGAAGATACCCCGTTTGTCTTTATCCAGAAAGCCGCTGAGAATGACTTGGTTCCGACAGAGACATCCTTAAGAGTCACGTATCCGTCAGACAAATCCACACCTTTGCCGTAATATGCATCTGAGTAGTACACTTTGCCGCTCTTCTCGGTTTCAACCTTTCCAAGAGCATCTTTCTCATTTCCGTCAAAAGGAAGATAAGAGACAATCTCATGTCCGGAGAGGACGTCTTTGAGATCGCCAATTTCAGGTGTGGCCTCAGTCTGGTGCTTACGGAACTTAGACACCGGGATATCCTCGGGATCCATCTCATGACGTTCCATCGCTTCCACTCCCTGGAACAATCCTCCGGGGACTATTCCGGTCCAAGTCTCCGGGAAATCCAAGCCTAAGGCATACGCCGAGATCGCGGCGATGTCCCTCACCTCCGGATTCTGGATCTGCCCGCCGCTCAGGACAGTAGGACCAGAGACCCCCAGGAACACATATCTCTCTGCTTCGGTGTCGCCTCCATGTGAGCCCTCAGGAGTGCCTCCGTGGTCGGCTGAGACTATGAACAGCGTCTCGTCAAGGATATTCTTCTGTTTGACAGCATCGTAGATATCCCCGATCAACTTGTCAACAGCGGTGATGGAGGCGAGATGCTTGGACGAGCCATATCCGCTCCCATGGCCAGCGCCATCCACGGAGTCGAACTGCACGAATAGCAGGGTCGGATTGTTATTCTGAATATAATTGACCACCTTGGCGGCCACTTCCGGATCGTTTCCCGTATCTTTAATCACCCCGAGATTATCCTCGATGATGCCGATGTTGATTGGGTTCCAATTACAGAATGATGCCAGTTTGGCGTTCGGGTTTGCCTCTTTGACAATCCTGAATATTGAAGGGAACGGGCTGTTAGGATTAAATGGTTTGCTGGCCACTGTACCATTAGTCAGCCTGTGGAATTCGGGGAGGACAGAGTGGAGCATAGATCCCCAGCATTGGGCGCTGATCGTCGGATATGAGGTTTTGGTCCTGTAGGAGACCGCCCCGGTTTTGAATATCTCGTCAATTCTCGGGGTTGGAGTGTCTTTGAAGAACGCTCCTCCACCATCTACGCCTATGATAAATACATGTTTGTACGCCCCTTTAGTGACCGGGGCCGGTTTGGCCTTGACGGAAACAAGACAAGAAGCAGCCTTACCTCCATTTAAGGTGATAACTGTGATGGTTGCGGATCCGGCCTTGACTGCCGTCACCAGTCCTTTGCCATCCACAGTCGCTACTTCGGAATTGGAGGAAGACCAGCTTACGTTGGTATTGGTCGCATTGGAAGGTGTGACGGTAGCGAAAAGATTCTCACTTTCACCCTCCATGAGACTGACAGTCGTTTTGTTGACAGTGACTCCTTCAACGGATATGATTGTCGGTTTGTCTTCTTTGCATCCGGCGGATGATAAGGTGACAATTACCACGAAAAATGAGCTGATCAGTCGTTTAAGAGCGATAAAAACCCTTGTCATGATATTTTTTGAGAACTTTTATTCCGAAATATCGGTGAATATAGCAATTAAAAGTTTAACTTTGCGGAACTTTTCAACAAGGATTGGTTCCGTAGCTCAGCTGGATAGAGCAACAGCCTTCTAAGCTGTGGGTCTTGGGTTCGAATCCCAACGGAATCACAAAGGGGTTCACTAACAACCAGTTAGCGAACCCCTTTTCTGTTTTCAGCCCCCACTATCTATGACTCAACTCGTCTCAGAGCTTGATGTCAGCGAAGTTAGGGTAATGGTCGGTGAGGGGGAGTGTGTAAGCGTCCATAATACAGTAATATACAAGTACTTCCACACCATTAGGAGCATTATGGATGAAGAAATGGTCGAGTGCGCCTGTAGCCCGGTCTGGTCCCTTCCTGGAGCTTTCCGCGGAAAACCCGCTCGGATCGCAGCGGTGATGTCCGTTGTTGTTGTCTCCGAAAACGGTAGCGGCCTTGTAGCAAGGAATATAACCATCATCCAAAAGCTGGCGGATGGGCACGGTGTCCTCCTCGCAATTCATGTCGCCCATCAGGAATATCACACAATTATATTCCGCCTTAATAGCGTCAGCCTCAGCCATCATTAGCCGGATTTGGGAGGCCCTGGCCATCTGGCTTCCCGGCTGCGCCTCTTCCGGTCTCCACCACAGATGTGTGTTGAGGACGGCGAAAACCCGTCCAGTCGCCTTGTGACGGAACACGGCCGAAGTGAAAGACTTGGTGTTGGCGTTGCTGTAGGTTTTCGGAGTGTAAAGGTTGTACTTCACTTTGACAAGTTCCACGGCAGTACTGTCGTAAAAGATGGGAGTGAAGTTCCAGGTGCCGTCCTTCTCGCAGGCGTTGGTGAAACCGAGGTCGCGCAGCTTAGGAGCCAGATAACCGTCCATGTGGGAGGAATATTCCTGGAGGGTCACGATGTCCGGTTTATGGTCCGCTATCATCTTGGCGAAACCGAGGCTTCTCGCCGAGTCGGTGCAACTGATTCTTAACGGTTCCCAAGCCTTAAGGTTTTTATCACTGTCGTTTTGCCAGATATTGTCGTCGAAGATCCTCAAGTTGGTTCCCGGGGCCCTGAGAGAGGGGTTGACATCGAATCCGGCGAACGGGGGAGGAGTCATCTCCGCTTTTACCGCTTCCCAATCCGGAAGCACGCGAACCTTGTAAAGCCTGTAAGAGGGATCGAAGGTCAGGGTTTTGTCCGGGTTCAGAAGATAGATGTGGTTCGTCCACCAGCTCGTCTCGGCGATTGTGTACACGGTCCGTCCCGAGGCCGGATCGTGATTTACTGACTTGACATTCCTACTGCCTTCCAATGGCTTGAAAGGGCTGAAAGAACCGGAGTTGATTTCGAAAACATATACTCCGCCACCGTTTGTGATCAAGAGGGCGTCCTCCCCTAAAGGGGTCAGGTCGTGGCCGCCAGCGCCGGGAAGGGCGTAAGTCTTCCTGAGCCTGAGAGAATGACGCTGAGTATTCCAGCCTTTCAGGGAATATTTCCTAAGTTCCTTGTGGCCAAGGGCGAAGAGGCAATTATGCTTCTCAGACCAATACACGCCGTGGCCACTGGGAAGAGAATCTTTCCAGATCACCACTCCCGGTTTTGAGACATCGTAGATCTCAAGGCTGTTACCGGCCGGATTGGTTGAATTAGCCACAGCGATCCTGTCTCCGGGAAGCATGTCCGCCGAGTGGGACATGGGGGTATGGGCGTAGAAAAGGATCTTCCTTGACGCGATATCCAGTAGCAGGGTCTCATCTCCGGAAGATGTGAGAAGGAGACGTTTGCCCCCATCGACCGGCTTGCAGTCATCCAGGACCCGGGCCCTGTGGACATCAGCGTCGGGGATCTGGCCTTTAGCCTCATCCACATTCCAATGCCAGACCACCTGAAGAGAGTCTTGCGTAGATGACTTGACATCCACGATATACAAGTCTTTGTCGCCACAGGCAACGACATAGTCTCCCCATGAGGACTTTTCCTTTCCGCCGGATCCGGAAAGAACGCTAATCGCCGCTGCGGCGGCCACAATCATTGACAGAATCTTTTTCATAACCTCAAATATACCCATCTTTTTTGTTTTAAGAATAGTTCGCGCTATCTTCGCATAACACGACTAAAACAATATTAGATGTTAAGAAAAGCGTTATTGACAGCTTTCGCCTTGTTCTCTTTACTAAGCCTTTTTGCCAAAGGTGAGAAAAAGGCGGTTATCATCATCGTGGACGGCATTCCGAAGGATGTGATTGAGAGACTGCATGTTCCTGTTATCTATGACATTGACCGCACTGGGGCTTTCGGGGCCAGCTATGTCGGAGGTGAGACCGGAATGTACAATGAGACTCCCACCATTTCGGCCGTCGGGTACAATACGATGCTGACAGGAGTCTGGGCCAATAAACATAATGTGTTCGGCAACAGTAATCTTTCGCCGAACTATAATTACTGGTCGCTCTTCAGGATCGCCAAAGAGCAGAAAAGACCTCTTACGACAGGAATATTCTCCAGCTGGACAGACAACAGGACCGTCCTTCTCGGAGAGGGGAAAAGCGAGACCGCTAATCTTAAGATCGATTATGTCCGGGACGGCTATGACCATGATTCGGTAAATTACCCCAAAAAAGAGAAAGATCTACATGTCTTCGACTATGACGAGAGAACGTCAACGGAAGCGGCGAAGTGTATTCGTGAGAATGCCCCGGACCTCAGTTGGGTCTATCTATGGTACACCGACGACGCCTCTCACATGTACGGAAACGGCTCATATTTCGATGAATATATCCTCAAGGCCGGAGAGCAGATCGACCGTGTGTGGAAGGCTGTGCAATACCGCCAGAAGAATTTCGGGGAGGACTGGATGATCATCGTGACGACCGACCACGGGCGCACGATCGACGGCCACAATCACGGAGGACAGTCAGCCAGGGAAAGAGCCACCTGGATCGCTACCAACCAGAAGGTTAACAAGCGTTTCCGGGAAGGCAAGGCCGCTATGGTCGACATCAACCCTTCCGTCTGCGAGTTCCTTGGGATGGAAGTGCCGGAACAAGTGGGCTGGGAAAGGGATGGCATCCCGTTCATCGGAAAAACACAGATCCACGATCTTGTTCTCTCCACTTATGACCGGGAGGTGATCCTCCGCTGGACGGCTGACAAAAAGAACGCTCCGGTCAAAATCTACGCGGCCCCTTGTGATGAGTATAAGACTTCCGGAAAGGAGAACTGGATTCTCCTTGCGGACCTGAATGCCGGAGCGGAGGAGTTCCGCTACGATCTGGACAAGATCGGGCAGTCCAATTTCTATAAGTTCGTGGTCGTCTCCCAGCATGAGAGCCTCAACAGGTGGCTGGTTTTGTAATATATTAACACAATGAATATTAGCAATATCCGTAAATCGATTCTTCTCGTCGCCCTCCTTGTGGTGGCCTCCTGTGCCCAATATGTGTCCCATCCGGATTGGAATCCGGACGCTAAGAAAGCGCTCAACAGTTTTATTCGCTCAGAGCGCGGCCAGAAGGAAAAACCCTACGTTGTTTTTGATTTTGACAACACTTGCTCCATCTTTGATGTGTCGGTCCAGTTGATGGCCTATCAGCTGGAGACAATGTGCTTCGGTCTCAATCCTGAAGAATTCTCAAAGATGGCTAATACAGGGATGGAGACCTATCCGGAGAGCCTGCAGGAATCCTTGAGGTCAATCATCAGCGATTATGCCGACCTGTATTCCCGTTTCGGGCCGTTCACGCCACAAGGTGTGGACTACGAGACCCAGGCCCGGATGGGCACGGATCCTGTCTGGAAAGATTTCGCCTCTGACATGGGTCTGATGTATCAGAAGCTTCAGGAATACATGACAGCGGACGATGCCTACCTCTGGACCATGGGCTGGTTCTCCGGGATGACCGGGGAAGAAGTTTATCAGATGGCCCGCCGCTCCCATGAGAAGTATTCCGTGGTGGAGACAGGTTATCGTTCGCTGGAAGGAAGCCATGGGACATACTCATGGGTTGACGGTATCGCTGTTACCGACAACATCAGAGAGCTTTGGAAGGCATTGTATGACAATGGTTTCGACATCTGGGTATGCTCCGCTTCCGAGGTTGGTCCCGTGATGGCAGCAGTCGATGTATTCGGTCTCCACGATTATTGCAAGGGTGTCCTCGCGATGACAATGGCAAGGGACTCCTCTGACAGGTATCTTCCTGAATATGACTACACTACCGGATGCGGATTCCTGGCAACCACGGATGGAGGATGGGTAAAGGACAGCATTCCTACCAGGACAAGGCCGATGGGTCCGGGCAAGGTGGAAGCTATTCGCAATTGCCTTGTTCCCAGATATGGCCAGAAAGGTCCCCGGGCCGGATTCATGGACTCTACCGGTGATTTCAATTTCTGCACGGAGTTCTCTTCCATGAGGCTTGTGGTCTGCTTCAACAGGGCGACCAGAAAGGTGACTGATGGCGGAGGATTGATTGCGGAAGTCGCTATGTATGAGAAAGAAGCGCTTGGATATAATTTAAAGAAAGCCACAAAAGCCGGGGATATTCTCTACATTCTTCAGGGTCGAGACGAGAACGGAATGAGGAGTCTCCGCCCTTCGGAAAAGACCATTCGCCTTGGGGAGAAAACCCCGAAGGTTTTTGACGGAGAGGATAATGCCCGTTCCCTTGAATATTTCAAGGAGAAACACTTGACTGTCAAAGAGATTCTCGAGACTTACTGCATAGCCACAGATGTGTCGGATCCCTCGAATCCGCTTGGATTCTCCTACGGCTTCCTTGACAAATACGACGGCTACAAGAGTAAGGAATAAGGTTTTTGATTATATTCACGAAAATTTGAAAATCAATAAGATATGTATTCTTTTGTACAAGATGGCGACACTTTTGTCGTAAGTATAGACAACCATCAAGAAGTGGTGGCCGCATTGGCGGCTTTTTGCGAGGAGCAGGGAATCCTCGCCGGTGAGATCTCCGGAATAGGGGCTGTCAACAGCGCCACACTGCGGTTTTTGGATCCGGCGACCAAGCTTTACGTGGATAAGACATTTGACGAGCAGATGGAAATCTCGAGTCTTGTCGGTAACATCTCTGAAAAGGACGGGAAGCCGTATCTTCATCTCCATGCCAATTTCGGCCGCAGGGATTACACTGTGGTCGGAGGTCACCTTCTTTGCTGTACATTGAACGGGGCTTGTGAATTGGTCGTGAGGCGTTTCCATTGCAAAATCGGCCGCCGTTTCGAGCCATCCATCGGCATCAATCTCTACGACTTTTAGATTCTTCGCTTCGCTCAGAATGACAGAAGGTATCGCTCAGAATGACAGAAGGTATCAATATGGCGGAGGTGATCAATATCGTTCATTGCGGGATCTCTGAGGTAGGAAAATACCTGAAAGAGGGGAATTCCATCGTCTCCAGGGTCTTCGTCGTCTGCGACCGGAATGTTCGGAGGCTGGCGGAAAGGATTGGTGTTGAGGCGGATGGAATATTCGAGCTTGACGCTACAGAGGGTAATAAGGACTTTTCCACTGTGGTGGAGATCGACCGCTGGCTTATGGAGCAGGGCGCCGACAGGAATGCCCTTGTGCTTGGAATTGGCGGTGGAATAACCACAGACATGACAGGCTTTGCCGCTTCGGTTTACAAGCGGGGAGTCCGTTTCGCATTCATCCCTACCACCCTTCTTTCGCAAGTTGATGCTGCCATTGGAGGCAAAAACGGTGTCAACCTTGACTCCTACAAGAACATGATAGGAGTCATCCGCCAGCCGGAAGCTGTGTTTATATGCCCGGAATCACTTGAGACTCTGCCATATAGACAAATCGTTAGCGGAGCGTCGGAGCTCTTGAAGACTTTTATTATAGACAACTCCAAAGGTCTGTACGAGGAGGCTGTCAAGACTTTGTCAGCCATCCGTCAGGCAGGAGGTGATATCTCCGGATATTCCCAGAGCCTTAACTCCCTGATCGCGGAGGCCGCCATGATAAAGGCGGGAATCGCCGGACGCGACCCCTTTGAGAAGGGAGAACGGAGGTTGCTGAACCTTGGCCACACCTTTGCCCATGCCATCGAGAAGCTTTCCGGAGAGAACATTCCTCATGGAGAGGCCGTTTCTATCGGAATCGTACTTGCCGCCCGTCTGGCAGGGAAGTTGGGTTTGGCTGAAACAGCCCTTTCAGATCGCCTGGAGGCCGATTTCAAGGCATGTGGAATGTCTGTGCTCTGTCCCTTTGAAGTCGGAGAGTTGACCGGGGCGATGCGAAAAGACAAGAAAGCCGAAGGGAATATTATTCATTTTATCTTGCCTTCCGGGATTGGTGATGTCAGCGTCAAGGACATGACTCCCGTCGAGGCGACAAGACTTCTACAGGAATAAGCATGATCTGCGTAACCATACAGAACCGCTCCTTTGAGGAGATACTCAATCTTCTTGACCATAATGTCCCGGCCATACAGATGGCCGAGATCCGCCTTGACCGGTGTCCTCTGGATGAAGATGAGATTTCTGAGTTGTTTTCTTCCTCGGACACGCCTCTGATCGCCACTTGCAGGGTAGCGGGAGATGGGAACGGCACTTGGGAGGAGGCCGAGGCTAAACTCCAGGCGGCCATTGAGGCCGGCGCCGCCTTTATTGATGTCGAGATTGAGGCTCCAAAAGAGATGGGCAAGCGTCTTCGCCGTTCGTGCAGCGAGTTCGGAACCCGGATGATCCGTTCCTGCCATTTCTTTGACGGGACCCCTTCACTGGAGGTCCTTCAAGAGACCGCCGAGCGGTGCCGTAAATTTGGGGGAGAAATCATAAAGATCGCTGTGTCAGCTGGTTCTGAGGATGATGCGAACCGGGTTTTGTCTCTTTACGATGAATTTGATGAAGGTCGTCTTGTGGCCTTCGCGATGGGTGAGGCCGGCCGAATGAGCCGGCTTGAGTGCCTTCGCTTGGGATCTCCTTTCACATACGCCGCTTTGAATTCCGCTGAGGCCGCGGCTCCCGGCCAGTGGCCGTATTCAGAGATGACTGAAGCGCTGTATGATGGTGGATTTCTGCCTTCCGACGGCGTGGTACTTCAGATGCCGGCCTCGAAGAGCTTCGCCCAGCGCGCCATCATAGCGGCAGCCCTCGCTGACCGTCATTCCGAACCATCCTGTCATCCTGAGCGTAGCGAAGGATATACCCTGAGCGGCTATTCTCCCTGCGGCGACAGTGAAGCGGCTAAAGCCGTCGCTGTCATCCTGAGCGAAGCTAAGGATCTATCTGCGGCGAGGGATCTCCCCAGCCATATTCATGTCGGAGAATCCGGCCTTCTGACCCGGCTCATGATCCCGATTGTGGCGGCTCTTCAAAAGACCGGGAAATTCGCTAACGTTGTGGAAATCACCGGGGAAGGCACATTGCTGAACCGGCCGTTAAAGGGTGCCTCAGAGATTATGGCCCAGTTCGGAACGATCCTCCGGCCACTTGGTGATCAGGCTTCAGGAGATATCAAAGTTCCTCTTTCAGTCCAAGGACCATTGATCCCCGGCAAGGTGGACATTTCCGGGAAAGAAGGTTCCCAGCTTATCTCCGGCCTGTTAATGGCCCTGCCGCTCTTGGAGGGCGATTCAGTGATCCATGTCCATGAGCCTAAGAGCATCCCCTATATGTTCATAACTCTGGATGTCCTCAAAAAGTTCGGCATACGGATCGGGAGCGAGATGGAGGGCGATGAGGAATTCATGGAGGCGCAGGACTGGGGTCTTTGCACAGGAATAACCTTCAAGATTAGAGGTGGCCAGGAATATAAACCGGCCAGTTTCAGCATTGAGGGCGACTGGAGCGCCGCCGCCAACTTCCTTGTGGCGGGTGCCGTATTCGGAAAAGTGCAGTTAAAGGGTCTTGACACAACCTCCCTCCAGGCGGACATATCCATAATGGACATCCTTATGGACGCCGGTGCCAGCCTGTCCCAGGAGGAAGAGACGGGCATTATCACCGCACAACGGGCCCCGCTGCGTTGTTTCGACACAGACCTCGGCAACTGCCCGGACCTATTCCCGATAGTTTCCGTGCTGGCCGCTTTCTGCGGTGGTGTAAGCCATATTCTCGGTTTCAAGAGATTGGCCAGCAAGGAAAGCGATCGTGGCAAAGCCATCCTTGAGACACTGGCTAAGATGTGGGTGAAAGCTTATGCTGAAGGAGATCTCCTGACCGTCGAAGGCCACTCCCTTGAGAGCCGCATCCTTAACGGAACCCTACTTAAGGGCGGTGAATATACTTCATATCACGACCACCGCATGGCCATGGCCTTGACTGTCGCCTCACTTGGAGCCGACGGTCCGATCAAGATTGATGACACCGCCTGTGTTGCCAAATCATTCCCCGGCTTCTTCGACACCTGGAAGCAGGCCACTGCGAGGCCCTGATGCCAGGTCCGCTTTATTTACGTAACAAGCTAAATATCAGACGGTGGGGTCCCACCTGTTGATTATCAGATAAATAGCGATCACGGGCGCTCCACGATACTGCCGCAGGCTCCCCAGAGCCAGTGGGCCTGATAGAAGGCTTTGGTGCCGGTGGGGACAGAGACTGTGATCTTGGAACGGTCGGCGCCATTCAGGTAAAATGGTGAAGGATCATCATAATACTTCTGAATCGTATTGACCTCCGCAATGGTCTTCCAGTTAAGTACAATCTCCAGCGGAGTCTTGCATTCCCCACATAAGAATTTCTCTTTTATGAAATTTACGCTTATGGGAAATACCAGCTTATCTATTGATGTATGGAAGACGGAATACTCCTCTATATCTGTAGTTCCTTCGGCAATCGTGAAAGTGCCTGTGAGTTTCTCAGGAATCCACCTCAGGAAATGTTTCCCCCAGATGTCCTGGTACAAGCCGCCGTCTTTGACAAAAAATACTTTGTTTGCCGGATCAACTTCAATCTCAAGTTTCGGGCAGAACGCGAACACTTCATTGTACCTGTCGTAGTCCTCAAGGGTGCTTGGTAAAACGACTTTCTCAAGATTCTCACATCCGCTGAAAGCATAGGCGCCGATTTCTCTCACACCAGGCTCGATCGTTACGGATTTCAGCTCGTCATTCCCGATGAACATCCTGGCACCAATACTTTCTACCGTAAATTCTATTCCCTCATAGGTCACTTTACCTGGGATAGTTATATCCCCGGAATATTTTTTGGCCCCTGAAGGATCGGGGATCAGTTCTAAGCTTGCGGTGCCGTAGTCCTTGTAAAAGAATCCATCGACCTCGATGGTTCCAACACTCCCGACGACATTTACCGTACAGACAGAGGAGAAACCGCCGTCATCCGTGGTCACTGTGACCTTTGCTGATCCGGAACTGACGCCGACCAATGTGCCTTCGCTGTCAACAGCTACGACATCGGTGTTGTCGGACGAGAAAGTAACATCCTTGTTCGTAGCGTCCTCCGGCTGGATTGTATAAGCGATTGCCGCCGTCTCATTAACTCCTATGTTAATTATCCAGCTGTCGATATTCACACCTGTCACAGGTATGGACGCTGCCTTTACCGTGATGTCGCAGGAGGCTGATTGGGCTGGATTGGAGGTCTTCACCGTAATCGTGACCTTGCCTTCCGAGATGGCTGTTACCTTGCCGGAATTGTCAACGGTAGCGACATTTTCATCAGAGCTGCTCCACGAAAGAGCCTTATCGGAAGCGTTGTCCGGCTTGAGCGTCACGGTGAACTGATAAGAATCTCCCGCAACCATTTCCATCTCGGATTTATCGAGTCCCACATCGTTGACTTCAATCGTCTTGGCAGTGACTGTCACGGAGCAGGTTGCTGTCTTGGAACCATCTGTAGTGGTGACGGTTATAGTCGCTGAGCCGGCTTTCACCGCAGTCACTTTTCCGGAGTTGTCAACGCTGGCCACAGAAGCGTCTGATGACTTCCAGCTGACCGCTTTGTTTGTCGCATTGGATGGGGCGACGGTCGCCGTCAGAGTCTCCGAATCGCCTTCCACCAGGCTGAGTGTTTGTTTGTTAAGCGACACGCCGGTAACGGCCACCGTTGTAGGTCCGGTCTCATTACTTCCGTTTCCGCCGGAAGGTGTCGGTTCATCTTTCCCACATCCTGAAGAAACTCCGGCAATCAGAATCACAGCAAATGCCGTAAAGAAGGACTTAAATAATTTTTTCATGGTATAACTAATTGATAATTAATAATTTCCCTCCCCCAGAAACTCTCTAGGGAGGGCAATCCGCCTACATGACGGTCAAACTATGTTTTCCGCTGACCATCATCCACAAAGATAATTATTTATTCATAACAAGCAACAGTTATCTATCTCGGCGTCAATTCAAGTGGCATAATGACGCTGACTGACCGGAGATTCTTCGCTGGCGCTCAGAATGACAGGCGGGCTGGGCCTTAAGATGGCAGGAAGGAGCCGGATGGGGCTACTTGAGGCTGAAGCGGTGAAGGACGGAATGGCGGGGCTGCTTGGGGGTGTGGAGGACGAGATAGACCCATTTGCCGTGGATGTCGATGCCCTCCGGTTCGTTGACCAGCTCGGTAATATTCTTTGAGACAATGATTTCCTTCTTCTCCAAGTCAACTATGTGGAGGAAGTGGTCGTAGGGCGGATAACCGTCCGGGAGGAAGGCATAGCGTCCCCGGACGAAACTGCCCTGCCAGATGTTTATTCCCTTATCCAAACGGGTCTCGTCCAGCACATCCGCGTCAGTGAGATGGACTTCTCCGGAAGCGTCAGAATCAGCCAGACGAGGGAGCTTGAACTTTTTCAGCAGCTTATAATCCCCGTTGATGCCGCCGTAAGTGTAGATAAACCCGTTCTTCGCGTCAAGGCACCAGTCGATGGTTCCAGCGTAACCGCTTCCATCGAAATAGATCCTTTGGACGACCCGGCTTCCCTCCAGGGATATGTCAGTCACATAACAGCAGCTTGTGCCGCCGCATTCCGAAATGTAGAGCAGCGGGAACGTCGACGATTTCGAAGCCTTCTCGACACCGAAGCATGCGTTATTACAGTGTCCGGAATTCCCGGGCATGAAGAAACTATTGACGTATGCCTTTTTCTTCATGTCGAATATGCAGCAGAAGCCCTTGTCGTGCATAACGAAGGCGTAACGGCCATGCATGGCGAAACCCTGGGTCGAGCCTTTAACTTCGACTTCCGCCGGAGTCCAGTCAGCGAAATCGCAAACCAGTTCGCTCCGAAGGGACGGGTTGAAGCTCTTCTGGGCGGCAACGGAAACGCATAACAAGGATGCGATCGCAATGAAGATAACTTTTAACGCTTTCATATTCAGTAATATTCAATTATCAACCATAGATTTCCCGCAACACGGCCAAAGATCTGACATTGACGGCGGATTCAGTGTGGTACTCGATGTATTTGAGGATCGACTCGGCGATGGCGTTGCGGTCGGCGCCCGTGAGGGGCAGGAGCAAGGCCTCGGTGAAAGGAAGGCTCAGGAGCGCTTCGACGGATTGAAGGTTATTGTCGACGAAGGGGGCGAGGCCGGCGGCATCGGGATCGAATCCGAGGGCCGCGCAGAGGTTCAGAAGGAACATCAGATGGAAATTGGCGAAGTCGCTTTGCAAGGCGTCAAGTGTCAGGATCTGTCCTTTCAGCCAGTCCGCGAGCCCGTCCTCATTGGTCTGGTCTTTCATCACCCGGTAAAGAACCTCGCTCATGAAGAGGGTCATCGTGTTTTTGTGAATATTCCCCCTGATCCCATTTAAGGGAGTGATACTCACAAAGTTCCGGGCATACCAAAGGTTCGCTTTGGGATTCTCGGTCACTTCGGCCTGAAGGATATTCAAAGGCAGGAAGAGGGCCATGGCGGTTTTAGGACTCACCTTGACAAGGAAGCCCCGCCGGCCATATTCAGAACTCAATGTGTGCAGCACGATTGAGTTCTCGCCGAACTTGGTGTGGTTCAGGATTATGAGCTCCGCCTTGGATTTCATTTGTTGTTGAGGAAGGCGGCCATGGCGCGGAGAGCCTTGCCGCGGTGGGAGATCTCGTTCTTCTGCTCTTCGGTGATGTCGGCGGCGGTCAGGCCAGGATATTCGTCCGGGATGAATATCGGGTCATACCCGAAGCCTCCACGGCCGGATTTCTCACGGGCGATCGTGCCGTCCATAATTCCTTCGAATTGATGTGTTTCCCCGTCCAGAATCAAAGTGACAACTGAGCGGAACCGAGCTCTTCTGGTTGTCTTAGGATCTTGAGCCTCAAGAGCTTCCAGCTCAGCGAGGACTTTATCCATATTCTTCCCGAAATCCTTGGACTCACCAGCGTAACGGGCGGTATAGACTCCCGGAGCCCCGCCCAATGCCTCAACCTCCAGGCCAGTGTCGTCAGCGAAACAGTCGCAGCCTTTCCGTTCGAAAATATATTCAGCTTTCTGAAGGGAATTCTCCTCGAGGGTGGTTCCGGTCTCGGGAATATCATCCGTCAGCCCGAAATCCATAGGAGTGTATAACTCAAAGCCTTCCCCGAGGATTTCCGACGCCTCGCGCAACTTTCCCCTGTTGCCTGTGGCAAAAACGATTTTTCTTGCTTCCATATTTGCAAATATCCGAAAAAAGCGGGTTTATTCTTCTTATTTGGTTAAATTTGTAAGAATATAAAACAAGACCAACCATGGCAGTAGATTATGAGAAAGCGGGCGTGAGCCTGGAAGCCGGTTACGATGTCGTCCGGAGGATCAAGAAACATGTCGCCTCGACCGCGAGGCTCGGGGTTATGGGCAACATCGGGGCCTTCGGCGGGATGTTCGACCTCAGCGCTCTGAATGTTAAGGAACCGATCCTTGTGAGCGGCACAGACGGTGTCGGCACGAAACTCAAGATCGCTTTCGCTATGGACAAGCACGACACTATCGGGATCGATGCCGTGGCGATGTGCGTCAATGATGTGTTGGCCCAGGGAGCGGAACCTCTTGTGTTCCTGGACTATGTGGCCCAGGGGAAGACCCGCCCGGAGGTCGTGGAGGCGATTGTCGCCGGAGTGGCTGAAGGCTGCCGTCAGGCCGGTTGCGCCCTCGTGGGTGGCGAGACCGCCGAGATGCCCGGAATGTACGAGGACGGGGAATATGACATCGCCGGTTACACGACCGGAGTGGTCGAGAAAAGCAAACTGATCGACGGGACAAAAGTAAAGGTCGGCGACGTGCTGGTCGGAATTGCCTCGACTGGAGTCCATAGCAATGGCTTCAGCCTTGTTCGGAAGATATTCTCTGACAATGAGTTAGATCTTCATAAAGCCTATCCGGAGCTCGGTACTTACGAGCCTCTCGGCCTTGTGGCGCTGACCCCGACGAGAATCTATGTGAAGCAGGTTCTGGACGTAATCCGCCAGCTTGATGTCCACGGAGTCGCCCACATCACAGGCGGTGGCTTCGACGAGAATATCCCGAGGATTCTCCAGGAAGGCCAGGGAATAGAGGTACACGAGGGCTCTTGGGAGATTCTTCCGATCTTCCGCTTCCTTGAGAAATACGGTAAGATTCCCCACAGGGAGATGTTCAACATCTTCAACATGGGCATCGGCATGGTGCTGGCGATGGACGCCGCCCAGGCTGGAGAGGCCATTGACATCCTTGCCCAGCATGGAGACAAGGCAGCCGTCATCGGCAAGGTCACAGATCAGCCGGGAGTAAATATTTCGCATATTTGAAGCAATATTCCATAAAATCTTGTGTTTAGTCTGTAAAGACTACAAAGATTATGAGAAGGTTACTGAAAAAACTCCTTTCCGCCGTCGGCCCCTCGCTTATCGGGGCCCTGGGATTCACAAGCTGCGATTTCCCATTTATTCCCCGCACCGAATACGGCACGCCTAACTGTGATTTCAAGGTGGACATAACCGTACAGAATGAGGCCGGAACCCCGTTGAAAGGCATCAAGGTCTCTCCTGTCTTGATATCAGCGCAACATCGTGAAGAGTTGGCTTACATTGAGACAGACGCTTCTGGAAAAGCATCTGGGTCTTATAATCTGTTCGGAATCACAAAAGATATCCGGGTAGTATTCGAGGATGCTGACGGAAACCTCAATGGTGGCTCATTCGCGAAAGACTCCATGGACTTTGCGCCCGTCCAGACCAAGAAGGGAGACAATCATTGGTATTCAGGTGAATTCACAATATCCGGAACCAAAAAGATGAAAAAGGAGTAATGGCAGAGGTTTCGCTCAGAAGAAGGTTGGCGCTGGATATCGCCCGGTCTTTGAGAAAATCAGAGACTGAGGGCTATCCTCTCCGACAGCTCTTCTGGGAGAGCACGCTGCGGTGCAATCTTAAATGCCGTCACTGCGGAAGTGACTGTAAACAAGTAGCTTCCACTCCTGATATGCCCAAAGAGGACTTTTTCAAGGTCCTTGATGGGATTGCCACGCACACGGATCCTCACAAAGTCTTCGTCATCGTCTCCGGCGGGGAGCCCACAATGCGGGCGGACCTTGAGGAGTGCGGAAAAGGAATATATTCCCGAGGCTTCCCATGGGGCATGGTCACCAACGCTTACGGTCTGACCCCCGAGCGTTATAAAAGATTGCTGGCCTCCGGGCTTCACTCCATGACCATAAGCCTGGACGGCCTTCAGGAGAACCACGACTGGCTCAGGGGGCGGGAAAACAGCTTTGAAAGGGCGTCTAATGCTATCAAGATGGTGGTCGATTCCGGAGCGATAGCCTTTGATGTCGTGACCTGCGTCAATCGCAGGAACTATTCGGAACTTCCTAAGATTAAGGAACATCTGATCGGTCTCGGCCTTAAGGAATGGAGACTTTTCTCGATATTCCCGACAGGGCGGGCGGCTCAGGATCCTGACCTTCAGTTGCCCTCTGACATGTTCCGGGGGATGCTGGACTTTATCAAGGAGACCCGTAAGGAGGGCAGGATCAAAGCCAGTTTTGGTTGCGAGGGATTTTTAGGACGCTATGAGGGCGATGTCAGGGATCATTTCTACACGTGTCAGGCCGGTGTCACGATCGGCTCCGTGCTGATCGACGGCTCGATCTCGGCATGCACCAGCATCCGCTCCGATTATCACCAAGGCAATATCTACAAAGACGATTTCTGGGATGTCTGGACCAACCGTTTCCAGCCGTACAGGGACCGTTCATGGATGAAGAAAGACGATTGTGGGAAGTGCAGGTGGTGGAAATGGTGCGAGGGCAACGGAATGCACCTTAGAGATTCAGAAGGCAAGCTTATGCTATGCCACATGAAACGAATTACAGATAATTAGTTACAATACAGATGAAGAGAGCTTTAATCAGTGTTAGCGACAAGACTGGCGTGGTGGAATTCGCCCGCGAGCTTGTGTCGCTGGGGTGGGAACTTCTTTCCACCAGCGGAACCATGAGAATGTTGAAAGAGGCGGGCCTTCCCGTCACGAGTGTCAGCGACGTGACCGGTTTCCCTGAGATCTGCGACGGTAGGGTCAAGACCCTCCACCCGAAGATCCACGGAGCGCTCCTGGCCAGAAGGGATATTCCCGACCACATGAGACAGCTGGAGGAAAACGGCATTGGTACCATCGACATTGTCTGCGTCAACCTCTATCCGTTCCGCGAGACTATCGCCAAGCCTGATGTGACCATGGAAGACGCTATCGAGCACATTGATATCGGAGGTCCCTCGATGGTTCGCAGCGCCGCCAAGAACTGGGAGAGCGTCACGATCGTCGTCAACCCGGAAGACTATGCCACGGTGATTTCCGAGCTCAAGGCCGAAGGTCAGACCAGCCGCGAGACCCGTCTGCAGCTCTCCGCCAAGGCCTACACCCACACTGCGGAGTACGACATGGCCATCTCCACCTGGATGCGCGCCCAGGCCGGACTTCCCGAGAAGCTTTTCCTTGAATATGACATCTGCCAGCCCCTGCGATACGGAGAGAATCCCCATCAGGAGGCTACATTCTATAAGACAGCAAAGAAGGTTCCGTATTCATTGGCCACTGCCGAGCAACTTAACGGGAAAGAGTTGTCTTACAATAACATACAGGATGCGAATGCGGCACTTAACATTGTACGTGAGTTTAAAGACAAGCCCTTCGCGGTTGGTCTCAAGCACATGAACCCCTGCGGTGCCGGTGTCGGTGAGACGATCGCCGAGGCCTGGACCAAGGCTTATGAGGGCGACAAGACCTCCATCTTCGGTGGCATCGTGGCCTTCAACCGCGAGGTTGACCTTGCGACTGCCGAGATGCTCAAGCCCATATTCCTGGAGATCGTCATGGCTCCTTCATTTGCCCCGGAAGCCCTTGATCTTCTTTGTACTAAGAAGAATCTCAGGGTTTTGAAGGTGGACATGGACGGGGTGGTCAAGAACCAGATGGCCTGCGTCAGCGTCAACGGCGGCCTGCTTGTCCAGAACCAGGACCTTGACACCTGCGCACTGTCCCTTGACCAGTGTGTCACAAAGGCCAAGCCTACAGAGGCCCAGATGAAAGACCTCGAGTTCACATGGAAGATGGTCAAGCATGTGAAATCCAACGCGATAGTCGTCGGTTGCGGCGGCATGCTCCTCGGCGTCGGCGCCGGCCAGATGAACCGCGTCGGCAGCGCGAAGATCGCCCTCGAGCAGGCATTCGATGCCAGCTCTGGCGGCTCAACCGTCTCGCTTCGCTCGACCCCACCGCTCGCTTCGCAAAGCGAAGCTCCGGTCCCCCCTCTTAACGTGCCGAGGGTGGCAGTGGTTGAGCCTGCCAGACTGGCATCGAATGCACTAAACCTCGTGTTAGCCTCCGACGCCTTCTTCCCGTTCGACGACTGCGTCACCCTGGCGGCTCAGTACGGCGTCAAAGCCATCGTCCAGCCCGGCGGCTCAATCCGCGACGAGGACTCGATCAAGAAATGCGACGAGCTCGGCATCGCCATGCTCTTCACCGGAGAAAGACACTTCAAACATTAGAAATATATGGGAATCAATTCATTACTCCCTTGGAAAAACAGCAACGTCGAGATTGACAAAAAAGCTTTCGAAGATTTCAGGCGCAGAATGTCGGTGCTTTCTGACGCGAAAGTGCTGGTTGTCGGAGGCGGAGGAAGAGAGCATGCCATAGTGGATGCTCTTTCCCGCTCAAGTCATGTGGGAAAGATATATTGCGCCCCCGGCAATGCAGGAATTGCCGCACAAGCGGAATGTGTGCCGATCAAAGACACTGAGATAGATAAGCTCCTGGACTTCGTAAAGGAAAAAGGAGTGGATCTGACCGTTGTCGGACCAGAAGCCTCCTTGTCCGCTGGAATTGTCGATTTGTTCACTAAAGAGGGGAAGACCATATTCGGACCGACAAAAGCAGCCGCCACGATTGAGTCCAGCAAGGATTTCGCCAAGCGGCTCATGGAAAAATACGAGGTTCCGACAGCCGCATACAAGACGTTTGACAATTTCGAGGAAGCTCTTGGATATGTCCGTGAAGGCTCCTTCCCCGTGGTTCTGAAATATGATGGGTTAGCCGCCGGAAAGGGAGTGGTCATCGCTGAGTCTCTCGCCGAGGCGGAGACGGCGCTGAAAGATATGCTGCTCGATGACAAATTCGGCCACGGCAAAGTGGTTGTCGAGGAGTTTATGACCGGACCGGAGTTTTCATTTCTTTGCTTTGTCTGCGGAGAGGAGGTATTCCCGATGGTCCTTTCTCAGGATCACAAACGCGCCTTTGACGGAGATAAAGGACCCAACACAGGAGGCATGGGGGCATATTCCCCGCTTCCTTTCATCACGGAAGAGGATTATGAATATGCCCTGGAGAATATCATGAAACATGTGGCGGCGGGAATGGTCGCTGAAGGTTGTCCGTTCAAGGGGGTTCTCTATGGAGGTTTGATGAAGACCCCTCAGGGTATCAAGGTCGTTGAGTTCAACTGCCGTTTCGGAGATCCTGAGACCGAGGTGGTCCTGCCGAGACTTGAGACAGATATCTTCGAGGTTTTCTGCGCTATCGCTGAAGGGGGCTCGGCTCCGGAACTTCCTGAAGGAACTATAGCCATGGAAGGACTCACAGTTCCTGCATCAGCCATGATGCCTGATCTCAAGTGGTCCGAAGATGCCACACTGGGCTTTGTGATGGCCTCAAAGGGGTATCCTGGCTCTTACGAGAAAGGCTTTGAGATCACCGGCCTTGAAGACGCCCTATCCGATCCCGCCATCCATGTATTCCACATGGGTACCAAACTGTCGCCGTCCGCATTCGCGACCGCAGGAGGAAGAGTACTGATGGTTGTGGGGTCTGGAAAGGATCTGAGAGAGGCGAGGGACAAGGCGCTTGCCGCGGTTCGGAAGATCAAGTGCGAGAATCTGTTCTACAGGACGGACATCGGGCACTGGGCGCTGTGAAAGAAAAACGAACAAACAATAGAACACAATGATTATTAGCGGAAAAGAACTGGCGGCCAAGTTGAAGGCCGAGATGGCGGAGCAGGTGAAGACCTTCCCGGAGAAATATGGCCGTGTGCCTCACCTCGTGGTGATCCTTGTAGGGAACGATCCCGGAAGCCAGACCTATGTCAGGAACAAGGAAAAAGCCTGCGACGTGGTCGGCTTCAAACACACGACCTTCAGGATGCCTGAGGAAACAACTGAGAAAGAAGTACTTGACAAGATAGCGGAACTGAACGCTGATGAGCTCGTCGATGGAATCCTTGTCCAGTTGCCCCTCCCGAGGCATATTTCCGAGACAAAGGTGATCGAAGCCATTTCCTGGGAAAAGGATGTGGACGGGTTCCATCCCCTCAACACTGCCGCCCTATGGCAAAAGCGCCCCAACAACACCTGCGTCGTTCCCTGCACCCCGATGGGAATAATCAAGCTTCTGGAAGCCGCTGATTATGAGATATCCGGCAAAAAGGCAGTGGTTTTGGGAAGAAGCCAGATAGTGGGTCTTCCGATCTCTAAACTGCTCCTTGACAGGAACGCCACAGTGACAATCTGCCACTCCAGGACCCCGAATCTCCCGGAAATCACCAGACAGGCAGATATTCTTGTCGCCGCTATCGGAAAAGCCAAGTATGTGACCGGAGACATGGTCAAGGAAGGAGCGGCCGTGATTGACGTTGGAATGGATCTCGACGAGAACGGCAAGCTTTGCGGAGACGTGGATTTCGCTTCTGTAGAGCCTAAAGCCGCGGTAATCACCCCCGTTCCAGGAGGAGTAGGGCCTATGACTATCTGTTGCCTGATGTCCAACACGATCCAGTGTTTCCTTGCGAGAATCAATTATTAAATAATCACTTAACAAACCCTTTATCATGAAAAGAACTATCTTCCTGGGGATTATCCTCTCTGTGGCCATTTCTGTTCCCGGAATGGCTCAGGACAAGACCGTCAAGAAGATCATCGAGATCGGCCAGACGGACAATCGTGTGATGGTTCATGAGAATCATCTTGCCAATTACATCGGAGGTCGCCCGGTCGGGTCTTCCGCTTTGACCCATGCTGAGGCTTGGGTCAAGGAACAGTTCGAGTCCTGGGGTCTCGAAGTTATGGTCCAGGAGGCGGGCGAGATCAATGTCGGCTTCGACCGTGGCCCTTGGTTCGGAAGGATGCTGAGCGAGGACGGAATGAATCTTCATTTCGGAACTCCTTCATACACAGCGCCTACCAAAGGTAAGCAAACAGGTATTGTCTTGATTGAGCCTCATTCAAGAAGGGAGTTCGAGAAGATGAAAGGCGCCTTGAAGGGCGCGTGGGTTCTTCTCGACGCGGAGTCCAACGGAATGGCTATCGACTGGTCAGATAAGGCTAACGAGGCCAGGGCTGAGGTCATCAAGAAGAACGAGGAGATCGACCGCCAGAACGCCGAGATCAGGATGTACAACTACACTCACAGGGATGCTCCGAAAGAGATGATTCCTTACGAGAAGGCCGTAGCTCCTTTCTACAAGGAGATGGTCGAGGCCGGAGTCGCCGGATTCATCCGCTCAGCGAAAGTCCCGCTCAGGATCATGTACGACAGGGCCAACTGCTACAATATCACGATGGAGAATCTCCCCACCGTCTGCGATATCTGCCTGGACGAGGACCAGTTCGAGATCATCAAGCACAAAGTCGAGCGTAAGGACATATTCCAACTTGAGTTCGACATCCGCAACCATTTCTACAGGGGTCCGGTCAAGTACCACAACATCATCGGAATCATCAAGGGCAGCAAGTATCCTAATGAATATGTCCTGACCGGCGGCCACCTTGACGCCTACGACAATGGAGGCGGAGCGGTGGACGATGGCAACGGTGCCAGCCTCAACATCGAGGTGGCGAGGATTCTCGCGACCGCCGGGGCGAAACCCAAGCGCTCGATCATGGTCTGCATCTGGACCGGTGAGGAATACGGGCTTCTCGGCTCAAAGTTCTTCGTTGAGAACAAGACAGTTCCGCTTGAGAAGATTTCCAACTACATCAATCGTGACGGTGGACCTCTTATGTCCACGGGCGTGACTGTCCCTCCGGCCATGTACGATGACTATGTGAAAATCTGTGAGCCGATCATGAACCTCGATCCCGAAGTTCCGTTCACTGTCAATAAGAGGGAAGGCGAGCCTCGTCCGAGACCCACTTCAGCAGGTGGCAGCGACCATGCTTATTTCGCCATGAACGGGGTTCCGACCATCGGTTTCCAGGAGACTGATCCAAGGGGCTATAATTTTGAATATCAGGAGATTTGGCATACTGAGAGAGACATCTACAACAAGGTGATTCCTGAATACATGGAGCATTCCGCCACCGTGACCGCCGTGGTTGTCTATGGTCTCGCCAATCTCGATCACCAGCTTTCAAGAACAGGCCTTTATAAAGATTGATATGACCCAAAAGGGAATCCGCCATATTACCTCCGCCTCTCTCCTGCTTGCCGGAGGCTTCTCGCTCGGCGCGCAGGACAGACCGAACATCATCATGTTCCTGGTTGATGACATGGGAGCCATGGACACAAGCGTTCCCTTTGTCGCGGATCGTTCAGGTGTGCCACAGAGGTACCCTCTCAACGATTGGTATCATACTCCTGGGATGGAGAGACTGGCTTCGCAAGGGGTTCGTTTCTCCCAGTGTTATGCGATGAGCGTGAGTTCTCCGTCCAGGGTTTCTTTGATGACAGGACAGTATTCAGCCCGCCATCACACCACGAATTGGATATATTCCGAAAGCGACAACCGCAACACCTTCGGCCCTTACGGGTGGGGATGGAACGGAATCTCTCCTGAGGAGCAGACCCTTCCGCGCCTTCTGTCTGGAGCGGGATACAGGACAATCCATGTGGGGAAGGCGCATTTCGGGAATAACAACTCTCCTTCGGCCGATCCTTTGAATATCGGTTTCGACGTGAATATAGCCGGATCTTCGATAGGGGAGCCTGGAAGTTATTATGGCGAGGACGGCTATGGGCTTATAAAAGGCTATAAGCCCAGGGCTGTTCCCGGACTGGACAAATACCACGGTACCAACACCTTCCTGACGGAGGCCCTGACCTTGGAGGCTATGGGTCAGATCGATGCGGCGGTGGAGGATGGGACCCCGTTTTTCCTGTATATGTCCCACTATGCTGTCCATTCTCCCCACCAGACTGACCCAAGGTTCATAAGTCGCTATGAGGGAGATGCTTCCAAGCCAGCTAACGCTAAGGGGTTCGCCACTTTGATAGAAGGGATGGACAAGTCGCTCAATGATATTCTCGACCATCTGGCCGAGAAGGGGATTGCCGGGAATACTCTGGTGATATTCATGGGAGACAATGGTTCGGGTCTGTTGGTTGGTTCCGACCGGGAGCATAGTTCCAGCGCTCCTTTGCGTGGCATCAAGGGAACAGAGTTCGAGGGTGGCATGAGGGTGCCTTGCATTGTGGCGTGGGCTGCTCCGGCGGATAATGCCGTGCAGGAAAGGGTTAAGATCGAGAGCAATACGGTCCGTTCGGAAGTCACGTCAATCTGTGATGTTTACCCAACTATAGCTTCTGTGGCTGGGGTCGGGATTCCCTCAGGGCATGTTGTTGACGGTCAGGACATAACCGGGCTGCTTGACGGGGGGCCGGAACCCGCCGACCATAGGGACGAGTTTCTTATGCATTTTCCTCATGAGCATCGTGGTAGTTATTTCACGGTGTGGCGTCACGGGGATTGGAAGCTGATCTACTACTATAATCCCACTCATCCGGAGAATCCGCAGAGGGTGTTGTATAACCTCAAGAAGGATCCATTCGAGAATAACGACTTGTCTTCCAAGAGGCCAGGAAAGGCTCGGAAGATGATTCAGGAGATGATTTCCAAGCTTGAGGAGACGGGTGCCCAGTATCCGGTGGATTTCAACGGGAAGCCCATTCCTCCGAAGGTGTTTTAGCCCTTATCTATTTGACATTGAGCGTGACAGCCTGGAGATCCTTGTCGTCTGACGAGGATCCAACGAGGATTGTGAACTCTCCCGGTTCGACGCTCCAGCGGTTGTCGGCTCCGTAGCATTGGAGCATTTCGGGGGTGATCTCGAAAGTGACTTCAGCGCTTTCGCCGGCTTTCAGAGGCACTCTCTTGAAGGCTTTCAGCTCCTTCACCGGCCTCGTCACGGATGCGTATTCGTCCCTCACATACAACTGCACAACTTCCGCCCCGTCATACGGCCCCTCGTTAGAGACGGTGATGCTCACTGTAGCAATAGCATCTAAGGCAGGCTCTGGCAGTCCGGACTCCTCGCTTCGCTCCGGAGCAGCCTCCGGGCTTAGGCCGTACTCAGCCGCAGCGGAGCGAGGATGGACGCGGCCGGGCTCGGACGGCTGTCCGGAGGACATGGAAGGTTTCGAATAAACAAAACGACTGTAGGAGAGGCCAAAGCCGAAGGGCCAGAGGGGGCCGGTCTCGTTGGTGGCGAAGAGGCGGGAATACTGCGAATGTTTGTGATTGTAAACGGTCGGTACCTGCCCGACGCTTCGGGGCATCGTCACCGGCAGTTTGCCGGAAGGATTGACCTTGCCGGAGATAACTTCAGCGACTGCCTGACCGCCCATTTGGCCTGGTTCCCAGACATTAAGGATAGCGTCCACATTTTCCTTGGCCCATGCGAGGCTGTTGGCTCTGCCCGTCATCAGTACGAGTACTGTAGGTTTGCCCGTAGAGGCCACAGCCTCAAGTAGTTCCTGCTGCATGCCGGGAAGGTCGAGGTCGTCCCTATCGCAGTTCTCTCCGCAGGTGCGGCCAAACGCTGAATATCTCTGGGAGTTTTCTCCGGCGACGACGATGCAGACGTCAGCGGCAGCGGCTTTGCGCTTTGCGGTCTCGATTCCTTTAGCGTCGATATTCGCGATCATCCCGCCGAAGCACAGGGTGTCGATCTTTGCTCCAGGAAACTCATTCCGGAGGCCTTCCAGGACCGTCACGACCAGCGAGTCTGGCTGCGGCGCCGCCCAGTCTCCCAAAATCGTCTGGCTGTCAGCATTCGGCCCGACAACGAACAGCGTTCGCTGTCGCCTGCCATCAACCCCCCTGCGCCCCCCAGGGGGACTGAGGGGCGTTCCCCTCAGACTCCCTGCGTCGCTTCGCTCCGAATCTCCTGGATTGGCGGAGGTTGCCTGTCCGGATGGCGAGACCACTGCCACCCTCGGCACGTTAAGAGGGGGGACCGGAGCTTCGCTTTGCGAAGCGAGCGGTGGGGCCTTGCGAAGCGAGGCGGTTGAGCCGCCGGAGCTGGCAACCCCGCCATTGCGGAAGAGAGGCAGCACTCCGTTGTTTTTGAGGAGGACAATGCTTTTGCGGGCGGCGTCGAGGGCTGTCTGGCGATGGGCCTCGGCGTTCTCAAGTGGAGCAAGAGAGGGCAGGGGAGCCTCGAAGAGGCCCACGGCGAACTTCATTTCCAGAATCTTTCCGGCAGCCTCGTCGATCCGCTTCATCGGGATCCGTCCGGACTTGACAGCGCCGATCACGGCCTCGAAATAATTGTCTCCCTGCATGTGCATGTCTATTCCCGCCTCGACGGAACGGACAAACGCCTCTGTCGAGTCCGGTGCCCAATGATGCATCGCATGAAGTCTCTCGATGTCCATCCAGTCGCTCACCACAAAGCCGTCAAAGCCAAGCTCCTCTCGGAGTAAATCCTTTAGTAACCAACTGTTTCCGTGACAAGGGATACCATTCACCTCATTATGGGCGGCCATCACGGTGCCGACATGGGCATCCTGGACGGCGGCCACGAAAGGAGGCAGGTATATTTCCCGAAGTTGTCTTTCGGACAGATCCATCGGGGCGGCGTTAAGTCCGCCGAATGGCTCGCCTCCGGCGATGAGATGCTTCGCACAGGCGATCACATGTCCCTCGTCGAAGTTCCTGTCCCGTCCTTGAAGTCCCCAGATGGAATATTTCCCAATCTCCGAGACGAGGAAGGGATCCTCTCCGAAAGTCTCGCCCATCCTGCCCCAGCGGGCGTCCCTGGCGACATCAAGATTCGGGGCAAAAGTCCAGTACAGGCCCTTCTGGCGCATTTCCAAGGCTGTTTCAGTGCCGATTCTCTCAGCCAGTTCAGGGTCAAAAGTGGATGCCAGGTTGATACTGGTTGGGTATATGGTGCAACCCTCGATCAGAGCGTTGCCGTGGATGGCGTCGATTCCGATGAGAAGAGGTATTCCCAGGCGGCTCTCTTTAGCGAGTTCCTGTAGGGCGATGGCCTCTTTGGTGGTCATGCAATGGAGGAAGGATCCCACCTCACCTCGGCGGATTTTGTCCGCCAGGTCCTTGTTGCCAAGGTTCTCGTCGGTGGCGTCGATATTCTTGTAAGGAGAACCCTGTCCTGGAGGAACATAGCACGGTGCCACGTACTGGCACATCTGCCCGACCTTCTCCTCAAGGGTCATCTCCTTCAGCAGTGCCTTTGCCCTCTCCGCCGCCGGCAACGACGCGTCCCTCCAGTCCACCTTGCCACAAGAGACCATCAGAATCGCTATTCCTATCAATAATGTTCTTCTCATCGCTATTTCTTTATAAAAGATGGCGCTCCCTTTGCCTTGCCGCCTCGCTCCGCTCGGCCCCACCGTTCGCTTCGCTCCGGTCCCCCCTCTTAACGTGCCGAGGGTGGCAGTGGCCGGCAAAGGGACGCCATCTTTTATTACCACTACCTTTATTTAATATCTATGACAATTCGGTCGGAAGTCGAGACAGCGGGCAGCGAGAAGCGGATCATGCCGCCCTCAAAGGTCCACTCTTTCAACTCCTTACCTCCAACAATCACAGTCGTCGCCTTGCCATCGTTCTGGACCGCGAAGGAATATTCCCGGGTCCCGGGCATGCCCTCAAAGCTGCCCTCTACGGGATTGACGATGATCTTAGAGACACCTCCTTTCTCATGGCACTCGACGAGAGTCTTGGCAATGGCACCTTTCTCATAGCCGTAGCTCTCGCCGTCGTCGTCCATAAGGGTGAACTCGGAGTCGCCGCAAGGGTAGATATTCAAAGTGACCTTGTCGAAAGGCCTTGTGCCCAGATAGGAAACATCTCCTTGTGAGGGGATTATTGCGCCGTTACGGATAAATAGCAGTCCGGCCCGGTCGGAGGGATATTCACGGGTGAAAGTCTCACCCTTGCTGACGATACGCTCGCCGGTCCAGGCGTCCGTCCATGTGCCTTTCGGGAGATAAATCTCGTTAGTGAATATTCCCACGCAGTACCAGGGGCCGAACATGTACTGGTAGGTCATGTCGTCGCAAGTACGGTCCTCCGGGAATGTCAGGGGCATCGAACGGACGATAGGCATTCCATCCTGCGTGGCCTCCAGCGCCATTGAGTAGATGTACGGGGCGAGGGAGTAGCGCAACTTGACATAGAAGCGGTAGATGTCCTGTTCTGGCTTGTCGTAGTAGAATGGCTGCATCATTGAGAACCAGCTGTTTATCTGGACCCAAGGCAGGAACAGACCGAAATGGAGAGAAGGCATCTCGAGATCCCGGGGAACGCTCATAACGTCGCAGGAAGTGTTGAGGAAGCCGCTCATACCGAGATTCAACTGGTCGTAGAGAGCCGTCTTGCCGCCTCCGTTGTCGCCGGAAGTCGATGCTCCCCAGTGCTGAGTGCCGGACCATCCGCCACAGTAGTGGTGCCAGGTACGCTTGCCGTTGTAGTTTCTTCCAAGCTCCGCCATCTGCTTGGGCAGCAGGACCTGGTTGAGATTGTGCATCTCAGCGTCGGTCTTGCCGTTGTAGTATTTCCAGTCGGGGTGACTGTCTATGGTGCGGGCGGGATCGAGCTTGAAGCCCTGCACACCCTGATCCATGAAATTCTTGAGGTGATCCATCCAGTGCTCCTGGCCGGAGGTGTCTCTGCCTTCCCTCAAGGCTACGAGATCCTCCTCGACAAGACTGAGGTCATATTCCTCGCAAAGCCAGAGTCCAAGGTGGAAGCCCATCGAGCGGAGCTTGCCAATGAAGAGCCGGTGGTGAAGTTGTTTCGGGTACTGATCCTGAACCCAGTAGGGTTCTGGGGAGAAACGTTCGTAGTTCCAGCGTTTCTTGGTTGTGAAATCGTAGCGTTTGGCCATCCACTGCGGCTCCAGCCAGAACACGTCGCAAGGGACATCGATCTGGCGGAACATCGCGGCGTCGTGGAGGATGTCGAACTGCTCCTCCCTCATGTTGGGACCGAAGCAAAGGCCGTATGCCCACTTGGGAAGCACGTAGGTGCGGCCTGTCACGGTGGTATAAGCGTTGAGGACCGCTGGCATATCATCGCCCGCCATCAGGTAAAAGTCGGCCTCATCGTAAGTGTTGACGATATTGAAAAGATCTTTCCGGACACTGCCCACGTCGAAGAAACTCTTCCGGGTGGTGTTGTCGTATATTCCCCAGCCGCGAGAGCTCATCATGAAGGGCATCGGGATTTCGGTGTGCTGGTAGGTGGTCCACATGCGGAGAAGCTCGCCCCTGTGCTGGATATGATCCCTGCTGGTGCTGCCTCCGCCGTAGAAACGCTCTCCGTCTTCCATCTTGATGGATATCGCGCTGATCTTCATCGTCCCGGGGATTTCCCTCTTGTCAACATTGGCCAGCTTTCCTTCGTCGTCACCGATGATGCCTCCGTCGTTCTTGATGACATTGAGGTCTTCCCACTTCTTATTGATGGTCTCACGGAGGTCGCCGCAGAGTTTGTCCCCGTTGTCAAGGAGGCGTATCTCCTTGACGACAGCGCCGCCTTTGGCGTCTTTAACGCAAATTGCTCCAGTCTTCTTGTTGATTGATAATGAATATTTTCCGGTTGAGACCGTCCACTCGCCACCTTTGGTGGTCTGGGTGGTCTTGACAGGAGCCCAGTCGGTCTTCAGGCAGCCGTAACGCTCCATCAGACTCTCCTCGAACTCTTTTCTGGGGCTGATGCGTACCCTGAATATTCCCTCGTCACACACGTCCACCTGTACGGTGTTGCCATTAGCCAGTTTAATCGTCGTTATCGCCGGACGGCTGTCCGAGCCCGGCCGCGTCCATTCTCGCTTCGCTTCGCTCGCTGCGGCTGAGTACGGCCTAAGCTCGGCAGCCGCTCCGGCGGAAGTCGGCCAACCGGCGTAACTGACAAGAGATGTGGCCAGAAAGGCCAGAACGATCAATAATCTTTTCATTATGCTATGGTTTTTCTTTATCGGACATTTCGTTTGACGACCTGTTTCTTTGTCTTGGAGCCAGGCTCTTCAGTCTTGAGGTTCTTTATCTCGAGCCCCTGGACATCGTCCGCCACGATAGCGGGACGATAGTCCTTGGCCTCGGCCACGAGGCGTACGTTGTCAAGGGTAATCCCCTTGGCGTGGCGGATGAAGAGGCCCCATGAGGGAAGTTCCTTGAACTGAGAGAATTCCGGATAAACATCTATCATCTCCGGGATGCTGTCAAGCTCCTCCGGAGAAGTGCCGCGATAGGCGTAATTCTTGTTTCCACCTCCAGGATATATGATCTCCACGTTCTTCAGGATGACATTCTCAATTGGAATATCTGGGATTCCGACAATCCCGGAGGGTGAGGTATTCCTCGGCAAATCCTCGATGGGGCCTTCGTAACTGTAGCCAGCGTCGGCTTTTCCGAGAGGCACCTCCACCTTGATGTTGGAGAGGGTGATATTCCGGAGGTATCCCATCTTCCCGTTGTTCCAACGGATCCCCGTGCGAAGGTATATGGCGTTGCTGGTGTTGACCGCCTCGAGGTTGTCCACAAGGATATTCTCAATCTCGCCACCATCCACGGACTGGATGGTGATGGCGGAACGGTGGGTGTCATATACTTTATTATTGATTATGCGGATGTTCTTGAATCCACCTCTTGAGACCGTTCCGAATTTGAAACCGCTGGCGCTTGAGCGGGCAATGCAGTTCCGGACCTCGATATCCTCGCAAAGATGCTCCGCAGAGTGGGACTTGAAACAGATAGCGTCATCGGAAGCATCTATGAATGAGTCTTTGATCAAGACATGACGACAATCCACGATGTCCAGTCCGTCGTTGTTCCAGTAGTTCTTGCTGTCCATCAGGATCCCACTTATTGTGAGGTTCTCGCACTGGTCGGTGACCAGGGTCCATTCAGCTGAATTACGCAGGTTTATTCCCTCAATCACGACGTTTTCGCACTCACGGAAATAAATGAGTTTCGGCCTTTTGGTGACCCGGTCGTATTTGGTCGTATCGTCCAGGAATCCCAAATGGACCTGGTTGAGGAAGTTAAGGGCGCAGTCGAATCCACGGCCGTCTATCACTCCCTTACCTTTCACGGAAATGTTTTTCTGTCCTTTGGCCAAAAGAAGCCCGTAGTTTCCCTCGACCATGTCGTAGTCGTAAGGATTGGTCGAACCGACCAGGACGGCACCTTCAAGAAGCCGTAGCTCAACATTTGATTTAAGGTGGATGCTACCCGTAAGATAGCGTCCTACAGATATTTCCAAGACACCGCCACCATGGCTGCCGATGTAATCGATCGCGGCCTGGATCGAGCGGGTGTTTAGCGTGACTCCGTCGGACTTGATTCCGAATGAGGATGCTTGGTGGATTTTCTCTTGGGCGCTGACGGAAACAGCGATAAGTGCGGATGCGAGGAAGATCAGGATTCGTTTCATGGTAGGTTATGTTGTCATTTGTAAGTCACGTCTGTGCCAGGATTGTTCCTGGCTATATCTGCCATCTCGTCCCGGTCGAAAAGAACCGGCCCGGAGATGAACTCGGGGACATTGTAGGACTTCATCAGCACTTTGTCATGACTGACGCTCTTTTGCGGCATCAAAAAAGGTTTGGATGCCTTTCCTTCCTCGTCGATGTGGGCGATGAATAGGCGTGAATACAGGCCGTCCAGCCTGCGGCTTGCCCAGATGATCCACCGGCTGTTGCCGCTCCAGGAATGGTAGCTGTCAGCATCCGGACCGTTTACCTCGTCCAGGGTGTGGAAGGAGCCGTCTTTAAGGTCAATCATCCTCAATTCCGCATCCTTGTGCCAGATGGCGAAGCATCCGTAAGCTGTCTCGGCGAAAAGAAGGAACCTGCCGTCGGGAGACACTCTCGGAAATGTGGCATCCATGCCGGTCCTGGCCGCATTGTAAACGGTGTCGACCTTATCGCCGAAAGAGAAGGTCTCCGGATTAAAAGGCATAGAACAGATGCTGTATCTGACATCTTTATAACCTTGAGGCATGTCAGTCTGTTTTGTGGAGCAATAGTAGAGGGTATTCCCGTCAGGGGAGAAAGAGGGAAAGGTCTCCATCCGGGTCGAGTCCATAAGCATGGGAGAAGAAGACACCTGATGGTTGTCAACGTCGTAAACCACCACGTCCGACTTGTAGTCATACACTTCGATCCGATTCGGGTTCGTGGAGTGGAAGAACTGTGCTATATCGTTGACTGAGAAAGCAATGTATTTTCCGGAGGGATGCCAATATGGATAAACCAGGGCTGAGATAGTCTGGGGAGTCTTCGTGTTGAGCTTCTCAATGGAGCCGTCCTTCCAGACAAAAGTGCCGCCGTTGCGGGCTCTCATATGGAACATCATCGTCCCCGGATCCCTGTTTTTGAACGAGTGGCAGTTCATGCAGTTGCGGTCTGTCTTCTCGTTCGTCATGATCGGAGTTTCCGTGAAATCCTCGAGACAACGCTGGTACAATCCCAATTTGTTCCAGGTCTCATAACCTGGGTCTATCAAGCGGTAGGCTACGTAGGGGTCGATCTTGTCTTCTGAGACGAAGATCGTGAACGGCTTTCTAGACACATATTTGCCGCCCTCTTTAACACCCACAGTCACAATTATTTCCGAACCGGGAATAGCGATTTCTCTCCAACTGTCCTCCGGTATGTTGAACTCGCCTTTTTGGGCTTTCAGGATCAGTTTCTTTCCGGCGTTTTCGAGTATGGCGACACCTTTTGTCCCTTTTTCAATCGAAAAATTCAACGGGGCGATATTCGGAGGTACAGTGACATTCTTGTAGTCGGGGAATATCGCTGCCTCAGCCGCCCCGGGGGCGGGAACTTCCACCTTCGGGACACATGAGGCCGCTATCAAGGCCATTATTGAAAACAGCGACGCTACCTTTCTCATTGGTTATTCACTCTCATTATGTAATACCAAAAGGTGTCTTTGTACTTGTCTGGCGTCAGGCCATTTTCCAGCCTGGACTTGAAATCATTATATTTTTTGAACAGTTCCGAGGAGACCCCCACCTTCTTCCAATATCCCCGGTCGATCTCCGAGAGCATGCAGGCGGCCTCGGCGAAAGAGGCGGGGAGCTCCGGCAAAGCCTCCGTTCCATAAAACTCGTCGAGCATCTCCTTGAACTTATCCATCTCGCAGTCAAGCAAGTAAATAACCCCAAGATATTCTATCGCCTTGTGATAACCCGGATTGAACCGGATGATATCCTTCAAATCCTCATCAATGCCCCGCACCAACGAGATGAAGTCCTTCTCGGGGACGCATTTACGCTTCTGACCAAGTACCGGATCGGCCTCTATGGCAGCGTCATCATTGAGAAAGTGACGGTATTCTTCGGCGACTTTCTTCCACCCTTTTTCCTTTCCGAGGATGTCGATATATTTCCGGGCGACAGGATATGCTCCGAACACCAGATTGGTCTCTATCAGTCGTTTTACCATCCGAGGGTTCACATCCCGTTCGTCCATCACGTTCGCCTCGAAAGCCATCCTCTGGGAATATGCGACATGTCCCATTGACCAATAGGCGTCACTCAAGCGCTCTCCCGCCTCGGCGGTCATGTTCCAAGGGACGAGAATACCGTCAGAACCAGCTTGCGTGTAATGAAATACCTTATCGGCTAGCTGGCCTGTCTCCGCCAGGGCGAGGTTGAGCCGCGAGAGTCTCATGAGATCGACCGTACTTCCGTCGTCGGAATAGGAAGTGATGACTTCTTCAGGAGAAAAAGGCGAAGGAGGATCGCCTTGGCAAGCGGTCATCAGGCCTAGGGACAGCAGAAGGAGTATAGTAATATGATATTTCACCATAACGTTCCGGCGAACCTATTCTTGACAAATATAGAAAAAAGGGGACGGATTCACCAGAATCCGCCCCCCATTTATTCATGGATTAGTGTTACTAATTCCAGTTAGGATTTCCGATAGTCTCTTCCTCAGGGATTTCCCAGATAAGAGTAGGATTCGCGCTCTTGGTCCAGTGATTGGAACCCTTGCGGTAGTTAGCGATGTCTCCCCAACGCTTAGCGTTCAGGAAGCTCCAGTCGCCTTCACCCCAGAACTCGATTCTCCACTGGAGTTTCACGTCGTCAAGGCTACCTGTGCTGGTCATAGCGGGCTGGCCGGCCTTTGTACGGGCTGCGAGAAGCTTGTCAAGAGCGGACTTGGCGGCAGAGGTGTTACCCTGCTGGGCGTAAGCCTCGGCAAGCATCAGGTAAGCGGCGGAGGAACGGTAGTAAGGGAGATCAGTGAGCCATGTGGAGTTGTCATGGATGGTCTTTCCGTCCCTGGACTCCGTGGCGGCGAACTTCAGGTTGGTGTATTTCGGAACCACGATTCCGGCGTGGAAGGTGGTATCGG